>JAEEIU010000013.1 GCA_016281495.1 Treponema sp. | reverse complement strand
TTCAATTGCATCATCTACGGCTTCCCTCAGGCTCATTCCCTTCTTCTTGTTTTCCTTTACTCTGGAAACATACCTTACATAATCATACAACGGTTTGCATTTTTTTTGAAGTACCTGGTTGTGGTTCGGGTTGATGTTTATCAGTTCCGCTGTCCATTCGTACCGGCCCGACTTGTCCTCTTTCTCAAATGCATCAGATAACTTGAGAAACTCCCTGTCATCAGTTTCTCTTGTTCCGTTGTAAAGGACTATGAATTGTGGATTTGGAATCTTGACTATGCTTGAACGTAAAAGGTGCCGCCTCTGTCTGCTTAGGTGCATCTGATATAGTTGTGCGAAGTACATTAATCCCCTTAACGGCATGTTGGGATTGAAGGTACTCTGCTGTTCGAACAGGGTCATCTGTGAGTCCACGAGGAATGAGACGTCGTTCCTCATCGTAAGGTAGATAACATTCTCGATGGTGTTCAGTTCCAGTGCGTTAGGATCAGTATAGTTAGTACCCCTGAGCGCATTGTATAAATCTAACCTCCACTTCTTGCTCTGGTCGTTGTCTTTCCCGAAGATGGAGATGAACAGACGGTCCTTGTAGTGGTTTACCGTTCCCGATGGTGTGATTTCGTTAGGCATGTTTTGCCCTCCTGTTTTAATAGTAATATGGGCAGTTTTCAGCCCCTACCATTTAATTAGCATGAGAAACTGCATTTTTAACAATTTTTGGGAGGAATTCTTGAATTTTTTTCAATCACCAGCCAGCAAGACACAAAGCCAATCGGCAAGACAGCCCAAATTTAAAGAGATTTCGTAGAAATCTCGAATCCGCGTGACAAAACTTTTTTTCAATTACCAAACAGATAGATGCTGAATCAAGTTCAGCATGACAATCTCAATTCTTAATTATGCATTCCTAATTCCGAATTATTAATTAACTTTCATCTTTCAATTTTACACATGAAAATTTGTAGATACGAGGGGTTTGAAGAGTTTTTCTGAAACGTTGCCTAATTCGTCCAGGGTTTGCTCTGACTCGTGGGAGGCGTATTTTTTGAGCATATAACGGCTTTTATGGCCTGTTGCAAGCTGAAGTTTCCGTTCATCTATGAAATCTGCCATATTGGAGGCAAAAAAGTGTCTCCATCCATGAAATGACACGTTCTGCCAGTCGGAAATATTCAATTCTGAGACCACTTTATGCAAGGCTTCGTTCCAATGCCGGCCCTGACACGGTGCTGTTTTTTTATATCCCCAGAAAACAAAATTGTCCTCGGAAAAACCATATGGATTTTTGTGCATAAGAGAGACAAGCTCATGGATTATCTTCTTGGAAACCCTTATTTCCCGTTCTTCCCCGTTTTTGGGGCATTTTAATCCTTCAAGTCTTGCCCAGTTATGACGGACATAAATCCTGTCTTTACCAATATCCCGGAATTGAAGTGCCTGAACTTCTCCAATTCGCATTCCCGTACATGCAGAACAGAGGTTTGCCAGCCTATACATCGGATTCTCCCATGATGCTGAAAAAACTTGAATGGCCTCGCTCATGCTAAGGATACGGCGGGGTTTTGGACTGACATGGCAATAAACTATCCCGCTAAAACAATCATTTTTGGTCAGATTGTTGTGATAGGCCCATTTTAGCGCACATGTGGCAGATCGGACAATCTGGTTGACGGTTTCAGAACTGAGCATTTGAACTTTATATGCCCGTTTTCCGTTGTTTTCCATTTTTCTGCCGTAAACTTTTTGCGGATTGCATGCAAGATTCTGCAAGTGCTTCTTTATATCATTCAGGGAGATTGAACCAAGTGTCCTGCTCCCGAATTTAGGAATCCAATATGTCCTTGCCCGGCTTAGCATTATGTCTGCATATCGTCTGTGAACTGTCTGCCCCACGATTTGTTTTTCCCTGATGTATGGGGAAGAATCATAATCCCAGAATCTTTCAAGAAAATGCCCGAAAGTCTCGGATTCAGGGGTAAAAGGTAAGACAGCCGAGATTATGTAACGCTTAAAAGTCAAGGCCTGCACTAAATCGTTGATGCATTTTCTGCTTAAGTTGACAGAAAGCACAGTTTCGATAAGTTCTTGTTCATCAATCAGTTTCATAGCAATCCCGTATGTATAGTTATAAAATCAATCCCCAAAGCATCTGCTAATTAAGATTGACTCAATATATATCGGAAATAAAGTCTTTTGTTTACTTTATTGGAAAATACTGATATAATATATGAATACTACTGCATCAAAAAGGATTATGTCGTATAAAAGACTTATTCAGGATTGTCCAGAAAAACTTGTTGAAGACGGTAAGCCTGTTTTCGGAACTTTTAAAGGGCATCCGGAGCGCTTGGATATAAGATGGTTGAACAGACCTTATCTTAATATTCCCGTTCCAAAGTGGATTTCAAATCTTCGCATAAAAAGCCGGCTGTCGTTTTTTTACAGCATAGGTGAATATATAGGATGTATTGAATTCTTTGACGCAAAAATTTTTGGATTCGCTGAAATTACTTTCTGGAATATGACTACCAGGCAGAAATTCTCCTATCATTCACTTATGGGTCCTCGCCGCAGGTTTGTTCCACACAGGCTGACTTTTGCCGCCACCTCTTGTTACAAAAAGGCACGGTACATCAGGATTAGCTGGGACCGCTTCCATGACAAGCTTTCTGTAATATTCAATTTGCATGGTGATTCTGTCCGCCCGCAGGTTAACGCCGCATTCAAGGCACAGTTCAAGACTGAGCAATCAGCAGAACTTACAATGGTTCTTCCAGCTCCAACATTAAGGCGATGTTCAGCACGTTATTACAGTTCACTTCCACTGCATGGGGCCATAACGCTTACATCCAAAAATCAGGCCCCAAAAACCATGCCAGATGCCGATGGCATTTGTTTTTTCGACATGAACCGCACATACATGAAATTCATCAGCCACGGAGAATTCTTAACCGGAATGGGCGCAATAGACGGAAAGAACATTTCATTCAGGCTGGAAGCAGGCTCTCTGGATGCCTTTGATCAGGATTCTTACAACGGAAATGCACTTTTTTATAATGGCAGGGAAACAGCCCTCCCACCTGTTGTCATAACTCATACCTATGGTATAATGAATAAATGGAACATTCAGGATACGGAAAACATGATAGATTTGATATTTACCCCCGTCTCGGACAGTGTGAATATAATCAATCCTCTTGTTGTGCGTGCTGAATACCACACGATATACGGAGTGTTTAACGGTGTTCTGGTAGATGATGATGGAAACAAAATTGTAATCGACTCTTTACCAGGAATCTCAAAAAAATATGTAATTCGATTATGAAAAAAAGGAAGGAGAAACATGGCTGATACAGAAGAAGAAGTCAAAAAAGGAAGTGTGCGTTCTTTTGCTCCGGGGACTTTTGAAAAAACCCGCAGGAACATAGGTCCGCTTGATGAGGATGAAGCCAAGGAAATGGCACAAAAAATAGGTGGAGAGATTCTACCGGAACGTTCTGTACCAGTAGATCCTGCAACTTTACCAAGACGCAGACCAAATGACCGTGTGATTGTCAGGGCTTCAGGGAAAACATCATCTGACATTTCGGCAAGCAGCGCGGCATATTCAAATTCAAATAAAGAGGGATTAAAAAAGACTATGGCAACAAGTGAGATTCTTAAAAAAACAGATGCAGACTTACCGGCAGTAACATCCAAGGACCTAAAGCTCATGAACAAGCTCATGATGTCTGAGGAATATGAGATAAAGGTGAACAGGGGATTCTTCTCTTTCCTTTACAATCTTTCCGCAAAAAACAAGGAAAAGGTTTCAAAAGATTTTGCAAGCTACAAGGTCAAGAAGCACATCGAGCACATGCAGTCTTTCATCACCACGATAAAGACCTTCATTCAGATTTCACCGGATACCTACAAGGCCCAGATTGCAACCGAAACGGACCTCAAGTTCAAATTCCTGCGCACTGTAGGAAAATGGAACATGAAGGACTTAAAGCCGCTGGCAACGGAAATAGACGACAACGCAAATGACATCACTATTCCGATGATGATTCCATATGTCAAGGCAATGTACCATGAATTGATGACTGTCTACTACATCGGTGAACAGCAGATTCCGGCCGCAATCAAGGAAATCTACGCTGACTTGTGCAACTTCCAGGGTGCCGACAAGATGAGGCTTCAGTCTCTGGCAAAACAGGGCATCACAGAATGGCTCTTTGTCTACAACCAGATTCTTAAGGGAATGTATCCGCTTTTGATGAGGATGTGTTCCAGCAAATATTATGAATTCCAGGAATTCTTCTCCAAGCAGATTGCAACAATCCTTCAGTTTGTAAACCTTTCAAGATATGACCTTCTCCTCCCGGAGAAAAAGAAGAAGAGCGAAGAGGAGATTCAGAGGGAAGAAGAGGAAGCACGCAAGAAGGAAGAAGCCAAGCGTCATGTTCCAGGCAAAAAGGATGAGCTTGTTGTTGCAGGTCTCAAGCTTCTTGAACAATTGTTCCCGGAAGCAGGTTTCTCTCATCTTGAAACTCACCCGGACATGTTCGTGTATTTCCAGCCGCTGTATAAGTTTGAGGAAGGATTCAACATGCTCAATCCGGAAAACGGCGTGCAGGTAACTTTGGTTTTGCTCAAGATTCTGGACGACCTTTTCCACGGTTGCCGCAACATCAACTTTAACATCAAGGCCGACGAAAAGCTGGGAGCACTTCCTGATTCACTTGGCACCGCAATGTCTGACTGGAGCTTCTACATCGAGGACCTCTTCTACAAGAAACTGGGCGATTACCTCCGTGACTTCATGAACTCGCTCTATTCACAGCCCGACTATCCCAACACGAACTACGGCAAGGAAAACATCAACAACATCCTCTGGCGCGAAAAATTCTTCTTCATGCCAAACCTTCAGTTCAACGCACCGACACTTACAAAGCCGAGGAACGACAGCAAGTACGAACCTCTGTACAACCGCACGGATTACCTGCGCACGATATTCACCGTTTTGGGCCGCCGCATAGACGAAAATGCAGCCGCAAAAAAGCCTGTATTGGGTGTGCTTAATCCCTGGGACCGCTATGAGTTTGACATTCCGAACATTGTTTCAAAGCGCATGGATGTTCTTCTGGGTGCAAAGAAGGATGACAAGACTACAGCCGCAACAAATTCAAACCTGATCAAATACACGATGTGTGTGATTGCAGTTTTGGACTGGTGGATCAACAATCCCGATACTCCGGCATATACCACAGATTCTTCAAGGTTCTACAGAATGGCTCCAGATGGTTCCCCGGAATTCTCTGCGGAAGTACGTTCCGACCAGAACCAGCTGTTTGCAGATGCAATTAAAAAAGCTGTAGCCGCAAGGACAAAGTAAATAGATTGTCACGCGGATTCGATTCGAATCCGTGTGGCTTTTTTTTTGAACTATTCTTAAAGTTGAACCCCGGACTTTATCTTTTCGTCGAAGCGTTCTTTCTTTTTGCCTTCAAGGGGATTTTCCTTTCCGTCCAGAACTTTTCTTAGCGCGTCCATTTCTTCGGCAGTAAATGAAACTGCACCGTTCATGTCGTTTTCAAAAGAGGCGGTGGCAAGGGGGCATACTTTGCGTACCATTTCAAGCATCACTTTTCCGTATTCGCGGATCTCGTACTGGGCGTGACTGTCCAGCCTTAGCTTAAGGAAGTGGAAGAGGTTGTGCAAATCCATCTGCCAGTAGAATTCCGTGTAGAGTGCAAGCGGCAGGTTGATTCTGGCAATCTCGCGTGCAAGACCCTTTTCTATCATCTGGCTGTATTCGCCGTATGCTGCTTCCTGACCCTTGGTGAATGCGTCGCGGTATTCCTGGGCTTCTGCTTCTGGAAGTGCCTCGCTGTTTCTTCCCTGCTTGTTGTCCTTGGACTGTGTGGCAATGCATGAATTGTCCGGAACATAGAATTCATCCTTCATGATTGAATAGCGGCCGGAAACCTCGTTCATTCTTCCCATTCTGTGGCGTACCCACTGGCGGGCGACAAAAATCGGCATCTTTACGTGGAATGTAAAGACCACCTGTTCAAACGGGGACGTGTGCTGGTGACGCAAAAGATAGTCGATTAAACCTGCATCCTGACTCACCGTTTTGGTTCCTTCGCCATAAGACACTCGTGCTGCCTGAACTATGCGCTGGTCTGAGCCGTAATAGTCAACAAGGCGGACAAAACCCTTGTCCAAAACTGGAAATTCCTTGTCCAATATTTCTTCTGCTTCCGGTACGATACAATGAGCCATACTAACCTCGATTTTTATTCAACTATATTTTTTTATTCCTCTTCATCAGAGGAGTAGTCTTCTATCTGTTCAAACGGAACGGAACTTTCCGGTTCAGCATCATCTTCAGGGGCATCTTCAACACTGTCCGGATTTATAACCAGAGTCCTGTTGTGCCACAGATAAATGAAATAGATTACGCCGACGACAACAAGAACGATTCCCACAATGCGTATGATTCCAGTAATGTTGATTGATGCCACCAGGAACAAAAACACTGCAACCAGAAAATAACTGACCGCCTCTATCTTCATCGGTTTGGTGGGAGCGGGAACTTCCTCCTGATTCAGTTTGGCAACCAGGAAGAGCTGAAGCACTCCGGAAATCAAAAGGAAAATTGCAAGCAGATAAAGCATGGCTTTGATGACGGTTTCTGCGGTCTTGAAAAATGCAAGGGGCAGGAAAAACGCAAGGAGGCCCACAACAATCGCCACAAGTGAACGGATCAGAACCATGCGGTTGAACCCAACATCCTGTGAAAGCTTCTTTACCTTTACAAGATCATAGAACCCCTTTACGATGGCAGCCGCACCAAGGGCAATGACAATAATCTTAATGCTGAATTGAGTAAAAATTGAAAGCATCAGTCCCAGAAAGATAAAAAGCCCGCTTATAAGAAAATCTACAGTCATCTTAACCTCTGGCCTTATTTTATCACATAAGCAAAGAAAAAAAAAGAGCCTAGATAATCTTCATCACCACCTTTATCCAAATACCGTTGCTTCCTTCCGGATCTGGCGGGGTTTTCTGGCAAAGATGTGCAAAGCATCTAGACTCAATAATTAACTTTATCATAGATGCCCTTTTTTGTAAAGTATGGCCTTAATTTTCCAAAACCCGTCTGGCAGCCTCATGAACCTGTGCAATCAATTCAGGGGGATTCAGGGCTTTGGCTCCACCTGCAAATGACAGTATCCATGATGCGGTCTGACTCAACTGGTTTGTCTCAGAGGAAAGGTAAACCGAACCGTCCTTGTTTTCAGAGACCTTCTGACCCTTGTGCCATGTGCGCTCCATCGGGAAAAATAACATTTTGATTTCTCTTTGATCGTTTTTATGATATAATAGTTTTGGAGGTGAATTTATGAAACGCTTCATATAGTGAACTGTTAAAAATCAAAGATGATATAATTTCTTTCATTTCTGAATTTGAACATGATTACAATATGAAAAATGTGGACAGGACGCTTCAACCTTCTGCTGATGTTCTTTATCAATGGAACTTGGAAACACTTGGCTTAATATGTTCACTTTTAGCCGAAGCGCTTAACAGAGATATGAATATTTGAAAGCCGGACTCTTGAAAAAGCTGGAGGAAATGTGATATGGCAGAAGAAAAGCGCGAAATAAAAATCCATGGAATCTACAGGCATTTTAAGAACAAGTATTATATTGTTGAGGATGTGGCGTATCACTCGGAAACAAAGGAAGAGTACGTTGTTTACAGGCGGCTATACGGCGACAATTCCCTTTGGATTCGCGAGAAGGGAATGTTTTTGTCTGAAGTGGATCATGTTAAATACCCCGACGTCAAGCAGAAGTGGCGGTTTGAGCTGGTGGAAGATGGAGAAACAGTTTCATTTTAAATATAAGCGAGGATAATATGAGTTCAATAACAATACAACAAAAGGAGTAAAACTATGACAAGAGTATACTGTTATGACAAATGTACCACATGCAAAAAGGCGTTGGCCTGGCTTGATGCGAACAAGATTCAATATGAAAAAATCGACATCAAAACCGACCGTCCAGATGAGGCGACCTTGCGAAAACTTCACAAGAGAAGCGGGCTTCCACTCAAAAAGTTCTTTAACACAAGCGGCATTTTGTACCGTGAACAAAAACTATCAGAAAAGCTGCCGACCATGACCGAGGATGAACAGTTTAAACTGCTTGCAAGCGACGGAATGTTGGTTAAGCGCCCCCTGCTTGTTTGCGATGACACGGTGATTCCGGGGTTTAAGGAAGATGCGTGGCGCGATGCTGTGAGGAAGAAGTGATGGTGAATTTCGATAACTTGTTGTAAAATGGAGAAAAGGAGTGATTGCGATGGCGGATGAGATAAATCCCAAGAAAATGAAAGATTTACTTGCATTTTACAAAAAGAGTTTTGTAAAACACTGGGATGATGAAAAATACAAATGGCAGGCTGTCAAATATTTTCAGGATAATTGGGATATTAATGCAGAAGATTTTGGAAAGATGTTTGAAACTGCAACCGAAAAAACATCAAATTTGCTTGCTGCTGCAAATTTTTTTCCAAGAGGAATGATTATAAATTTCTCAAAAGAGAACCAAGAGAAAACTCGCCAAATGTTTATTTCCCTTTTTGATGAGGACAAAGATTTAACATTAAGATATGAAAATTTCAAGCAAGCCGCAAAAGAATTACAAGAAGAACATAATGCAACACATAAAGACCAATGGAATGCAAATTATCAGAAGGACAATGCTATTTCTACTTATTTGTGGTTGCGCTATCCTGATAAATACTACATATATAAATATTCGGAATATAGAAATGTTTCCGCTGTACTAGATAGCAATATAAAATTTACAAAAGGTGAGAAAGAAAATATAACAAATGGTTTTGTTTTATATAATCATCTTTGTGAGTATTTAAAGTCAGATGATATTAAAACTTTACTAAGAGACCGTATTGATGAATCGTGCTATACGGATCCTGACTTAAAAACATTGACTATTGATTTTGGATTTCATATAAGCAGATATTACAACACAAGTCTAAATAGTTTTGTCGAAAAAGGAGCTACCAAAATGTCAAAAGCCGAGGAATTTGCAAATCTTTTACTCAATACCCACAACCTAATCCTCCACGGTGCACCGGGAACTGGAAAGACACATCTTGCCCGCGATATTGCAAAAGCAATGAGATGTTCTGATAATGAAATCGGCTTTGTTCAGTTTCATCCATCGTATGATTACACAGATTTTGTGGAAGGCTTACGGCCAATGAACGATGGCAACAGCGAACAGGTTGGCTTTGAGCGAAAAGACGGTGTGTTTAAGAAATTCTGCGAGAGGGCAATTCTTTCATCCGGTTATAATGATGATATTTTGAAAGAACTCAATGACAATCCAACAGTTTGGAAAGTTTCTCTTGAAGGAACGGGCGATA
>JAEEIU010000012.1 GCA_016281495.1 Treponema sp. | reverse complement strand
GGAAATATTCGGCGTGGACTCTCCTGATTTCGTGCTGCCGGACTGGGAGAACAAGCTTTCCGATGTGCCGGGCATTGTTGACGACGGCAATGTTTCGGAATGGAGGACATGGACGACTTTCCATGACGGCGCGGAAAAACCTTCAAGACCTGAGGGGGACGGAACCGATGACGGATGGCACAGGCTGCAAACCACCGAGTCCATGTGGATGTCAACCAAGAACGCTCCTACGGTAACGAGCGGAATATGGTCTTCTCCTGTCCCAACGGCACAGCAGGTCGTGTCCGGAGGTGAGAGCATCGGAGACCCGGACAATATTACAGGGCTGACTGCCGTAGCAAGCCGTGATTATATAGCCTTGTCATGGCAAGCCGCAGGACAGGGAATTAAAAATGCAATCCAATACTATGCGGTTCAAGTTTCCTTTAATGCCGGTGCTCAATGGAAGGATGCTGGATCAAGCAAGAACAATTCCTATCAGTTCATTTTATCCAGATCAGGAACAGACTATCCGGCATACCCGGAGGCCAACGACTTTACGGACTGGCGTTTCCGCGTGAAAGCCCACTCGATATACGACACCGAAAGCGAATGGACTCAGGCAGTGACTGTAAATGCAGACGCTGACCATTACGGAACATGGCTTGTCGGTGCGCCTGTCATACATGAGAGGGTCATAGACAGAACAATCATACTTCAGCTGTCAACCGAACGGGCAGCAAGCGGACGTGAGATTTACGGTGACATACGCTATCAGATAAGAGTTCGGAGAGGCAGCTTCCCCTATCTTTCATTTAAATACTGGATGCATGACACTTCCAATGACAATTACTATTACTACATATCCAACGACAGCAAGCTGAACACTGAAAGGCAGAAGGATGAGTCCTGGACTCAGGGCACGGCAGAACAGTTTAGTATTGACAATCCGGATGCCTTTACGTCTGCAACCGATTCAAGCTCAGTGCATGAGTATTTTTATTGTGGGGAAACACAGAACATTCCGGCGGACAGCGAATGGCAGAAACCTACAGTCTCAAAGGATCCGTTCATATATTCAGACAATTACTTTGACGCTGACTCCGGGCCACAGAAAAACCGTTATGTCAATGCCTATGAGACATATTCACAAATCATGCCGCTGTATTACACCGATGCGAGGGATTCTCAGAATGCCGTGTACAATCTGATGAACACTCCGTACTTCTTTGATGTGAGGTGCTTCAATGAAGCAGGATGCGGTGGATGGTATTCAGGAGCAGACAACTGGTCGCAGGGACATGACGGATTTTTGGTCACTGCACTCTGCTCCAATCTTACGGATTTTGTCAAGGCAAATGCAACTGTTAAAAGTGCAGTTCTTGAGGAGTTGTCCGCACTTTGTGCAAGGCTCGGAGAGATTACCGACGGCTCTCTGTTTGCGTCAATCTTGAACTATTGGATCCTTACGACAAAAAGAGGTGCGACAAAACCAGAGGATTACCAAGGTGCATTCCGTGTCGGCGGCACCGATGAATACATTCTTGTCACGCCAAAAATTGAAAATGGACGAGTGGTTGGATATTCAATCACTATCAAAGCCGGAGACATCAGCTTTTCATCCAGCGGTGTTGATCTTGCATCCGGTACATACATTTATGACGACAATGACAAGGCATTAAGGCTTCATCTGACAGCAAGAGGAATAACGATACAGCACAAGATAGATCCTCTTGGTGAGTGGTCGGCATCCAATGTTAAGGACGCGGGAGCCGTTCAGGTACGTTTGTCAGAATACAACGGCTCTCTTAAATCCTCTCTGATAGTAACCAACGACCCCGATAAAACGGAGTTCGGTATATCAGTTGAAGGCATAACCGCATACCATTTTGCAGATACAGTACTGGACGAGGCTGGACAGGACTCAAAGTCACTGGCACTGGATTCACACAAACTTGTATCGGTAGATGGATTCATACAAGATGCATCTTTTGCTTCCGGTTGTTATGACGGAGACATACAGGCAGTTCAGGATGATCAGAATGTCGTGCTGCATAAAATGGACTCGATGTATGTCAACGGATATAAAGTGACCGCATTTGGAGAGTTTATTATATCAGCAGCGATATACAACCAGGCGGCAAGCACCGATTGGGGGTTGACTACTGATCAGGTTGAGGCAGGACTTTTCACCCCGGAGGAGGAATACTAACATGGCGGATTATAGCGTAACTTATGACCAGCTTGACACACTCTTACAAGAACTTGATCCGAACACAGCGGACACTCCCTACGAGATTGAGATAACAGTAGTAACAATTGATTTTTTGCTCGGCGGTGGTGATAATCCTTTTCCCGGGACTTTACGTTATGTTTTATGTCAGAATTTAAGTAAATTTGTATCAATAAATTGGGGTGAAGATGCTATTCGGGTAATAGAAAATATAAACGATTCTATGTGGAATTTTGTTATGGGAGCGTCAAATTTAGTTTCAATAGATATGTCTCATTTTATAAGTCTCACAGGTATAAGACAACCCTTTCCAAGATGTACTGCTCTTAAAAATCTTGATTTATCCAATCTTACTCAATTATCCTATATATCACACTTGGCAGGAGAATGTACGAGTCTTGAATCTGTAAATTTGTCGGGATTAACAAATTTACAGGTTATTGACTTCAGTTTTATACGATGTAGTAATCTTAAATATGTGAATCTAACTGGGTGCAACAATATAGAGTCTTCTCCTTTATTGTTTTATGGGTGTTCTGCTCTTAAGTCTATTATTCTACCTAATATGATAAAAAATAGGGATGTAAGAGGAATGTTCTCCGGCTGTACGTCCCTCGAGGAAATCCATAACTGGACAGTACCTGTGGAAGCTGATTATGGATATGTAAGTTATAGTGAGGATTTGAGGTGCTTTGCAGAGTGTACTTCGTTGCTAGCCATATATACATCTCCATCCGACACTCCGCCGCAGGAGGACACATGGCGCACATGGGACATCAAGAAGGACACAGCTAACTCACGCTCCGAAGTCATGATATACGGCACTTCGGGGAGTTCCGTTGCTGTTCAGGTCCCTTCATCCGGGGCATATACGCTGGAGGTAAGTGCCAAAGTTGACGAGCTTCTTTTCTCCGCTGACTCTGCCATTACGTCCACGCACATACAAAAGATGCTCCAAACTAAGGCTCCCATAACAGGGAACGTCAACACACTTGATCCGACCAAAGACAACTTCTTAATGTTAGCCAAGGATAGGACAGCGGTAAAGACGAACATAACCACAGATGTGGTGGAGGCGGGAAACCTGCTTCCTCCGACGTCGGCAGCTGTGCATGCTGCCATCGGTTCAAGCGGTCTGCCAGTTGGAGCCATCGTCCCCTTCTTTGGTCCTGCCCCCAATCTGGAATGGCTA
Organism: Treponema sp.; assembly: GCA_016281495.1. GTDB lineage: Bacteria > Spirochaetota > Spirochaetia > Treponematales > Treponemataceae > Treponema_D. The sequence goes on along the minus strand of JAEEIU010000012.1, from coordinate 331,102 downwards.
GAATGTGACGGCACTGACACTACGGGAACCAGCAGAGAATTACAGACGCATTATCCCGGACTCTACAGCTATCTTGGAAACACAAACGTACTGCCAGACTTGCGTGAATGCTCCCTTGTCGGAGTAGGAAAGAACGAGACATACGTGTTTGATTCAACGGAACTAGACCCTGCCACTGGAACACAGGGAACACAAGACCATGATGTATATACAGTAGGAGAGTTTAAGGATGACCAGTTTCAGGGACATAGACACCAATCAAATAACCGTTATTGTAATGATGGTGCTGGGCGTTATGGCGGATATATTGGTAATGGCATATCAAGTACAACGGGTTACGTATATTCAGATATAATTTCAGCTCAAACTTCTGTTAACAATGGTATTCCCCGTTACGGTACAACCACCCACGGCAAGCGTTTTGGAGTCACTTACTGCATTAAGGCTGTCTAGTTATGGGGTTGTTTTTTTCGTATATTCCAAAATCATATAATCAACAAACATTGCTTCTTGGTCATTAACACTTATTTTAAATCCACTATAATTATTTGCTGTCCATGTAGGAAAATATGCTGTCATAATATCTGTCATATTTGACCTTCTACCTATGTAGTATGTTTTAATCCATGTATCAAAATTAGCTTGTCCAACATCTACTGTATAAACATATTGTCCTACAGATAGCATTGTATTGAAATGAAAAGTTTTTCGATAAATCGGCTTCCCGTCAATCCATGTTCCCCCAGTCAATGTTTCCTCTGTGGAATATGAATTTTTTGCGTCAACATAGTCCTTGGTATAATCCTTGATTTCCTGCACTGCCGATGACGGTGTGTATGATGATGCCGTGGTGGTTGCCTTGATGAACATGGGGTGGGTGTAATAACGAAAATTTACAGTTATTGCACCATAGTTACTACCAGTAAATCTTATTAAATCACCTTTTTTTAAACTTATAGTCGCACCTTGTTGACCACCGCTTGCTGATGATAAAGTCACTACATTTACATCATTAACAAAAAGACTAAAATATGAGCCAGAACCTGATGATGGATTATACTTAAAAGTCATTAAACAATCAAAATTAACAGAAGTATTAGATGTTGTGATAGTTCCAACTTCATAATCCCCAGGTCTTGAATGGTCAAACATCTGTGGAACCGTATTGCCACCAAGATATAGGAATAACTCCGGGTATGTATCGGAATCAAAAGTTGTGCCAGCTTGTATCCAATCATCATTGGGTGCGGTGTCGTTTTCAAAGCTAGTCCATCCGCCAAGGGGGATGCCACCGCTCTTGTTTGCGTCAATGGCAGCATGCACAGCTGCCGACGGATTAAAGATTGTTTTGTATGTAAAAAAAATAATCAGTTTTTATTATAATCTTATGGTTATTTTTTATTATAATTTATATTCAGGACCATACATGAGGCTTTTCCTGGATTTGGACGGTGTTCAATTCATGGAAGAAAAATAAACTGATGGAAATGCCTGAAACTTCCTTGTACAAATACCATTTTACCACAGGCCTCGGCTGGATGAATGACCCTAACGGACTGGTGTACCACAACGGAATCTACCACATGTATTTTCAGTATAATCCGGACAGGCTTGATTGGGGTGACATTGGCTGGGGGCATGCCACATCAACTGATTTGCTAAACTGGCAGAACCACGGTCTTGTTATGGCACCCGATGAACACGGCATGATTTTTTCCGGGAGTGCCATTTCTGTTGGAGAGGTGATTTACTGTTATTATACCGCGGCTCCGGTCGGGAATCTTTTTACACAACGGCTTGCAAGAAGTTACGATGGTGGAATGACACTGGTCAAGGACGATTCTTTTGTTGTGGAAACCATCTGCAGGGAAAACCGCGACCCCAAAGTTTTTTATCATGAAAAGACTTCCGCTTACATTATGATTTTATGGCTTGAGGAAAACGACTTTGCCATTTTGCGTTCATCAACTCCCGACGGACATTTTGAAATGAGCCAGAGGTTTACCCTTCCCGGTGGATTTGAATGTCCCAATCTGTTTGAGCTTGACGGCGTTTGGTTTGTGTGGACTGCGGACGGATACTATTACCCCGGCACTTTCGACGGCTTTGAGTTCAAGTGGAACGGTAAAAGACATTCTGCATTTGCGGACAAGACACCCTATGCCGCACAGGTATTTTCCGGCACAAAAGACGTCATCCTGATTCCATGGCTCAGAATCCCCGACAAAAACCCACCCGAAAAATGGAACGGCGTAATGGGCATCCCTCGTAAGCTTTCCGCAATAAAGACAGCAGACGATGCACTTATCCAAATGACCGCAACCTTCACCGAAGCCACCGACATCACCGACAACAACATCCGCGAATACACCACCCAAGACCGCACCCTCCTGCATGTAGAGTTTTAAGAACTAACCCCCTCCTTTCCACAGTTTCCAGTACACATTTTGGGGATTATCTGATATAATATTATGCATGAATTCCGGCTGTTGTTGAACCGTAACCATGCCGGACACCCGTATAAGGAGTTTTTTATGGATCAAAGGCGACCTCGTGGAAGAGAGAAAAATGTCACCGGAAACAGCACCGGTGTTCACAAGCGTGGAGATGGACTTGGAACGGGTCCTGTCGGTTCTTCAAACGGATATTCAGGAAAGACTGGCGGCCATTCAAGTGGCGGAGGATATTCCAGCGGTAGCGGTCATTCTGGGCCAAACCGTGCAGTATTGGGCGGAGGCGGTTCTCTTGTACTGATTTTGGCAGTCCTCTTTTTATTGTACCGATGTGGTGGCCTTAGCAGTATCTTTGGCGGAAACTCTAATCAAACACAGGCTCCAACAACATCGGAAAGTTCTGGTTCACTTTTAGGTGGTTTGGGTGATCTGGCAGGTAGTCTGTTAGGTGGTGGAGGAGACATCCTCAGTACATTTACTGGCGGTGGTTCTGCTCCAAGCTCTTACGGTGCGGATGTTTCAAATTATTCAAGTTCGGCTACCTCTTATTCAAAGGTGGACACAAGCGTTGCAGCTGGATCCCGTGCAAAACGTACGAACATCATCGGTAACGGACAGGATCAGGTAACACTGATGGTCTACATGTGCGGAACTGACCTTGAATCAAAGGCGGGAATGGCTTCCTCTGACCTTGCGGAAATGGCGGCGGCAAAATACGGAAACAATGTAAACGTAATCGTCTATACTGGTGGATGCAAAAAGTGGCAGACCAGTGGAATCAGCAACACCAACAATCAGATTTATCAGGTGATTAACGGCGGACTCAAGCGTCTTGTGGACAATGACGGTTCCAAGGTGATGACCGACCCGAATACCCTTTCTTCTTTCATCAAGTGGGCTGCAAAGAATTTCCCTGCCAACCGCTACGAGCTGATTTTCTGGGATCACGGTGGAGGTTCTGTAAGCGGCTATGGTTATGACGAAAAGAACTCACGCTCCGGTGCAATGGATCTTGCGGAAATCAATACTGCCCTTAAAAACGGCGGCGTTAAATTTGACTTTATCGGTTTTGACGCATGTCTCATGGCAACTGCGGAAACTGCCCTTATGCTCAACAATCACGCTGACTACATGATTGCATCTGAGGAAACTGAGCCTGGAATCGGCTGGTACTACACCAACTGGCTCACTCAGCTTGGAAACAATACTTCAACTCCAACCCTTGAACTGGGAAAAACGATTGTCGATGATTTTGTTGCCCAGTGCGCAAGAAAGTGTGCTGGTCAAAAGACAACCCTTTCTGTAATCGATCTGGCGGAATTTGCAAATACGGTTCCTTCAACTTTGACCAATTTCTCAAAATCAATTTCACAGCAGATTGCAAACAAGGATTATAAGTCCGTATCCGACGCAAGATATGCCACTCGTGAATTCGCTTCAAGCAACAGGATTGACCAGGTTGACCTTGTGGACCTCTGCAAGAAGATTGGAACTACTCAGAGCAATGCACTGGCAAAGGCAATTCAGGGGGCAGTAAAATACAACAAGACTTCCTCCAACATGACCAACGCGTACGGAGTTTCAATTTACTTCCCGTACCAGAGGGCCTCTTACGTTGACACAATGTGCGAGACCTACGAGGACATCGGAATGGACGACGACTATGCCAAGGCAATCAGGCAGTTTGCAAATCTTGAGGTTAGCGGTCAGGTTGCATCCGGTGGTTCAAGTGCGGCTTCTGGATCCCTCTTTGGTTCTCTGCTTGGATCTTTGGGAAGCTCTACATCATCATCTTCTTCTTTGGGTGATGCAGACATGATTGGCAGCCTCTTGGGTTCTTTCCTTGGCGGCGGTTCCGGAATGTCAGGTCTTATCGACGGCCTTACGGGACGCAACATAGACTTCATGGGCGACAGGGCTCTTTCCGTTGACGAAACTGCAAACTACATCGCAATGAATCACTTTGATCCTGCCAACCTAAGCTGGAAGGAAGCTCTGGACGGTACTGCGGTTCTGGACATGCCTGATTCACAGTGGGCATACATCCACAGCTGCGACCTGAACATGTTCTACGACGACGGCGAAGGATACGTGGATCTTGGTTTGGACAACATCTACGACTGGACAAGCGACGGCAAGCTTATTGCCTCAAACGACAGGACATGGCTTGCAATCAACGGTCAGCCGGTTGCCTACTACCACATGGACACCGAGGACGACGGAACCAACTATACGATTACCGGTCGTGTTCCAGCATACCTGAACAAAACCCTTGTAAACCTGATTCTGGTATTTGACAACGCTCATCCATACGGATACATTGCCGGTGCAAGAACTGACTATAAGGAAAGCGAAACCCTTACTGTGGCAAAGAACCTCATCGAATTGAACGAGGGTGACGTGCTTGAGTATGTGTGCGACTATTATTCATACGATGGAAAATATCTGGACAGCTATTATCTTGGCGAACCGATGACAGTTTCCAAGAGCATGAAGATAAGCAATGTGGATGTTGGTGATGGCGAGGTAAAAATCGCATACCGCTTTACCGACATTTACAACCAGGAATTCTGGACACCAAGCTTGACCTACTAGAATTAGAATGGAACAAGTCGTAAACTATCAAAAACAACTTGATTCAATTCTAAGCGAAATAGAGGAACGGGGCTCAAAGCCAAAACTGCTTCTGCATGCGTGCTGCGGGCCCTGTTCAACTTATGTAATTGAATATCTGACGGAATTTTTTGACATAACGGTTTATTTCTACAATCCCAACATTCATCCCCGCGAGGAATACCAAAAGCGCCTTGAGACCATTCAAAAATTCATAAGTGAATTTCCGCCTGCCGTACAGAACAGGATTCAGTTTGTGGAAGAACACTATGACCCCGAGGAATACTTTGCCGCCACAGGAGTCCGTGAACAGCCTGAATTACAGAGTGAGCCGGAACGCGGAATAAGGTGTGCAAGATGCTACGAGTTCAGGATGAAAAAGTCATGGGAGTATGCGGAACAAAACGGATTTGATTTTTTTACCACGACAATTTCAATAAGCCCGTGCAAGGATGCAAAGAAAATCAACGAAATCGGTCTGGCATTAAAGAGCGAAACAAAGCTTAAGTATCTTGTGGCAGACTTTAAGAAAAAAAACGGATTCAAGAGAAGTCTTGAGCTATGCAGGGAATTCAATCTGTACAGGCAGAATTACTGCGGATGTATTTATTCAAAACAAAACATGCCTGAGTGTGAGGGAAAATCTTCGCATCAGTGTGTGTTTGCATTATAGTATTTTACAGGAGGGAATATGGGTGCCTTTAATTCAATTGAAGAAGCAAGGGAATATTTTTACGGAGACAAATTCGCAACTGGAAACGGAGTGCGTCTGGATGAACTTACGGATGAATACAGCCTGTGCTCCATGGAGATTACCGACAAGCACAAGAATGCCATGGGTGGTGTGATGGGCGGTGCAATGTTTTTGATTGCGGACTTTGCCTTTGCCACTCTTTCCAATAACCTGCACAAGTCAACTGTGGCACAGCAGGTCAGCGTCAATTTCCTTAGCTCACCAAAAGGCAACAAGCTGATTGCACGTGCCACATGCAAAAAGAACGGCCGCTCCTCGATGATCATCAATGTGGATGTAACTGATGACACCGGGCGCGACATCGTTCAATTTGTGGGAACCGGATTCAAACTCTAGAACTTGATTTCTCCAACAGTAAAGCTGCCTTTGATTGTATCAAGCTGGAGTGTAAGCACTTCCTTCTTCTGGTATGGTGTTCCAAAGTTGGTGTAGACTTCGGCCTGAACAACCACAGGCTGCAGAATCTTCTGTGAATGTGTGCCGTAGTAGTTTGCCTCAATCTTGTATTTTCCCTTTACCGCCTGCTTGATGCAGAATTCTTCCGGACCATAACCCTGGGTAAAGTCGCGAGAGATGCGTCCGCCATTCTGTGTGAGCTTGTTTCCGTAGAAGCATTTTTCTCCGTCTGGATCTGTGACCCACAGGTCAATGTCGCAGTCGTCTGTGTTCCATGTAAGGACTACGCGGATGTCCACCGGGAAGTTCTGGAGGAGGCGCCTGTCGATTCTTGAAGTGTCGATGTACCTTTCTGCGGCGATGATGGCGTTCATGTCGTTAAGGGCAATCTGCTGGATTTCGTCAAAGCGGCTGTTCCATTTCTTTGTTGCAAGATCGTAGAGTGTGTCCACGGCCTTTTGTGCGTATCCCGCATGATAGTATGCCAGTGCAAGGTCACGGTAGAACTGTGGAATCTCGGAGTGGATGACTGTAAGCTTTTCAAATACAGTAATGGCCTGTTCAAAGCATTCCCATTCAACAAGCTTGTTTCCAAGTGCACGAAGAACGTCTGAGTTTTCAAGATTCAATTCTGCAAGGTTGGAAAGGATGCGGATTGCCTCATCCTTGAGTTTTTCCTGCATGAAGTAATCTGCAACATCCATGTAGAAGCTTGGAGATGTCTCGTAGTCTGACCTGAGTTCAAGGTATTTTGAGTACATGTATTCCCTTGGCGTGCGCTTTAATGTTGAAATGTAGCTTGCCTTTGGATTCCATGCCTGGATTGTGATTGTTGAGCCACCCTTTGAACCGGAATTAGGTGAATTAAAACCTTTGGCATCAAAATCTTCGGAAGCTGCTCTTGCCGCTGAACCCAATTCCTGCAAGCTGTTGGCATCAGAAGCGGAGGCACGGGCACTTGCACGAGGGGCACTTACGCTTTCTACAGACATCCTTTCAGCCATCATCATTTGGGGTTCCTCTTCCATCCACATCATTTCTCCGTTCGCTGTTGAATCACTTCTTAAGGATCTTGTGTCTGAAGATTTAGACTTAGAATTTTTCTTTGTCTTGAAGTCCTGGGGCTTTTTGTTCCACCAGTTTTTGAATTCCTCAAATTTGGAGAACACGGAGTTGGGGATTCCCTGTGGCTCGGAAGTTTTTGTGCGGTTGTTTGAGACAAGGCGGTTGTATTCTGCGCGCAGGTCTTCCGGAGGTTCAATTCCGTATTTTACGTAGTCGCTGGCATTGTCCAGAACAAGAAGGGAAGTGTCCTTTGTGACCACTGTAAATTTCTTTGCAAGGTCAATGATCTGGCTTCTGTTTGCCTCGTAGTTTTTGTTCAGTTCTTCAATTTTCTTTTGTGCCCAGAGACGTGCGATGTTTTGCGGGCCGCTTGAATTGGATGAACCGACCAGAGATACGTTGAATCTCTTTACCTCGGTGATTGTGTTTCCATATCCGAAAGAAAGGGCAACTGGAGATGATTTTCCACGCAGGATTCCGGCAACAGAGAAATCTCCGTCTACAACTGCTCCAACAGCGGGAAGAAGGTCTGAAACGGCATTAGTGTCATAGTCCGCACGAATCAAATGCAGGTATTCCTTTGTAAGTAACTCAAGGCCCTGATCGCTTGTAATGGAACTCAGGTCAACATACATTCCACCGTTTTCCTGTGCCAGAGACTTGAGGTATGAGTGGTCTGCTGATGCGGAAGAGTTAATCGTGTAGATGACGCTTTTTGCACCCAGATAGCGGAATGGATTATTGCTGGTGGAAAGATTCTTCCAGTTGGAGATACCGTCGGTAAAAATCAAAACCTCGTCGCTTGAGTTGCTCAGGTTCTGGATGAAGTCAAGGCTTGTTCCACCGTCGTAAGTTTGTTTCTTGAGGAATGATTCAATTTCGTCGATTGCACCGTAATACATCCAGTTGGAATTGAATGTCCTGGCCTCGTGCAATTTGTTGCTGAACGGAATGACTGTTACGGAAGGGTTGTTCAGCTTGTAGAGGTACTGGCGCAAGAGTTCCATTTCGGACTTGAAGTTGCGGTTTTTCATAGAGGAAGAAACGTCGTAGTAGACCGTAAGGCTTCTTGGCAGTGTCTTCTGGCGTGAGGCGGCCCTCATGTTGGTGTAAAAATAGAAGTATGTGTCGCGGCCAATGTCCTGCATGAAGACATTGTTCAGACCGTCGTCTTCCGGGAGTGTTATGCTGATTGGCTGGTCAAAGCTAAAACTCTTGCGTTCAAAGCTTGCGTTGTAGCCCGTGTTCTGGCTGTCAAAGTTGAATGAGCCGAATCCAGAGTTTGACTGAATCTTTGGTTCATTATTGAGCTTGTATACGGAAATCTGGAACTTGAATGAATTGAGTACTTCGTCTGTGAGCGGCTGGAGAACATAAGTGCGGTTTGTTCCGGAAAGTGGCAGCACTTCTTCGTAGGTAATCTGAACGTGGCGGCTTCCTCTTGCGGGGAGCGGATATACGCGTGTTTTAAAGTTGTTTCCTGCGGTAAGCTCAACAAGTCCCGGGTCTACGTTTTTTCTTACAACATCCTCAAAGACAGTACGGGCTTTTTCCTTTTCTACAGCAACACCCTGCCTCATCCTGCCGTTGATGTCCAATGCATAGCCCACAACATTCTGTCCCTGTCCAAGCGGGAATTCAAATTCACCCTCAAGAGTCTTGGAAGAGCTGTTGGTAAAAACCATGTCGTAAGTGGTTGTGGCAACATTGCCTGCAACTTCTACCTTTACGCTCAAATCTGAAAGCTTGATTGAATCCTTTGGGGCATCCGGAACCGTCATTATGATGCGCGGTGGGCGTGGAACAACCGGAGTAATGACAACTGGCGGACTAATCCTATTTTGTGCAAAGGCACAAACCGCCGTCAAAATCAAAATAAAAGAAGAAAAAAGTCTTTTCATCGCTTTCTCCTATAAAAAAAGGTCACGATACTCAAAATTTATCGTTACATTAGTAAAACAGTTTATGGGAAAAAGGGTAACAGGGTAAAGTCATGGGGGAAAACCACTGTCATGCCGGACCTGATCCGGCATCCTGGCATGAAACAGTAGGATTCCGGGACGGAGCCCGGAATGACGATGTCATAGCGACCTCCCACTGTCATGCCGGACTTGATCCGGCATCTTGGGTATGAAACAGTAGGATTCCGGGTCGGAGCCCGGAATGACGATGTCATAGCGACCTCCCACTGTCATGCCGGACTTGATCCGGCATCCTGATATGAAACGGTAGGATTCCGGGTCGTAGCCCGGAATGACGTATTTAGCGCTCCATGCCGTCCATGGTGATGATTCCGCCGTTTGCATCGAACTTGAGCTCGCGGAATTTTACGTTGCGCTTCTGGTTTACACCGTCTGAACGTTCACAGTCGTGGTAGAAGAGGTACCATTTGCCGTGATATTCAAGGATTGAGTGGTGGGTTGTCCATCCCAGAACTGGGGTCAGGATTTTGCCGCCGTAGGTGTAGGGGCCGTATACGTTCTTAGATGTTGAATAGCACAAAAAGTGTGTCGTTCCCGTTGAATACGTAAAGTAGTAGGTGTCTCCCTTCTTGAACAGCCATGGGTCTTCAAAATAACGGCGCTCTTCATCCCCACCGGTAAGAGGATTGCCGTTTTCGTCCACAATCACCAGGTCACGGACTTCTTCTGCAAGCTCGGTCATGTTGTCCTTCATCAGGGCGATTTTTGGCGTACAGGCAGGTTCTGAGCCGCGGGGTTCCTTGTTGTCCTTGCTCCACACGTTGCCGCGGTACTGGTCGAGCTGGCCACCCCAAATTCCACCGAAAGTAAGGTAATATTTGTTGTCGCTGTCCTGGAAAAGGCATGGGTCGATTGAATATGTTCCCTGAATGTAGTTTGGTTCCGGAACAAATGGTCCCTCAGGCTTGTCTCCAATGGCAACACCCACCCTGAACATTCCGTTTTTGTCGCGGGCCGGGAAAACAAAGTAGTATTTGCCGTCTTTTTCCGCACAGTCGGGGGCCCACAGCTGCTTGCTTGCCCATTTTACGTCCTCAAGCTTGAGCACGCATCCACAGTCACGCGGAAGGGTGTTTTCGTCAGCCATTTCGTAAACATGATAGTCCTTCATGTCGTACTGGTCGCCGTTGTCGTTGCTTTCTACATCGATGTCTTCGTCATGTGACGGGTAAATATAAATCTTGTCGTTGAATACATGAGCAGATGGGTCTGCAGTATACAAATCCATAACAAGCGGTCTCTTTTGAATCATAATATCCTCCAATACAAAAACTATAGCACATGGATGTTTTTTGTTCTAGACCTGAGAATGGGGTAGAAATTGGCATCCTGACATGAAACGCTAGGATTCCGGGTCGTAGCCCGGAATGACGATGTCATAGCGACCTCCCACTGTCATGCCGGACCTGATCCGGAATCTTGGCATGAAACGGAGGGATTTCGGGTCGTGCCCCCGAATGACACTGTCATGCCGGACTTGATCCGGCATCCTGGGTATGGGACAATGGATTTCGGGTCGGACAGTTTGATAATCTTTTTTTTCAAAATACTTGAAAATCCGCCCGTTTTGCATTAGAATTTACGGATATATGAACAACTAATCTGTTGGTACTTAAGAGGAAAATATGAAACTTATAAAATCTTTGCTTTGTCTTCTTCTAATCCCGTTTGCATTATTCTTAACCTCCTGCAACAATGAGATCCCCGAAGATTTTGTTATTGAATTTATACCCTTTGATGGTGAAGGTGGTTTTACCGTTGATGATGTGGATTATCTTGAACTAACTCTGAATAAGGAACCGGATGATGAGGGTGGAGAAGAGATAAATGGCAATGTTGCTTATCCATTCAATCAAATTGTTTCAGTTATCTCACCTGTTTTTCAAGGCCGGCTTTACAAGGGTGAAATATTACAGTTGGGTGACTTGGAACCTGGTAGATATACGCTTGAAGGTTATGCTTATAAAACGGTGGAAGATGATGATGATTGGCGTGTAGGATCTGTTTATGCTATAAGTGATAAGATGGAAACTGAGTTAATTGGTGATGGTCGTACTGTTCAAATTCATAATTATATCATAATTGATGAATTTTCTCCCACAATGGTAAAGCTTTTGGTTTATTTAAGTGCTTAAGCTTTAGCATAATTCAAGAAAAAAAACAGTTTGGCAAAATCCCGTAAAATTCTCACGCATAAACTTGAAATTTGCATCTTATTGCATTAAACTTTAAGTTAATAAAGTTTGCTTGGTTAATTCTACAAAAAGTGTGAGGTAAAATATGAAAACTGTTAAGTTAAAGTTATTTCTTTTGTTATTAATCCCCGCAGCATTGCTGTTTATGTCCTGTGAAAATGAACTGCCGGAAGAGGCATTTCTTATAGAAGAAATTCTTGATATAACTAATCAAAGTTATACTTTGTCTGACGCAGATTATTTTGAATTGTCTCTCTATAAAAAAGATCCTGAAAAACCTCAAGAAGGAGAGAAACTGACTCATTCTGCACATCTGGAAAAAGGAGAAATCCTAAGATTAGAAGGGTTAGATCCAGGATACTACAGGCTTACTGGTATTGCTTACAAGATAAATGATAACTTTGATCCTGATACTTTTGATCCGAATGGTCCGCTAGATGAATGGCCTGTTTACCAAGTAGGTACTGTTTGGGGCAAAAGCGATAAAATGGCTACAATTAGTAGCAGTAATTATATGATAATTGATGAAGCTAATCCTGTGATTGTCAAACTTATTTTTTGGGGAGATCCTGATATTACTTGATTTGTTTTACTATGAAAAATGTGCTTAATATATTGAATTAAAAGCTGTGAGGTACATTATGAAACTTGGAAAGCTGTTAGTATTGTTTTTAATCCCCGTGGCATTGTTCTTTGTGTCATGTGAAAATGAAATTCCGGAAGAGTTTCTTTTTGAACTTGATCCAGCGTCATCGGATTTGCGTACTCTGGATGACATAGAATTTGTTTTATTAACTTTACGCAAGGTTCCGGATGAAGAAATAGATGATTCACAACTAGTCCAACCAGAGGGAGGGATTTATATAGTTGAAGAACAACATCCTATTTTTAGTAATAAAAGGCTAGATAAAGGAGAACTTCTGATATTGGAAGATTTGGAGCCAGGTAAATATAGATTAACTGGAACAGCTTACGAGGTGAATGCTCTTAACGGAGAATCAAATAGCATAGGTAATATAACAGGGAAAGCCGATAAAATGGATGAACATGGAAACATCATTATAGATGATTTTTCGCCAACAATTGTAAAACTTGTTTATACTTGTACTTTGACATAATGTAGCTTTAATATTGCTTTATAGAAATGAGTTTGCTATAATCTTATAAGAGGAAAAGATGAAAATTAGAAAGCTGTTAGTATTGTTTTTGATCCCCGCGACATTGTTCTTTGTGTCTTGTGAAAATGAAATTCCAGAAGAGTTTCAGATAGAATTATCAGAATATCTGTATGGTGCAGATCTTGATTCGATTCTAGAACAGGTTGATTTTTTCAAAATTAATATTTATAAAATATTTGAAATCCAGACTGATAATGGCCCATCTATAGACTCTGAGATTCTTTTCCCTGATATAATACTAAATAAAGGAGACATATTAAAACTTGATGGTTTAGAGCCTGGGTTATATCAACTTAATGGACAAGCTTGGTCTATAAGCGGAGATAACGTTGTTTACGGTATAGTAGGGAAAAGTAATAAAATGGTTACCGTAGAATCTTTTGACTGTATAGTGGTAGATGATGACTCTCCATCTGTTGTAAAGCTTGTTATATGTCCAACGTAATCTCTCGCTATTGCAATGTAAAGTTTTGATGTTTTTTCCCGACAGGAAAAATGCGAGCCTTCGCGAGCAAATCAAAACTTTTTAGCAAGCCTCAGCTTGCGACGTTATTTTCTTTTTGGTTTGCCTTCAAATAAGATGGGAAGGATGCTTTCTGTGTAGTAGTCTTGTATCCTTTGGATGCGGAGGACTCGGTCGGTTTCAGGGTCGCCGGTGTTCGGGTATAAGGTCTTTTGTGCCTGATCTGGCATTAGTTTAAGCATTTTTAGTGTAAGATCCAGTTGTGTTTCTGTCATCTTGATTCTCCTTTTTTACCATACCCCTCATATTTTATTATCGGCAAATTTTGTTTTAAATTACTCATTTTTTGTCATTATGGCCGAAATCTAACATAAAATCAAAATTATTCTAAAATAATTCTTGACAAAACCGATAGGTTATTATATATTAACACAGTAACCTAGTAGGTTTATAATATTTTAAGACAAGGAGAACACTATGGCAAAGATAACAGACACAAGCAAATGGGGCTTTGATACAAAACAGCTCCACATTGGACAGGAAGAGGCAGATCCAGCAAGCGATGCACGCGCAGTTCCTATTTATCAGACAACATCATACGTATTCAGGGATTCTGCTCATGCGGCGGCACGTTTTGGTCTGGCAGATGCAGGCAACATTTACGGTCGCCTTACAAACTCCACCCAGGACGTACTGGAAAAGCGTCTTGCGGCACTTGAAGGCGGTTCAGCGGCTCTGGCTGTGGCATCTGGTGCGGCTGCAATCAACTATACGATTCAGAACATTGCAGAAGGCGGCGGCCACATTGTTTCCTCCAAGTCAATCTACGGCGGCACATACAACCTTCTTGCCCACACACTCCCGAACTACGGAATCAACACCACTTTCGTTGACATCCACAATCAGGCGGAAGTAGAGGCCGCAATCAAACCGGAAACCAAGGCACTTTATGTGGAAACCCTGGGCAACCCGAATTCCGACGTTGCCGACATTGACCTTTTGTCTCAGATTGCACACAAGGCAAAGATTCCACTGATTGTTGACGCTACATTCTCCACACCGTATCTTTTCAGGCCGTTTGAACATGGTGCGGACATCGTTGTTCATTCACTTACAAAATTCGTGGGTGGCCACGGAACGACTTTGGGTGGCGTAATCATCGAAAGCGGCAAATTCGACTGGGAAGCAAGCGGCAAATTCGATTCACTTGTAAAACCGAATCCTTCTTATCATGGGGTTTCATTTACAAAGGCTGTGGGACCTGCTGCATTCGTTACCAAAATCCGTGCAATCCTCTTGCGTGACACAGGAGCTTCAATTTCTCCGTTCAACGCATTCCTTCTCCTGCAGGGACTGGAAACACTTTCACTGCGCGTAGACCGCCATATCGAAAACACCAAGAAGGTAGTGGAATATCTTTCAAAGAGTCCGTATGTGGCAAAGATCAACCATCCTTCACTGCCGGATCATCCACAGCACGAGCTGTTCAAGAAATACTATCCTCGCGGGGGTGCCTCAATCTTTACCTTTGACATCAAGGGTGGCGAAAAGGAAGCAAAGGCATTCATCGACAGGCTTCAGATTTTCTCTTTGCTTGCAAATGTTGCCGACGTAAAGTCTCTGGTAATCCATCCTGCAAGTACCACACACTCACAGTTGAGCGAGGCAGAACTTGAAGATCAGGGAATCAAGCCCAGCACAATCCGTCTTTCAATCGGTACGGAAAATGCAGAGGACATCATCGCTGACCTTGACCAGGCATTCAAGGGTTAATCATTAAGTTTTTCAAGCTTGGCGGAAAATTGGATGGAACGTTCGGTTTCGACGGAATCAAACTTGACCATATAGCAGAAAGCGTTTGCGTTGACCAAAGTTATGGTTCCGTCCCCGAATGTTTTGTGATGAACGCGGTCTCCGACGGATAAAAGAGTGCGCATGTTTTCCAGACGTTTTTCATCGTAAGTAATCACTTTTCTTGCCTGTTCCACAAGAGATTCATCCAGTTCCTGCTCAAGCTCCAGATTTTCCAGACCCGAGTCAAAGATAAAGCGGCTCGGGTATTTAAATATTCCGTCGTTGGCCTTTCCTTCAGAATCACTAAGATAAAGTCCGTTTTTTGCACGTGTCATCGCAACATAGGCAATCCGCCTTTCTTCTTCCATGTCATCCGGAGTCTGCACTTTACGGCTTGGGAAAACACCTTCGTTCATTCCGCACAGGAACACGTATGGAAATTCCATTCCCTTTGCCGCATGGATCGTAAGCAGTTTTAATGAATCCTTGTCGTCCTCACGGTCCAGATCCGTAAAGAGTGCAACATGCTGCAGGAAAGTTTCCAGAGTAGTGTCATCGTCAAGGCCTGCCTCGTTAACCGCCCTCTTTAATTCCGCAAGATTGTCCAGCCTGTCCTGGTCTGCCTCAAGACGCAGGAATGCCTCGTAGCCGCTCTTGTCCAGTATGCTCTGGAAAATGTCCCCGAGTTTTGCCTGCGTGTGGATTGTGGGAGCTGAACTGTCCGGGTGGGGTAGCATGTCCCGCGTTTCTTCTATGGCACGGATGTAGTCGGATGCCCCGGTATTCTGGAACATGGAAGTGCTTGCGTTTTCCTTTAGTGCCTGGAATGCGGAGGTTGAATGTTCTTCTGCCCAGTCCCTCAGGAATTTCTGTTTGGTTTTTCCGATTTTTCTTGAAGGCGTGTTTATCGTCCTGAAAAAAGCCACGTCATCGGCGGCGGTAAGCATGCGCAGGTAGCAGATTGAATCCTTTATTTCGCGTCTGCCATAGAATTCAGTTCCTGCAAGAATCCGGTAAGGCATGTCCTCCTTGATGAAAATCTCTTCCAGAGAACGTGAAAGATAATGCGCACGGTACAGGATGGCAATTTCGGAGCGCTTGATTTTTTTGCCGGTAGAAGGGTCTCCCTTTTGAATCAGGTTTTGTATTTTTGAGCAAATCCACTTTGATTCATCTTCCTCGCTTACGGCATGATAGTAAACCGGTTTTTTCCCAGAATGACGCACAGGTTCAAGCTGCTTGGGATAGCGCACCGTGTTGTGTGAAATCAATGTGTTGGCGGCCTTTAGGATTTGTGGGGTGCTCCGGTAGTTCTTGTTAAGCAATATGGTTTTTGCGGCCGGGTAAACCTTGTCAAAATCCAAAATCAGGCGCACATGACTTCCCCTCCATGAATAGATTGTCTGGTCTGAGTCTCCCACGATAAATAGGTTTTTGTGTTTGGCCGAAAGTATCTGTGCTATACGGTACTGCTTTTTGCTTACGTCCTGAAATTCGTCCACCATCACGTACTGCATCCTCTCCTGCCATTTTTCCCTTACGTCCGGGAAATTTTCAAGGATATAGGTGGCAAAGTTTATCAGGTCGTTAAAGTCCACGCCAAAGCATTTCTTCTGTTCGTATAAAAAGCGCAGGAATATTTCCTGGTTCTGGTTGATTCCCGGCTGGCTCCATTTTTCCTTTAGCTCGTCGTTGTTCAGCTTGTAGATGTAGTCAACGTAGGTGTCGGCCTGAAGCTTTTTTCCTTCCAGAACTTCATCAATTTTTCTTTGGACTGTTGTTTCCTTTAGCGTAAGTTTCATGTCGGCAAAAATACGCAGCATTATCTCGCGCCAGTCTTCCTTGTCCAGAATCACAAAGTCCTTGGGGAAATTCAGGCGGTTGATGTCCTCGTGAAGGACCAGCGTACAAAAGGCATGGAACGTACAGATGTAGCCCAAATCCTGATCGCCCAGTTCTTTTCGCACGCGTATTTTCATTTCGTTGGCGGCACGGTTTGTAAAGGTAACGCAGAGGATGTTCTGTGGACTAATGCCCACGTCGCGCACAAGATAACAGTACCGGCTGATGAGGGCACGTGTTTTTCCGCTGCCGGCACCTGCAAGAACCCTTACAGGTCCCTCTGTGTTTTCTACCGCCTGTCTTTGCTCTTCATTTAACTTGGAAAGAAAATCGTCCATTTACTTTTGCTTGTCAAAGAAAGCCCTGTATTCTTTTTCGGTAAACTCCACACAGGGGATTCCTGCCGCATAGGGGGCAACCTGATACTGCTGGTAATAAACCGTAAGTGTCGTTCCGTCATAGGTAAAGGCCGAATAGTTTTCTGGAGTAGCTGATGCACCTTGTTCCAGCCATTCGTCTTCGTACAGGCCGTCATCATAAAGATCTTCTTTCAAAGCCCAAGTGCAGTAGGCCGAAAGCTTTTCCAGATCACCAACCCAAGGAATGTCGGTAATGTCCTTAAAGCTCTGGGAAACTATGTCGTAGTTAAAAGTGACGTACTCTGATCCACCATGGGCCGCACCCGCAAAATAGACGTATCGGTCAATAATGAATGAAATGTTTGACTCGGTGATGATCATTTC
Source organism: Treponema sp. (assembly GCA_016281495.1). Lineage (GTDB taxonomy): Bacteria > Spirochaetota > Spirochaetia > Treponematales > Treponemataceae > Treponema_D. The sequence continues at coordinate 313,624 of JAEEIU010000012.1, read as the reverse complement.
GGGGCAGCTAATGTTGTATTCACTATGCATGTTTTCAGAAAAGAAATCATCATCCCAGTCTATGGTCTCGTGGTTTTCTTTCATGTTTGCCAGGGTCTTTTCATAATCAGAAGTGATGTAGGCTCCCACCACGCGGTTGATTTCGGGGTAGGCATAGAATTCGGGATATTCCATTTCTACAACGATTCTGTCTTTGTTTTCCTTTAATGTCTTGATCTGATATTTGCTTGATTTTTTTGTACTCTGACATGATGTGAATGCCAGTACAAGTGCAAGTGTGATGGTTGTCCAAATGATTTTTTTCATAATTCTGCCTCCGCGATGATTCCGTCTATTTCATAATCTGGTGTTTGATTGTCGTCTTCCAGTAATCGTGTAAAGATAGCCTGCATTGCCGCTGAACGTTTTGTGGGGTCGGAGATGGACTGTTTTACCGTACGCCTGATTTCGTTCATGTGCTCGTTGATGTCGCTGATGTTTTCCGGGAGAGAGCTTTCCAAAAGGGATTTGATGAACTGCGAGACATGAGGGCTTTTCCCGCTGGAAGATATGCCGCAGACAACATCTCCTTTTTTAACGATGGCAGGGAAGATAAAGTCGCATCGTGAGGAATTGGAAAAATCTTCTACCAGGACATTGCGAACAGAATAATACTTGTATACCTCGTTGTTGAATACGTTGTCGTTTACCGTGCATATTACAAGAAGAGGCTTGCAGTCCAGATGAATGACGGTATCCAGGTTAAGCTTTTTGGAAACAAGCCGTATGTTTTTTGGATAGGCATTTTTCAGTAGCAGGAGGTTTTGATCGGGTTTTTCGGTCAGGACGGTGACCACGGCTTCAAATGCCACAAAGCGAGATGCTTCCTGCAGGGCCGTTTCACCACCACCCAGAACCAGAACTTCCTTGGACCTTAGATTCACAAATAACGGGAAATATGCCAAAATCGAACTCCTTTACATTAACCCTTGAACTGATCCAGCTGTGAACTGATAGAAGAAATTGCGTTCTCCATATCATTGGACAGGCTGGAAAGGGAAGAGCCTGTGTCGTTAATCTTTTTCGCACCGATGAGCATCTGTTCCATGCCGTCTTTCATGCGTGTCGTCTCGTTTTCAAGTTCCTGTATTTCCTTGAGGATGGATTTGTTTCCCTTTTGCATTTCCATTGAGGATGAGCGTACCTCGTCAGAGCTGTTGTTCAGGGCCTTGAGTGCATGATTTATCTGGAATGAGCCTGCCTGCTGTTCCTGCATGGCCTTGTGTATTTCCTGAATATGGGAATATGTATTGCTGATGTCGCTGGAAACACCGTTCAATACACTCTGGGAATCCTGGGACAACATTACAATCTGAGAGAATGAATCCTGAATGTTCTTGAGCTGTTCACCGATTGTCTTGGACTGAGTGGAAGAGTTTTCGGACAGCTTGCGGATTTCATCGGCAACAACGCTAAAGCCTTTACCTGCTTCTCCTGCGTGTGCGGCTTCGATTGCGGCGTTCATGGCAAGAAGGTTGGTTTGTTCAGCTATGGAGGAGATGACCTGGTTTGCCTCTCCCAATGACTGTGACTGGCCCTGGATGTCCTTTATCATGTTGTTGACTTCTTCCTGCTTTGCAACACCCTTTACGGTTTTTTCCTGCAGTTCGTTAAATGAAGTCGTAAGGTTTTCCACGGATTTGTTTACGTTGTCGATGTTGCTTATCATTTCTCCTATGGCATCGGAGGCCATTGTTACGCTTTCTGTCTGCTGGCCGATCATCTTGTCAAGGGAAGCGATGTTTGAAGATATTTCGTTTACGGCTCCGGCAGTTTCTTCTACAGATGCAACCTGGGCATTGATGTTGGAGCTCATGCTTTGAATCGTGGAAATAATCTCTGTGATAGATGTGGACGTATCGCTTGTGCCGCCCTTGAGTTTGTTTCCCGTCATGACAAGCTGGCTGTTGGAAGCCTTTACGTTAACCATGATGTCCTGAAGTTTCTTGATGAATACGTTTACGCTTTGGCCAAGTGAATCAATGATCCTGAAAGTTGAATTTTTAAGTTCGACCCTCTGAGTCAAATCTGCGTTTCCAGAAGAAAGGTTGTCTACCGCATTCTTTAACGTGGAGATGTTTGCAATCAAACTGGATACAATGAAAACCGCAAGTACGATGAATATGACTACGAGCCAGATGAAAAATGGAGTAATGGCATTGGTAAAGAATTCCTTTACGCCGAATTCAATTCCCATGGCAAGATGCCAGTTTACAAGATCCATCGGTGCAAGGGCAAATTCGTTTCTTGTTCCGTGGTACAGTTGAATCTTTTTTGCTTTTGGGTCTGTGTTTTTCAATTCCGGCATTTTGTCGGTGACAAGAAGGTTCTGGGCAAGAATGGACTGGTCTTTTGCTCCGGTGATTCCAAGGTCATCGTTGAACATGTACATTTCGATTGATTCATCCAAGCCGTTGTACATGCCTGCAATAAAGTCCGTAAGCGGAATGCCTGTTCCTGCAATACCTACCGGGGTTCCTGAGCTGTTGCGCACGACGGCGTTTACCCAAAGCATGGTTACGTTCAGGTCGGGGTTGTAGTTGATGTTAAAGTTGTATTCCTCTGTCTCGTACATGGTCATCTTGTACCAGTAGTTGTCGGGGTCTTCGGGGTCCACCTTATATGCGGGCTGCATGTCTGACCAGAACATAAGGTCCTTGTCCGAAACCCAGAACAGGGAATTGCTGATGAATGAGTTCTGGTATGCGCCGAATTCCTTCATGGCCATTTCCGTTATGAGCGGGTCATCGGGATTTTCAAGATAATCTGCAATGGACGGTGAACGGATCATCTGACGTACCAATGTGAGTTCACCTGTAAGACTGGACTGGAATTCAAGAGTCTTTAACTGTGCCGCATGTGTAAGCTTTTCATCTGCGGTCCTGCGGAATCCAATCCTTCCACCCAAAATGACGGCAACCAAAAGTGAACACAAAGCCGCCACAATAAAAACAATCATAAAAATCTTGCGCTTGTTAGATTTCTGGTTTTCCATAATGAACCCCTTATATTCAAATAGCTTTTATCTTCTTCTGTTTCCCTTTGAAATCAAAAGCAGTCGGACCAGCGATCCTATGGCCATAAGAGCCGAAGCAACATAGGTCATTGCCGCCGCCCATAGGACTTTTTTAACACCTTTAAGTTCCTCTTCATCAAGAGTGCCCGTATCCCGCAGAATGGCAAGAGCCCGACGTGAGGCATCAAATTCAACCGGAAGCGTAACAATATAAAACAATGTTGCAGCTATAAACAGAACGATTCCAACCTTTGAGATTATGGAACAGATTGAATAAAGCTGTGCGTTTTGAGTAGAAGCCCCAAAGATGATTCCAAGGATTGCCATGGTAGGACCAAAGCGTGAGCCTATGTTTGCCACCGGATAAAGTGTATGCCGGAGCCCCAGTGGACCGTAGCTTTTTTTATCCTGAATCGCATGCCCCGTCTCATGGGCCGCAACACCAATTGCCGCGATTGAAGTGCTTGAATATGTTGAATCACTCAGGTTGAGGGTTTTGTCTGTGGAGCTGTAGTTGTCGGTAAGGGAACCGCTTATCCTGTTAATCTGGACGTCACTGATGTCATTTTCCTGCATCAGGATTTTGGCGGCCTGAGCACCGGAAATGCCCTTTTTACTGGGGACCTTGTCGTATTCTGCAAAACGGCTTTTGACCATTGAAGACGCAATAAGACTAAGAATCAGTGGGGGAACAACCAACACCAAATAATACCAATCTAAGCCAATTGCACTTAAAAAATTCACAGTACAACCTCCTCTATTGAGACAAATTCAAAAGTCTGTTAAAATTCGATTATCTTTTTGAAATTTTCAAGTTACACAATAAATGCCATATATTATAGAATATATCGAAAATGACTGGAATTCAAGAAGAATTTTCAAATGGACAAAAAAAACGAACCGCTCTTAAGGAGGGAGAAATACGGTTCGTTATGGGAGGATTTTTCTTGTTGATGGCAGTATAGTTACTATGAAAAAAAAAGTCAAGCATTTTGATGAAAATATTTGAAAATCTTGCGGTTTTTTGAAAAGAGGTGCAAAATATGACAAAGAAAATAGGTATTATCGGTGCAATGTCGGTGGAAATTGAACAGCTAAAGGCCGAAATGCAGGACAAAAAGGAGGAAATTCAGGGGGGGCTCACGTTCTTTCTGGGTAAATTGAATGGAATCGACGTCGTGGTTGTTCAGTCCGGTGTGGGAAAAGTGAATGCTGCCCTGTGTGCCCAGCGTTTAATCCTTCAATTTGGGGTAAGCCACATCATAAACACAGGCATTGCGGGGGCCATGGCATCCGGTTTGGGCGTGCTGGATTTTGTGGTTTCAACAGAGGCTCTGTATCACGACATGGATGCCACAGGTTTCGGCTACAAGATTACCGAAATCCCTCAGATGGATGTTTCTGTTTTCCCGGCAGACAAAGACATGGTAAGGGCCGCCCAGGATTCATTCAACAGTATGGAAATTTCCAAGGGGCATAAAATGGTGGCCGGACGGATTGCAAGCGGAGATCAGTTCATAAGCGACAGGGCCATAAAGGAAAAGATAAGGTCAGACTGCAATCCCGCATGTGTGGAAATGGAGGGGGCCGCAATAGCCCATGCCTGTTATCTGAACAAGACACCCTTTGTAATCATCCGCTGCATGAGCGACATGGCAGACGACAAGGGAGAGACTACCTACGACTTTAACGAAAAGACAGCCGCAGGTTTAAGCGCAGGCCTTGTAATGGAAATGATCGGGAATATTTGATGAAAAAAAATTCAAGAAAAAATAAAAAAAAAATTTGACAGCATGTAAAAGTGGTGGTATATTATAGTTAAGCAGTAATGCTTGGCGGGCTCCTGCCTGATTGGGGCAATTCATTTCTCCTCCGTTTATCGGATGGATTACAGGCGGCCTGAGCGGCCGCTTTTGTTTTTTAAACCATTCCCTGTAATTCAGATAATTCCTGGTCGCTCAAGGGGCGGTATTGTCCGGGCAGCAGGTTTTCGTCAAGATAAAGGTTTCCCATAGCAATGCGTTTTAAGAAAATGACCTCGTTTCCCATGGCAAGGAACATTCGCTTTACCTGATGGAATTTACCCTCTGTGATGGTTACCGTGCATGTGGTAAAGTCATCTCCTGTTATCGTGCAGTATTTGCCGTCGTCTTCTATCCACTCTAACTCTGCAGGCTTTGTCGTAAAGGAGGGGCTTTTTGTGGCGGGTGGAACTGTGACTCCCTGCTGAAACTCCTTTATGTAGCGTTCCCTTTCCTCTGGCGGAACATAATCCCTAAGGTAGACAAGATAGGTCTTGGGTATGTGTTTTTCCGGGTCGGTTAAAAAGTGAGAGAAATGTCCGTCGGTGGTCAAAAGCAAAAGGCCCTCGGTGTCGGCATCCAAACGTCCTACAAGATGCAGCGGAGGAAGATTGGGCGGATTCAGCATCTGTGGGGGAAATTGCTCCAGTACGCTTGTGTGAAGCATGCCGGAGACGGTAGAGCATACGGTGTCCTGTTTTTTGTTGAGCATCAGGTAGATGTGGGGTGTAAGTGGGACCTGTTCTCCGTTTATAAAAAGGCGGTCATTCCTTGTGTCTACCAGCTGTGATGCGCTTGTGACGATTTCCCCATTCAAGATTACGCTTCTGTTAAGCAGCATGCGCCTTACTGAGCGGTGTGTGCTTTTTCCGTATTGAATGAGGATTCTGTCAATTTTAAGAAAATATGGATCAGGAGATTCCTTTGGTTTTTTCTGCAAGGGCATCATAGAAATCCAAGTATTGAGGGTGAGTTGTCTTTACGTACTGAATCTTCTGTTCAACCTCGTTTCCAGCCATGATATCCTTACATGCAAATTCCAGGGATTTTGATAATTCCGAAAAAGCAGTGCATCCCACCATCAGGGCATTTCCCTTGAGGGCATGAACGATAATCTCGTAATTGTTCCAGTCTTCGGCCTGAAGAAATGCATTCAGCTTCTGCTTGTTGTCATCCTTTTCCTGTCTGAACACGTCAAGTATGGTAAGATAAAGACCTTTATCTCCACCTGAATAAACTAAGGCACTTTCTTGATTGATTTCGATATCTGGCATACGGCCCTCCTTAATTATTCTTTATGATTAACTCTTTTGGTATTGTGCGAAAGAAAACCTCATAAAGCCTGTCACGGTCTATGGGTTTATAAATATAGTCTGCAAATCCCTCACCAGAATAATATTCATGCAGTTTGGGAGAATAGTTTGCCGTAAGAATCACAACCGGTGTGGAAAGATTCAAGTTGCCCGGCATTTCCTTGGATTGCTTGTATGTTTCAACTCCATCCATATCTGGCATGAAATGGTCCATGAATATTATGTCATACTTTTCTTTTTTCATCAACTCGAGGCAGGTTCTTCCGCTTTCGCAAGTATGGATTTTTGCCTCCGTCTTTTTGAGCAATCCACTGGCAACCACAAGGTTCATGCTGTTGTCGTCCACTATAAGGACATTGCAGTTCGGGGCGCTTAAATGCTCCGCTATTTCCTCGGCCTGATTCAAGGTATGGATTTTACGGTCTTTAACGGTACCTTCAGCTATGATTTTTTGATTAATATGAACGGAGAATTTTGATCCGACATTCTCTTTTGTCTTGAATGCAATTGAACCACCCAAAAGACAAATAAGCTTATGACATATGGCAAGTCCAAGGCCAGTTCCTCCCTGTATGCTGCTCCTTTGTATTTTGTCCAGATGCTGGAAGCCATGGAAAAGCTGTGGCAGGTCCTCGTCCCTGATGCCGTCGCCGGTATCTATAACGTCAAAAATCAGATGGGCTTTTGAGTTGTCCTCTGTTCCCTTGACGCAAAGGTTTATAGATCCTTTTGATGTGTATTTGATGGAGTTTGATATGAGGTTATGCAGGATCTGGGTTAAATGATAGGAATCTCCGTAAAGATAGTCGGACAGGTTTTCATCAACTTCTATGACAAAATCCAGATTCTTTTCCTTTGCAAGAGGTAAAAACTCAGCCTTGATGTTTTCCAAAAAATCCCAAAGGTGATATTCAGCTTCAATTATCTCAAGTTTGCCGAATTCAAGCTTGGAATAATCGAGGATATTGTTGATTACGGAAAGCAGGTTTTTGCCAGAGTCGTACATGTCAGTTGCATAATCATGGATTTCCTTTTGGCTGTTGGAATTTTGAATCATCTCGCCCAGTCCCAGTATGACATTAAGGGGCGTGCGGATTTCGTGGGACATGTTTGCAAGAAATGCGTTCTTTGCCCTGTTTGCCTCCAAGGCCTCCTGTTGTGCCACAGTGAGTTTGCCAATTGTTTTCTGAAGGTTCTTATAGTCGCCGTTTTCTATGGCAAGATACCATATAAAAATGCTTACCGTTACTCCAAACGGAACAATCGTAACATACTTTGCTACAAATGGCTGGAGAAGCATAAAGATGCTGCAGGAAAAGAGGGCACAGACTATGGTCACCTTTGTCTGCTTGGGATAATAGTTTATGTTCTTTATGAAAACCACAATTATCATGATAATCATGGATACCGGGACGGAATAACCGACATAACTGTACAGTGGCCCACGCACAAGGTCATATTTGCGTATGTTTGGGTCATAGCTTACAATCCATCCGAGCTTTATGTTCAAGATGCAGAATATTGTATAGACGATAAAGAGGGAGACATTGATGATCACGAATGCCCTGGAGAACTTGTTTGGTTTTTCTATAAGGCTGTTCACATACAGCGTGCCTGTAAGAAGCATGAAAGTTGAAGTGATGAAGTTCAGCGACTGTATGAATCTTGGGAAAAAGTAGGTTGAATCAGGAGCATAGGGAAAGTGGTATGACAATGTTCTTGTTGTCTCAGCTATATCTGCGATGATAATGCTGATTAAAAAGAGAATGAACAGTTTGTTTGATTTTTTAAATGATGAGCGGAAACATGAAAAGCATAATACTACCAAAGCCATAAAGAAAGACGCGACGCAGAAATATACTTTTGGTTCGCTTAAAAATAGTTCCATTTACTCTCCAGGCTCAATTTTGACTATTTTCTCTTTAGAAATAGTATTGTAGAACAAATCATAAAGACGATCACTTTCTATGGGCTTGCTTATGTAATCAGTGAATCCCAGCTTAAGGTATTCCTCGCGCATGCCTGACATTGCGTTGGCTGTGAGTGCAATGATTGGCGTAAAGCGGTTAAGGTTTCCGTGAAGTATCTGTGACCTTTTGAGTGTTCCTATTCCATCTAGGTCTGGCATCATGTGGTCAAGGAAGATGATGTCATACCGTGTTTTTGTCATGAGGTCAAGGCATTCAAGTCCGCTGGTTGCCGTGGTTACTTTGGCCTTAGTCCGTTCCATCAGGCCTTTTGCCACCATAAGATTCATCCTGTTGTCATCTACGATAAGAACTTCTGCCTCTGGTGCGGAAAGAGTAAGATTGATGGATTCATTGGATGTGGTTTTAAGGGACTGCCTGTAATCGGTTATGGTCATGGGACCGGTAATATGCTGCGGAATGTGGATGGTAAATGAGGAGCCCTGTCCATAAACGCTCTTTACCTCTACTGAGCCGTTCATCAAATCAAGGAGGCGCTTTACGATGGCAAGACCAAGACCGGTTCCTTCTATCGTGTGGTTTTTCATCTCATCAAAGCGTTCAAAACTCTGGAAAAGATGCGGAATGTTTTCTTCCTTGATGCCAATGCCGGAATCTTCTACTGTAACATGGAGGGTAAGGATGTCTCCCTGGGTTGTGCCCTTTACAATGATTTTTACATAACCTGATTTTGTGTATTTTATGGCATTGTTCATGATGTTTGTGATTATCTGCCTTACACGTACATCATCTCCATGCAGCTGTTCACAAATGTTTTCGTTAATGTCGGTTTTGTATTCAAGGCCCTGCTTTTCTGCCTTTATCCTGAACTGAAGGTTCATGTCGTCCAGCATTTTTGTAAGATGATAGTCGGTTTCAACAAGCTCCATTTTACCTGATTCAATTCTGGAGAAGTCAAGGATGTCGTTGATGATTGCAAGCAGGGAACGGCCCGAAGTCTGAATGTTTTCTGCGTATTCCTTGATTTTAACCGGGTCATCAGTGTTCAGGATCATTTCATCAAGGCCCAGAACCGCATTCATAGGAGTTCGGATTTCGTGTGACATGTTTGCAAGGAAAGAAGATTTTGCAAGGCTTGATTCCTGTGCCCTTATCTTTGCAAGCTCCAGTTCCTTGGTCATGGAAAGAAGGTTGTCATAGTCGTAGTTTTCAACCGCAAAATAACACAGATACACACCGATTGTCCCAGAGAAAGTGGTGAGCATTATGCTTCCGTTTGCCGCTGACTGAAGGATTATTCCCAGGCTGGAGATTATGACCGTTAGAAGCAGGGTAAAGAAAACTCTGCGGGGAAGTGTTTTTATATTCGTAAAAAGAATGATCAGGTTTGTCATGATGAACAGGAGGGGACATCCATAACCCAGGGTTTTATAGAACGGTCCCGGAACCCACTGCATGTCGGGATTAGGATACCAGCTGATAATTCCTGTGTAGATGTTTACAATCATCATTATTGCGTAAGAGATATAAACTATCGTGTTGAAGATGGTAAGGATTCTTATCAGGCGTTCTTTGGTCTCCACAAAGCGGCTCATGTAAAGGTAATAACCGTAAGCCATGCCGGAAGAAGTAATGTAAACAAAGGAATGGAATACGTTCAGCATGAAAAGGGTTCTTGGAGAATACGGTGCCATGGACATTATGCGGCGGAGTATTTCCAGGAAAGTGGCGGCAGTGATGATAAAAAGCAGGAATGAAAACTGCTTGAAGCGCATGCCCTTGTGCTGCTTTAATATAAGAAACGATACCAAGAGGATGTCAAAAGTCAGGCCTGCCAGTCCGAAATGGATCTTGGGTATGTTAATGATTGTATCAAGCATTGTTACCCCCTTCTTCTGGAATCTCGTGAACCAGTTCATGTGAGATGTTCTTAAAGAAAACCTCATATAAAAGCGATGGATCTATTGGTTTTGGAACATAATCTGTAAATCCGTCCTGAATAAAGCGCTCCTTTAATCCCGGTCCTGAATTTGCAGTAAGGGCAATAAAAGGAGTGTAGCGGTTAAGGTTTCCCGGAAGAGTCTTTGCCTTTTGAAGTGTTTCTATTCCGTCCATGTCAGGCATCAGTTGGTCAAGGAAAACAATGTCATAGCGGGTCTTTTTTATCATTTCAAGACAGGCCGCTCCGCTTTCGCAAGTGGTTACCTGGGCGCGTGTCGGTTTAAGGAGTCCGGTTACTACAATCAGGTTGACGTTGTTGTCATCCACCACAAGAACCTTTGCGTCAGGTGCGCAATATGAACTGTGTGCGACCTGGGGTTTGGTACTTGCCTTGTTTATTTCCTTTTGTTCTCCGATGGTTGTCTTGCCGAGTTTCTTTTGGGTCATGATCAGGGAGAAAGTTGAACCTACTCCAATAACACTGTCTATTGAAATTGAGCCGTTCATCAAGTCCACAAGATGTTTTACGACTGCAAGCTTTAGACCTGTACCTTCAACCTCGTTAAGTGAATCTTCCTCAAGTTTTTCAAAGCTGTCGAATGCCTCGGACAATGCCCGTTCCGGGAGGCCCATTCCTGTATCCTTTACCTGAATCCAAAGGTGTACCGTGTCGTCATCCGGGGCATCATGGTGTTTTTGTTGAACGCTAAGCGTGACGCTTCCCTTCTTTGTATTCTTGAACCCAACATCAACAAGCGTTTCGATAATGCGCAAAAAGTGGTCTCTGGCACCATAAAGCAAATCAGGTATGTCCTGGTCAATTTCGCTCTTGAATTCAATTCCGTTTTCTTTTGATTCGACTTCGCCTTTTGTACACGCCTGTTCAAGAAGCCGTCCAAAATGATATTCTTCTTCCATCAATTCCATCTTGCCGGATTCAAGCTTGGAAAAATCAAGGATGTTGCTTACTATGTCCAGAAGAAGTTTGCTGGAGGACTTGATTGTGGTGGCATATTTTTTTACTTCATCCATATTGTCGGTGTGAAGTATCATTTCATCAAGGCCAAGGACTGCATTCATCGGCGTGCGTATTTCGTGGGACATGTTTGCAAGAAAAATGCTCTTTGCCTTGCTTGCATCAGATGCCAGCTTCTTTGCCTCTTCAAGTGCCTTGCGGGATTCGTACAGGGAACGGTGGTCTGCATTTTCTACGGCGAAATACCAGATGTACATTCCGATTGAAATACCAACAGAAACAACGGCGCCAGGAATTAATCCCAGAATCTGTAGAATCAGGAACAGAAACGGAAGGAAAACCGCATAGCTCATTGTGATGTATACATAGCGCTTCATGTAGCGTAAATCACGTACAACGGAAATAATAATGAAGATGGCATAATAAAGGGGGAGCAGCTCACAGACAAGATATAAGGGGCCTTTTTCCCAGATTAAAAATGTCTCATCAAAACCAATTACAAGCTCAAACTTGAGGTTCAACAGCATCATGGCGGCAAAAAAATAAAAGAGTATATGATGGACAATACGCAGGCGTTTTTTTATTTTGCCCTGGGCATTCACATAGCTGTCAAGATAAACCGCATATAAAAATGGAATCGCTTCTACAAGAAACAAAGCAAGGGAACAGACCCCAACCCTCAGATAATGAACCACGGGGTTAAATGGTATAAAGACAACAAGATACCTTAAAATACCCATCAGGGCACTGACAGTTATCGTTATTCCAAGCAGTCGGAAATCCTTGAGCTGTTTGACATTGGCCGGTTTGGAAAGCAAAAAGAAAAGAAGGAGAAGGTCCATTATAAAGGCGGCCAAATTGAATAAGACTTCTGGTTGGGCAAACATATCGTTCATCTTCTACACCTCTGTCGTCTATGAAATCTTAGAGGCGAGATCAGCCAGATTATCATACATCTGCATGAAAGTTCCATGATTGCCTTCGATGAATTGAATTTGTTTTTCAACATCAGACTTGGACTGTATATTCTTGCACGCAGATTCAAGTTGAGCGGCCAGTTCTGAAAACTCCTTGCTGCCGATTAAAAGCCCGTTTGATTTAAGTGAATGCACGATAATCTGATAATCATACCAGTTTTCGGCCATCAGGAATTGAACAAGCTTTTTCTGTAGATCCGGTTTTTCCTGACAGAAAGTCTTGACCGTGTTCAGATAAAGTTCCCTGTCACCTCCGCACAGGTTGATTCCGGATTCCTGATTTATATTTACAGATTCTCCCTTAAGCTCTTTGTGATTTGTTTCTGTATTTGTACTGCTTTCTTCCGACATGGGCTTGGGTTCAATTATGTTCTGTGGAATTGAATGGTAGAACACCTCGTAAAAATGGTGGCTGTCGATAGGCTTGCTTATGTAATCGGTAAATCCCAAATCAAGGTATTTTTCCCTCATGCCGGAGATTGCGTTTGCGGTAAGGGCGATTATCGGGGTAAAGCGGTTCAGGTTGCCGAGCATGGACTGGGAGCGGTGCAGGGTTTCTACACCATCCATTTCCGGCATCATGTGGTCAAGGAAGATGATGTCATATTTGGTTTGCTTCATCAATTCAAGGCATTCTTTCCCACTGTCACATGTTGTTACCTTTGCCTGCGTGCGTTTGAGGAAGCCTTTTGCAACAACAAGATTGACATTGTTGTCGTCAACTACAAGAACCCTTGCCTCTGGTGCGATATAGAGGTCTTCTATGGATTTCTCCATTTTTTGTGTTGTGGCCGCTTTGTATGAGCTGATCGTACTGTTGCCGTAAATCTCCTGTGGAATGACAACGGTAAAGGTTGAACCTTCGCCATAAGTGCTTTCTACCTCTATGGTTCCTTCCATCAGTTTCAGGAGGCTTTGCACAATGGCAAGTCCCAGACCTGAGCCCTCTATGTTCTTGTTTTTCTCTTCATCAATTCTACGGTAGCGTGCAAAAATGTTTCCCAGATCCTGTTTCTTTATGCCGATGCCCGTATCCTTGACTGCCACAACAAGATTCATCGTGTTGCCTTCCGTATAGCCGCGGATTGTAAGGGACACGGAGCCCTGCTGGGTGTATTTGATTGCGTTGTTCAACAGGTTTGTGATTATCTGCCTTAGCCTTACTTCATCACCGTAGAGGTTTTCCAGAATGTTTCCGTCGATGTCCGTTTTATAAGCGAGGCCTTTTCGGGAGGCCTTAAGGTTCATCATGAGGTTTATGTCATGGAGTACAGATGCAAGATGGTATGGTGTCTGGACCAATTCAAGCTTGCCGGATTCAATTTTGGAAAAATCAAGGATGTCGTTTATGATGGACAGGAGTGATTTTCCGGAGTTTTGAATGTTCCGGGCATATTCATCTATCTCGGTTTTCTCCTGTGAGTTCAGGATCATCTCATCAAGACCCAGGATGGCATTCAGCGGGGTGCGGATCTCGTGGGACATGTTTGCCAAAAATGCACTTTTTGCCTTGCTTGCCAGTATTGCCTGCTGTTCTGTCTCGATGAGGGCTTTGGTGCTTTCTACAAGACGCTGATAGTCGGAATTTTCTATGGCGAAATACCAGATGTAAAGGCTAAGTGTGGCAAAGTAAGATGTAATCGTAAGCCTTCCGTGTAAGAACGGCTGTATGATTATGGATGCCAGGATGACAAAAATGGAAGAAAAAATCGTCATACGGATTCGTTTTGACTGGTTTTTCATGCCGAAAATAACCGTCAGGACCGTAAAGAGCATGAAATAACCCGGAATACCATAACCTACAGGAATATACAGGGAACCGCGAATCCAGTCTGTGACCATCTGTTCCTGGACCGCATCATAATGGGAACCGCAAGTACAAACCCAACCGGTGCTCATGTTCAATATCATTATGACAATGAAAATCAAATAAATGAAAAAGTTGATGGTTCTGAATACGGAATATAATTTGTTGCGTGAGGTGCGGAAAGTATCCAGATAGAGCATATAGGCAAAGGCCGTGGAAGTTGAGCAAATGAAGGTTGCAGAATATGCCAGCTGCTTGATCCTGCTGTAGAACGGAGAGGCGGGTAAATCTCCAGCAAAAACGCGGAGGATTTCCACAATGCTGGTCAAAACAATCGCAAAAAGCAGGACCTTAAAACCATGGCTTCTTTCTGTCTCATAGAATTTGATAATAGTAAAGACAACAATTATAAGGGAGAAAAGCAATGCGACGATATCAAAATAGATTTTCGGGTGTTTGAAAATAAAGTCCATGCCAGTTTGCCTGAAGCGGCACCTCCAGTCTTAAATTATAAACCAAGAATGCCGTATTCACAAGTTTAAAATTATGGAAAAAATCTTAAAAAAACATAAAAGCACTTGACAAAACACGGGGGGGGGGTACAGTATCCTATCTTTTTTTACAAGGAGTAGTTTATGAAAAAGATTGTCGCTATTATGGCAGCATTGGCAGTAAGCTCACTATCAGCTTTTGCACTGGACATTACCGCAGGAGCACGCGGTAATTTTAACATGGGTCTCGGAACCTCTCTGGAAGGGGACATGGTGGATATGCGTAATTCAATGAAGGCCTCAATTTCGCCTTCTGTAACATGGAAAGAAGGTGGAGACATGGGCGGAGGATTTGCTGTCTATGCAAATTTCGGACTCTTGGATCTTGGTGGCGGTTCTCTTGGAGTTCAGCCAGAGTTTGGCATGAATTTCAACAACGGTTATTACTTTAAGGCAGAACAGGGCTCAAGTGTGATGGAGATGAACTTTTACGATTCATCAATAGATATTCCCGTTCTTGTGACATTTACATACCCTGTAATGGATGCGCTTTCCATCGGAGGAGGAATTGGACCCTATCTTTCTATCCCTATACTTTGTGATGGAAAGGAAGAAATAACAGGCCTGGGATCTACCGTATTTTCGGATGATTATGATTTAAAAGGATCCATGAATTTTGGTCTGGCTTTTGATGTTAACGGAGCATACAAGGTGGGACCTGGAAGCATCGTTCTTGACTTGCGCTATATGATGGACTTTACACCTACAAAGCTTACGATGAAAGAAAAGGATACAGGCCATACATATCAGGAAAAAGAAGAAATCTTTACCCGCCGAGCCCTTACAATCGGTCTCGGTTATCAGATTAAGTTCTAGTCTTTAGCTGAAGAATTCTTTCTAATTGCCCCGCCGGACATGTTCTGGTGGGGTTTTTTCTTTTAATGCAGAATTAAGAATGTATAATTCAGAATTGGTTTCATTTGTTAATTATAAAGTATGCATTATGTGTTGAAAAACCCGTAATTTTGATGTAGAATTTATTTGATTTTAAAACAAAGTTAGGAGTATTGGTGTATAAAAAATAATCTTACGGAGGTTTGTATGCCTAAAAGATGTCTCTTGGGCTTTTTACTTGTATCTTTCTTTACTTTTGTGACCTTGCCCATCCATGCCCAGACATCAGGGGAGGCAGTTCCGGACGGCATAGTGGTTTTTCAAAAGGCCTATCCCGACGTGGTTTTTACCCCGGAATATGACACAAGCCTAAAGGACTGGAAGATTAGCGTGACGGTACCCGACAAACCGGGCGAAAGGGGACACGGCAGGACTTACGAATTCTACTGGTGCGGGGGCTCCATGCTTCCAAAAGGGGAGCTAAAAAACAAGGACAAATACTGGACCCTGCTCTACGGCTATGCAAGGGAACTGGCGGATCCGGCGGATTTTGACCAGGAGCAAATCAAGGCCATGAGGAATTTCGGTTCAACCGACAGCAGGATGAACGGACCGGGAACCCCCATGTTCTTTTTTGAGGCCCTATATTCCGCGGACACAAAGGCTCATCTGGAAGCCCATCTAAAAAAAGTCTCATTTTTGGGAAAGACCGTAACCGTACACGAGCGTCTTGAAGCCCCACTCCTTAGGGTTCAGGACAGGATTCAAAAGGCGGCAAGGGGAGACAAGGAGATAATGGATTTCATAACCTCCATAAAAACTGCCGAGGCATATTACTGGCGAATAATAAGCGGCACCACAAGAAAATCGTTCCACAGTCTGGGAATAGCCGTAGACATACAGCCCAAAAGCCTGAACGGAAAGCAGATTTACTGGAGCTGGGCCAAGGAAAAGAACCCCGACGGCTGGATGCTGACCCCCTTGAGCAAAAGATGGATTCCCCCCAAAAAAGTCCTGGACATATTTGAGGAAGAAGGCTTTATCTGGGGCGGAAAATGGATAATCTTTGACAACATGCACTTTGAATACCACCCCGAGCTGATTCTGCACAACTTTGGTACCTTTGCAATTCAGAATTAAGAATGCATAATTCATATTGAAAAAGTAAAAGAACTGGCACGGTTAAATGCAAGTGAGCAGATTTAGCTATGAATTTGCATGACAGGGATATATTGAATCGTGCTAGTCCACAAGGCATGTCATCCAGAATCTTTATTGAATAAATATCAGTTTTCTTCTATAATTTACCCATGATTCGTATCTATGTTGAAAGAAAGGCCGGCTTTGACAACGAGGCCCGCCGCATTTATGCTGATATCAGCGGTTTTTTGGGAATTGACGGTGTTACTTCTGTTCGTTATCTGAACAGGTACGATGTGGAAAACGTGAGTGATGATGTTGCCAAGGCAGCCGCCACCCGCATTTTCTCCGAGCCTCAGAGCGACAGTGTGGCCTTTGAAGAATTCAATCTTCCGGATGGAGCCACACAAATCATCTGGGAATACCTGCCGGGACAATACGACCAGCGTTCTGATTCCGCAGAACAGTGCCTTACCCTTTTGCGTGAGGGAATGAAGAACATTACCAAAGTTGGTACCGAGCCTCCCCGCGTGCGCTGTGCAAAGATTGTCGTGCTTCAGGGAAAGGTATCTGCCGCAGACGTAGAGAAAATCCAGCATTATCTGATTAACCCGGTAGACAGCCGCCAGACAGACAGCTCAAAACCGGAAACCTTAAAGATGGAAACCCACGTTCCGGGCGACATAGAGGTTGTTGAAGGATTCACCAGCCTGAATGCCGATGACCTTGAATCATACAGGACAAAACTCGGTCTTGCAATGGACTTTGCCGACATCAAGTGGATGCAGGACTATTTTGCAAAAATCAAGCGCGATCCCACAATTACGGAAATACGCGTTCTGGACACATACTGGAGCGACCACTGCCGCCACACCACATTCAACACGATACTCAAGGACATAAAGATTCAGGACGGACCATACGCAGAGCTCTTCCGTTCATCACTGCAGAACTACACCGACATGAGGACCGACCTGTATGCCGGAAGGACTGATAAAAAAGTCACCCTCATGGACATGGCATGCATCGGGGCAAAATACCTGAGGAAGCATGGCAAGTTGGAAGACCTTGAGGTAAGCGAGGAAAACAACGCCTGTTCAATTTACATAGACGTTCATTACACTACGGATGCAAACGGTAATCCATTGCCACAGGGAAAAGAAGAAACTGAACGCTGGCTTTTGGAATTCAAGAACGAAACCCACAACCACCCGACGGAAATTGAACCCTTTGGTGGTGCCGCAACCTGTATCGGTGGTGCAATCCGTGACCCGCTTTCAGCACGCAGCTGGGTATATCAGGCCCTTCGCGTTACGGGAGCCGCAGATCCGACTGTTCCATTGAGCGCAACATTGCCCGGAAAACTCCCGCAGATGAAGCTTACTCGTGAGGCCGCACAGGGATTCAGTTCTTACGGAAACCAGATTGGCCTTACCACAGGACAGGTCGCAGAAGTATATCACCCTGGATTTTTGGCAAAGAGGATGGAGCTTGGTGCAGTCATCGCAGCCGCCCCAGTTGATCTTGTTTTGCGTGAAACCCCGGAAGCTGGAGACATCATCATTTTGCTTGGTGGTGGAACCGGACGTGACGGTATTGGAGGAGCCACAGGTTCTTCAAAAGTCCACACGGAAAAATCAGTTACCACAGCCGCCGCAGAAGTTCAAAAGGGAAATGCGGTTGAAGAAAGGAAAATACAGAGGCTCTTCCGCAACAAGGATGTCTGCCTGATGATCCGCCGCTGCAATGACTTTGGTGCCGGTGGTGTTTCTGTTGCAGTTGGAGAACTTGCCCCGGGACTGGACATCAATCTTGATGCCGTTCCAAAAAAATACGAGGGCCTTGACGGAACAGAACTTGCCATCTCAGAAAGTCAGGAAAGAATGGCGGTCGTCGTAAGGAAAGAAAACGTAGAAAAATTCATAGCAGCGGCAAATGCAGAAAACCTGAACGCAGTTGTTGTGGCAACCGTTACCGATACAAACCGCATGGTGATGAAGTGGCGTGGAAAAGTCATCGTTGACATAGACAGAAGCTTTATCGATACGGCAGGAGCACCACACGAGGCAGTTGCAGAAATTGAATCTCCAGAAGTTCCTGAAAAATCACCGCTTGTACGTCCTCTTGAATCAGTTGAAAAAATCCTTACAGGCGAAGGTGATGCCAACACAGTTCACAGTGCATGGATAGAAAACATGAAGGACCTTGCATGCTGTTCACAGCGTGGTTTGGGAGAGCGCTTTGACGGTTCTATCGGGGCCTCTTCAGTCCTTATGCCATATGGTGGAAAATTCCAGTGTACTCCAGAAGCCGGTATGGCGGCCCGCATTCCCGTTATGTCACCGCGTGAAACTTCAACTGTCAGCCTTATGACTTACGGATATGACCCCCGTGTGGCACAGTGGAGTCCGTGGCATGGCGCACAGGTTGCAGTTCTTTCTTCTCTGGCAAAGATTGTCGCTTTGGGTGGAAAGGCTGATTCATGCCGCTTGAGTTTCCAGGAATTCTTTGGCCGTGCAGTAAGCGAAAAGACATGGGGATATCCTGCCGCCGCATTGCTCGGTGCCCTTGAAGCACAAAAGGCCATGGGTACAGGAAGCATCGGTGGAAAAGACAGCATGAGCGGTACATTTGAAAACCTGAACGTACCCCATACACTCGTTAGCTTTGCAGTAAACACAGATACGGAAAAGAACGTCACAGGCGGTTCATTCAAAAAGGCGGGAGACGGAATCTATCTGGTTGCAGTTCCATATTCAGAACAGCTCGCCCCAGATTTTGAAACCTTTGCCGAAAACGCACGCGTCCTGAACAAATTGAATTCATCGGGAAAAATCATGGCGATGTATCCTGTTGGTCCTGGTGGAATTGCAGAAGCCGTAAGCAAGATGGCAATGGGCAACAGGGTTGGAGCAGAAATCAACACGATATGTGCAAGCGCAACCGCTGCCAATCTGGACATAGACGTAAGCGCAAGGGATTT
Source organism: Treponema sp. (assembly GCA_016281495.1). Lineage (GTDB taxonomy): Bacteria > Spirochaetota > Spirochaetia > Treponematales > Treponemataceae > Treponema_D. The sequence goes on along the minus strand of JAEEIU010000012.1, from coordinate 294,317 downwards.
GTTCACGCCGCTGTATGGTTCAATTCTTGTGGAAAGCGAAGAAAACCTTGAGTTGAACACAGACTTTGTGGAAGGAACGGTTACAAAAATCGGTGCCACAACAAAGGAAGAAACAATCAGCGTCTACGGTGCAAACATTCCGCTTGAGGAAATCGAAAAGGCATGGGAAGAAAAGCTTTCCGTTGTATTCCCGCCAGTAAGCTCCACAGAAAAGCACGAAGCCCTTCCACACTTTGCACTGGATGAACACGAAAGTCTTGGCAAAGCAAGAAAGTCATTTATCGCCAAAACAGGAAACGCAAAACCACGCGTAATCATTCCTGTATTCCCGGGCACAAACTGCGAATACGACATTGCACGCGCATTCAACTTGAACGGAGCACAAACACAAATCCTCGTATTCAGGAACAGGACACCGGAAGAACTTGCACAAAGCCTTGACGCATTCAAGAGTGAAATCGAAAAGAGTCAGATTCTGGCATTCTCGGGCGGATTCAGCCTGGGAGATGAACCTGACGGATCTGGAAAATTCATAGCGAACATCATACGCGAAAAACGCATAGCCGACTCAATCATGAACCTTATCAAGAACAGGGACGGACTCGTTCTTGGAATATGCAACGGTTTCCAGGCATTGATAAAGACAGGCCTTGTTCCATTTGGAGAAATCCGTGAGCCAAGCGCCGACATGCCGACCCTTACGTTCAACACTTTGGGACGACACATCAGCCGTGTGGTAAGGACCCGCATGGTAAGCGCAATCAGTCCGTGGGCTTTGAATTCATCCGTACTTGAACCTGCATGCCATCTTGTTCCAATAAGCCATGGAGAAGGACGCATCATTATTGAAGATGCACTTGCCAAAAAGCTTTTTGAAAACGGCCAGGTATTCACTCAGTACATCAAGCTGGTTGACGATCACGGAATTTATCCAACCATGGATGAACCGGACAACCCCAACGGAAGCATGTATGCAATTGAAGGCCTTACAAGCCCAGACGGTCACGTGCTTGGAAAGATGGGCCACAACGAGCGTACGGTTGGATTTGGCAAAAACGGTAGCGATTCAAGCCTGATTAAAAACATTGCGGGCTTCCCTGCACAGCCAAAGATCGAAAGCTCATGCCAGAACATCTTTGCGGCGGGTGTCTCATATTTCAATTAATTTGTGGTGGAAAAAATGAAAAAACATTTGAATAAGATTGTAACGGTAACTTTGATATTGTCTGCCATGCTCTTTGTTTCATGTGGAGCAAAATGGACAAACAATATGCAGGAAGCAAAAGAACTTTCTGCAAAAAAGAAACAGCCGATTCTTCTCTTCCTGAATTCCGGAGATACTGCGGCCCTTGATTTTAAGGCGAATTTTCTGGATACCAAGGAATTCATTTCGAATGCCGGTAAAAACTTTGTCCTTCTTTCTCTTGATGCCATAACGGAAGACGAACAGCAGGTGGATGACATACTTGCGTTGGTTACGGATTATGCCGTAAAGGAAACACTTCCCCTCATAATCATGAACAAAGACGGTTATTATGTCGGAAGGATAGACAGGGCGGAAAAGATTGAGACCGTTCAGGAATTAGTCGAACAGCTTCTTTTGTCCACTCCGGATTTTAACAAGATAGAGGAATTGACTGCTTTGATCAATAAAAGCAAGGGAACAGACAAAGTCAGGGCAATAGATGATTTGTATGAATTCACCGATGAAAACTGCCGCCGACCTTTGCATGCCCTTTGTGAGCAGGTTCTTGCCGAGGATGAGGGAAACATTACGGGGCTTCTTGGAAAATACGAGCTTCAGATAGTTTTTGATCAGGTTCAGGACATGCTGACTCCTGTAACAGTTGATGATGCGGCAGACCGTTTTGTAGATCTTGTTAAGACCGGTCATCTGGATAACTCGCAGAAATTTGAGGCCTATTATTATGCGGCATATCTTTATCCTCTTGTGGGAAGCCAGGACTTCGACAGAATGCTTGAACTACTGAACCTTTCTTATTCCGCAGATCCGGGTAATCCCAATTCTCAGGAAATTGCAATGTCCATACAGACGCTTGAAGCCATGAAGGAATACAATAATTATTCAACACAGACAGAGGTGACCCCAGAGTAATGGATCCGGACGTACCACCTTCGAATAATATTATCATCCTGATAGTTGTTGCCGCAGTGTGCATTGTTCTGTCCATGACTTTTTCTGCAACAGAAAGTGCATTTCTTGCGGTGAACAAACTCCGCATTCAATCATTAAAAAACAGCCGTAACAAGCGTGCCATGAGGGTGTGGCATTTGCTTCAGGACAAAGAGCGCCTTATCAACACGCTTTTAGTCGGAAACAATATCGTTAACATAATAATTTCTTCAATTTTAGCATACATTGCCCTGGATCTTTTTGGAAGCGCCGGAGTTGGTATTGCTACTTTTGTTGCCACGATGGTGCTTTTGATTTTTGGAGAGATAACACCCAAAACAATTGCGACACATCATCCGGAATCTATAGCATTTTTCTTTTGCGGATTCATCTATGTCCTGGAATTTTTGCTTTATCCTCTTGTGGTTTTGTTCACGGGTTTTTCCAGGGCATTCCTTAAGATTTTTGGAATCAACACAAAAGAGAAGAAAATATCGTTTACTGAGGAAGAGATAAAGACATTCATCGATGTTGGAAGCGAACAGGGTGTCATCAATAAAAATGAAAAGACGATGATGCACCGTGTATTCAAGTTTACCGATCTTGCCGCACGAGACATCATGACCCCAAGAAAAAACATAAAGGCAATTCCACTCACGGCAACTTTTACCGAGGTGATTGAACTGTCGCAGCGTTTTTTAATCTCGCGTTTCCCAGTTTACAAAAATGACATAGACGACATTGTGGGCATACTTTACATAAAGGATCTGCTTTTTTACAAGCTCAAGGATGTAAACGATTTTTCCGTACAAAAAGTGATGAGACCGCCGCTTTTCATTCTGGAAACAAAAAAAATGTCGGGAATACAGCAGATGCTCAAGGACAATCATCAGAGCATGGCGATTGTAATTGATGAATATGCCGGAACCGATGGAGTTTTGACAAGCGAAGATATTGCACGCGAAATATTCGGACCGATTGCGGATGAATACAAGCCCTATGCCCGCCGTGTAGAGGTCGTGATAAAGAATACGGATCATTCGGAAATTGAAGGTCAGGCCCGCCTTGTTGATTTGAACGAGCAGCTTGGCATAAAACTTAACTCAGAATATTGTGAGACAATCGGTGGCTTGATAAGTGAATGCCTTGGACACATTCCCGCAGAGGAAGAGTCGATTCAGCAGCAGGGATATATCTTTACCGTGTTGAAAATGGACGACAAGCGTGTTGCAAAAATCCGCATTCAAAAAATAAAGCTGGAGGGGGATGAAGATGAATAAAATTGTTTATGTGATGATTTCCCTTTCCGTTCAAGTATTGCTTTTGTTTGCCGGAGCATTTTTTGCCTCATCAGAAACTGCCTTTACCTCTCTTTCCAGAATAACCGCCAGACAAATGCTTAATGCCGGAGAAAAAAACGCAAAGAAAGTATATGCCCTGCGAAACAATCTGGACAGGCTCATTTCCACAGTTTTAATCGGAACAAATCTTGTAACGACTTTGATTTCATCTTTGACAACTGCATTTACAATCAGGTTTTTTGGTGCTTCATACGTCAGTTACGGCACTGCTGTGATAAGTGTGCTCGTGATTATCTTTAGCGAAATCATTCCCAAGACTGTTGCCGCCGTTCAACCCGCAAAGCTTGCACAGACAAATGCCCCTGCAATTTCCGTGATTCAAAAAATACTGTTCCCTGTGGTATGGGTGTTCGACCAGCTTTCACATTTCCTTGATTTTATTGACAGCGTAATCATAAGGAAAAAACGGCCGCTTGTTACCGAAGATGAATTAAAGACACTTCTTGCATTGGGTAAAAAAGAAGGTACCCTTGAGGCAGATGAAAAGGAAATGCTTGACCGCATATTTGAATTTTCCGACCTTGAGGCAAAGGACATCATGCGCCACCGTTCTCTTGTCCAATACATCGACATCAGCTTTGATCAGGAACAGGTGGTTGATGCATTTGCAAAGTCAGGATATTCAAGGCTTCCTGTAATTGACGGAGACCCGGAGAAAGTTTTGGGAGTCTTGCATTACAAGTCCGTTCTGTTTGCCTCCCCTCATATTAAAAGCAGCAGGGATTTTGTGCGCATCTGCATGAACCGTGTCCTCTTTGTGCCGGAATCAATTCCCACAGTTGACCTTTTGAGGATGTTCAAAAAGGAAAAGGAAAATTTTTCGATTGTGGTAAACGAATACGGAGAGACAGCCGGAATCGTAACGATGGACGACATTTTGCGCGCAGTGTTCGGACGCATTACCGATGAATATGGAGAAAGCGAGGTTGCTCCGGAAAAAAGGATTACGGTTTTGGGCACAAGGGAATTCATCGTTCCCGGTGACATGAAGATAGAAGAAGTAAACGACGTATTAAAATTGCATCTGGACAGTGAGGTTTACACAACTCTTGGCGGATGGCTTCTTGAAAAATTTGATGAGCTTCCATCGATTGGGGCGGTATATAAAAATGCCGGGGCTGTCTTTGTTGTGGAAGATCAGGCTGCCCGGCGCATTCAGAGTGTAAGGATTAAGCTTTAGCCTATGCTTTCTTTGCGATGTCGGCAATAAACTGTGCTGTAGCTTCTATTCCCAAAAGTGAACTGTTGATGAGCAAATCGTAATATTCGCGTTTTCCCCATGTCTGCTCGGTAAAAGTGCTGTAATGATTCGTGCGGTATTTGTCCATCTGTTTGATTTCTTTTTCTGCGGCGTTTCGGTCGACACCTCCCTCTTTCATATATCGTTGGACACGGTCTTCAAAAGGGGCATAGACAAAAACATTCAGCAGGTCATCCTTGTTGATTTCGTCACAATGGTTCAGAATGTAATCCGCACAACGTCCCAGGATGATGCAGGGGCCTTTTTTTGCAAGATCCAGAATGACGGCTCTTTGTGCGTTGAACACCTGATCTGGAAGAGGCAGGGTCGGTTTTGTAGAAATGCCGTTGGACATTCCGTTATTGCTTGGAACCGTGCAGCTTGAACTCAGCAAAAGATTATACATGAGGCCGGAAGATATTTTCTGTTCGTTGGACTTTATGAATTCTGGAGACAACCCAGACTGTTGGGAAGCCAATTCAATCAGTTCCCTGTCGTAAAAAGGAACATCCAGAGTTTTAGACAAGAGTTCTGCGATTTCATGACCGCCACTGCAAAATTCACGGCTTATAGTTATTATCTTTTTCATCTATCATACCTCTTTAACCAAAGCATATAGGGCATCGTCGTTCCCTAGAATTATATTATACCACAGTATTTTCAATTTGCAAAATTCAATTAGAAATAATATGTGTAACCCAGAGTAAAATCCCAGGTCTGCGAATCTCCTCCCGCATGAGAGTTGGAGTATTTGTGGAATTCAGTTCCGCCAACATAGCCGTGATAGGTTTTTCCGTTGGCAATTCCTGTTGAAGTGAATTTAACCTGTCCATAGATGCAGTTGTGGGAGTTGATGTTGTAATTCAGTTTTGCAGAGATTTTTCCACCCCTAAACCATGAATGCATGTCATCAAGATATAAATCCCCCATAAGAAGATGGGAATCAAGGGATTGAATTGCAATAAAGGGGGAGACGGCAGCCAAAGCATCCAGCCTGAATTTTTTATTGATGTTGAACGAGGCGCCAAGACCAAGCCAGACTGTGTGGTAGTTTCTTTCCAGACTCAATGTATTAATGTCTTGAGGATGATACATTTTTCTGTTGTGGCCGTAGGTGTCATACCATCCGAAATATCCGTTGGGTTCAACATAATGATCTACGTCATAATAATATCCGTCCAAACCCCATGCAGTTTGATATGCATACTGGTACTCGTAGCCAAGCAGAGGTGAAAGGGTTACAACAGGGTTAAGGACAAAATCATAGGACAGCTGGAATTCAATTGAACGGAGCGATTCGGTATGGCATATGCTTGTTGTGTTATGCGTCATGATGCCTGCAATTGAATCCGAGCAGTAAGGGAAATAGGAGACATTAAAATAATCTACATCCGTCATCGTGCCTGAGTCAGCTGGAAAAGCGAGTTTGGCCTGAGCCTGAAGCTTAAGGTTTTTATATCCTGCTTCTCCAAAAAGGCCTACTATAACAAGCGGTTTTTCTTCCCATTCAAGATAAGAGAGCAAACGGTCATTTGAAATGGGTTCATAGACATATTCCCCCTGATGTCCGACACGAACAGTCACTTGTCCGCCAAGAGCAAAAGAAAGCGAGTTGATGAAAGAAGAGCCGTCCAGATTTTGTGCCATGGAAGGTAAAAGGAGAAAACAAAGAAATAGGATTGATGAAAAAATCTTCCTCACTGCTTGTCCTGATATTTTTCCAGAGGGTCCTCGCCAAATATTTTTGCCAGCTGATTTCTTGTTGCATCCATGTCCTTTTGATATGGAGCCGTAAATGTAAGCCTTTTTCCGTCAGCTGGATGCTCAAATGAAATTGACCATGCATGGAGGGCAAGGCGTTTTAAGAGTGGCCTTTCTTCCTCCGTGTCTCCATTCCACCGTTTCTTTATGTCGCTTAAACGTACAGGCTTTTGGTTTCCTGAATACAAGGGATCGCAAACTATGTTTACGCCGTTCTGCTGCAGATGAACCCTGATCTGATGTGTTCTGTTTGTACGCGGTATTGCCTCTATCCATGAATAAGGACCTGTTGAGCAAAGGAGCCTGAATTCAGTCTTGGAGAATTTTCCAATTCTCTTGTTGACTGTTGTCCTGTGCCTCTGGTCTCCGTCGGGTAAAAGCTTTAGTTCCACATCAAGGTCTTTCCATTGGGGGCGGCCATATACCAGACAGTGAAAAATCTGCTCTATTTTTCCGTCCTTGAATTGCTGTAAAAGTGCTGCCTGAGTTTTTTCGTTTCGTGCATAGAGGACAAGGCCGCTTGCATCTGTGTCAATCCTGTGAACGGCAAAGAGATCTCCGAATTCATTTTTTGCTGCTTCATCAAGACGAGGAGATTCAGTGTCATACCTGTCCGCCGCTACAAGATAAGCGCTTTTTTTATTGAGTACCACAATTTCAGCATCGCTATAAACAGTTGAATATTCCGCCATAAGCTAAAATATACATGAATTATGATAAAAAATCTAGGGAACTGCTGATTAACGGATGTTTCCCCGGCTAGAGTTATCTTGTCCTTTTGGCATTTTTCCTGTAAGGTATAATCATGAAAGAATTGAAGATAAACCAGCTTGATTACAAACGGATTCTTGGCCGTAACTCATACGATGATTCAAAAGAGGAGCTTGCACTTTTTTGGGGAGGTGCGGCTCTTGAGATAAACATAAATGCCAGGGAAGTGTGGGCCTGTATATCTGCCGATTATGATAATCTGGAGATATGGCTTGCAGTAGAAATCAACGGAGTACAGATAAGCCGGTTTATTCTTGAAAAGGGCAGGAAATGGTATTGCATTGCCCATAATCTTAATCCGCAGAAAGAAAACCTTATCAGCATAATAAAAGATACTCAGCCGCTGGACGAGGATAAAACACATTCCCTTGTGATTCATTCAATTAGACTGGATGATGAGGGCTTGCTGCTTCCTGTTAAGCCGCGAGAATGTTCAATTGAATTTATCGGAGACAGCCTTACAGCGGGAGAAGGACTTGTAGGTGCTCCAGAAGAGATGGATTGGATTCCCTCATGGATGAGTGCAAGCAGAACTTATGCAATACGACTGGCAAAAAAACTGAATGCCGACTGGAATACCATGGGTAAATCTGGCTGGGGAATATGCTGGAGCTGGGATTACAACGTGAACTGCAGGATTCCCCCACATTACGAGAACGTATGCTCCGTGTTAAAAGAGAAGAACAGTGTTGCTCTTGGGGCAAATGAACCCTGGACATTCAACGGTGGAAAAGGCTCTGACCTTGTGATCATAAATCTTGGAACAAATGATGAGACAGGAATGAGGAATGCAAAGGACAAATCAGGCCTCCCGGAAAAGGTTGTTTCTTCTGTAAAGGATTTTCTTTCGGTTATACGCTCGCACAATCCAAATGCAAAGATTATCTGGGTATGGGGACTGCTAAGCCTGGAGTTTGTACCAGCCCTGATTCAAAAAGGCGTGGATGAATACAAGGCAGAATCCGCTGACAATAATATTTTTACCCTTGAGCTTGATTCATCCGCATCTCTGGAAATAAACCATGAGGACAAGGGAAGCCGTGAGCATCCGGGTGCAAAGACCCATGAAGCGGCAGCGGTTAGTATAGCAGAATTTATAAGGTCACTATGAAAAAATAATAGCTAAACCTTGGTTTCGTGTATTCTGTGAGAATGGGGAAAAAGGAATAATGAAATTGAGAAAAAGTTAGAATCTACCGCCAATATAAAAGGAATAGAGATTTATCTGTTCATTATTAGTTAGAAATTCTCTTGAATAAACAAATTTTAAATCCCAATTAGAAAATAAAGGAATAATCACACCTGCTCTTAAGTCTATAAACCCCTCAAGAATCATGTCTTTAATTTTATAAAAATAAAAACCAGGAGCTGCTGCAACATATAGTATAGGTGAACCAGCGATAAAATCTATAGGGATGGCTATTCCTAAAGATATATAAGCATCATAATCCATTTTTAATTCAGTATTTTTTCCATTTGTAGGGTGTAGGCCTCCAATTCGCCAATCAAGACCAATGGATAAAGGACCTGTTAAGTTATATGACCAGTCAAAAGCAACGAATCCTCCTGAATAAACTCCATCATAAAAACCAAAACCAAAACCAAAACCCGAATATCCTCCAGAGAGATTATCGAACCTATGCTTCTTGTTGTATTCCTCTTTTTGTTTTTCTGCTTCAAGTTTTTTCTGTTTTTCTTCTTCTATTTTTTGCTTTTCAATCTGTTCTTGTCTTTCTTGTTCTTCTTTATCCATGGTAAGTTTTATAATATCTAGTTCATCTAAGGACATATCGGTATAACCAGGAATCATGGAGTAAGTTTGATATTGATTCTTTACTTCAATTGCTGCATTTGCTTTTGATTGATACATAAAATTATAAGTCTGAGAAATTGAACCGTAATTATCTTCTTTTCCATAAATCAATAAAATGAAATCTTGATCTTCATTACAAGTATAAAACGATATATTTGATTCTTTATCATAAAATTCTCTTGAAATTGATATATAATCCTTTTTTTCAAGACAGTATTTTTCTTTTAGTATTTTTCGAGATTCTAATAACAAGTCAATGTCGTCAATATGCTCAGTAACAATCTTAATACAAAATAATTGATCATAACAATATAAAAAGTTAATCTGTTTTACAGGTATGTTATTGTACATAAGGTTGTCTTTTGAGTATGATTCATAACTTATTGGGAAAAGGCTATCATCACTATTAGAGTCTATTAGTGTATAATGTTTGTCATTAAGTTTTTGAATAATAGAATCTTTCGAGTCATCTAAAGAAAAACCAAGAATAGTTTTTTCAGTCTGTGAAAAGCAAAAGTTTTGAATCAATGACAAAATAATCAGAATAAACAGGTATTTTTTCATTTCTTACTCTTCATTAAGATAATCGGAGATTGTGGAGAATTCAATTTCGTTGTTTGAAATCTTAGATACAATTAATGTGATGGTCTTAGTCGAAGAGGAGAAATAATTTGATTCATATAGAGTTATTTTGTCTTTTTCTTTAAGGGTATAACTTGTGGTAAAGGTAAACATTCCTACTGCAGAACGGCTTCCTGCGGGAGATATAATAGTCGTTATTTCAACATTATAAAATCCATTCATTAAGGGTTCAACTTTCGTTAAATAAGTATCAGTTGATGAAAAATTCAATGATGCATTTTCATATTTAATTTTTTCACCCACTTTTTCAGCAAAGCACGAAAAACTGATAAGAAATAAAATTAATATAATAGATAGTCTTTTCATAGCTCCTCCTAAAAAATTTAATTACTGAATTATTGCTTGGGTAGCAGTTTCATTATAAGTAATATTCGGATATTCATTTTTTACGCAGTTGTCTAAAGCAGAAAAAACACCTAAATGCCATTTCTTGTTATAAGTTTTGAATGTAACGACCTTATCATCAATAGAATATGCAGCACATTCAATAACTTCATGGGCTGAAAAATAATTCATTAGCGTATCAAATTGCTTTTTTGTAATTTGTAACGAATAACTCTGAGCGTAATCAGTTACAGGAACAGAAGAAAGAATTTCGGTATTTGATTCTTTATTGGATATAATAAGAGGTGTTATTTCCAAACGTTCATTATCTGCCAGAAAAATAAATTTTTTATAGGCTTTGTTGGCTCCTGTTACTAACAAACCGCTGGAAGCTCCTGTATATTTAATATCAAGTATAGGTACACAAACATTTTTCTCATTTACAATCAAATGTGGAATGATTTCAAGTGTATCTGTTGAAAGGCCACTATTACGACTTAAGGCAAATCCTCCCCTTAGTCCTTTTGAATATTCATAAGTCTTAGAACCTGAAAACTTATCTGTATATATCTTAACGTCTGGACTAGATGAAGTTGAGCTTTCACCGAATGTAGACGATGATGATAAACAGCTAAATAATGATAAACTGCCAATGAGTGTTAATAGTATTCCAAATGCCTTTTTCATAAGATCCTCCTGAAGCGATAAGTACATATTGAGTAATAGAATAGTTCTACTCATATATTCTCAACGATTATAAATAAAAATGTCGATTTATAATCTAACAGTATATAAGTAATATTGTATATCCTAAAAGATAATTGTCAAGTAGTTTTTTTGATTGAATAATAATCTAATAGGATATATTCTAATGACGAAAGTTCAAAAATGCTTGGCATCAAATATAAAAAAATATAGAAAAGCGTTGAATATCACACAGGAGCAGCTTGCAGAAAAAGCAAAGACATCCACTACATATATTGGTACGATAGAAATAGGGAAAAAATTTCCGTCGCCACAAATGATAGAGAGAATAGCCGATGCTTTGCAGATTGAATCCTTACAGCTTTTTCAACCAGATTCAAATCTCTTAATGGAGAGTCATTTTGATCTTGAAAAATTTAAAGAGGCTCTTCTAAACAATATTAGTAAAGCAGTAGATTTATCATTGAAGAAGAATTAGTTTATGAAATTGATATACAATTTCTGATAAAAAAGATTGGGGTTCTTAGGGGGAACCCCTAAGCAGTGCCGCGGAGAGTGGGGGTTAAAGGGGGAGAGAGGAGCGCGCTTCTGAGTAGGGCTTCTCTCTTCCCCTTTTAATATGGGGGTCGTACAGGGGCCCTCCCCTGTTGAAAAATATGCATGACACATTGACGAAAAATGTCAAAATGGGTAGAATAAAGGACATGGCCTTTTTATGGTCTTTGTAGATGATTTTGAACAGGAGAAAATTATGGTCATTCAACCGATGATTCGCAGCAATATCTGCATTAACTCACACCCGATCGGATGTGCAAAGGAGACAGCCCGCCAGATTGCTTATGTAAAAGCTCAAAAGGCAAAGCGTGGAATCAAATCCGTTTCTGAAGGTGGCAACGGACCAAAGACCGTTTTGGTTTTGGGATGTTCAACTGGATATGGTCTTGGAAGTAGAATTTCAGCAGCATTTGAATATGGAGCCGACACAATCGGTGTGTCATTTGAAAAGGAAGCCACCGAGCGCAAGTTTGGAACACCGGGATGGTACAACAATCTGGAGTTTGACAAAGAGGCAAAGGCAGCTGGATTAAAGTCCGTGACATTCAACGCAGACGCTTTTGCAGACGAAACCCGCGCACGTGTAATCGATGAGGTAAAGTCTTGGGGTCGCAAGTTTGACCTGGTAATCTACAGCCTTGCAAGCCCTGTCCGCGTAGACCCCGACACAAAGGTTATGTACAAGTCCGTAATCAAGCCGATTGGAAAGACATACAGCGGTGCGGCACTGGATATGATGACGGGTGCCATCTCTCAGGCAAGTACAGAACCGGCAGTTGGGGATGAGATTTCCAACACTGTAAAGGTCATGGGTGGTGAAGACTGGGAAAGATGGATCAAGATGCTCAAGGAAGCTGACGTTCTTGCAGAAGGATGCCGCACGGTGGCATATTCATACATCGGACCGGAATTGAGCCACGCAATCTACCGCGACGGAACAATCGGAGAAGCAAAGAAGGATTTGGAAAAGAGGGCAGGCAACATCGATTCTTCACTCAAGGAAATTGGTGGAGCCGCTTATGTCAGCGTAAACAAGGGCCTTGTGACACGTTCTTCCGCAGTTATCCCGATTATTTCCCTTTATCTGGGAGTACTCTTCAAGATAATGAAAAAGATGGGAACCCATGAAGGTTGTGTCGAACAGATGGAACGCCTTTTTGCCGAGCGCCTCTTTACCGGAGAAAACTCCGCCGCAGGAAAGGTGCCTGTTGATGAGGCAAACCGCATCAGAATCGATGACTGGGAGCTTGATCCAAAGGTTCAGGCCGAAGTCGACAAGATCATGCCAAATGTTACGCAGGAAAATGTTGCGGAACTGGTAGATCTTGAAGGTTTGCGCCACGACTTCCTTACAATCAACGGTTTTGATGTAGAGGGTGTTGACTATAATGCCGACATCGCAGACATGACCAAGATTGATTAAACAGGGGGGGCTAAAAAACACGGGATTGTCATTGCCGGACTCGATCCGGCAATCTACAGATACCTGTTAGGCAACATAAAGATTATCGGGTCCAGCCCGATAATGACGGTTTCATGAGTTTCTGGACAGTATAAGGTAAAATCAACAAAAATTTGAACATGAAATTTACCTAAATTCAACAAAATTTTGAACATGGATTACCTTTTTCCTCCCGGAATGATAACCATAGTCATGCTGAACTTGATTCAGCATCTTAACATGCAAGTTTGAGATTCCGGATCAAGTCCGGAATGACAACAAATACAAATCTGGTGTGACAACATATCAAGTATCCGTGTAACCTCCGGCATGTTTTAGTTGTTATACTCTTGTCTAAGTTTTAAAAATTACATATTATATAAGTATAGGAGGTTCTGCATGAAAAAGATTTTGCGGTTTTTTGTTTGCGTTGCTTTGATGTTTTGCGTTTCGGCAGAACTTTGCTTTGCCAGAAAAGACTATTCAGCGGATGATGTAGTGGTTGAATTCCTTGACCCGATGTCACGTTCTGACTTTCAGGCTTCACTGGCCAATACTTCCCTGGACAGCCTTAAGGAAACATTTTTTAATGGATTGGGGCCTGACCAGCATTTAAAAGAGTTTTTTCAGATTACCGGCGACAAAATGGACGAAGAAGACAGCGGAATGCTCGACTTTGTTCAGAATAACCTTTCCAAAATGAGTTCCCTTGCGCCAAACAATGTTTACGAGACACTTGTTACCAGAAACATGGCACAGGAAAAGATGGCAATGGACGGATGGATTGTCCTGACCCAGTACAACGGCGGCTCAGACTATTACCATTGCATCTTCTATTTTATGATAACCACTGACTAAAAGCTCCCGATAGAGCTTATTCCTTTCCGTTCCAGCAATACGTACACAGCATAGAGTGATCCAGGCCTGTTGAATTGAGCATGTCATCCAGGCGGTGATAGCGCAATGTCGTAAAGTGAAGCTGACTGCAGATTTCTTTCTGAAGTTTTTCATATTCCGGGGTGTTCGGGTCACAGTATTTTGCAAGGGTTTCGGGGCTAACGTCATCACCTTCAAATTGCCTTACCACACGTCGTGCAATCAAATCCATCTCGCTGTTTGAACGGCTGAAGTTCAGATATTTGCAACCGAACATGATTGGCGGACATGCAGGGCGTACATGAACTTCCTTTGCTCCAGACTGATACAGGAAATCGGTTGTCTCACGCAGCTGGGTTCCGCGTACGATTGAATCATCTATCAAAAGGATGCTTCTGTCTTTAATAAGGCTCTGAACCGGAATGAGCTTCATGTGGGCGATAAGGTTCCTCTGGTCCTGGCTTGTGGGCATGAATGAGCGCGGCCATGTGGGAGTGTACTTGATGAAAGGCCTTGTAAACGGAATGCCTGCCTCGTTTGCGTAACCGATGGCATGTGCGGTTCCTGAATCTGGAACTCCGGCGGCACAGTCAGGCTTTATGTTGTCGTCCTTGTCGCGTCGGGCAAGGAATCTTCCGCAGTTGTACCTCATTGCTTCAACATTTACGCCCTCGTAGCAGCTTGTGGGGTATCCGTAGTAAATCCACAGGAAGGTACAGATCTTCATTTCCTTTTGGGGCTGCTGAAGAACCTTGTATGAATCCGGTGTTACAAAAACGATTTCCGCAGGTCCCAGTTCATGTTCATCCTTATATCCAAGGTTGATGTAGGCGAAGCTTTCAAATGAAAGGCACATGGCTCCGTCTTTTTTTCCGATTTGAAGCGGAGTGCGGCCGAGTCTGTCCCTGGCACCGTAAATGCCTTCCGGGGTGGCGACCAGGAGTGTAATTGAACCCTTGACTTTCTGCTGTACGTATTGAATTCCTTCAAGAATGGTCTTCTGGGTGTTTATCATGGCAAGGATCAGTTCTGTCTGGTTGATTTCACCGCCCGACATTTCCAAAAAGGCCTTTCCATTATCCAAGAGCTCGTTTACGATTTCCTCTTTGTTTGAGACAAGGCCCACAGTTGTGAGCGCAAAGCGTCCCAGATGTGAACGTGCCAGAAGAGGCTGAGGTTCATAGTCGGAGATACAGCCTATGCCGATGGGGCCGTGCATGTCGTGCATGTCGTTTTCAAACTTTGTCCTAAAGGGAGAATTCTGAATGTTGTGGATTACACGCTGAAATTTGTTTTCCTGAAAAACCGCAAGTCCACCCCTGCGTGTTCCAAGATGTGAATGATAGTCAACGCCAAAAAACAAATCCAAAGAACAGTCGCCTTTAGATGCTACACCAAATACACCGCCCATAGCTTACCTCTGCAAGACATTATACTGAAAAAGGCCATGGTCTGCAATTACTTGATTATGATGAAGTTGATTTAAATATTTCGGAATACACCTTTGCATAGGGTAGGCCTGTTTCCCTGCAGATTTTGACGATGCTTTCGTATTCAGGGTAGATGCGCTTTTCTCCGGAATCAAGGACAACTTCCTTAACGGCTGCTTCTCCCCAGATGGTATGTACGGTGTAGGTTTTTCGCGGCAGGATTGAACGCTCGTACTTCATGCGGCGGATTCCGATTGTCGTGGTGTTCTTGAATATTATGTGCTCAAGTTCGGGAATCATTTCCTTGTCGCACACAACCGTGAGCATGTAGCCTGGGCGGTTCTTTTTCATAAAGCAGGGCATGTAGTGTACGTCGAAAGCACCTGCCTTTAACAGAAGGTCCATGACATAGCCAAGCTGTTCTCCGTTTGAATCGTCTATGTTTGTTTCCAGTTTGTATACAGTATTGTCCTGGATTTTTGTCTCTGCAATTTCCTGAATCATCATTGCACGTAAAATGCTTGGGCGGTGGTAGTTCCTTTTTCCCGCACCCATTCCAATTTTGTTGATTGTAAAATGTTTGGGAAGCTGGGCGTCGGTTCGTACTGCGGCAACAAATGCGGCTCCTGTGGGTGTAACAAATTCCCCGTGTTCGGATATGAATTCAAGTGGAATGTGATGGGACGCAACAATGTGGGTCACTGCCGGAACTGGAACCGGAAGAATGCCGTGCTGACATCTTACTGTGCCGGTGCCTTCGCATAAATGGGGAACATAGACATGCGTGGGATGCAGGTTGTCAAAGCAGACTGCCAGTGCAATTACGTCCACGATTGAATCAATTGCCCCAACCTCGTGAAAATGTACTTCTTCTACCGGGACATTGTGGGCTGTGGATTCTGCCTGTGCGATGATGTCAAAGATTTTTTTTGCAAGTGTCCGTGCCCCGTCGGTCATGTTGGTTTTATCTATGATTGAATATATTTCCCTGATTCCAGTGTGATGGTGGTGGTGTGCATGCTCATGTTCGTGGTCATGATGGTGCTCATGATCATGTGTATGCTCGTGTTCTTCATGCTCATGGTGATGATGTTCGTGGTCATGGTCGTGCTCATGTTCTTCGTGTGAATGTTCGTGGCCGTAGAGGTATTCCATGTCGTGATCGTGGTTTTCGTGTTCAGCGTCAAGGATTACGTTAAAGTCACAGCAGCTGACTCCACCCTTGTTTACCCGTGAGATTTCTGTTTTAAAACCCTGTGCCGGAATTGATTTGAGGGCTGACTCCAGAACATCCTGGTCTGCCCCCGCATCAAGGAGTGCCGCAACCGCCATGTCCCCGCTGATTCCTGAGGTACATTCAAGATACAAAGAATTGTCTTCCATAATCATTTTCCTTTTGTGCTGCCGTTAACCGCAAGCCTGTTGATTTGTGTCGCAAGATATCCCGCGCCATAGCCGTTGTCAATGTTCACCACGCTTATTCCGTTTGAGCATGAGTTCAGCATGGTAAGTAATGCGGAAAGTCCGTTAAAGCTGGCGCCATATCCCACAGAAGTTGGTACGGCTATAATTGGTACAGAAACAAGGCCCCCAAGAACGCTGGCCAAAGCCCCTTCCATTCCTGCCACCGCAACAACACAATTTGCCTCGTTAATCTTGTCGATACATGAAAGGAGTCGGTGGATTCCGCTTACACCCACGTCAAAAAAGCGCTGTACTCTTGAACCGAAAAATTCAGCTGTCTGAGCCGCTTCTTCTGCAACGGAAATGTCTGCCGTTCCTGCACAGCACACGGCTATCTTTCCGATTTGTTCTTTTTGTGATTTTTCAATCCTGATGATTCTGGAAACCTTGTCGTAAGTCAGATCCGGAAAAGTTTTTTTGAGCAATTCAGCCTGAGCCTCAGTCGCCCTGGTTCCCAAAACTTCGCCGTTGTGTTCAAAAAGAGTTGAAAATATTTTTGTTAAAAATGAATCGTCCTTGCCCTGACAGAAAACAACCTCTGCAAAGCCGGTACGTTCCTTTCGGTCTGTATCCAATTTTGCAAAACCAAGATCTTCGAATTTTTCAGAAGCCTCCTGAGAGCTTGTTTTTCCGTCAATCATTTTAAGCCCTGGCTTTTTTTGCCCTGTTGATCAAAAGCATAAATGCGAATATCGCTAGTCCGGCTCCAAGGATTATAAAGCCAAGAATCGTGTCTTCCATGCTGATGTCAAAGAAAGGCTCACCTTCAAGAACGCTGGCAATTCCATCAACTGCCCACATCAAGGTGGCACCCCAGAACATGAGCATAGTCACAAAGACAGGCTTGCTGCTGATTCCCCTTTTCCTCTGAACTGCATAAACCACAGTAAAGACAAGGGCGGCTGCTATGGTCATTATCTCACACATCAGGCAATACCCCTTGCAGGAAGCATTTTCTTCTTTTTCAATGCCGAAGAAACTCCCACTGCTATCGCCCATACAGCGGTAACAAGGACAGCCATTCCCACACCGACCGTGGACATTTCGTGCAGCATCTCGGGTATGTCTTCCGGGTTGCGCATTGCAGTCAGGAAAGGCGGATAAAGGACAACCTCTCCGTGATAGATGTGCTCAATCGCAAGCAGGGCGCTTCCACCATAGAGCAGGTTCTGAAGCCATCCCAGTTTCTGCTTGATGGATACAATCTTGCTGCCCTCCTTTGATTCTTCAACCACAGAACTTGAAGTCCTTTTGTTACCAATCACACCGCGGACAGCAGATACTATCAACGCTTCTGCCAAAGGTACTGCAAAACATGCCATAATTATTCCTCCAAAATTAATTTCCTGTTTTAATCATATTATCATGCTTCGAATAAAGCCGCAATTTCTTCCAGGTGCTTTATAATGGGCAAATGTTGGGGACACGCAGCCTCGCATTGACCGCACTGAACGCATTGGCTTGGCTTGCCGTTGTCTGCCGTAGCCCAACCGAACGACATTTTTGCCGCCTCAAAGTCATTGTAGATGAGCTTCCGGTTCATGGCGTCAAACAAGGACGGTATAGAAATGTGAAGAGGACAGCCCGGAACACAATAACGGCATGAGGTGCAGGGAATCTGTTCAACTTTAGACAAAGCGTCCTGAGCCGCTGCAATCACCTCTCTTTCGCTTTCGTCCAGGGGCTTGAAGTCCGACATATAGCTCAGGTTGTCCTGCATCTGCTGGATGTTTGACATTCCGCTTAAAACTGTGAGGATGCCGTCCAGAGAAGCCGCATAACGAATCGCCCATGAAGCCACAGATGCATTGGGGTTTGCATCAAGGAAAACCTTTTTGACGGAATCAGGTGGATTTGCCAATGCGCCGCCCTTTACCGGTTCCATTACGACAATCGACTTACCGTGTTTCCTCGCAACCTCATAGCAGAGACGCGATTCAACATTGTTGCTTTCCCAGTCCGCATAGTTAATCTGCAGCTGAATGAAATCAACGTCGGGGTGTTGGGTCAAAAGCGTGTCCAGGAATTCGTGGTCATCGTGGAATGAAAAGCCCCAGTATTTTATGAGCCCCTTGTCCCTCTGCTCCTTTACAAAATCCCATAGGTGATAGTCATCGTAGAATTTTATGTTGCCCTTTCCCAGCGCATGAAGGAGGTAATAGTCAAAGAAGCCGGCGCCCGTGCGTTCAAGACTGGTGTAAAACTGCTGTTTGGCATCTTCCTCGTTTTTGGCCACGCCTGCGTTCAGCTTGGTGCATAAGGTGAATGATTCCCGGGGGTAACGGTCAACAAGGGCAACTTTAGCCGCCTTTTCCGATTCACCGCCCTCATAAACGTAAGCCGTGTCAAAATAGGTAAGGCCAGCCTTCATGAACATGTCGACCATCGTCTTGGTCTGCTCAATGTCGATCGTTTTACCATCTTCCAGCTTTGGAAGCCGCATGAGTCCAAATCCCAGCTTGGGAACATCTTTTCCAAAGTAGTCTGACATTAAACCTCCTATTATAAAGAGATTATAACATGAAAATGGATTATAAGCTAATTAAATTTTGTCATCTATTGGGTAATTTTTGTTTTTGCGGGAATCACAACTTTTCCAGTTTGACAAATCTCTTTTCTGGGTCTATGTCGGAAACCTTCACCACTCTGCGAACGGTTTTGTCATGGAATTCTTCGGAATGATTAATACTCACGTTTCATCCTTTCGTCTTTTCTGAATAGGCTTATTCCAATTCATCTAAGCCCTTCTCTTCGGTTGAAGCCACATCGCTTTTAGGTGATATTTTAATGTCCAAAATACCGACAAGGCAGGCTAAAGCGGTTGAAAGTGGCATTGTCACATGAAAGAGGGACCTTACATCATAAAGGACATCCAATCCGAAAACTATTGAACAGAAAATCCCCATAATCATGAACATGATTCTATATCCTAGCAGTGGTCTTTTAAATAAAACATCTATAAACTTGAGTCCAAAATAAACGACAAAAAACGCTGTCACGATAATAAAGGAAAACATCAATATGTCAGAAACACTTTCTTGCCCTCTTATTATATAGTTTATTACTGAAATAACCAAATCAAGTGCTATTAAAGCAAGAAAAATTATGATGCTATGTCGTTTTATTTTCATCTTGATCCCCCTTTGTCATTCTTGTTTTCTACATTAGTATTAAAATTGAAAATAATCGAAATAACAATAATCAAACAAAAGGAATTCTTTATGTCAGAGCTTTCAAATATTTGGAACATTGTAATGAAGCTAAAGAAAACAAGTCCTATAAACTTGGTAATCTCTGCCATTGTCTTTGGTAAAATTTTACTGTTCAATTTTGAAGTAACAGCTCCAGACAGGTATGAAGTTAATGGAAAAGTGAAAAAGTTAAAGTAATTAATAGGTTTGGATGTAAAATAATTAATTAAGAAATAAACAAGAGTCATTAGATAAACGGTTCCTAAACCCAAGAAAAATAAAACTATTCCCTTTTTCATTCTTACTTCTCTATTGTAAATTGAATCCCTAGAGGGCCTAAGTCAAAATGATAAGAATTGTCAATTCTTTCATATCCTAAACTAATTCCTAAACTTGTACCTCCACCAATGGTAGCCCTTTTATCAAAGAGTTGAAGCCCCATCTCTCCATTTATTCCCATTAGATCAATACTAAATCCCATTTTAGTATGCTCTGGTGAATTCATCCATGATAATTCAGCATTAAAATAATCAAAATTTGCATTAGCAGCAGGACCATCTAATAAAGTTTTGGAAGAAACCTTCGCTATGCCAGCAGCCAGTGTCCAACCATATCGAGATGTTTCAGTTTCTATATAAAAATCCCTTTCATATTTTAATTGATTGTTTTGTATATATTCTGTATTTTGCTTTGGTCCTTTGAAGGGAGAATAAAGATTGTGCTCATATGTAGGGTTAAGCATTTCTGCATGTGCTAAGACTTCTTCTTTTGTTTTCAAGACTTTGACAATGTTACCTTTATTGTCTGTAAGGCCGATGCCGTCATAGACAGGGGTATTTGCAGCTCCATACTGCCCAACTGTCAAATAATAATTTGAATAATCTTCAAAATTATTTCTATCTGAAAAAAAGACAGTCATCAAGTGTTCGCCATCATTATCTCTGGCGTTATATCTTTTATCTGAATTAGGTTCATTAGGATTAAAACCTATTTTGAGGGAATTTGGCTTTTTTCCTGTTGCCTCATTTAACTGCTTCTTCCCCACAGTATCCCCGACATGCAGCTTGGTCGGATCCCCCTCATAACCGGACAATTCCTTCCAGTTGGGGCCGTATAAATCCCAGAGCGTTGCTCCTTCTGAAATTACAGTATGTGTTCCGTCTCCGTTGTTGCGCCAGCCTTTAATTTCTTTTCCTTCAATCCTGTTCCCAGTTATACCCTGAGTTCTACGAAGTTTATCGGCCTTTTCCTTGTAAATTGGGCTGTAAAAGTGCGACAGGCCATTATTTGCTGATGATGAAGTGAGAGAATCTTTGTTTTCTTGGAACATCTTCTTCCTAATCTCAAGGTCCCTCTTTAGGTCATTCAAAGACTTCTTCTTTAAGTCAACGGAAGGTGTTGAACTTGTTGAGGATGAACTGCTTGAACTGGAAGAGCTTGAAGAAGAGCTGCTTGAACTGGAAGACCTGCTGCTGGATGAACTTGAGCTGGACGAACTGCTGCCGGATCCTGAACCGTTTGACTGTGTTGAGGAAGAGCGTGTCGAATTGTTGGAGGAACTCGTTGAGGAAGAATTGTTTGAAGATGAAGACCCGCTGTTCTGGTAATACGACATTATTTCAGCAACTTTTTCTTGGTTGCCGGTCTTATAGGCTTCTGATATTTCAGCCTGATGTTGGGAAGTCATGGCTCCGCCCCCATTGACCAAAAGCAATTCCTCATCGGTCAGCTCGCGGGCATCATCCGGGATTTCAAATGGCCTGTACTTTCTTTTTGATAACATAGTTTACCTCACTTTTTTGCTAGTATTTATTTTTTCATCAGGTTTACAAAAGGTTTTTTACTGCCATTTAGTAAATCCTTGGAAAGATATATGTTACCTTCTTTATCTAATATGGCATCTTCATCGTTGTAAACCACAACTGCATATCCGTTTACAAAGTTATCTGCATAGTCAAATGTAGTGTTAAATACTTGTTCTGCCTTTTTGTTGATGAATATATATTTTACATTTTCTTTGTCTGTGGTTTTTAATACTAGATAACCTTCTTTGAATTCATAACCTAGTGGTTCATATTTTTCATTTATTTTTGTAAAAGTCTTTGTTCGATCAAGCAAAAACCATTGGTATTTCCCTTCTTCTTTTTTGTTTACAACAGCTATACCATCATAAAAAAGGTATTCAAGCCTCGGTCCATCCTTGGGACCTTTATAGAATACATTAAAATCACAATCAATTTCAAATTTTCCGTTTTCATCGATATAACCAGACTTACCATCTTGCATGATTACAGGAAGAAGGCCTTCAGTAAAGTATTTTCCAACTTCACTTATTCCTGTAATAATTTGTTCCCCTTTTTCATTTATAACCGAATAAGGAGGATCATAAATGTAATTATAACAATAAACAACGGCTTTCCCTTCCCGAAATGGATAACCTCCACCCCCAAACCTAATACTTGGGAATGCTTCTGTGGTAAAATCCTTGTTTACAAATGCCGATAAAGAACTTGATGCATAGTATTTTTCATTTTCTAGATTATCAGGAACCAACCTATCATAATCATTGAAGATTTTGCTTTCACCATCAAACAGATTTAATAAAACATAAGAGTTAAGTTGGTCTTTTATCCACAATTGGCAGTATTTTTCAGATACTATATCGACAAAAGATATGTTTGGTGAATTATATAGCTCATTGAGTTTGGAATCGTAAACTGTGTATTCATTGTTTATAGTTTTTCTTACTACGCAATAATCATAGACTTTAACAGTTAAATAGTTTGGATCCATTTGAATATTAAGATTTTTGTCTAACAACCCATATTTCCAAGAAAGCATAAATGGAGAAAAAGTATCTGCAGAAAAAAAAGATTTATGATCATTTGTGTTCTCTTGTGAAACTTCTTTTACCTTGTTAATTTCATTGTTTTTTGTTTTTTCACCTATACCTGTTTTATTTCCTTGGCAAGAAACAAATGACAATAAAACCAGCAAAGATAACAATGCGATATGAATAAAACGATACTTTTTCATAATCCAATTTGAAACAAGAATACTTTCTTTTATAGGCATAAATTTCCTCTCAAGAAAATTATTGTATTCTTTTAAAATAAAAAGATTCATACAATGTAAAAGCACTGAGTTTTGTTTCTGTTAAAGAATAAACAGATGTCGGCTCTACGCCTCCGTTTGAATTGCAACTAGAGTTATCCCACACGGTCATCTTGCCATCATTAATTATCAATAATCCACAATGCTCAGGTGCATGCTGTCCTTTTTTGATGCCTTCATGATAAGTACCATCGCCCATAAAAACAACATAAGCACCATCCAATGA
Source organism: Treponema sp. (assembly GCA_016281495.1). Classification (GTDB taxonomy): domain Bacteria; phylum Spirochaetota; class Spirochaetia; order Treponematales; family Treponemataceae; genus Treponema_D. The sequence continues at coordinate 271,269 of JAEEIU010000012.1, read as the reverse complement.
AGGAACTGTTGTCGTGAATCCAGAATCAGCTTTTTTAGCTTCTTCTATATGTTTTATACATGCATATTTATATGAATTACCGGCTAGCAAATATTCTGTTGAATCATACCCCGCATCATTAATGACCTCTTCTACCCAGTTATCACACTCAAATTGATTACCATTTTGGTTATACTTATAATCTTCATTCTGTTTAATACTTTCTTGAATTTTGCTTAATGCAATTTCGTCTTTTTCATTTTCCTTGGCAACAAAAATCCCAGGGTTTGGATCCATACTGCTTGGATATCCTCGGTCTGTAAGATTACCGGCATTTTCCCCATTTATCGTTTCTCCCTCAATCTTGTTGCCAGTAAGCATCTGATTCTTGCTTTTTTCAATATGGCTAATAGCACTGTTGCCATACCAACCGTCCATGAGCTCAGTGTTTTTCTTGTGGTCTGCCTGGGCTTTCTTCTTTAAGTCAACCGAAGGTGTTGTATCGGCAGAAGAGCCACTTGAACCTGATCCAGAACTGCCTCCAGACGAACCTGATCCGCTTCCAGAACCTGATGAGCCTGAGCTGCCTCCGGATGAACCTGACCCACCACCATTAATTCCAAGCTGTTTCCTTGCATAGTCAATATCGCCCTGATTAAGCGTTACAATCGTACCATCATTTCTCTGGATTGTATCACCAACATTAGCTCCTGCCACACCCTCATGGGAGTTCTCTCTTCTTTCAGATCCCCCATTGACCAGAAACAATTCCTCGTCGGTCAGCTCACGGGCATCATCCGGGATTTCAAACTTGACTACTTTTCTTTTGAACATTTTTTCTACCTCACGTTTTGTGTTTCACCTTTTGGATATATGATAAGGCAGGCGTTTTGCTTTGTCAATGATATTGGACTAGTATTTGATAAAGTATTATAAAAAAAGAAATAGGGCGAAGCGGGCTCGTTTTATGTGGACAAAAAAACTCTAATAGTATAAATTTACTATTGATTAAGAGTTTTATGGCATGTCGTTCAGAAGTTGGGATTTTGACAGGATGTGAGTATGAAGAAAAAAAGTATTACTAAGATTATAGGGATGACTTTAGGAATATTTTTGGTTTTGGTATCTTTGTTGTTTATTTGTGAAATTCATTCGCTTAAACAAATATGTTTTTTTGATTATGATTTAACCAGCAGAGATGCAGCCTTTAGGGATTTTGAAAAGCTTGGATTCAAATATGACGAAAATATCGATGTCTTTCAAAAAAAATTGTTGCTTGGTGATATTGATGTCTATTTATTCGATTCGGATAGTTTCCACATCGACAAGGATTACATTCGTTTCAGTTTTAATCATAGATACTTTTTAAAAATGTGTTTTAAGATTATTCTCTTTTGGTTCCATGAGTATAATATTGCAGAAACAGATCTTATTGGTGTGGCTTATCCAGTGTATAATACTTCCTTCTATAATTGTCAGGATAGGTGTTTTTATTTGACCAGCACTCCAGAATGCGGTTTATTATTTCTAGAATTTGACCATATAGATTCTCAATAGAACTGGAGACAAAACAACAGAATGGAGTAAGGATAAAAAAGTGAGGGGAAATGTGAAAAGAAAAATCAATTTCTATTGTCTTTTAGTTTTTATATTCTTCCTCTTTTCTGGTTGTAGCAATAAATCTCAAACTGTTTCAAGATTATCTGAGACAAAAGACACCGGTAAAATGGAATCACTGGCAAAAGAAGAACCAATGGAAAACCATGTGCAATCACAAGAAGCTGCGGAGTATGATGGTTCATTCATTGTAGAGGAATGTGATGAATATTATAAGAGCCACAGTTTTCTTGCTGAATATACTCTGCCGGGTAGGGTAATAGATTCAATTTGCATGCTTGCAATGGAATACAGCGAAAGATATGGAGAAGTGCCCAAAAGCCTGGAGAATCTTTATGCAGAGGAATTAAAAAATCCAAAGACATATTTGAAATATGCCCTAGACCTGCAAAAGGAAAGCGATAAAAAGGCAGTTATTACCATTGCATATGGAATCAATGAGGATAAAACCTATACCGTGAATTATGAACGCAAAGACAAGCATGTTTTTTCTGTTTACTGTGATAGTGAATTAGAGTATACTATTTATCGAGATGGAAACTCTGTTCATACTGAATATATAAATTGAGTCTAAAAAAAGTTAGGTGGAAAAACCAATGAAAAACACATTATATTCCATTCTATTGATGTCGCTTTTATTTATCGCGTTTGCCTGCAACAAAAATGAATCTGCAACAAATCAATCAGATGGTTTGGTTCAAGCGGAATTGGAAAATCAAAATTCTGAATCAACTGTTAAAGTGGATGTTGGGCAAACAGGTTCAAGTGAACAGGAAATTGAACCAATAGACGAGGACTTTTATCCTGCAGAAGATAACCCAGATATAGATCGCGATTCTGAAATTGAAAGTTTGCTTGCAAGGGCTAAGACTCATAAAACGAAAGAATCATTGCAAAAAACTTTTACCGATGATGCAATAAAAGTTGATGATGATTTGAACAAAAGCTTAATTGAGTTCATAAAAGATTATCGAAAAACACGATCGGCTATCCAGTGTAAAGAATTGAAAGGTACTATAGATACAGATTTCTATTTTGATAACTCTTGTGAAGGTCTGCCAAGAAAATATACAAACGTCATATATATTACAAAAGATGAGGCAGATTTCACAGATTCTAAACAAGGAGAAAAAACTAGAGTTAAAGGTTTAAATAATGATAACTATTATAATTATTCATTCATATCATTTGAGACAGTCATAGGTTATATAAAAGATAATCAAGTGATTTATCTTGAAAACGAAGTCTATGAAAGAAATGTCTATTGGGTTATATCAGATGGATCCAAGCATTATATTTACGGTGATTATAGTATTTCAGATCTATATATCCGTGAATCTGATGTGCCATTAATACTAGAAACGTTAAAAGCATCGGAGATGACAGAAGAGGGATATTTATTAAACTTCAATAATAACACTATAACCGCCATTTACCGGTCACAAAAACAGGCGGAGTTTTCACTTGATCATTTTACTTTGGAAAAGGCAAAGGGACTAAAGTATGGTGTGTCGGCGAAATATTCGTTTGTTGATGATCCTGATGCCGTCGGTGTTTCCAAATACCGTAAATACGAAGGTGAGCTGTATCTCTTTGCAGGGAACAATGAAATCAAACCGGTTCTGAATATAGTCCATGAACTCGAAGAAAGTTACGGAGCCAAAATCAGGCTTTTAAACTTCGTGGCCGATGCGGATACGGTAAAAGTTGAATATGACGTTCAGCTTTATGACCAAAAGGCGGCTGGCTTCGGTACGGTGGAAATTACCTACGAGATAGGCGGCAATCCCTATAAGGGCTACGTATACAATGTAAAGGATTATAAGAGCGACATAACCGGTTACTTCAAGCATACGGATGAAGATGACCCCACAAATATGGTTCCCTCGATGGATGGAGATGTTACGGTAAAGGTGGATTTTCCTATAGAAAAGTTTAACAAGATTGCAGATCAAGTGCTGTCATTCCGGACTTGATCCGGAATCTCAATACTATATAAGCTGTAGATAAAATTTAAAAAGGGGAAAAGCCAGACGACCTTTCCCCATTTGAATGAATTAGATTATGCCGAATGAACCGAGGAGGAGTACTGCAAGAAGTACTGGGGCTACGACTTTTACCATGATGATGTAAAGCCATTTTCTTGCAAATGTCTCGCCGTTCTTTGTGGCTTCTTCGATTGCGGTCTTTGGTTTTACCACCCAACCGATGAGGATACATGTTCCGATTGCAACAACCGGCATGAGGATGTTGTTTGAAATGTAGTCAACAATATCCAGAATCTGTGCGGCTGCTCCGTTTGGCAGTGTAATCTCAAAATAGAAGTAATTGTAACCGAAGCAGATTATGATTCCGATTGCAAGTGCGATGACTGTCTCGATGACGGTGGCCTTCTTTCGGCTTACACCAAACTTGTCCATGATGCCTGCGACTACCGCTTCCAGAACAGAGATTGAACTTGTGAGTGCGGCAAACAGAACCATGATAAAGAAGATGGCTCCGATGACCTGACCTATTCCTCCCATCTGCTGGAAGACCTTTGGAATTGCAACGAACATGAGGCCCGGACCACCTGTCATTCCCTCTTTGCCCATAAAGACGTAGACGGCAGGAATGATCATTACACCGGCAAGAATTGCAACGATTGTGTCAAAGAATTCGATTCTGTTGACGGACCTGATCATGTTTTCATTGTCCTTGCAGTATGAACCGTAAGTTACCATGATGCCCATTGCAACGCTGATGCTGTAGAAGAGCTGACCCATGGCATCCATCACGACCACAAGGAATTTCTTTGCGGTAAGGCCTTCAACTGACGGAACGAAATAAAGCTTGAGTCCCTCAAGACCGCTGCGTCCTGTTTCCGGGCTGTTGATTGTAACGGAGAAGATGGCGATTCCAATGACAAGTATAAAGAGAATCGGCATGAGGATTTTTGAAAGAGCCTCGATTCCCTTGTTTACTCCACGGAAAACTACAAATGCAGTGGCCGCAAGGAAAATCACGTCAAAAATGATGGGTGGAAGCTTGCTTGTGATGAAGGAACCGAAATAACCGTCACCCGCAGCCGCTATTCCCTGACCGCTGATGAATGCAACGGCATATTTCAAGACCCAACCGCCGATGATGCAGTAATAGGGAAGAATCAAAAACGGAACTATGACAGAAAAACCGCCCAGCCAGCCGAAGCCCTTGTTCAGCTTACCGTAGGCAGTAAGGGAACTCTGCTTTGTCTTGCGTCCGATTGCAATTTCAGAAAAAAGCAGGGTAAAGCCGAATGTCAATGCAAGGACGATGTAGACTACAAGGAATAGACCGCCGCCATCTTTTGCCGCCAGATAGGGAAAGCGCCAGATGTTGCCCAATCCGACCGCACTACCAGCCGCCGCCAGGATGAATCCCAGTGAGCTGGAAAACGAATTACGATTTGAACTCATAAAAACTCCTTTTCGAATAATGAGATGTTTTTTTATTGATGCGCAGCAATCAGCTAGATTTTGAACAGGTCTATTTCCGTTCCAATCTTTCTGATGTTGTCTGCCATCTTACCTGAAATATCAGACAGCAGGGAACCGGTCTCATTAATCTTGACGGCACCGCTGTGCATTTTTTCAATGCTGTCCCTTACGCTGTCTGTTGAATCCTGCAGCTTGTGAATCTCTGCAAGAATGTGCTTGTTGCCCTCTGTCATCTCACCGGAGGCGGTGTGGACTTCCGCAGTGGAATCGTTCATGGACTGAAGGGCGTCGATAATCTGCTTTGAACCGACCTGCTGCTCTTCCATTGCGGCCTTAATCTGCTCGATGATATGGCTTGTCTCCGTTATGCTGCTGTTGATTGCGGAAAATGCCGTGTTGATGTCGCTTGATACCGCAACAACGTCCCGTATCGTCTCCTGAATGACCTGAAGCTCAGCGCCGATTGACTTGGACTGGTTTGTGGATGTTTCCGAAAGCTTTCTGATCTCATCTGCGACAACCGCAAATCCTTTACCGGCCTCACCTGCATGGGCAGCTTCAATGGCGGCGTTCATGGCAAGAAGGTTCGTCTGCTCCGCAATGTTTGCAATGGCAGTGTTTGCATCCTGAAGCATCTTGGACTGCTCGTCAATGCGCATGATTTTTTCGTTAGCCTTGCTCTGGGTGTCAAAGCCTTCGTTTGAATGCTTTTGAAGCGTCGTAAACGAAGTAATCATCTTACCGACAGAACTGTTTACGGAATTGATGTTGCCGATCATCTGCTCGACAGAGGAAGAGGCCTGTGACACGGAAGATACCTGGGACTGAATCATCTTTTCAAGAGACTCAATGTTTGAGCTGATTTCGTTAACGGCGCCGGCAGTTTCATTTACTGAATCGGACTGGGATGCAATCTGGCTGTTCACTCCATCGATATTGGAAATGATTTCTCCGATGGAAGTTGAAGTATCCTTGGTTCTAGCCTGAAGGTCATGGTCAACCGAGATAAGGCTGTTCTTTGAGTTTTGAAGGTTGGTCACTATGCCCTGCAGCTTTTCTACAAAGGAGTTGAAACCCTTAACCACGTCACCGATCTCATCGTTTGTCGCCTCAGGGATGCGCTGGGTAAGGTCTGCGTTTCCGCTTGCAATCTTTTCGATGGACTTCTTTACCGTCTTGAGCGGCCTGATCAAAAGCTGAACGAGAATGGCTATGATGATGACCGCAATGAGTATTGTTATGATATTGGTGATTATAAGATGATTCTGCAAGCTGTCAACTGATGCAAAGTAAATGTCGTAGGGGGCCACGGCAAAAACAGTCCAGTTGGTGTTCGGGACCTTTTTATATGCGGCTATGAGGTGGGCCTTGATGTTGGGGTCCACAAAATCCTGAACGTCTTCCTTACCCTCAAAGATGTTGTTAAGCACGAGGCCAAGTCCCTGGGTTTCGTCCAGTTCCTCTCCGCTTTCACCCTCTGTAGTTTCGTCAGTTCCGGCATTTACGTTTGCAATCGTAGTCTTTTCAACATAATTGAGCACGGAAGGATGCATGCCGCCACCCAAGTCAATCTTTTCAATGGTACTGAGGATAGTGTTTCCCTCGACGACCATAACTACCGTTCCGATAGCCTTTTTATTTTCGTTGTAAACCGGTACGCTGTAGTGCTGCAGGACGCTGTTTGTTACCGTACTGAATTTTGGATCCGAAACAAAATCCTTTCCAGCAAAGGCCTCCTGGAAGTAGGGACGGTTGGCAAAGTTAATCATTCTTCCGTCGGCAAGAAGGGCGTTTCCCTCCGCATCATAAAAGGCCATGTCGATACAGTTGTCGCTGATGGCGGAAACAACCTTTACGATTTCCGTCTGCTTGTCCTTGAGCGATACATTTTCGTCCTTAATCATCGCAAGCTCAGCAATTGAATGCAGGGTCTGAAAGTGCTTTTCATTAATCGCCTGAATCTGGTGGACGATGTCAGATGAAATGGATTCCATTTGGGCGTGAACACCTTCCTTCATACCTTCGGTGGCTCTCAAATCGACCACAATGGCATAAACGATGTTAGCTACAATAAATACCGTCAAAAACAGAGTCAAGAGTTTGACTGCCAGAGTAAATCTAATTTTTCCCTTTTTCGCCATAATAACCTTTTCCTAGATGTAAAAATTCTTAAGCCAGTTTAAAAACTCTCCATATATATAGTAATTATACCACATTTTTGAAAAGATACAAGAAAAGAATAGCCATTAGGGAAAAATAAAGGCAAAGTTTTCTTCAGGAAAATTCTGTCTACTTCCACAGTGGAACTCTTGATTTCCTCAAGGTGATTGAAGAACATGCTTTTTTCCTGTATGATTACATATTATGGAAGAACTTAAGATTTTGCTGGCTAAGGGCCGGATTTATGAGTCAGTTTATGAACTTTTGAGCGATGTGGGCATTTCAATTTATCTGCCCGACAGGACATATTTCCCGATTACAAATCAGGAGGACCTGGCGTTTCAGGTGGTAAAGCCTCAGATTGTCAGTAACCTGCTTGCTAACGGACGTGCAGACCTTGGTTTTTCAGGAAAGGACTGGGTTTACGAAAACGGCGTCCAGGATCAGGTGGAAGAAATCATGGATCTGGGCTTTGATCCGGTGCGCATTGTTGCCGCCATTCCTGATACGGTTGATTACGATGCCCTGTTAAAAAAGCCCGTGACGATTGCTACCGAGTATCAGACTTTGAGCGCCAAGTGGGTTCAGGAAAAGAAAATACAGGGAACACTTTTCCGCACATGGGGTACAAGCGAAGGATTCGTTCAGGACAACAAGGACAGCATTGCCCAGATTCTGATAGACAACACAAGCACAGGTTCATCATTGCGCGCCAACCACCTCAAGATTGTGGATACCCTGATGGAATCTTCCACAAGGATGTACGCAAGCAAGGAGGCCATGGCTAATCCTGCAAAAAAACAGAAGATAATGGAACTCAAGATGCTGTTCCAGACTGTACTGGATGCAAGAAACCGTGTGATGCTGGAGATGAATGTTGCCGAAGATAAATTCGAGTCACTGGTAAAGGGATTGCCTTCCATGCGCAGTCCTACAGTCAGTCCGCTGTTTGGTGGAAACGGTTATGCCATAAAGATAGCGGTAAAAAAGAGCGATGTTCCGACCCTGCTTCCCAAGCTCCAGTCTTTGGGTGCCACGGATATTGTTGAATATGAACTCCGCAAAGTGATGATTTGAAAAAATCGAGGAATGAATCATGGACAGGATAGCGACAGTTGAACGCAACACAAAGGAAACACAGATTACTCTTACGCTGAATCTTGACGGCAGCGGTAACTGTGATGTCAAGAATCCAATCGGTTTCTTTGACCACATGCTTCAGGCGTTCTGCAAGCACGGTTTGTTCGACTTGAAGGGCGAGCTGAAGGGTGATCTTGAAGTGGATCAGCACCATCTAATAGAAGACACCGGAATCTCTTTGGGCATGTGTTTTGCCAAGGCATTGGGTGACTGTGCGGGCATTCGTCGTGCCGGATGTTTCATTTATCCGATGGACGAAAGCCTTTTGCAGGCCAGCGTTGATTTTGGTGGCCGCTCATTTCTGGTGTGCGATGCAAAGCTTACTGGCATTCCGCTTGTTTCAATCGGACAGGACGGGGAACAGGCAAGTTTCCAGACGGACTGCTTTGAGGATTTCTGGCAGGGATTCGTTTCCGGAGCAAAATGCAACCTTCACCTGGACACGATACGCGGAAGGTCAGACCACCACAAGATGGAAGGTTTGTTCAAGGCGGCATCTCGTGCAATCAGTTCTGCTGTGGAAATCGACCCACGCCGTAAGGGAACCATTCCTTCTACCAAGGGTGTAATAGTCTAAGAAATTGCTGGACAATGTCATTATCGGGCGTGACCCGATAATCTATAATGCAGTAATACATATATATAGATTGCCGGATCATGTCCGGCAATGACATATTCAGTGTTTTTTTAAGTATTTTATATTGAGGTATTTTTATGGACAGCTCAGAGGAAATCTTGAATCTGTTGCGGGATAATGCCCGTCTTTCTGTGGAAGACATTTCTGCCATGACAAAAAAGTCTGTGGACGAAGTTAAATCAATCATTCAGCAGCTGGAAAATGATGGGGTAATCATGAAGTATGCGGCCATCATCAATCCGGAAAAGGACATCAACACAAAGGCAAAGGTCCGTGCGGAAATAGAAATTCAAGTTGCCCCTGAGCGTGAACATGGCTTTGACGGAATCGCAGACCGCATCTACCGTTTCCCGCAGGTCAAGTCGCTGTATCTTATGAGCGGAGGCTATGACCTTAAGGTTGTAATCGAAGGAGAAACCCTGCAGGATGTGGCACTGTTTGTTGCACGCAAGCTTTCCACACTCGCCGGAGTACGTTCAACCAAGACACATTTCCTGTTAAAGACATACAAGGAAAACGACATCATCTATGTTGAAAAATCAACTGACCGCCGCCAAGGAGTAATTGCCTAATGAATACTCGAGAAGATAGATTCAGCCGTTCCATGCTGGAGACACCTCCAAGTGGAATCCGTAAATTTTTTGAAATGCTCATCGGACATGATGATGTAATTTCCCTCTCTGTAGGTGAACCTGATTTCCCGACCCCATGGCTCATGCGTGAAGAAGCGTTCTATCATCTTGAACAGGGACACACAAGCTATACCAGCAACTGGGGACTTTTGGAGCTTCGTGAGGAAATTGCAAAATACATGGAAGGACAGGGCATGTACTACAATCCCGCCAAGGAAATCCTCATTACCGTGGGAGCTTCCGAGGGTGTGGATGCCGTACTGCGTGCAATATTGAATCCGGGTGACGAGCTTATTGTCTGCGAGCCGTGCTACGTAAACTATGTTCCGCTTGCACATTTGACCGGAGCAAAAATCGTAAGGCTGGACACGAGCGTAAACGGATTTTATCCCACCGCCGAACAGTTCCAGAGCCTTTTGACGCCAAAGACCAAGGCCATCATGTTTTGTTCTCCTTCAAACCCGACCGGAACCATGATACCAAAAAGCGAGCTACAGAAAATCGCCGAGATTGCAAAGAAGAATCAGATCTGGTGCATTGCCGACGAAATCTACTGTGAGCTGGTTTACGACGACAACAAGCACACTTCAATCGGTTCATTCCCCGACATGAAGGATTACACAATCATATTGAACGGTTTCAGCAAGAGTTTTGCCATGACCGGATGGAGAATCGGTTGGATTGCCGCCCCCGAAGACCTGATGGCTCAAATCGTAAAACTGCATCAGTACAATACAATCTGTGCCCCTATAATGAGCCAGTATGCAGCATTGGAAGGCCTCAAGAACGGATGGAATGAAGTTGAAAAGATGAGGATTTCGTATCAGCAGAGGCGCAACCTCATGTACAAGGCATTCCTGGACATGGGACTAACTGTTCCTGAGCCGACGGGCGCTTTCTACATGTTCCCTGACATCAGTTCCACAGGCCTTAGTGCGGAAGATTTTGCCACCGAATTGTTCAAGAAGCACAATGTTGCGGTTGTTCCGGGTACAGCCTTTGGAGATGCGGGTGCAGGCCATATCAGGTGCTGTTATGCAACTTCAATAGAAAAGATCAGAATCGCGCTGGACAGAATCGCTCAGTTTGTGGATGAGCACAGAAAATAATCTGATCCCTGAACTGTATCCTTAGTTCGGTTCCCAGCCTTTATCAACCCTTATAATCTGGCCGTTTGATTCCTGAGACAAAAAGAGTCCGACGGCCTTGTTTGTTATTTCACTTTCTGGCATGAGATATTCCGGTGACGGTGCGTTTCTTGTAAAACCGGGACATATTGCGTTGCAAGTGATACCGTACTGGGCATAATGCTCGGCCGTTGATTTTACTATTACATCGAGTGCTGTCTTTGCTGCTGCATAGACGGCATTTGTTTTATATGAACGGATCTGGTCGGTGCGTGTTCCACCAAAGAAAAGGATTCGACCAAAGTTGCGTTCCATCATTCCGGGAAGTGCAAGGCTTAATGCAAGTCCGGGAAGCGCAAGGTCGTGCAGGACAAGTTTTTTCCATTCGGCGCTTGATGTCTGGTGCAACGCTTTTTGAACAAAGGGCCCATAGGTGACAGACAGGATGTCACATTCAGACAGTGCGGAAAGCAGGGGTTCCTTTTCAAGACACTCAATACCGTCCTTTTCAAAATCAAGTTGAATGAAATTCAGCTTATTAGTCATTTTACGCGGCGGATTACGGCCTGTCACGGTGACAGATGAACCAAGCTCATTCAGTTGAACGGCAAGCGAAAGGCCTATGCTTCCTGTACCCCCGATGATGAGGGCCTTTTTATCCTTAAAAACAAAATCCTGCATGCGGGTATTGTAGCCTAAAAACACAAAAAAAGGTATAGTTGAACCATGAATCTGAGTCAAATTGTAATAGTTTTATGCCGTCCTGAAGAAAGCCGGAATATCGGTGCTGTGTGCAGGGCAATGGCAAACAATGATATTTCAACACTCCGCATTGTAGGAAAGCGCGAGGATTACGACGACGAAAGGGTAAGGATCCTTGCAATTCATTCTTTCCCCATCTGGGATAATGCACAGTTTTTTGATTCAATTACACAGGCAACCGCTGACTGTACGACCGTGGCAGGAACAACACGCCGACGCGGTAAAAAACGGGGCAAGCTTCTTTTGCCAGAGGAATATGCTCAGAGGGCAAGTGACGTGACGGATGCAGGCGGAAAAGTTGCCCTGGTATTTGGAAACGAAAGGACCGGACTAACCGACGGTGAAATTGATGAATGTACCGACGGAATAACGATACCTTCCAGCGACAGTTTTGCAAGCCTTAACTTGAGCCATGCGGTTCAGATAATGTGCTATCATTTGTTCAGGCAGGAAAAGAAGAGGAGTGCAGGTTCCACACCCATTACACTTGAACGTCTGGACAAGACAGTGACAAAAATCGGCGATGACCTTAAGCGCATCGGTTTTTTTTCTGTTACAGGACGCCCCGAGATGGAAAAATTCTGGCGTGACATTTTGTCCCGTGCAGCCCTAAGCGAAGGAGAAGCCCAATACATGGAAAAAATATTTGATAAGGCGGCAGGATTGGCATCACATAACACCAATTGAATTCCCCTCGCTGACGTGATAAAATCAACTTGAATGATTTCCGACGTCAAAAAGAAGCTTTATTTTCTGTTTACTCTGTTTGCTTTTCCCTTTATGCTGGTGGCCCAGGAAGGGCAGGGGGATGATTCTCTTGAAAACTTTGCCCATGGTGTGGGTGACTCAATTATTTCCATAAAGGACCTGTTTGCGGCTCAGGATGATGGCGGTCAGAATTTGATGCGCTTGATTCGGCTTGTGATTATTGCGCTGAATGTCGTGATTCTGGCTGTAATAGCGTTTACCGTTATCCGCAGGATGCTTTACAACCGCTCGTTCAGGAAATACTACATTCAACTGGAAAAATACATTGATGAGGCCCATTTGCTTTCGGATGCAACTGAATGGGACAAGCTGATTGACGATTGTGTGATTCTGGGGAAAACGATAGACAGACATACCCACAGACGGCACAATTCTGTGGTTGTTGCCGCGCTGACCTACAGGATTTCCGTTGCGCTGGAGGTCCCAAAAGAGCAGGCGATTATTTACCTTTTGGCAGGCCTGGTCTATGATGCGGGATTTTTGGATCTGGATGCGGATCTTTTTAGGGTGGAAATCCTTAGTGCCAGGGAAAAGAAGAATTTGACCCGCCATGTCATGCAGTTTCCGGATTATTTGCCTTCGTGTGCGGAAGACATTCAGGCGGTGTTTGCCCAGGCATGCATGTTCCACCACGAAAACGAGGACGGATCGGGCTACCCGGAATCCCTTACAAGCAAGGACATACCGCTTTTGGCCAAGATTATCCATGTTACCGAAAGTTATTCATCCTTGATTTCCGAGCGAACCTATCACCACAAGCTGAGCCCTAAAAAAGCCATCGATGATCTGCGCAAAAAGAAGAAATTTTACGATGCGGGGGTTATTGATATTCTTTCTTCCATCGTGTAATTTATATATATTTATAGCAAGAATATAATTTGGAGATTTTTATGTGTGGAATAGTTGGTTATGTTGGCGAAAAAAATGCCACACCGATTTTGGTCAATGCGTTAAAGAAGCTTGAATATCGCGGATATGACAGCGCGGGTATTGCTGTTTTTGACGGCCAGGACATAGTTGTGGAAAAGGTCAAGGGTGCCCTGAAAGTCCTTGAGGAGCATCTTGTTACTCACATCATCCGCGGAAGCATGGGAATCGGACACACCAGATGGGCGACTCACGGTGAACCGAGCGATGTCAACGCCCATCCCCATACAAACGTAAGCGGAACAATAGCAATCGTTCATAACGGAATCATAGAAAACTACGTAAAGCTAAAGGCATGGCTGCAGGAACAGGGTGTTGTCTTCAGGAGCCAGACTGACACAGAGGTTGTGGCCCACCTGATCAACTATTTTTACGAGCAGAGCGGTGACATTTTTGAATCCGTCTTGAATGCCCTGCACAGAATTGAAGGAAGCTATGCCCTGGGAGTACTCTGCAAAGACTATCCCGACAGAATCATAGCCGCCAGAAAGGAAAGCCCCCTTATCGTAGGTCTTGGAGAGGGAGAAAACTTTATTGCAAGCGATGTTCCGGCAGTTCTTGAGCACACGCGTGAGGTTTACTTCCTTGACCAGAAGCAGGTGGCCGTCATCTATGCAGACCATGTTGATTTGTTTGACGAGGACGGCAACAAGGTCATAAAGGAGCCATATCATGTTGAATGGGACATGTCCAGCGCAGAAAAAGGCGGATATGCCCACTTTATGATAAAGGAAATCTACGAGCAGCCCAAGGCACTTACAGATACCTTCCGCCCGCACGTGATTGAATCAAACGGAAAGCCGCTTGACGTTCAGTTTGAAGAGCTTAAGCTTACCGATCAGGACTGGAAGAATGCCAGACGCATAGTGATTACTGCCTGCGGTACTGCCTATCATGCCGGTGTGGTTGCCCGCTACGTGTTTGAAAAATACGCCCGCATCCCTGTGGTTGTGGATGTCGCCTCGGAATTCCGCTACCGTAACCCCATACTCAACAAGGATGACATCTTTATCGTAATAAGCCAGTCTGGAGAAACAGCCGATACCCTTGAAGCCTTGCGCCTAGCCAAATCCCAGGGACTCAGGGTGATTGCCATTACAAATTCGGTGGGTTCAACTGCAAGCCGGGAAGCCGATGACGTGATTTATACCGCCGCAGGTCCGGAGATAGCCGTTGCCTCAACAAAAGCATATACAACCCAGCTCATGTGCCTCTTTATGCTGGCTTTAAAAAGCGCCAGGGCAAGGGGGCTTTTGGATGACGGAGAGTACCGCCGCCTGCTTGAGGAGCTTTCAGCAATTCCTCAAAAGGTTCAGCAGATTCTGGACAATCAGGGGGAAATACAGAAATTCGTTTCCCGCAACTTCAACAAGGAAAAGGTCTTCTACATTGGCCGTCTTTCCGACAGCGCAACCAGTCTGGAATGTGCCCTTAAGCTCAAGGAAGTCAGTTACATGCACAGCGAGGCATTTGCGGCCGGAGAGTTGAAGCATGGTCCGATAGCCCTTGTTGACGGAACCACCCTTGTTGTGGGAATTGCCACGGAACCCGCACTCTACGAAAAGGTTGCCAGCAATCTGGAGGAAGTTCTTACACGCGGATGTTCAACTTATGTGATAACAAGCGCACAGGGAAATGAATTTGAAAAATGCGCCAAGGAAATATTCCGCATTCCGGCAACAGAAGATGCCTTTGGTGCCCTGCTTGCCATAATTCCGGCCCAGCTTTTCGCCTATTACTGTTCTGTTCAGCGCGGCATTGACCCGGATAAACCCCGTAATCTTGCAAAGTCAGTTACAGTTGAATAAACTGCCCAGGAGAACAAAATGGAATATTCAAGTTCAGAAGTTTTGCAGTATGTCTCGGAGAATGACGTTAAATTCATCAAGTTGTTTTTCGCTGATATTTTTGGAGAAATAAAAAGCATTTCGGTTCAGCCGTCTGTTTTAAAGGGGGCATTTAAGGAAGGCATTTCTTTTGATGCCAATGCCGTAAAGGGATTCCTTAATGCTCGGGAAAGCGACCTGTTCATTTGTCCTGATCCTTCAACTTTGACAGTGCTACCATGGAGGCCTCAGAGGGGGCGTGTTGCCAGAATGTACTGTTCAATCAAAAATCCGGACGGAACTGTCTTTAAGGGTGACACGAGATCAATCCTAAAGGAACAGGCCAAAAAGCTGGATGAAATGGGCTACGAAATCAAGGTGGGAACTGAATGCGAATTTTATCTGTTCAAGCTGGATGAAAACGGTCAACCTACAAATATTCCGCATGACATGGCGGGTTACTGTGATCTTGCACCTATGGACAAGGGAGAGAACGTCCGCCGTGAGATCATACTCAATCTTGAGCAGATGGGAATCACACCGGAAACCAGCCATCACGAAAGCGGTCCGGGGCAGAATGAGATAGATTTCCGCTATGACTCAATTGTTACAGCTGCCGACAATGTTTCAACTTTCAAGAACGTCGTAAGGTCCATTGCGTCACAGAGCGGCCTTTTTGCCTCCTTTGCACCCAAACCTCTGGAAAATCAGGCGGGAAGCGGTTTGCACATCAATATTTCACTTTACAAGAACGGAGAAAACCTTCTTGCAGGCAATGCCCCCGAGGCAGGTTCCTTTATTGCCGGAATCCTGAATCATATAGGCGAAATCACTTCATTCCTTAATCCATTTGAACAGTCATACCGTCGTCTGGGTTCTTTTGAGGCCCCGAGCTATGTCTCATGGTCAAAGCAAAACCGCAGCCAGTTGATCCGCATTCCTGCTGCCTCCGGAGATAACGTTCGCTTTGAGTTGCGTTCTGCTGATCCTGGTTGCAATCCTTATCTGGCCCTTGCATTGGTGTGTGCCGCCGGAATTGACGGCATGGAGAAAAAGATGCCTTTGCCGGAAGCCGTGGACCTTGACCTTTTCAATGCCCCAAAAGAAGCCTTGAAAAAACTTAAGAAACTGCCTTCAACTTTGGATGAAGCCCTTAACATTACGCAAAAATCTGAATTTGTCGCATCGGTTTTACCAAAAGAAACTATTGATTCTTACATTCAGGCCAAGAGGGAGACAAAAGATCCGGAGTTCTGGGAGCTATAAATGGACAATATATTGATTGTCAGTAATACAAGCTCCACGATGGGGATAATTTCTGACTTTATGCGTTTTGAACGTGTCGGGCAGGTTTTTGCTTCTCAGAATGGATCTCATGCACGCCGTTACATCACGGAATCAGACTTTGACCTTATCATAATCGACTCACCGTTGCCTGACGAACAGGGGGATGACCTTGCGATTACAGCCGCCGACAAAACGACTGCCGGAATCATCCTGATTGTGGACAACAGCATAGAGATGGAGGTCAGTACCCGTGTGGAAGATTTTGGTGTGTTTGTGCTTCCCAAGCCGACAACTCCGGAATTTTTCTATAAAGCGGCAAAACTCATTACAGCAAGCCGTCTCCGCATGCAAAAACTTGAAAACGAAAATCAGAGGCTTCAGAAAAAAATCGAGGAAATCCGCATAGTGGACAGGGCAAAACTGATTTTGATCCAAGTGTTAAAGATGACGGAAAGTCAGGCACAGCATTACATAGAAAAGCAGAGCATGGACTTGAGGCAAACCCGACTTACCACTGCCGAGAACATTTTGCGTACATACGAGTAATTGACATACAGCCCGGTTTTGTGGTATTTTAAACTAATTGACAGAGACGTCTTTCCAGCGGGAGAGGCGTCTTTTTTATTGCGCGTCGAGTCCAAGGTTTGAAATGTCATGCCTTGGCCAGATGCAGCTTGATTTTATGAGGTATGTTTTATGTGTGGATTTGTTGGAGCATTTGATTTACATAACGGTTCATCTCCAATTGACGAGGGGCTAAAAGAAGAGTTGAGGACACAGGTTCTTGCCATGTCAAAGAAAATCCGGCACCGTGGTCCGGACTGGAGCGGTGTTTATACAGGCAATAATGCAATCCTGAGCCATGAGCGCCTTTCTATTGTTGACCCGTTGAGTGGAAAGCAGCCTCTTGTAAGTGATGATGAAAAAATCATTCTTGCGGCAAACGGCGAAATCTACAATCACAAGGAAATACGTTCACAGTTCCAGGGAAAGTATAATTTCCGTACGGGAAGCGACTGTGAGGTTATCATTCCACTATATAAAAAATTCCGTGAGTCCGGTGACTTTACCGCAATGATAGAGCAGCTTTCGGGAATCTTTGCATTTGCACTTTACGACAGCGAAAATGACGTGTACCTTATTGCCCGCGATGAAATCGGTGTAATTCCTTTGTATCAGGGCTGGGATAAAAGCGGCCGCTATTATGTTGCAAGCGAATTAAAGGCTCTGGAAGGTGACTGCCAGACTATTGAAGAATTCCCCAACGGACACTATTTTTATTCAAAGGATGAAAAGCCGACCCGCTGGTACAAGAGGGAATGGGAAAGCTTTGATGCAGTAAAGAATGCTCCAAAGGCCACAGATGAAAAGGGAGAAATCATCAATCCCAGTGTCATAGAAAAAGTCCGCAATGGCCTTGAGTCAGCAGTAAGGGCCCAGCTCATGAGTGACGTTCCTTATGGTGTTCTTTTGAGCGGTGGTTTGGACAGTTCGATTATTGCAGCCGTCACACAGAAGTTTTCCAAAAAGAGAATCGAAACAGACAGCAAGGAAGCAGCCTGGTGGCCACGTTTGCACAGTTTTGCCGTAGGTCTTGAAGGTTCTCCGGATCTTATTGCGGCACAAAAAGCTGCGGATTATATCGGTACGGTTCACCATGAGGTTCATTTTACAATTCAGGAAGCACTGGATGCTCTGCCTGACGTGATTTACCACATTGAAACATACGACATTACGACGGTCAGGGCTTCTACCCCGATGTATCTTTTGGCCCGCGTTATTAAATCAATGGGAATCAAGATGGTCCTGAGTGGTGAAGGAAGTGACGAGCTTTTTGGCGGTTACCTTTATTTCCACAAGGCACCGAATGCCCAGGAATTCCACGAGGAGCTTGTCCGCAAGATGAGCAAGCTTCACCTCTATGACTGTCTGCGTGCAAACAAATCACTTATGGCATGGGGTGTTGAAGGCCGCGTTCCTTTCCTTGACAAGGACTTTATTGATGTTGCAATGGGATTGAACCCAAGCGACAAGATGAACATCAAGCTGCCAGATGGCAAACAGCGTATGGAAAAATGGATTTTGCGCAAGGCATTTGAAGACCTTCTTCCAGAGGACATCTGCTGGCGTCAAAAGGAACAGTTCAGCGACGGTGTTGGATACAGCTGGATAGACACGCTCAAGAAGATGACGGAGGAAAAAGTAAGCGATACAGAATTTGCCCGCAGAGAAAACCGTTTCCCGGTAAATCCTCCAAAAACAAAAGAGGAATATTACTATCGCGAGATATACAGCAGTCTATTCCCAAGCGACAGTGCAGCTAAATGTGTGCCACACGAAGCCGGTGTTGCATGTTCAACCGCCAAGGCATTGGAGTGGGATGCCGCCTGGAAAAACATGGATGAACCAAGCGGAAGAGCCATAGCCGGTGTGCATGACAAGGCATATAAATAAGGTTAGACTTTAAATCCGTTGATGATTCCGGAAACCTGCTTTGAGGCATCCTGATTCTGTTCACAAGCTTTAACAGCGTCAAGGGCAACATTTTCCATGGAATGCATGTCTGATGATACTTCCGTGGACTTGTTCCTTGTGACGGCTGCAATGGATTCAAGTTCCTGAACGTTTGACAGAACCTTGGAGCTGGATGACTTGATGTGCGATGAAGTGTCTGTAATGTCGCTGGTTGTTACATCAAGTTTTTTCATTTCTGACAGAATGTTTTCCATACCCCTGTTCTGTTCTACCATACCCGCCTGTACGTCCTGAATCAAGTTTTCAAGCTGATTGATTTTATTTCCAAGCCGTTCAAATGAGTCTGCGGAAGATTTTGAGGAGTTTACGATTCCGTTGATGGCCGCAGTTATGCCTTCCAAAAGTTCCTTGATGGAGCCGGACTGGTTTGCGGAAGTTTCTGCAAGAGTTCTGATTTCGTCCGCGACGACACCAAAGCCTTTTCCAAGTTCTCCCGCATGTGCCGCTTCGATTGCAGCATTCATTGCAAGAAGGTTGGTCTGTTCTGCTATGGCGGAAATGGCAGCGTTTGCTTCGTTAAGGTTTTCTGACTGGCGCGCTATGCTTTCGATTTGATCTGCTACTTCCTCCTGCATCAAGCGTCCCTGATTTGCCTCTTTTACAAGATTGGAATACTCGGAAATGATTTGGGCAAGGCTCTTGTCCACAGTATGAATGTTGGAAGAAAGTTCCTGTATCGTTGAGGAAGATAATTGGATGGCCTGGGACTGTTCCACAATTCGGCCGTCAAGATTTGAGATTTCATTTTCCACGATTTGAACTTCCGATGTGATGGACTCAATCCTCTGAGTCTGGTCATTTATCCTGTCTGCAATTTCATGTACTCCGCCGGACACATTCTTGATGCTAGTGATGCTGTCGTTCATGCGGTTGCTCAAAAGGTCGCCGGTCTGTGACAATACGCCGGTGTGGCCCTGCAGGGATGCCATCATTTCGTTCATGCTAGCAATTACGCGGTTGCAGTTTTGTGCCAGGGATGTAAGCTCGTTGTTGCCATGCTCCGGGATGCGTGCGGTAAGGTCTGCAGTTCCCATGGAAATCTGTTCCATTGCATTGGATATGTTCTTGATTTTCTTGAACAGGGTGTTTGTAAAAAGGAAAATCGTGATGAGTCCCAGCGCAAGACACAGGATGCCCAGTCCTATGGTGATGAAAAGGTGCTTGTGCAGGGTGTTTACAAGGCTTGTGGCATCAAAGTCGCACCCGATGAAGCCAACGATTTTACCGCTGGAAGTTGCGATTGACTTGTATACACTGATTTGATATCCCCAGTTTTCTATGTTCATTATGTTGGAATAGGTGATGCAGTCCCTTTTTTGTGTCTCTAGGGGATAGGATCCATAGTCTGCTATGTCTTCGTCCGTTCCCAGGGGGGAAAAGTTTTCCTCATCGCTAGGGTCACAGCTTCCGTCGATTATGTAACGGTAGACCGTTCCCTTTACGGGTATCATCGTGTAGAGGTACTGGCAGTTTGTGGAAGTTGCTATGTCCAAAAGCCTTATTCTTGTGGTTTCGTAATACGGATCGTCTTCACTTGGATTTTGAAGGAATGCGGCGAATTCGTCCCCATCTATCACTTCCGACGCCTTGTGGATTATGGATAGTCCCTGGTCATTTGCAAAAGTAGTGCCTATAGACATGATGTTCAAAGAGGCAACCAGAGACATTATGGTAACTGACAGGACAATAAAAAAACTGAAAATTATAATGAATCTTGTCTTTAGAGAAGACATAAAAAGCTCCTTTCCCCTTAAACAAGATTATAACACAGCTTTGAGAAATTTTAAAGTTTTATATTTTCCGAGTTTAACCAATCAAAAGTTGAACTTGTTAAAGTTGAACTTGTTAAAGTTGAATCTGCTTCAAAATTTTGGTCAGCAGGGGCTTTTCTACAAGGTCAAGCGGGCGGCCTTCGATGTACTTGTGGGCTTCCTCGGAGAAAATGCCGGCTGTAACACAGAATCCGCGTTCTGCCTTTACATCGTGCATGTGGCCGTGGAAATCCTGTACATAAAGCTCTCCTGTTGAACCGGAAGTGCGGAAAAAGCGGAAAAGCTCTGAATCGTGCCATTTTGCCGAATCAACCTCTGCAAAAATGTCAGTGAATGCAGGACCGACGTTGATGTCCAGAATCTTGATTGTGGCTCCCTTGTACATTCCCTCGATGAATTTGCGGCACAGGGCAACAAAATCAGATGCACCAGAGGACAGGTATACCTGAAGGTTGCGGTTCTGGCTCAATTCCTGATAGCGGGATGCAAGGGCATTGACGTCCTTGTAGTTTGAGCTTTGAGAGCGTATCTTGTTGAGTAGCTGGAGTCCCTTGGAGAAATCACCCTTGTTAAAATAACACTGGGCGGATTTATATTCCAGATCAAGCAAAAGCTCCTGTGGAATATTCTGATGTTTTGTTCCAATCTCAAAATCCTGGATGGCGCTGTCATAATCTCCGGTTTTCATGTGGTATGAACCGGCTTCCAGACATGAGCGTGCTCCGTATACGGGATCGGGCCTCAAATGCATGAATACCTTGATGGCCTTGTCACCATGACCTTCCGCAGACATGGAATCGGCCATGTCAAAAAGCGCTTCCTTGTTGTTCGGGTCTTCTGTAAGGGCCTTCTTGAAACATGGAAGACTGTCACGGTAATGATGGCCGTAGTAATAACACTGTCCCAGAATCAGGTAAACGCCTTCTGCCTCGGGGTTTGCGACCAGGGCTTTTTTAAGGCATGGAATGGCCTTGTCATACTGCTTGTCCTTGAACATGGCCACACCCACGTTGTAGTTTACGTCAAAATCATGCGGATTGAGCTTGTAAGCGGCACTAAGGGATGCAACCGCCTCCTGGAGATGATCCAGATTGAGCGAACAGATTCCGCAGCGTAAAACGGCCTTGAACGGGTCAATGCGCGGGTCCTTGTCTGCCAGCCTGAACAGTTTGTCATATATTGTAAATGCTTTGTCCCACATTTTGTTGTTAAAGTACAGGTCCGCCAGCTCGGCAAGTGCCTCCGGATCATTCGGGTTGCGGTCAAGCTTACGGTTGGCCGTCTTAACGATCTGTGCCTGGGATTTATTGCGATTAGAACTGGTTTTTCCCGAAGAACTGCTCTTTTTACCTGCAAAGAGTACCAGGACAACGATGAGAACTAAAAATATAATTCCTGCAATCAAAATTGAAAAAAGCATAAAAAACATCCTTCAATTGAAAATAGTTTTACAAGTCAATTATCGGAATTTCCATGTCGTAATATTAGTGTCTGGACTCAGTACAAAAAGACAAAAAAAGTGCAGAAAAATCAAAATTCTTGCAGAAATTTAGAGTTTTTAGGGATTTCGATTTGACTAACTGATATTTTTATTGTAGAATAAAACAAACGGTAAAAATGCCGATATAAAGTAGACGAAGTAAAAAAACTGTTTGCTGGTAACCCAGAAAAACAGCCGGAGGAATATGAACAACAACGAGCTAGTTCCTGGTTTTAATGACGAGAAAGATGACAGCTTGAAAATTATTCTAGAGAACATACCCGAAGTAAACAGCTGTCTAATGATCATTTTGAATGGATATATTGATACTTATAATTCTGTATATTTCCAAAAGCAGATAGGCAAGATTGTAAGCGCCGGATTCTCTAACCTCATCTTCAACTGTTCTTCATTGAATTATGTTTCTTCAACTGGTATAGGTTCGTTTACTACCTTCCTGAAATTGGTGAAGCCAAAGGGCGGAGATATAGTTCTTTTGAACATACAGCCAAAAGTTTATGAGGTATTCCAGCTTTTGGGATTCAGCCAGTTCTTTAACATCAAGGATTCACTGGCAGAGGCAACCGACTTCTTTAAGCGCGGCACCCCGGTGGAGAATTCAATTTTCCCGCAGGTGTTCAACTGCCCTGTATGTTCACGCAGGCTCAAGGCAACAAAGAGCGGACGTTTCCGATGCAGTGACTGTAAGAGCATTCTTGCAATCGACCAGCAGGGACATGTTTTCCTTGGCTAAGGTCAATTCAATCTGAATATTATCCGGGTTCAATTTGGACCCGGTTTTTTTATGCCCAATCACTTTCTCTTCTTGAATAAAACAGAATCTATCAGTATATTAAAAATATAGGATGTCAGATCTAAGGAGGGAAAAATGCCACACATTACGATTCAAATGTACCCGGGAAGGGATGAGCAGACAAAAAAGAATCTTGCCGATGCAGTGCTTGATGCCGCCTCAAAATCTCTTGCAAGGGGAAAAGAGCATTTTTCAGTGAGCATAGTTGATGTTCCACAGGACGAATGGAAGGAAAAGGTTTACGACAAAGTGCTGGCTGATTCAAATACAATCATAAAACCAGGCTACGACATGTAAGGGAGGAACAAGATGGAACATGTAACATTTAAACCCCAGGGCGTATGTTCAATTCAAATTGATTTTGACATAGAGGACGGAAAGCTCCACAACGTAAAATTTGTAAACGGCTGCAACGGTAACCTCAAGGCAATAGGCCGTCTTGTTGAAGGAAAGGACGCAAAGGAAATTGCTGATGTACTCCGTGGAAATGACTGCAAGGGCCGCGGAACATCTTGTGCAGACCAGTTTGCCAAAGCCATCGACCAGAAATTTGAGCAGGCCTAATGAGTACGGTTAAAGCGGCAAAAACCGATATTAGTATTATGGGCAGATATGGAAACTCAATGAAAGTTTTTGTCAGGCTTGTTTTTATTCTGGTGATTGTTTTGATCCCGATTAACTGCTTTGCTGAAAAAATCAAAAGCGATTTTTACGTCTCAGAAATTCCCGATGAAGTGTTCGATAAAATGCAGGGAAAGTCATACAAGGCCGAGTGCCCGATTCCACGCGAGGATTTGCGCTATGTTCATGTGCTGCACAGGACCCTGGACGGTGGAATAAAAGAGGGTGAGCTTGTCTGCCACAACATCATTGCCCAGGACCTTCTTGAGATTTTTCTGGAAATGTATCTTAGGAATTATCCCATAGAAAAAATATGCCTTGTTGATGAATATGATGCCGATGACGAAAAATCCATGACCGACAACAATTCATCATGCTTCAATTACCGCACGATTTCAAATTCCACAAAGATTTCCAAACACGGACTTGGTGTTGCCATAGACATCAACCCGCTTTACAATCCGTATACAAAAACGGTGGACGGGAAAAAGATAATCGAACCGTTGGCAGGGAAACCCTACCTGAACCGTGGTGCAGACTTCCCCTACAAGATAGACGAAAGCGATTTGTGTTACCGCCTTTTTACAGACCATGGATTTGAATGGGGCGGAGAATGGACCAGCTGCAAGGACTACCAGCATTTTGAACTTCCCGACTCCAGGGTTGAAATACTCAGGCAGATATACAGGTAAACGATACATCCCTTGTCAATTCCTCTACAACTCGATATACTCAAGGCATGAGAAAAGGTAAGAAAATCTTTTTATCAATTATAGGCATTTTTTTGGTGCTGTCGGTGGCCGGTTTGTGGATTGGAGCCGTAACAGTTTACAAACAGAATTTCTGCGTAAGGTGTGAAACCTACGAACCGTACAAATATTCCGTAGACGATTTTGAAGGCCTCTCAAGAACCAGATATGAGTTCAAGTCAAACAAGGGACAGACTCTTGTTGGTTACATGTATTATTCTGATTCCGCTCCAGAAGACAAAAAGGCCATTGTCGTGATGGCACATGGTTTTGGCGGTGGCGGTCACAACAGTTACATGGATCTTGCCAATTATTTTGCACAAAACAATTTTTATGTCTTTGCCTATGACGCAACCGGTAATGACGAAAGCGAAGGAAAATATGTCGGAAGCCTTCTGCAGGGTGTGGTTGATCTTGACCATGCCATTTCTTTTTTGGAAGGCAACGATGCATTCCCGGAACTCCCGATTGTTTTGTGGGGCCACAGCTGGGGTGCATTCAGTGCAAGCAATGTCATAACTTATCATCCTGAGGTTAAGGCTGTAATTGAATGTGCCGGTTGGAACAAGGGTTCGGACATCTTCAGGACTCAGGGACAGGAAATTGCAGGAAATGCAATATGGTTCTTCATGCCGTTCATCCACATACACGAATTTGTAAAATACGGAAAGTATTCAACCAACAGCGCATTAAAGGGCCTCAAGAAATCCAATGCCGCATTTATGGCAGTACACAGCTCCGATGATGATACGGTTATCGAAGAAATCGGATATTCAATTTATTACGACAAGTTCAAGGATGATCCTCGTTTTGCCTTCATGCATTTTAACGACAGGGGCCACAATTACCTCTTTAACAAAAGGGATTACAATGATGAATTGAACGCCCAGTTCGACCAGTGGCTAAAGACTTTGGACTATGATTATAAGAGCGAGGAAAACAAGTCGCGTTATGCCACCGACAGGTTCAATTATCTTACGGAGAACATCGACAGAAAAAGATGGGCAGACCGTCTTGATACTGAGGTTGCTTCTCAGTTTGTTGACTTTTACAACAAGAGCCTTGAGCGGTAAAAAGATTTAAGCTGAATGGAATTTATTTTGTTGAGTTTTTGACTTTTGCCCTTTCACGCACAAAGTAATCGGTAAAGCCTTTTTTCTCCAGCCTGTCCAGATAACCCTGCACGTCATCTGTTGCGATGTCACGGATTACAACACGGGTAAGGTTGCCGACTTTCTGATACGCAAGATATTTTTTGAATCCCGCATCCTGAAGCCTCTTTACCATGGCCTCCGCATTGCTACGTTTTGAGAATGCCCCCAGCTGAATGTCCCAGGTTTTTGTCTTGTCGGCGGTTTTCCATTTTTCCACCTGCTTTGTTGAACCTGAACTGTCTGAGGATATTATCGTGAGCTTTACTTTTGCGGTTCCGGATTTTATCATGTCCAGTTTGCTCGCCGCCGCTTTTGACAGGTCTATTTCACGTCCCTTAACAAACGGTCCGCGGTCATTTATCCTTACGATTACGGATTTGCCGTTGCTTAGGTTCGTGACCTTTACCTTTGTGTTGAACGGAAGGGTTTTGTGTGCGGCGGTGAGTGCATACATGTTGAATATTTCTCCGTTGCTCGTCTTGCGTCCGTGGAATTTGTCCGCATAATAAGACGCTACGGCACTGGACTTATACACATAGTCGGCAAAGGCCGGTGTGATGAGTGTAAGTACGAATGCCGTAATCAGGAGGAATTTCTTCATGCTTATTTTTCTGCACCTATTGAAGTTGTTGTTCTTGTTGTAGTTGTGGTAATTGTCTCTCTTGTTCCGGGTGCGTCAAGCTTTCTCTGGCGTACAAGATAATCAGAGAAACCGTTCTGCTTCAGTGATGCCACAGTAAAGTCCAAATCTGATGCGCTTACATCACGGATTACAACACGGGTTATGTTGTTTTCGCTCTGGTATGCGATGTTGGAGAATCCTGCCTTGTAAAGACGGTTTGCCATGATCTGGGCATTTGCAAATTCGGTGTATGCACCAAGCTGCACGTCGTAATGCTTTTCTTCAAGATCAATTGGGGTTTCGGTTACTACAAACGGTGTCTCGGTTACGCCTGAAACGTCAGTTGTGGGACCGTTGGTTGTTCCCCATTGGATTACTTCCAGGTTCACGCGGGCGGTTCCGGTCCTTGTCATGTCCAATGCATCTGCGGCTGTCTGGGACAGGTCAATCTCGCGGCCAAGTGAATATGGCCCACGGTCGTTTATGCGTACGATTACTGATTTTGAGTTGGAAATATTTGTGACTTTGACCAGAGTGTTGAAAGGCATGGTATTGTGGGCCGCAGTATAGTCATACATGTTGAAGGTTTCACCGCTGGCAGTTTTTGCTCCCTGCAGTTCAGCGCCATAATACGATGCGAGTACATTTGTCTTGTAATAATCCTGTGCAAATGCAAAGGTTGTTGCCGCCATCAGGGCAGCCAATAAAAGTTTTCTCATTTTCATGTTTAAATTATCGGAATTGCAAAAAGAAATCTTAGGGATGGACTTTAGTTTTTGTTTTCCCAGCCCATCAGATCGTGGAAGACTTCTCCAGGGTTCTTGTCATGGTACAGATAGGAATACATCGCCGTGCAGCCTACTACTTTCCTTCCGTAATCCCTGGTTTCCTCTATGGGAAGTGCCTCAAGGAAAATGTCGTTGGGAAGCTTTTCCCTTTCAAATTCGATTTTGGCGTTTTTTACAAGTGTCCTGACCCTTCCGATGCCGGCATTGTAGGAGAAAATTGCAAGAATCATGTCACCGTTAAGTCGCTCGTTCAATTCTGAAATGTAATAGGTGCCGAACTTTACGTTGGTTTCTTCATCAAGCAGGTCAAAATCATCCGTCTTGAATTTTTTTGAAATGTCGGTTGCGGTAGGCTTCATCAGCTGCATGAGTCCGACTGCTCCAGCCCATGAACTTACTTCGGGTGCGAAATAGCTTTCACTTCGGATTATGGCATATACAAGGGATTCGTCCAGCTTGAATTCCTCTGTGTATTTGTTTACGAGTGAGGTAAAGTCCCTGGGGAATGTAAGCTTTAGTATTTCCTTGTCCAGGGGGCACTCGCATTTGTTTGCCTTTTTTGCGGCGATTCGCAGGCTTAACGTATAATATGAGCTGTCTTCCTTTTGCGCATAGTCCCTTAGATAAGTTGCGATATTCTTGCTGCATTCAAATCCAATTGAATCGATATTTTTCTCCCACAAGGGATAAATGTATTCGGGAAGCTCGTAGTCAACATAGCCGTTTAAAACCAGCTCTACGTCGGCATTGGCGGTAAAATCACGGTTGGGGCAGAATGTCTCAAGTTCTTTTTCTATTTTTTCGGTTGAAAGGCCCAGTTTGCTTGCGGCGGCGAACTTGTGGTAGATGTTCGTGTCGCTGTGGAGTGCCCTCTCGTAAAGCGTCCTGCTTGCCTGTTCCGTGGATGTGGTCTTTGGATTCAGGAAACGGTTTTCAATCAGGGAACCTGCGACATAGGCGTATTTTGCGGCTGTCTCGTTTGTGGCATAACCGTCAATCAGTTTGGCAACATCATAATAGTCCTGCCAGAGATGCTTGGTCAAAAGCCTTAAGGAAAGCGTGTCCAGAAAATCGTCAAAATATTCGGGGTCTGCCCATCGTGAGCGGTAAACGCTAAGTTCAAAAATGGCACGTGCAATGGAATCCTTGAGTGCGCTGTTAAGATAATACCAGAGTGCGTTGTCAAAAAGCTCCGGGGTAGGTGCGGTATTCATGGCGCTAAGGAAACGGTCCATGGCCAGGCTATTGTCCTTTTCCTGTTTGTCGTAGAGCCGTCCCTGATAAAAATAATTGTAAAAAAGAATGTCCGGATCAAGACCATCCTTTACGTCATCAAGCAGTGCCGCATTCGTGCCATAATTCTTTGAGCCGTTGACCAGTGCCTTTCCGATGTCGCTCATAAGTGCGGGGGTAAGGTTTTTCTTTTGCTTGACGAGTTCCTTTGCCTTTATCTCTGCCGGTGACCAATCCCTTTCATAGACAAGGGCGCGGAATATCTGAATCTCGCTTGGTTTTACCGTGCTGGTTTTGGATGATTCAAGTATGTTCTGGTAGATTGCATAATGCTTTGCACCAAATGGCTTTAACAGGCACCATTCATCATATTCCGTGGCGAAAGAAGGGTCCTTTTTGTTTTGAAGCGCGCTGATCCTGCAATAAATCACATTGTCGGAAGCTTCCTCTTTGTCTGTTTCCTCTGTGAGCTTGAGTATGTCGTCGTATTTTTCCTCCCTGATCAGTTCCTCAAGGTATATCTCCAGTGAGTCCTCGTCGGGAAATTTTTCGTACAGGTCCTTTGCGGCTCCAAGGGAATCCTTGCTTATCTCTACAAGAGTCTGTGCGGACAGTTTTGCGACAAATGGATTGGAATTCTTGACGGATTTTTTCAGGAGCGTAACGGCATCGTTGTATTCATCTGTCTGAATCTTTTGGAGTGCCTCAAAATACAGGGCATCCGGGCCATATTTGCTGTCTGTCTTTGCAGTACGTGCACATGAAGACACTGGTAATGCAAGCAGAACGATGAGGGCAATAGAATACAGCGGTCCGTTGATAATTGATCTGATCAATGTTACTCCGCAGGTATCAAGAGAATCTGGCCAGAGCGGATGAAGTCCGGATTTTTTATGCTGTTGTATTCAGCGATTCGAGGATAACGCCATGGGTTCTTGTAATATGCGTTTGAGATGTCCCAGAGAGTGTCACCCCATACAACCTGGTAACGGATATCCGCAGGGACATTTCCGCTTTTTTCCGGGCGTGTCGGGACCACAGCAGATGGTGTTGTGGCAATGACGATGGTGTCCTCTTTTCCCTTTATGGCTTCCGGCTGAACGTTGTTCTTGCTTTGGCTTTCGTCCTTGGATACAGCCTGTTCGGTCTTTTGTACGCTTGTTCCGGTTTCCGCAGGCTTTGTTTCGGTGCTGTCTGTTGAGCTGTTCTTGTCTGCGGTTGTATTCGGGACAACTTTTTCTGTCTGGGTATCAGAGCTTGTTGTGTCTGTTGAGCTGCTGGCTGTCGTGTCAGAGCTGGTTACCGAATTGTTTTCTGTGCTTGAGCTTACAGTGCTGCTGTATGTTGCGATTTGTGTCTGGTTATTCTTCTTAAACAGATTGAGCTTTGTCGGGAAGATAAATAGAATGAGTCCGACAATGATAAGGCAGATAATCGTGCAGATCAGGCAGATGAGGGCATAGCGCTTGTTCTTTCCCTTGCCCTGTTCTGTTTCCTCTTCAAATTTCTCGCGGTCCTTTGCCTTCTTGTAATCCGTGTCGGCATCATCAAAGAAGTCATCACCAAATGCACTGTCATCGTTTGTGCTGGATGAAATCGGGAATGAATCATCATTTAATGCCGGTGAATCGTCAAAATCGGGAAGCTCAAAGTTAGGAATTGAAGAAGATCTGGTTACAGGCTCCGTCGATGTCTGCCATGGGCTTTCAAAATCAGGAAGCTCACTCCTTATGGCATCCCTTGTACTCTGTGGGGTTTCCGGCAAATCATCAAAATCAGGAAGATCTATATCATCATCGGATGTGGTCAGGTCAACTTCCCCAAAGTCCGGGAGATCTTCTGTAAGGTTGGTCTGATGAACTGTCGGTTCTATGGTTTCTCGCGGGGCATCAATGTCAAACGCTGCCGCCTCTTCTGCTATTGTCTGCTCGTTGTCTTCCGGTGTTTCCTCCTGGATGTCAACGTCTACAGGTGGAACTGCGGCCTCTATGGTAACGTTTGAGGTGTCCGTCTCTATGTCGTCAAAATCAGGAAGGTCGTAGTTTGTCTCATCCTTGCTTTCCTCGGTTTTGATATCGCTGTCTACATCAGAAAGTGCTTCAGAGATGTCTTCTTTTGGTGGGTTTGCCGGGTCATCATAAAGGTCTGAGCTTATCAGTTCAGGGGGAACTTCAAATCCGTTTTCGCCTGTGTGCTCGCTGCCGTCGATGGTAAGGAAATTGTCTGCATCAAGGTCGAATGCACCCTCGCTTTCCTCATCTTCCGGGAAATCATCTGTAATTGAGGTGGGGGCAATGTCATCATCGGAAACTGTTTCCTCTGTTGGGGCCTCCTGAGCTGACGTATCCGGCGGCATGATTGTGTCTATGTCTTCCGGGAGTTCAAATCCGTTTTCTCCGGTTGTTCCCTCTATCGTTACGAAATTGTCTGCGGTGATTCCCTCAAACGGTTCCTCTACCTCAATGTCATCCGTGTTTTCCGGAGCTGGTTCTTCGGTAAACGAGAATTTTGTTCCGTCGTTGTCCACGATAATGTCATCTATGTCCTTGATTTCATCTCCGCTGATGTTGGCCTTGGGTTCATCGGCTTCCGGGAATGTCGGTGAGATGAAGAGGTCGTCGTCGGTTACGGGTTTGTCTGCCATCATGTTGTCCGGGGCAAAAACCTGGTCGTCGCTTACAAATTCATCTGAAACCTGTGCCTCAAGCGGATTGTCGGAGCTTGAAAGGTTGTCAAAATTAAAGTCTTCTTTATTTGTGGTGTCCGCCATCTGAGAGACGGTGTCCTGGTCTCCAATGGAAAAATTGGCGGGATTATTGCGTTCTGCCTCTGTGCGTGAGACAAGCGTTACTTTTGTGGTGCTTGAAAGGCCTGTTTCCGGGTCAATGACGTTTGCACGCAGCTTGTTGTCCTTGTCCAGGCTTACCTCAAGATGAAGGTTGGGCTCTCCGTTGGGGTGAGGATTTAAATGTGTGATTTCAAGGCTGTCTACATACTGGGCATCAGCCATGCTGTCGGATTCCGAGCTGTATAAATCAATCTGTACGGTGGTCTGGTTGTCTTTTACGGTTGTTACATCCAGAGTTTTAGTTTCTTCGCTGCCTTCCCTGATAATAGGATAAAAGGAACCATCTGCAAGCTTAATTCCTATTGATTTCATATCTACCTCGTTTTCTTATATCGGAGAAAAAAAGTTGAATCTAAATAGGGCATCCCCAAAATCTCTTTTTACAGTGAATTTTCAGGGATGCCCATGCTTGTTCAAGGCTGAAACTGCTGTTTTTTAGCGGTATGTGTATGTAAATCCGGACTGAGTCTGCAATTCAGATACTGTGCCGCCGAATTTCTCGGAAACTGCGTAAACGCTGATTGTAGTCGGGTTTCCCTGAGCGTCTGGCTTGTAGATTTCCCTCTGATACAATACATTGTTAGAGTTGTAAACCTGAATTTCTGAGAGGAACCCCTTGGTATCATAGCGGTAAACATGGCGTGAATGGGTTTTTCCGTCGCTTTCCACATATTCAATCTGGGTGAGCTTGTTGTCCTGGTAGGTGTAGAGATCCTTTTGATCCAGGCTTCCGTCACCGTAATAGCGGCATGATTCCGTGACCTTTCCCTGCTTGTCCCTGGTGGAGATGGTGCGTGTCAGGAGTTTTCCGTCGCCGTCGTAGTAGGATTCCGTTACCTTGGTGTCTTTTCCCTTGGCAACATCCTTGTCGTTGTACTCAAATATGGTTTTTCCGGCAAGCTTGTCTTCCTGGTCAAATTCAGATTCTGAGCTTATGCGGCCTGATGCGTCGTATTCAACTTTTGTGCTCCAGAGTTTCTTTCCCTCGGCGTTTGCGAATAAAGATCCCTCAAGTTTTCCTGCTGAATTATAGCTGTATGTGATTTTGTCGACCAATGCGTCTTTGGAGTTATATCCCAAGCATTCGGTTTCACGCCCAAGGGTGTCAAAGTTATGCACGTATTTTACGGATGCAGAGCGGTATGTGGTGCCGAATTTGCTTACGATTGTGTAATCTGTGCGGGTGTATTTAGAAAGAGAACCGGAAAGGGTAAAATCCTCGGTGTCAAATGCAAAGGCTAGGCCGGTAAGTGCGACCATTGCAGCGGCAATCAATAGTTTCTTCATAAAATCCTCCATAAATAATTATATATCAAGTAATTCAAAAAATAAAGTCCCGATTCATGCCCGCATTGCTTACGGGACATTGACATCATTGTTTTTGAATCTGGCCGTTCTTTTGTTTTTTGCTTAGCCTCCAGGTCAGGAACATCATCACAAGGCCGGCGAGTATCATTACAAAGCAGAAAATCTGTCCGGTGCTTATGTTCAGGAGGGAGGTGTTGAGTGCAATCTGCTCGTTGCCGCCACCCATGGAGATCCTGAAGCCCAAGTCTGCATCTGGTTCGCGGAAATATTCGATTACAAAGCGGAAAATGCCGTAGCCGATGGAATAGCAGGAGGCGATAAATCCGTCAAAAGGCTTGATCTTGCGCAGGTTCCAGAGGATGACCCACAGGACTATTCCCTCAAACAGGGCCTCATAAAGCTGGCTTGGATGTCGCGGAAGGTATACAAGTGGCTCAGCGGATGAAATGTCCATGCCGACCTTTGTCATAATCTCCTGAACCCAGTCCAAACTTGAGGAGAATCTTTCTGAATTCGGGAAAATCATGCCCCAAGGCATTGTCGTGATGCGTCCGTAGAGCTCGCCGTTCATGAAGTTTCCTATGCGTCCGAATGTGAATCCCAGGGGAATTGCGACACCCATGGCATCTATCCATTTCCACATGGGCCTCTTGTGGACACGGCACCAGATTATCATGGCAAGAAGGCCTCCTATGAAGCCTCCGTGGTAACTCATGCCTGCAAGGCCCGTAAACTGCTTTGTATTCGGGTCAAATGGCCAGAAGATGAGCCAGGGTTTTTTCCAGTAAAGTCCGCTTGTGTCGTAGACCAGTGTGGAGAAAATCCTTGCGCCAAGTATGAGTCCTACTATGCCCCATGCTATAAAGCTGAAGACATCGTCCTCTGAGGTTTTCCTGTCAGGAGTGTCCAGCTCGCCGTTTTTATATTGTTTTTTCAGGATTAAGAAGGCCGTGGCAAATGCAAAGATGTACATGAGCCCGTACCAGCGTATAAGTCCCAGCACTGGAACACCAGGAAACAGCTCCGGATGAATCCATTTGGGATATTCAATATAAAGTAAACCGTTCATTTTTATTCCTTCTATTTTTTTATCTCAATTCAAATCTTGAAACCCTGTCTTGCGGCTTCCACCAGCTTTTTCTTTAAGAAAAGGTTTTCGGTTTTAAGCTGGGTAATCTCATACTGCTGCTGCTTGATTGTCTCTGCAAGTTCTCCCGGGGTAAAGGTTCCGCTTCCCATAAGCTCCTGAACATAGGCCATCTTTTGGGTAAAATCCTCTCCCGCCTCTTCTGTTGCAATCTGGAACGAGGTTTCGCTGGCCTGGGTGATGTCATAATCCTTGTCAAAGGTGATTGTCTCTGAATGAAGGATTTTCTCGGCTATGCGGTATATTCCCTGGGATACGAGGGATTGGGGCTTGTAGATGATTATGGGCAGCCTTGAGGCCAGTGCCTTGTCCTGAAGGGTGTCGCGGTACATTACGCCAAGATGCTCAAGGTTAAGGCCAAGGAATTCCGCACATGAGCGGCGTATTTTGTTTGCCCTGTCGGCGTCTTTCGGGTCATCTATCATGTTCAGCACAAGACGCGGGTGGAATTCTGCCATTCTGGAGCGGAAAAGTGCCGTGTTTTCCGGGTCAACCTTCTCCAGCGCATCCACCAGCCTTGGGATGTAGAGCCTCTGCAGGGATGATGAGTCCTTTTTGAGGGTTTCCAGATAGCTGTGGGCCGGAGTACCGTTCTTGAAGGTATTGTACATCATGCGGAAGACAAGGTTCTTGAGGAAAAGGTATCCGTTGAGTGTTGCAGTTACGGTTGGGGCGCTTACGATGATTCCCTGTGGAGAAAGCAGGAACATGTCAAGAATCGTCAGGTGGGAGCCCGCTCCAAGGTCAAGGATGAGGTAATCATAGTCTTGGGCCAGAAACTGACGTATAAGTTCGTTTTTCTTGCTTGCACGCAGTGAGGTCAGCCCTGGAATCTCGGAATCGCCGGCTATGAACCATACGTTCTCGTAGTCTGTGGGCTGGATTGTGTCCTGAAAAGGTGTCTGACCCGTTAAATATGTGCCAATGCCGGTTTTGGGGGCAGTCTGACCGATGACCAGATGTAAATTAGAGGCACCTAAATCTAAATCTGCAAGAAGAACTTTCTTTCCTGCTTGTCCTAAAGCGATAGCAAGGTTCGCACTGAGAAGACTTTTTCCCACGCCACCTTTTCCGCTGGCAATTGGTATAATCTGCATATTTTTCATTATACAACTAAAACCAACCCTTGCATAGAGATAAAAAACAACGTAAAATAAAAGAATGAATAAAATTTTTTCTAAGTCACTAAAACATACTGTTGTCTCTGAGATCTTGATTTTTCTTTTGACGATAGCAACGTCTCAGTGTTTTGCTCAGTCACCGTCTGCAACAGCCCGGCCTAATGCAGAGAAGGAAAAGCTGTACTCTGACATAATCAATTCCCTGTTCTATTACATTCAGGATAACTATGTCGAGGAAGTTGATCCGGAGGTTTTGTATCAGGGCGCGATAAAGGGTATGCTCCAGGCATTGAATGATCCGTATTCAGTCTATATGCCCAAGGATGAATGGAGAAGCCTGCAGGATACAACAGTCGGTTCGTTTGGTGGAGTCGGACTTTCTATAACCAAGCCTACGGAAAGTACTCCGGAAAAACCGGCCTATGTGGAGGTGTCCCAGCCTATAGACAATTCTCCGGGAGCGATGGCAGGAATCCGTGCGGGTGACCTTATCGTCGAGATAGACGGAGTTGATACCGCTTCCATTACCATGAACGAAGTTCTTGACCGCCTTAGGGGTGTTGTGGGAACCAAGGTAAAGGTAAAGATCCGCCGTGGAAAAACCATGGAATTTGAGGTGGAGCTGGTTCGTGCCATAATCGAAAATCCAACGGTAAAATACGGCATGATCGGAACAACCGGATACATAAGGGTAACGGAATTTTCAAGCACTACGGCAAAACGTTTCCAGGAAGCAATCGACAGCTTAACAAAGTCAGGATACAAGGCCCTTGTAATAGACCTGCGCAACAACGGCGGAGGCCTTTTGACAGCGGCAGTTGACATAGCGGACAAGTTCATAGACAAGGGAGTCATCGTTTCCACAAAGAGCCGGCTTTCATATGAGAATGCGGTTTACTTTGCAAAAAAGAGCAAGACCACGGTCAAGGACATACCGACCATAGTGCTGATCAACGGTGCCACTGCATCTGCCTCAGAGATTTTGAGCGGTGCGTTAAAGGACACGAAGAAAGCATACCTCGTGGGTGAGAAGACTTACGGAAAGGGAAGCGTTCAGATTCCGAGCAATCTTGTAAGCGAAGACGGATTTAAGATTACGGTTGCAAGGTACTATTCACCAAGCGACACGAATATCGACAAGGTTGGAATTAAGCCGGACAAACAGGTTTCATACGAGGAGTTCACGGAAGATGAGGAAAAGGCCTATGCGGAATTGATGAAGGCTGACGTCATTGCCCCTTACGTGGAAAACCATCCGAACATGACCGAAAAAGACATAAGCTCTTATGCGGAGGAACTTTACAAGAAGTATCCGTTTGACAAGCGTGTAATCCGCAAACTCATCCGCAATGAGTATGACCGCACCCAACCGGCACGCCTTTATGATCTTGACTATGACATTCAGCTGAACGAGGCGCTCAGGATTCTTAAGGAAGAAGATTTTTCAAAACTGATGAAGAATACCAAGACCCTTAAGGAACTTGAGGCAGAGGCTGAAAAAGAAAAGGCGTCAAATGAAAAGGCTGCAAAGGAAAGCGGCAAATAGTCTATGAGGCAGTTTCTTTCGGAGCTTGAACCGGATGGTGACGGCTGCATTCTTGTCAAGGGAAATAAGGCACATCACCTTGCGGAAGTTCTGCGTGTAAAGGCGGGCGACATGGTTTATGCAAGGCTTCCACAAAGCGGAGTCCTTCAGCCGATGACTGTTGCCCGGGTGGACGGCTCAAAGAAAACTGTCCTGCTTCAGGTGGCGGGGGATATCGTCTCTTCTGATCCTGATGGCAAAAAAAATACGGTTCAGCTTCCGGAGATTTGGCTTTTTCAGTTTGTGGCCAAGCCTCCTAAGATGGATATAATAATTCGTCAGGCAACCGAGTGCGGCGTGTCGTTCATTGTGCCGGTGGAAGGAAAATTCTGTCAGCGGGGGGCAGTAGAGTCCGCCAGGAAAAAGGCAGATGACCGTTGGTCCAGAATCATAAGCGAGGCCAGGGAACAAAGCGGATCCGCGGTGCAAACCAAAGTGCTCCCCTGTGTTGACCTAAAGGCTGCCGTGGACATGATGGCGGAAGAAAACCTTTATGGCATCGTGCTGTATGAGCAGACCGGGGGAACAAAAACTCTTGGCGATGCGGTAGGTGCCATGGAAGGAAAAGATAAGGCGGCCTTGTTTGTCGGTGCGGAAGGCGGCATTGCATCGGACGAAATTGAATACATGCAGGGTAGGGGGATAGTTCCCGTTCACTTTGCTACAAATATACTGCGTTGTGAGACGGCGGCTGTTTACGGAACGGCGGTTTTACAGAACGCTCTTGTGGAGAAAGAATTATGGAAGTTCAAAGAATAAAAGTGCTTGATATTCCTGTTGATTTAGTAGAGGAACAGAATCTGGAAGAAGTAATCCTTGACTTGATTGCAAAACCGGGTACCAAGCAGATTGTATTTTTGTCTGTATGGGATTTGCTCCGTGCAAGAAGAAAGAAGGATTATTATCAGTGCATCCAGAATGCCGACTTGATTTTACCGATATCAAAGAGCATCCTTAAGGGAGCCAGATTCCTTAAGACACAGGTTCCCGTACGCTACAATCCGTTCACGGCGATAATCAACATACTCAGCATACTTGAGTCTCACCTTAAGTCACTTTACCTTTTGGGCGGAAGGAAAAAGACGCTCATGGCCGCAGAAAAAAATGTCCGCAGCACGTTCAAGACACTGCAGATAGTGGGACGTTATGTGGGCTATTATCCAAAGTCTGTTGAAGGCGACATCGTTCAGGCAATCTACAAGGCTTCACCTTCCCTTGTTCTTGTAAGCGAGGGCATAAGGGAAAAGGACTGCTGGGCATACAACAGGCGCAATTCATTTTCATCAAGCATATTCCTGTATTCACGTGATGTAATCGGCATCTTTGGTGACCGCAAGACCCGTGTTCCCGAAAAAACATTCGACAAGGGAAAAGAAATCTGGACTGAAATATCACATAATCCGTTAAAGGTTTTCCTAGTATTTCCGTATATTAAGTATAAGATTCTTTTGCTTTGGTACAGGCTGTTTAAAAAGGATTAAGTTCATAAAGTTTTAAGTGAAGGTCAATAAAATTTTAACTCTATTCTCGTCTGTGGAACTGGAGTCCTGGTGCCACAGTCAGTTAGGATTTGAATTTGAATTGGGCAAGGTGGATTTGCATACAATTCAGACTGAACTTGAAAATCAAAATGTTGTTGCTGTTCTTGCTGGGCTTGATGATTTCGACGATATTACTCGTTTGGGTCTGTATTCTCTTGTTCAGGAAAAGTATGGAACACGGCTGATATTTGTTTATGCCGGAAAAAATCCTTCTTGTTTTGTAAAATTAAATTGTCCAAAGGCAAAGTTCATTTCTGTCTGTGACGGAAAGAACCTCTTGTCGCTGTTGATTTCGACTCATGTTTCGCTGGATGTCCCGTCGGATTTGCGCAGGGCAGACGAAAGGTTCCGGGAAACGTGCGAGTTCCTTGCGGAGATTGCAAAGGCGGCTTCGTGTGATGTGCCGGTTTTGCTCTTGGGTGAGTCGGGTGTAGGAAAATCCTGGGCGGCGAATTATATTCATCAAATGTCACAGCGCAAAAAATCTCCCCTGATACATCTGAACATGGCGGAGATTCATAAGGAATTCCTTGAAAGCACTTTATTTGGAACGAATAAGGGTGCGTTTACCGGTGCAACAGATAATTCCGGTTTGTTTGAGCAGGCAAATAACGGAACCCTTTTTCTGGACGAGATAGCGGATCTGGACGTGAGCCTTCAGGCAAAGCTGCTCCGTGTGATAGAGACGGGAAACTGCAGGCGTGTCGGTTCAATTCAGGATCAGAAATTCAACACAAGGCTTATTTTCGCAACAAACGCAAAGCTCACAGATCTGGTCAGGAAAGGTAAATTCCGTCAGGACCTTTTTTACAGGATAAACATGTTCACGATAGAAGTGCCTCCATTACGCGCACACAAGCAGGACATTCCGGGGCTGGCCGTCCTGTTTGCCGGAGCATGCAACAAGAAAATCGACTCGCTTGCGGTGGACAAGCTGTGCTCCTACAACTGGCCGGGCAACATCAGGGAACTTAAGAACGTAATCACAAGGGCATCGGTTTTTGCATCAGGCTCCACAATCACCGAGGATTTGATTCAATTCGGAAACACGGGAGATTTGCCTTTTAGCTGATATTGTGGTAAACTTTCCTTATCTTTAACAAGGGGCTGGAAGAGTTGATAAAATATTGCACGAACTGCCGTAAGGATTTTGATTTTACCATAAAGAGCATGAAGGATCTGGATTCTCTTGTGTGCCCTGAGTGCGGCTCAAGGATAGACAAGGACAGCCGTAATCCTGCGCTTGATGAAGTGGCAAGGGCAACGGATAAAACGGAAGAAACGATAGGGAACGCCTTTGGTTGCCTTATGTCATTGAATTATGTTTTCTTCATGTCGATTTCGGTTGCTGCAATTGTTGCCTACAATTTCCATTGGGACATGGCGCTTTACATTCTGACGGGAATCAG
Organism: Treponema sp.; assembly: GCA_016281495.1. Lineage (GTDB taxonomy): Bacteria > Spirochaetota > Spirochaetia > Treponematales > Treponemataceae > Treponema_D. Next base: position 232,222 of record JAEEIU010000012.1, on the reverse strand, counting down.
CCTTGGCCTGTTTGTAATCCAGCTGTTTTTCCGTTCGGTTGCATTCAGGACGGGTTTCATCTTCCTTCCTCTTGGGGCCGCAATCGGTTATTTCGTGCTCAAGTCGGTAAGGGGCGCATGTCTTGGCATCGCCATCGTCTTTATAGCGCGTCATCTTATCCGTGCGTTGTTCTGGCGCTTGCTCAGCAGGCTTTTTTCATGGTTATAGTGACGGAGCCTGTAGGACTATTGAAATATCATTATCTGGGTGTTATACTGTTTTTAAAATAACAAAAGTGGAGGCATCTCATGCAGTTATATTTGATTATTGCAGCAGCTGTATTTGTTTTGATTTTCTTTTTCTGTTCTTATCGCAAGGTACCCAAAAACAGGATTGGAATTCGTGTAGGTCCGTTTGGAAACAAGACGGTAACTGGTAAGGCAATTTTCGTAATTCCTTTCCTGCAGCGCATTGACTATATGACGCTGGAAAACATTCAGGTGGATTTTGTATCCAAGGATTCAATTCCTACGCAGGATGCCATCAACATCAAGGTAGATGCGGTTGCCAACATTGCAATCTCGCAGGAACCCGAAATCATGAAGAAGGCCGCCGCCAAATTCATCGGATACACGACAGAGGATATTGCCGCAGTTGTAACACCTGTTCTTGAAGGTAACATCCGCGAAATCATCTCTCAGATAAAGCTCAAGGATTTGATTCAGGGAGACAAAAAGGTTCTTGCCGAAAAGGTTGCGGAAAACGTAAAGCCCAACCTGATGGATCTTGGTCTTGAACTTACCACGTTCAACATCCAGAACTTTAAAGATGACAATGGCGTAATCAACAACCTTGGTATTGAGAACACCGTTTCCATTTCAAAGGATGCCGCCAAAGCAAAGGCCGCCGCAGAAGCAGAAGTAAAAATCGCCCAGGCACAGGCAGACAAGGATGCCAACGACGCATGGGTTGCCGCAGAACTGGAGATTGCCCAAAAGCAGAATGAGCTTGCACTCAAGAAGGCCTCCCTTAAGGCCAGGGCAGACACCGAAGCCGCAAAAGCAGATGCCGCCATGGCAATCGAAGCCGAGGTACAGCGCAAGGACAAGGAAGTAAAGGAAGTCGAAGCGAACATCGCCCGCCAGGACAAGGAGATTGAACTTAAGGAAAAGATCGTTTCCATTAAGGAAAAGGCTCTTGAAGCGGAAGTTAAGAAGACAGCGGAAGCCGACAAATACGCCGCACAGCAGCAGGCCGACGCAGACCTTTACCGCAGGCAGAAGAAGGCAGAGGCAGATGCATTTGAGATTCAAAAGCAGGCCGACGCAGACGCATATACAAAACTAAGGCAGGCAGAAGCGGAAAAACAGGCAATGGAGAACGAGGCAGCCGGTAAAAAGGCCCTTGCAGAGGCAACCCAGGCACAGGGAGAAGCCGAAGCCGCCGCAATCAAGGCAAAACTTGAGGCAGAGGCAGAAGGTCTTAACAAAAAGGCAGAAGCCATGGCAAAGTACGGTGACGCCGCAAAACAGGACATGCAGCTCCAGGCACTCAAGCTTTACTTTGAACAGCTCCCGAAAATTGCCGAGGCAGCAGGAAACGCATATTCCAATGTTGACAAGATTTACATGTATGGAGGAGATTCATCACAGCTTCAGGGCGACATCATGAAGAACGTAACCCAGATTTCAGAAGCCCTGGGCCAGAGCCTTGGAATTGACCCCAAGAACCTCCTGAACAGCTTTATCGGTGCCAAGCTCGCCAATTCAACCGGAAAAGATGGAGCCAAAAACTAAAGCCGCTTTAGTCTTGGTTTAAACAACAACACGGGAACGTCGGTAGTAAACAGCAGCTGATGTTCCCGTTTTTTTTCGATTTGTGGAGTAATTAAATGACAATAAAAGAAGTTCTTACAAAAGATGAAAAGATTGAAACCGAATTGAAAATGATGTATCTTTCCGGAATAATGCAGGACCGGCAGCGTAAAATCCGTAGGATTTATATCAGACGCATTGTAATGGGAATTATACTTGCTGCCATTTCATTTCTTTTGCTTTTTCGAGGTTATAACGATGCGTTAGCCCACGCCGGTATAGTTTTCGGTCTTATCTATGTTTTTGTTGATCTTGGCTTTTTGATTTTTGAAAAAAGGATAGATGAATACCGCGTTCGAAAAAGCATCAGAAATAATCTTGAGGTTATAGAAAAGAAATATGACATTTCTATAGACAAGTGTGAAAGCGTTGCTGTTATTGAAGATGATTATGTTCAACTAGATGAGCTGGGTTCATCAACCCGATATCTGAAAAAAGATTATCTTAGTAACATTGAAGACGACAAATTCTACATTCTGGAATTTACAAACGCCAGGTACATATTCTTTAAGAAAGATTCCTTTTCAGGCAAGGATGAGTTTGATAAGCTGATTGCGGAGATTGAAAAACAATAGGGACAATACAACTTTTGTTCTTGTCAATAATCTCAAAAAGGTGTATATTTTAACCGATAATAAAGTCAAAAAGGTGTAAAATTTGACAAATTTTAACCTCAAAAAGGTGTAAACTATGTACCGGAAAGCGTATCAGAATCTTTTGCAGTGGAAGAATGAGGAAAAAGGGAGCTGTGCCATTATGATTGATGGTGCCCGCCGTGTTGGGAAAAGCTACCTTGCACAGGAATTCGCAAAAAATGAATACGAGTCATATATCCTCATAGACTTTTTTACGGCACCTGATGAAGTGAAAGAACTTTTTGAAAAATACCTTTCCGATTTAGATACGCTTTTTATGCGACTTTCTGCCTATTATTCGGTAACGTTGCATGAGCGAAACACACTTTTTATTTTTGATGAGGTCCAGTTTTTTCCAAGGGCAAGGGCTGCAATAAAATATCTTATTGCGGATGGCCGTTATGATTTTATTGAAACAGGTTCTCTTCTTTCCATTAAAAAAAACACGCAGGACATTCTGATCCCATCGGAAGAGCGGCATTTGAGATTGAACCCGATGGATTTTGAGGAATTTCTTCTAGCAATCGGGAATGACACATTGTTTCCTTTTATAAAAGATTGTTTTGAAAAGAGAGTTCCCCTGGGACAGGCTTTGCACAGAAAGGCGATGGATTTGTTCCGTCTTTATCTGATTGTCGGGGGAATGCCACAGGCCGTAAAGGAGTATGTGGCATCTAAAAACTTTGAAAGGGTTGACCAGATTAAGCGAGAGATTCTGGAACTTTACCGTAACGACATTCAAAAGCATGCAAAAGGATCTGAACTGAAAGCCGAAGCTATCTTTGATGAGATTCCAGCCCAGCTTTCAAAGCACGAAAAAAAGTTCAAGCTTAGTTCCCTTAAAAAAAATGCCAGAATGCGCGATTATGATGATGCGTTCATGTGGCTAAAAGATTCAAGAATCGTGAATGTCTGTTATAATGCAGACGAACCGAATGTTGCCCTAAAGCTGAATATGACGCGAACTACATTAAAATGTTACATGGCAGACACAGGACTTTTAATAAGCCATGCGTTTGATGAAAACGGACTTGTTAGTGAGGAAATTTACAAAAAACTGCTTTTCGGAAAACTTGAATTAAACGAAGGAATGATTTTTGAAAACATCGTTGCCCAAATGCTTGTTGCAAACGGTCATAAGCTTTATTTTTTTTCAAAGGCTGACAACGAGGACTCTTCTTCCAGAATGGAAATAGATTTTCTGATTACAAAAAACAAGATTACGTCCCGGCACAACATTCAGGGAATCGAAGTAAAATCTGCAAAGCGGTACACGATTTCTTCCCTGAAAAAGTTTAAGGCAAAATATGCAGAATTTGTAGATGCCTGTTGTGTTCTGCATACATTGGATCTAAAGGAAGCGGATGGCATAATCTATCTTCCGGTTTATATGGCCACAATGATGTAATGATGGGGAAATGAGCGGGGAAGGTTCATTTCCCCCACGGTAACAAAAGTCACCCCAAAAGTAACCAAAGATACTCTTGCGCCCATGGGCATCTTGCCGTATATTGGACTTGAAGCGGAGGAAATCCGTTTTAGAGTTTGAGTTGGAGGTAAGGCTTATGGATGGTATTATTTCTGTGCTAAAGAATAATATCCCGTGGGTTTGGGTGGCGGTCACGATCATCTGCGTGATAATTGAATCGCTTACCCTCTCGCTTACTACCATTTGGTTTGGAATCAGTGCGTTTGTGATGGTTTTCCTTGCATTCACGCCAATTCCGTTTTCCGTCCAGCTGTTCATCTTTGTTGTGCTTGCGCTGGTTCTGCTCATCTTTACGAGGCCATTTGTAAAGAAAAAGCTGAACCAAAAGAAGATTGCAACGAACTACGAGCGGGTAATCGGACAGGTAGCGGTTGTGACGAAAAAAATCACTTCGCTGGATAAAGGTTCAATAAAAATCAATGGTATGGAATGGACTGCAGCCACAAAAGGGGAAGCGTCTCTGGAAGAAGGCAGCAAGTGCATTGTAGAAGAAATTGCCGGTGTTACGGCTTATGTAAAGGAGATATAGTATATGATGATTTACGTAATTATTGCCATTATTGTTTTGTTTTTGGTTCTGATCATTACAAACATCAGGATTGTTCCACAGTCAAACGCTTATGTACTTGAACGTCTTGGAGCATATCATTCAACCTGGAACGTAGGCCTTCATGTAAAGATGCCGCTTATCGACCGCATCGCCAAAAAGGTCTCCCTCAAGGAAAAGGTTTTCGATTTCCCGCCGCAGCCTGTAATCACAAAAGACAACGTAACCATGATGATTGATACCGTCGTCTATTTCCAGATTACAGATCCAAAACTCTATACCTATGGTGTTGAAAAACCAATCAGCGCCCTGGAGAACCTGTCTGCCACAACACTCCGTAACATCATCGGTGAGCTTGAACTTGACGAATCCCTTACAAGCCGTGACGTAATCAACACAAAGATGCGCGCAATCCTTGACGAGGCAACCGACCCGTGGGGAATCAAGGTAAACCGTGTGGAAGTAAAGAACATTGAGCCGCCACAGGCAATCCGCGAGGCAATGGAAAAGCAGATGAAGGCAGAACGTGAGCGCCGTGAGCAGATTCTTATTGCAGAAGGACACAAGCAGTCAGCAATTCTTGAGGCAGAAGGAGAAAAGCAGGCAATGATTCTTCAGGCAGAGGCACAGAAGGAATCAGCAATCCAGAAGGCAAAAGGTGAGGCAGAGGCAATCCGCGAGGTTCAGCAGGCAAAGGCAGAAGGTCTCAAGATGCTCAAGGAAGCCGGAATGGACAGTGCAGTTCTCAAGCTCCGCAGCCTGGAAGCATTTGAAAAGGCAGCCAACGGTCAGGCAACAAAGATTATCGTTCCGTCTGACTTACAGAATCTTGCAGGTGTCGTAACAAGCATCTCAGAAATCGCAAAGAAATAATGTCATTGCCGGACTTGATCCGGCAATCTACACTACAGGAGGTTATTATGAAAAGATTACGGATTATAGCAGTTGTTTCAATGGTGCTGTCTATCATGGCGGCCTCCTGTAAAAAACAAGAGGAAGAGGTTGGCACGCCGGACTGGTATTATGATGTTTTGCGCATTCAGTCTGACATGTCTTCCTATTCTTCAATGAGATTTTTATATGATCCGGCACCGTTTGAAGAATTAAAGCAGGATATTCTTGACGGAAAAGTAGACCGAATGGAAGCAATTTACCGGATTAAGAAAATTCAAAGTGGTTATCATGTAGCTCATCTGGGGTTGAATGCCAAGCAGGAAGAAAAAGAGGATTACCTTGCCGCTCCATTTGCTGCCTTGCTCTTTGGGGATGGATATCACATTTCAACTGCCGCAAAAAAATACAGCAAGTATTTGGGCTGGAAAATAACAGAAATAAACGGACTTCCCGTAAAAGAAGCACTGGATAAACTTTCCCAATATATGCCCTATGAAACCGAAAGTGGCAAAAACTATTTGCTGGAATATCCTTTATATTATTACCATCTGAAATTTGCGGGTCTTTTGAATCATGATAAAATCAGTTTTACCTTGCAGTCTCCGGATGGAACTGTGGTAAAAAAGGCCTTTAAACTTATTGATACAAGAAAGACGAAGTTTGAAAGACTGGCTCCAGAAGCGGACAATGTATGGAATTATATGAGGGATCATGGATATTATTCTGTAAAAGCCGTGCCAGAGAAAAAGACTGTTTACATTCCGTTTAATAAAACTGAGTTTGAAGAAAACTATCCGTTGAGTCAGCTTGTTTCCGACATGATGAATGAGCTTCACACCAATTCCTATGACACGATAGTTTTTGATGTGCGTTATAATCCGGGGGGAAATGGATATGTCATTGATGAGTTTAGAAAGCTCTTTAAAGAAAACCTGGATGAACTTTTAAAATACAATATTGCAGTCATTATTACAGGCCGAACCTATTCTGCGGGCTGCTGGTTTTTGAATCTTTGTATGGAACTGTTTCCTGATGTAAAGATATTTGGAGGAGAGACCGGAGAATCTGTGTTCAATTATACAAATGGATTTAATTATGAATTAACAAAATTGAATTGTATTTTCATTTTCCCCATTTGGGAGGACAATCTTGAGCAAATCAAGACCAGAAGTGATGACCCATATCGAGGAACCATGCCCGACATTGAGGTTCAGGAAAATTTCGATGACTTGATAAACGGTGAGGATTCAATCTACAATGCAATCTATGATTACTTCAATTAAACTAGGAAATATGATATGATATCGTGATGTCCAATAAGTTGGAAAACTGTTAATATCAGGTAAGATTTAGTCATTATCGGACTTGATCCGATAATCTACAGTGTTGTTTTATAGATTGCCGGATCATGTCCGGCAATGACCAATTCTTCTTTTTGGATATCCCGTAACTGCTGATGTAGGAGAAAGATGTGAAAAAGATTTTGGACAAACCATTCCGTCTCATGGCGATAATCGGCTGCGTTTACATTCTGACCATGCTGTTCCTGAATTATTTTACCGGTTTTTCCTATGAGCAGAGCATCATGCCGTTTTCAAGCCTTGTTTCATACCTTGCATACGGAATTGCGCTTGTAATGTTCATCCTCACTTTCTTTATGCACAGGAACCATCTGTTCTATTACATCGGACTTGAAGTTCTTGTTTTCTCAAACCTCTATACCGGAAGAATCTACACGGCACTGTTTGTCTCTTCAATCCTTATGGTAATCCTTCTTTTTGAAAACAGGATTTCATCCCGGCTTCGGGTCATAATCTACCTTGCAATCGAAATCATCAAGCTGGCCCTTGTAATTCCGTACGGGGCAAAATCGTTTTTTGAATATGTCGGAATCACACTCTTTTCCGTATGTACAATCGGCTGCCTTAACCTTTTGTTCCGCCATGCCTACGACAAAAAGGAATCGGGTGCGGTTTCCCTGGACGATTACAAGCTTTCAGACCGCCAGAAAGACTGCATAAAGGAAATCGTCTTGAACAACACCACAATCAAGGCCCTGGCAATCAACCACAACGTAAGCGAAAGCGCCATTAAAAAGGACCTGGCCCACATCTATTCCGTGCTGGGCATTACGGGTAAGGCGGATTTAAAGGCCCTCTTCATCGGCTATAAGTTTTAGGATAAAACAGATGAGGGTGCAATATGAGGAAAAATAAAATAATATTTTCTATCTTCTATCTGGTTTTCTTTATGATTGTTTCTTGTAATAAGAACAATCCTGACAAAGAGATGCCAAATGATCCGGAAGTTGCTGAGACATCACAATCAGCACTTATAAACGAAGAAATAGAAATCCCTGCACCAGTTATAGAAAAAGAAATAAAACCAAAACTCAATCCGACGGAAGAAGATGTCTATCCCGACTTGGATCGAACATTTCTATATAAGGACTGGCATCCTCTTAAACAAACGGAATATATGAAGCAGGTTAAAGAAAGATTAGACAGGCAGGAGAAAATTTATGAGGATGACAGTCTTTATGATGACAAGTTTACATTGGAATTTTCTCTGCATGATGAAACAAGAAATTTCTGTATCTATCATAATATAAGAAATGTCGAAGGGTATGATATAAGCGATTATGAATTTAGCAATTATGTTAAAGATGGATTTGAAGAGCTTGCCTGGTGTATCATTGAAAATGAAGGGGTCTCTGTCCAGTGGGTTGATAAAACAGGAGTGCTTGTTACAATTGGAACAGAAGATCCTCGTTATTCAACAAAACGGGGAATAAAGGTTGGAGATTCTGCTGAGAAAATAATGGAAGCTTATGAAAGTGATTGTATTATTAAAGTGAAAAATTATGAGACAAATAAATTTGAAGTCGTATCAGAAAAAGAACCTCCTTGTATGGTTCTTTCAAAATCGAATGAATGTATTTCATTAAACAAGGGGAATGCATTGGCAGAAGGAATGATGACAATATCTTATCTATTGGAAAATGATGTTGTGACAAAAATCATAATACAGGGTAGCTAACTGGAGGATAAGAGGTGAAGTATGTCGGATAAAAATTTTCTTTTATTTCTTCGGTTTGTGATAATCGCTTTATGGTATTTCATGAGATGTATGATTTGGCCTTTGGGTACAATATTTTTCTATTATCCTGTTTTTATTCCTGTCTTGATACTTTATCTTATTCTTTTAATAATATCAACTAAAGTTTCAGAAGGGAAAGGCGCTGTTTTAAGAATTTCATCAAATATCATTTTCCTAGTTCTTTTCCCATTGGAAATAGTAAATCTGCTTAAAGAGATTGGTGAGTCATCAGACAAAGGAGAAGCTGTCTTCGGATTTTTTTCACTGATATTATATTTACCTATGGTGATTCTTTTTATTGTTTGGCTCGTAAAAGATATCAGAAATTATAAAAGAATAAAGAGATAAAACCTGGGTTGTAAGTAGAAAATAGAATGTGAAATAAAAAAGGAGCTGATGTGTTGTCAAAAAAAGTATCTGTATGGTTTTTGGTAAGATTCTTGGTTATTTCTCTTGTTTATTTTTTTGAATTTTCGTTGATTGGGAGGGATTTGTTTTTGTTGGATGTGATCTTTAATCCAGTAATTTTCCCTTTTATGTTACTCTTATATCTAATTGCCATTGTGACATCCTTCTTTTTTGATGAAAAAACAGTATCGTTAATTAAGCTGTTCTCTGACATACTGTTTCTTCTGCTTTTTACCTTCCAAACTATTGTACTGTTGTATTTAGGGTTAAATGATATTGGTGACAGTGGTTTAGCTGCTTTCGGAATAATGCTATACTTTCCGATGTTTTTGTGTTTTATAGTCTGGTTCATCAGAGATTTAAAGGCTGTAAGAATTCATCCAAACAACAAGAGGTGAGTACATAATGAAAAAAATTATTCTAGGTTTTCTTATTAGTGCTGTTTTGCTTTTTATATCATGCAAGGAAAAGAAGCCAGAGGAGATAAAGGCATCCAAATCAATCTCTGTTACAAATGAAATCGAGTCTGTTACAGATGAAAATGAATCATTATACAAGACTTTTCCCGTGGGCTTTCCTTCTCGATGGGTAAGTTCTGATGGAAAAACACGTTTTGCTTTGGAGGACGGGTTAAAATATACTAAGAAATATTATCTTTTGCCACCTTATGGACTCCAAAATCACTTTGCAGTCGGAGTCTGCCATTATTCTTGTGGAAATGATGGAAAAAGCAACCGCCGCATAATCCTTGATCCACCCGAAGTTGGTAAGATCGATTTCGTAGAATCGGAATGTCCTCCAGAGAAGCAGCAGGCGGTTATAGACTATCTCTTTCCCAAAGGAGAACCGTGTGTTATTGAGTATGACAATGATTATGCCGATGGCGGCAGAAAAGGGGCCTATGTTTACAAGGACTCTGCCTTCTTTGATTCTTTCTTTACAAGAGATGATCCTGACTATGTAATTCCAAGTGAAAAAGAAAACCTTGAGCCAATGCCTCTTGTGGAAAAGGGGTTTTCTATTGATGATTATTACAGGACAGAAGTTTATTGTACATTTCATGGAATTACTATATCAGATGGGAAAATAATATACAGAATTGGAGAAGATTCTGGTGAAGATGGAATGCCATTTGAAGTTAACTATCAGTTTACGCATATAGACGGCATGCCTTTTATTAAAATGGAAAAGCCTTTCCCCAAAGAGTTTTTAGAAGCAAATCTTTATCATGGGCAGGATGTGAATCCAGATGACAAGATGCTTTTTCTTGTGTGTAATACTAGGGATTTGGGAATCCAGGCTGCTGCCATTACACAGGGAGTTAATTCTTCCTACATGATTATAGAACCTCGCTGGCTTGAATTGTCAGGGAGAACCTACAAAGAAGAGTCATCACATCTTGTTGAAAAAGGCGGAAAGGAATATCCGGTGACAAATCTTTGCGATATGGATTCAGAGACGCCATGGGTGGAAGGTGTTCCCGGAAATGGTATAGGCGAATCATTCGTGCTGGAAAACACATGGGGAACGGTATATAAAACCCTCCTTATCATGAACGGCTTCATTTCGTACGAAAGGCCATTCCTGTACAAGCAGAACGGACGCATAAAGAAGATAAGGGTCACGGGCACAAGAAGCGGAAACGAAAAAGTGCTTGATGTTCTTGACACGCCTCATCCGCAGAGTGTGGACATAAGCTTCATAACGGAACCAGAGGATGTAAGGATAACGATAGAGGAAGTTTATCCAGGAACAAAATACGATGACACATGTATCCACTTCATGATAAACTCCCTGGTAGAGGCTGTGCCCTATGAGCTTTCGGTAAAGTAGGCATGTATCAATGCAAGAAGGAGAAGTGGAATAGTTTTGCTTAAAAAAAAATTTTAACTCCCACTTGACATTTTTTTTCTAAAGATGTATAAAGAAAATGTAAATGACAAAGAGGTCGCAGGAAATAGGATTCTTGCGGCCATTTTTGTTTTTAAATGAATATGGCAAAGGCGCTGCATTTTTCTCTGGGGGACGCCCCGGGGATAGGTGTAGCGCTTTTTGTTTTTAACAGGAGATTATCATGGACGAAGTTACACCAATTTTTGGAGAGAACGTTTTTAATGAAACGGTTATGAAAGCCAGGCTGCCAAAAGAAACTTTCAAGCAGTTGATGAAAACAATTGACGGTGGAGAAAAACTTGATCCTGCCGTTGCCACAGTTGTCGCAAATGCAATGAAAGACTGGGCTGTAGAAAAAGGAGCCACACATTTTACACACTGGTTCCAGCCACTTACAGGAATCACTGCCGAAAAACACGACAGCTTCATCACGCCGATAAGCGATGGAAAAGTCATAATGGAATTCAGCGGCAAAGAGCTTGTTCAGGGTGAGCCTGATGCCTCAAGTTTCCCAAGCGGAGGAATCCGTGCTACATTCGAGGCCCGCGGTTATACTGCATGGGATCCTACATCTTATGCATTCATCAAGGACGGAACCCTCTGCATTCCAACTGCATTCTGTTCATACACCGGAGAAGCTCTGGACAAAAAGACGCCGCTTCTTCGTTCAATGCAGGCAATCAGCAAGCAGGCAGTTCGTGTCCTTCACCTTTTTGAAGGAAACGAGGCAGTTACATCCGTAAAGACAACAGTAGGTCCTGAACAGGAATATTTTCTTGTAGACAAATCTGTTTACGACAAGCGCGAGGACCTCATCTACACAGGCCGCACATTGTTTGGTGCAAAGGCTCCAAAGGGACAGGAACTTGAAGATCATTACTTCGGTATGATTAAACCCCGCGTTCAGGAATTCATGAAGGACTTGAACAAGGAACTGTGGAAGCTTGGTATCCTTGCCAAGACAGAGCATAACGAGGTTGCCCCTGCTCAGCACGAGCTTGCTCCTATCTTCAGCACGACAAACCTTGCCTGTGACCACAACCAGCTTACAATGGAAATGATGAGGAAAGTTGCAGCCCGCCACGGTATGGTATGTCTGTTGCACGAAAAACCATTTGCAGGAGTAAACGGAAGCGGCAAACACAACAACTGGTCAATCAGCACAAACACCGGCAAAAACCTTCTTGACCCGGGTGCCACACCAGACCAGAACGCACAGTTCCTTTTGTTCCTGTGTGCAATCATCAAGGCAGTAGATGAATATCAGGACCTTCTCCGCATCTCTGTTGCATCTGCCGGAAACGATCACCGTCTTGGAGCAAACGAGGCACCGCCAGCAATCATTTCAATCTTCCTTGGTGATGAGCTTTCTGCAATCCTGGACAGCATCGAAAAAGGCGTTCCATACGGCAAGCACGAAAAAGAAAAAATGCAGATTGGTGTTACTGTTCTTCCTGACTTCAACAAGGATACAACAGACCGCAACCGAACTTCACCATTTGCATTCACCGGCAACAAGTTCGAGTTCCGCATGCTCGGTTCAAACGAATCAATCGCATGTGCAAACGTATTCCTGAACACCGTTGTTGCAGAAGAGTTGAGCCAGTTCGCAGACATTCTTGAAAAGGCATCAGACTTCAACAGCACGCTCCATGACTTGATCCTTAAGACAATCAAGGAACACAAGCGCATCATCTTTAACGGAAACGGTTACGATGATTCATGGGTTGCAGAGGCAGAAAAACGCGGACTCCTTAACCTGCGTTCAACACCGGAGGCATTGCCGCATATTCTTGATGAAAAGAACGTCAAGCTCTTTGAAAAATTCGGAGTATACAGCAAGGTCGAGCTTACAAGCCGCTACGAGATTCACAACGAAAATTATTCAAAGATCATCAATATCGAGGCAGAGACAATGCTTGAAATGTCAAAGAAGGATATCCTTCCGGCAGCAAGCAAATATGCAAACAAGCTGGCAGAGACAATCGGCCTGAAAAAAGCCGCATGCGGTGAATGTGACACGACATACGAAAGCGAAATGCTCAAGAAAGTTTCAACACTCACTTCATGCATCTACAAGAAGACAGAAGTGCTGGAAAAGAGTGTGCTTGAGGCAAAGAAGATTTCTTCCGACGGTACAGAATCCGGCAAGATTGCATTGTTCTACCGCGAGAAAGTGTTCGCCGCAATGAACGAGCTTAGGGCATGCGCAGACGAGCTTGAGGTAATCACACCAAAGGAACTGTGGCCATTCCCAAGCTACGGAGATCTGTTGTTCAGCGTAAGATAAAGTAAAAATTTCTCCTCCATCTTCACCCCGTGGATGTCCTGGATGTCTGCGGGGTATTTTTTTGTCATGCGGTATGGTTTTTACAAAAGGAATTGATTGTTACAGCTCATTCACGGAGGAACTGTAGTAGGCTATGAGCTGTGGGCGGCATTGTATGAAGATTTTTCCAATCTCTGGGTCAAAGTGGTGGCCAAGGTCGTTCTTTATTATTTCAAATGCCTCGTCAAAGGATTTAGCTTCCTTGTAACATCTCTTGCTTACCAGGGCGTCAAAAACATCTGCCAGCGCCATGATTCTTGCCTCAAGCGGAATCTCGTTTCCCTTTAGGTGTTCCGGATAGCCTGAGCCATCCCATTTTTCGTGATGATAATGGGCTACGTTTATGGCAATGTTTTTAAAGTCAGCGTCATCAATTTCTGCAAGAACTTTTTCCACCATTATTGCACCTTCGGCGGCATGGTTTTTCATCTTGCCATATTCTTCGTCCGTGTATTTCCCGGGCTTGCGTAAAATTGAATCTTCAACCGCAATCTTTCCAAGGTCATGCATTGGGGCGGCCTTTACAAGATTACTGCAGAATGCCGGCGTGCACAGTTTTATCTCAGGGTGCTTCAGGAGTTCTTCGGTAATGATCTTGATGCAGTCGCTTGTGCGGAGGATGTGGCCTCCTGTAGAGTTGTCGCGGCTTTCTACCATCGTTGCCATTCCCTTGATGATGGATTCCTGCATTACGATAACCTGCTTGGTTTTTTCCTCTATGAGTTTTGCAAGCTCCTTGTTGTAAAGGTTTATGCCGTTTATGTAATTCTGCTGTTCGGTGTCATCCCTCAGCTCAAAAAGATATCCCAGTGGTTTTCCTTTTGCAGCAATCTGATGTATAGTGCAGATGGCCGATTTTTCGTTGCAGCTGATCCTGAAGTCCTGGTTGCAGTGGTCGTGCCAGTTCCAGTTTTCGTCCTTGTAGTGCAGCTTTTCAATTATTTCCGTGCAGGATGAAGGAATGGAAAAATCAATCGGAATTGAATCGAGTTTGGGAAAAAGCTGGATTGCAAAATCATCGCAGCCAAGAAAGTGCCCCTTGTTGTCAAATGCGATGTATCCGTAACCGCCCCGAGTCTTGTACACGTTTATCAGGTTCATCTGAAGGTCGTAGGTGTTGACCCTGAGTGAAAATGCAATGAAGAGTACCTCCATGACGATATAGGTGTAAGGCATGAAGTTGATATCGATTCCCAGGGAAAGCGGTATTATGAATGCCAAGGTGCCAAAAATCAGCATGGACAAAAGCATGTAAAGTGTGCGCCTTGAGACCCTCTTTTTTGTAAAGATTGAATGAATCACGACCACAAATGCGGCGATATTGATTACAGAAAGATAGCCGATGTAGAAGAACATGAACGGACCGTTCTGATGGTTTATTACCGTAAGGCCATACAGTGTTCCTATTTCCGACATCTTGAAGAATAAATTCGTCTCTGTAGTTGAAGCTACAACTACGCTGATTACAACCGCACATAGCAGAAGCGCTACCCTAAGGGCAAAGAAAAACCTTTTTCCGCACATGTCGACTACAACGACCAGCATGAACAGTATCGTAAAAATGCTTCCCACGTAAGATATAAGGTTACCGGCCATCGCTCCTTCCAGAGTGTTTGCATAAACGGACGAAGCATACCCGAAGTTGGAGATCAGCGTAGTCATGAACATCATGAGATAGTTTTTGTTCACTTTATTTGAGTTGATCTCATAGTATACAACCAACGTGATAAGAGAAAAAAAGAAAGCTGCAAGATAAACCGGTCGCAAATTCATATACTATATTATAATGCATTTTTTTAAAAAGTGAAATTTTTTTTATAAAAATTATTGACAAAAAATTATGGATATGGTATAAGTTAAACATCAAATGACAAGGGCGTCGTAGATTTGGTTCTACGATGCTTTTTTTTTGGTCTGGACAAAAGCCGTTTGCAGACATATCTGGTAATAGATGCTCTGACAGACAGGTGTTGCCGGCCTCATTTTAGCAAAGGTGCTGCGTTCCATGGTGATGGGTTATGGAACGTGGCATTTTTTTTTGTTTTGGCAAAGACGCCATAGGTATGTCCTTGAACATGGGATTTTATCTATGGTGTTTTTTTATATTAATTTGGTAAGTGTCATTTTCGGGCTGGCTGGCGGTTATGCCGCAAAATCCCGGAAGTCACTAAATATGGAGGTACTCTTATGAGTGAAGTTTGGAGCGTTTGGTTTTTGATTGGCGCTGCTTTGGTATTTTTTATGCAGTGCGGATTTGCAATGGTGGAAACCGGTTTTACACGAGCAAAAAATGCCGGAAATATCATCATGAAAAACCTGATGGATTTCTGTATCGGAACACCGATGTTCATGTTGCTTGGTTTCGGTCTGATGATGAGCGAGAATTATTTCTTTGGTTTCATAGGCAAACCAAATCTTCAGCTGTTTACTAATTTTGCAGATCTTGACTGGTCTAGCTTTGTGTTCAACCTTGTGTTCTGTGCGACGGCCGCGACTATTGTATCTGGTTCAATGGCAGAACGTACAAAGTTCAGCGCCTACTGCATTTACTCTGCGATTATTTCCGCTGTGGTATATCCGATTGAGGCGGGATGGGTATGGAATCCTCAGGGATGGCTTGCCCAGATGGGATTCGTTGACTTTGCCGGTGGTGCCGCTATCCACTCTGTTGGTGGTACAGCCGCTTTGATTGGTGCAATCTTCCTTGGCCCGCGTATCGGTAAGTATGACCGCGACAAGACAGGAAAGGTAACAAAGGTTCATGCTATTCCAGGTCACTCACTGACTCTTGGTGCATTGGGAACTTTCATCCTGTGGTTCGGCTGGTATGGTTTCAACGGTGCCGCCTGTGTTCAGCTTGAAGGTGTTGGTGGTCTTGCCGCCGTATTTACCACAACGACAATTGCCCCTGCAATTGCATGCTGTACGACAATGATCTTCACATGGATCAAGAACGGTAAGCCAGATGTTTCCATGACCTTGAACGCATCTTTGGCTGGTCTTGTTGCCATCACGCCGACCTGTGCTACAGTAGATGCCCTTGGTGCAAGCATAATCGGTATCGTTGCCGGTATCATAGTAGTTCTGGTTGTAGAGTTCCTTGACCTTAAGCTCCACATCGATGATCCGGTTGGTGCTGTTGCAGTTCACCTTGCAAACGGTATCTGGGGTACTTTGTCTGACGGTTTGTTCAACGTAGATTCCGGTCTTTTCTACGGTGGCGGTGCAAAGCATCTTGGCGTTCAGGCTCTTGGTGAATTCTCCATCGTCGGATGGACTGTAATCTGCATGATAATCACCTTTGCCCTGATCAAGAAGATTCATGGTCTGCGTGCTAGCCGTGAGGAAGAAATCATCGGTCTTGACAAGCTTGAGCACGGTATTGATTCAAGCTATGCCGGATTCATCATGGCTCCACAGGTTCTTGGCGGTGAAACATCAGCTCCTGGTACTGTCCCGGTAGAAAAGGCAGTTCCTGTTACAAAGGCAACAACAAGGCCTGATGCAAAGTTCCACATGGTAACAATCATTACACGTCAGAGCAAGTTCGATGAACTCAAGGCCGCAATGAACGACATCAGCGTAACCGGTATGACTGTAACAAACGTACTTGGTTGCGGTCAGCAGCACGGCAACGTCCAGAAGTATCGTGGTGTTGAAATGGATATGACACTGCTGCCAAAGATCAAGGTGGACATTGTTGTAAGCGAAGTTCCTGTTGACCTGGTAATCACGGCCGCCAAGGAAGTCCTTTACACAGGTAACATCGGCGACGGAAAGATTTTCGTATATGATGTTCAGAATGTCGTAAAGGTCCGCACTGGAGAAGAAGGCTATGAGGCTTTGCAGGACTAATCAAATAACGTAACAATCTTGGGGGTCAGAAATGGCCCCCTTTTTTTGCTTTATGGCACTGTTGGGGTTTGAAAATCGAATGCTCCTGTGGTAAAATTGAACAAATCAGGAGGATATTGAGTTGAGTGGATTTAACGAGGAAAAGATGACCGCATATTTGGATTCCCTGCTTGATCTGGGGATTCCTTCGGTGGACTGCATCGTGTATGACAATCATAAGCAGGTTTACCGCCACATGAACGGGACCGTCAATATTGAAAAAACGCAAAAGGTTTCTGCGGACCAGAGATACCTTATGTTTTCCATGACAAAGGTTCAAACCATGACGGCAATAATGCAGCTTGTGGAACAGGGAAAGGTTTCCCTTAATGACGATGTTGCAGAATACCTTCCGGCGTACAGAAATCTAAAGGTTAAGACCGATGCCGGCGAAGAAAAGCTCAAGTGGCCGTTGAGGTTAAGGCATCTTGTTTCCATGCAGTCCGGTCTGGATTATGATCTGGCACGTCCCGGAATAGTCCGTATCCTCAAGGAAAAGGGTGCAAAGGCATCCACCCTTGATATCGTAAATTCTTTTGTGGAAACCCCCTTGAATTTTCAGCCGGGAACACATTTCTGCTACAGCTTGAGCCATGATGTTGTGGCGGCGGTTGTGGAAACAGTTTCAGGCATGAGTTTTGGTGAATATCTTAAGGAAAACATCTGGAAGCCTCTGGGCTTTAAGGACACATTCTTTGCAAAACCGGATAACGACGGATTGGAAAGGCTTGCACAGCAGTATATCGCAGGTGAGAATGGAATTGTTCCCATGGAGCAGACATGCAACTATCAGCTGTCGGAAAGCTACGAAAGCGGTGGTGCGGGTCTTGTAAGCTGCACTGAGGATTACGCGGTTCTTGCTGACACTCTTGCGTGCGGCGGAATTTCCAAGGACGGAAACAGAATCCTGAATCCGGAGACAGTTGAAAAAATCAAGCAGAACCTTTTGTCCATGGATTCAATGAAGGATCTTGAATGCAGCATGGGAAGGGTCGGTTACGGATATGGCTGCGGCATGCAGGTCCTGATAAACCCGGAAAAATGCGGATCAACATCTCCTGCAGGAATTTTCGGTTGGGACGGTGCGGCGGCAAGCTGCATTCAAATGGACACGGCATCAAAAACAAGCTTTGTGCTCACAATGCACGTGCGGAATTTCGGCAGGGCATACAACGAGATCCATCCGGCATTAAGGGATATTGTATTCGGGTAGCCCCCTTCAAGTTCAACATGGCATTGTCATTTCGGACTTGATCCGGAATCTTAGAGTTATATGTTAGGATGCTGGATCAAGTTCAGCATGACATGAAACTTCGGGTTTTTGCCAAAATTTCAATTCACTTTTTTACGAATTGGGTTTACAATATATAGAAAGGAATTTTCTGTAAAAATGATATATGGAGGATAAAAAAATGGTGAAAAAAGCAGCAATGGCTGTTGGAGTCTCTGCGGCGTTGATTTCGGCGATCTTAAGTTTTTTCCCAAAGAAGGAAGGAAAGACCAAAACACAGAACCGTGAAGTCACCCAGAACATTTTAAGCGATTACAACGTGAACTTTGAGGGAGTCAGCGATTCCGGAAGCCTCTGGTGGTGGAACGACAACAGCTGGTCTCCAAACTGCATCCCCCGCGTGGCATACAAGGACGGTGAACAGCCGGGACCTGACTGCGGCGGATCTTATGTAAAGGTCATTTCCCAGAACGGAAATTCCGCACAGTGCCAGATTTGTGCAGGACCCATCGCACAGCTCATAGAGGGTGGGGCAACATATTCATTTACCTGCTACATGAAGGCAGCCGATGACAGTGCGGTTCCCACAGGAAAAGTATATCTTGTGGTAAACGGAGCGGCATCTGACTGGTCAAAGGTTGATTCTGCAAAGGTCACTTTTGACAAGGATTATACATTGAATGACAAATGGCAGCTTGTTACAGGCTCATTTGTTCTGGCAGACCCGCATGATCAGGTTCAGTTCCAGTTCAACGGATCAGAGGGATTAAGCTATTGTATCGATGATTTCAGGGTTGGTCTTGAAACACCTGCAATTACTTCAATCGAAAAGGACATCGTAAGCTTTAAGGATGCAGTTACTTCAAGCAAGGGATTCGGTAGGAAAGTCTGGGTTGGTGGAGCCGTAACAGGAGCCGAGGCCTCTGACAGCCTTTACATGGATCTTCTCTTCAAGCACTTCAACTGCGTTACCCTTGGAAATGAACTCAAGATGGATGCCATGAACGGATATAATGCCGGAAACGCAAGGCCTATCGGAATCACCACGGACACGCTCAACGGAAAGGAAATCAGCGTTCCAGTCCTTGATCACAGCCGTGCGGATGCCCTTTTGGACAAGATTGCCAAATGGAACAAGGAAAACCCGAATCAGGCACTTAAAGTCCGCGGTCACGTACTGGTATGGCACTCACAGGCACCCGAATGGTTCTTCCACGAGGACTATGACGCATCAAAGCCTTATGTAACAAAGGATGTCATGAACGAGCGCCTTGAATGGTACATCAAGACCATGCTCACATATTACACCGACCAGTCAACCGCAACAGGCAAAAAGTACGGCCCGCTCTTCTACGGATGGGATGTCGTAAACGAGGCCATAAGCGATGCAACAGGAACCTACCGCACTGACACAGAGGGGGGAGCAGACAAGCTTTCTGATTCAACACACGGAAGCAAATCAAGCTGGTGGCACGTTTACCAGAGCAATGAATTCATCATCAATGCATTCAAGTTTGCAAACAAATATGCCCCCGCATCACTTGAACTTTACTACAACGATTACAACGAATGTACTCCAAGCAAGGTGGAAGGAATCGTCCAGCTGCTCAGGGATGTAAAGAACGCCGGTGGAACACGCATCAGCGGAATGGGAATGCAGGGACACTACGATTTGAACGGTCCTACAATCGCCCAGATAGAAAGTGCAGTACGCGCCTATTGTGCAGAAGTCGGAAGCGTAATGATCACCGAATTCGACATGAAGGCAAGCCCGAGTTTTGACCCGAAAAATCCAGAGGAAGAATACAACAAGCAGGCATACCGCTACAAGGCAATCTATGACAAGCTTGTGGAACTGGACAAGGAAGCCGGAATCGAAGTAAAGGGAATTGTATTCTGGGGTGTAACAGACCAGTACTCATGGCTTCAGTCATCAAATAATGTGGGTGGAGCATCAGACGGAACACAGACACAGTGCCCGCTTTTGTTTGACGGAAAATTCAAGGCCAAGCCGGCATTCTACGCATTTGCAGATCCCGACAAGCTTGAACCTGCCATCCAGAGTGTAACGATTCTAGAAGGCGACGGAGAGGATTTCTCCAATGCAATTGAATATTCAATCCAGACCGGAGATTCAGCTGTAAAATTCTATCCCACATGGTCAGACGGCAAGCTGTTTGTTCTTGTTGTACCGGAAGAAGGTGCAGAAGGTGGAATAGTGTCCGTCTTTATTGACGATGGAAAGGGAATAACACCGGTTTCCGTTTATGCGGCAGACCCGATGGTTATAACGATTGACAACGAGGCCGCAACAGTTTCCGGAAACATGAAGATTGATTTCCGCTATAAGAAGGGAGAAGAAGTATATTCATTCAACGACCTAAAGAACAGCCAGGAGTCATCTTCCAAGTTCTATGCAAAGGCACTGCTCAAGCCGTATGCCACAATCAGGAAGGGATCTCCGGAACCACGCTTTGACAGCAGCGAATGGGACAGGGCAGATCCTGTTGACCTTACAATACGTCTTGGTGCAAAGGCAGATGCTTCAATGCGTTTGCTTTGGGATGAGGAAGCCCTCTATGTCTATGCAAAGGTAAAGGACAGCGTAATCAATACCGCAAGTGCAGACGACTACCAGCAGGATTCAATCGAAGTGTTCATCGACGAAAACAATGCAAAGGCCGAAAGCTATGAGGAAGACGACAAGCAGTACCGTGTAAGCTGCGAGAACAAGACTTCGTTCAACGGAACAAAGTGCACCGCCGACAACATGGAAAGCTATGCACGCCTTACAGACGACGGTTATGAAGTGATTGCCGCATTCAAGTGGACGGACATCAAGCCTGTGCCTGGACAGAAAATCGGTCTTGAGCTTCAGATTAATGACGCCGACAACTCAGGAAGCCGCATCGGTACACTAAGCTGGTACGATGAAAACGGAACAGGATACATGAATCCTTCTGTATTCGGAACCGTGACCTTGGGTGATTAAAGTTAAAGATAAAAAGTAGCCGCCATATGCGGTAAGACAAAGCTGCCTCAGGATCTTGCGTCTTGGGGCAGTTTTTTTTATTCGTGCGGAGGGGTTGGTGATTCCTCTTGCCTTGAAAATTTTTCCATCATTTTATAAGACTTGAAAATAATCGTAAATCTCCATATCAGGACGATGAACGATGCCGTGGTTATGATACCGGCTCCGATTAAGGCTGCATATTTTACCCATGGGATAAACATAAGCGGGGTACAAATCAAGCTTCCGACAAAAATGTAGATGTTCCACTGGCGGAATTCCCTCCATGCCACTTTTACCGCAAGGCTTACAGGCTCAAAAACCAGCATCATGGTTGTGGAGAGTTGTATATGATAAAGAAAACTGAATAAAGTAGAGGAAAGTTTGCCACCCTCAGAAAGTAAAACCATGATTTTTGCATTTTGACCAGAGGCCAGCGCTAAAAAAAGGGGCGACGTGTTAAATAAGACGGCATAGATAAGGTAAATGATGCCTGAAACTTTATAGCCGGCATTGTGCTTGGAAAGGGTGAACAATATTATGGCTATCATCACATCCGCCAGCATTTTGAGGCTCACATAAACAATGACCAGAACAAGATTCAAGGCCCAGATTGTCATGAACATCGGTATGGTGAGGATAAAATTTATGACAAACGAGACGACGGTAACGATGAACAAGAATTTAAACTTCACCGCCATGTCAGCGCAACGTATCTTAAGCTCAGCTCTGGTCAGCTTTTCATTTTCAGTTACATCATTATCCAAAATATGTCTTCCTTTCCAATGAGACTGTTAAATGTCCTGATTTTCGGGGGCAACTATTGGTATGGGCTCTATCGGAGTAACAGGGGCATTGTCAGAATTTGGTTCGTCCGGCTTGGCGGCAAAGGCCTTCATGGATACGGAGGATTTGTACAAGAGGACCAGCATCCAGAATAAAAAGCCAATGGCTGTTAATGCACAAATGATTGAAACAATTCCGGCAAGAATGTTTATATATGGTATAAGCGCAAGAACAACGCAAGCACATGTAATTGAAATCAGATAAATGTATGCCTTGCGGTAAGATTCCCATGAGTCAGACAGGGTTAAATCAACAGGTAAAAACCGTGAGCTCATGGCATTGGCAAATTTCAGTAAATATAAGATGCTGAAAACTGAACCTATGAGGTTTATCAGTATATTCATGGCGGCATCAGGGACAAACAGTCTTATAAGGGTGAACAATTGTGCAAAAATACAAAAGAGGCCTGCCAAACTAAATTCATAATCATATTTGCCAAGTAAAAACAGTATTACGGCATATAAGATGGTGATTACAAAAGCTCCGATGCCAAAATAAATTACTATCATAGGTTCAAGATTTACCACAGCCAGTATAATTGATAAAACACTGCTGACAGTCAATAAAAGCTGGATTATGAACAAGTACATGAATTTCCTTGCCATGTCGGCATACTTGGCCTTTGATTCAGGCTGCGGCTTGTTTTCCGTGTTGATTAATTCGTTTTCCATAAAATACTCCTTTCATATTTTTTTCATCAAGGTTTCTGGTAAAACTAAACTATGAAAAGCAAGTGGAACAAGTTTGCCAGACCCACCTTTACTTTAAATGGTGAATAATTGTCGTTATAATAATTTTTTAGTTCTTCCGGCCCCAGGGGGAATTCATAAATGACTTTAACCTCCACTATCATACCGCTTAAGGAGGCTTCGGCAAATGCAGTCAAAAGAAGCTGGTTATTCTCCGGCATGATTCCAAGGCCACCGCCCACTCTAAGCCATAACAACCAGAATTTAGTACAAATGGTGGAACTTCCCGCCGACAAACGGAAAAACATATTGTCCGGGGAGTCGGACTTTGAATATTCGAACATGCCATAGAAGCCTGTAGAGATATCTGCGGTCTTATTCCACACGAAATCTCCGCCAAGATCCATTGACCAATTTTCCGGGGTACCCCATGATACGGAAAAGACAGGGAAGAAGACCATTTCTTCATTTTCATCTTTGTTCTCTGTCTTTTCCCCTTCAGTAGTTTTATCCTCCTGCTCAAGCTTTGGCTCTTGGATTGTTTTATCTTCCGGAACCTTTTCAACTTCCTTTTCCTGAATCTTTTCCTGCTTTGGTTCATCCATCTGCATCAAATCGTTAATGGTAAGTTCAGAGGATTCCTGTGCATAAAGAGTATTTGCAAAAAACGCCAGAAAAACGGCAATGGTCAAAAAAATAGTCATTTTCTTTTTGTTCATGTTTTTCTCCTAAAAAAATACAAAGAATTGAAACTCAGCGGACCAAACTTTAAGCACTACTATAATTTTAACACAGCTTATTGTGTTTTGCAATGTAATTGTGCTGAATATGGCAAATCTTTATTTTTTGCGTCCCTATTCCATATTATGGAAAATATGATATAATCGTGGGCATTGCGGGGGGAATACTCCCTGTTGGAGATTAAAATGAAATTTTCTTTCAAGCAGTTCATCGTTCCAAATTTTGGAAAGCGTCTGGCATTCATGCTTCCGGCCGTCATTTTGATGGGTGTGTTCGTTTCGATTCTGGTGGAAGTCGGATGGGGAACTGATCCTGCCAGTTTCATGAATTTGAACATAGCAAGTGCGCTTGGCTGGGGGCTTGGAAATACCGAGGTCCTGGTTTATGGACTTATGCTTGTGTTTACGATAATTTTCGGGGCACAGATGATCGGCTTTGGAACCCTGGCAAACATGATTTTAATCGGTTATGTCGTTGATTTGTGCCGCTGGATTTGGAGGAACATCGGATTTGCCCAGTTCATCGCGGAAAGCGGCCTTGGCATCCGGATTTTTATCTTTGCCCTTACGATAATACTGTTTGTGCTTGTTGCCTCGATTTACATAAATGCCCAGATGGGTGTTGCACCTTATGATGCAATGCCTCAGATAATAAGCGGATGGATCCCGAAGATTCCGTTCTTTGTCATCAGGATATTGTTTGATCTTGCGGCTGTTCTTGTTGGAGTAATCGCAGGCCACCTGAATCCCCTGGGTGTGCAGGGTTCAGCCCTCGGTTCTATCATAATGTCGCTTCTTTTGGGTCCTGTAATAAGTCTTGTAGGCAAGCCCTTAAAAAAGATTCTGTAACTTGACGATGGCCATGGTTTAAAATAAAATTATAGATGAAAACAACAAACAAGGAGTCGCCTTATGCCAATGATTCAATCAAAAATAACAGGAACAGTAAGCCAGGAAAAACGTGATGCATTAAAAACAGAGCTCGGAAAAGCAATCAGCATCCTGAACAAACCGGAAAGCTATCTTATGCTCAGCATCGAGGACAATCAGGATTTGTATTTTGGAGGCCGCAAGCTGGATAAAGGCGCCTATGTCGAGGTAAAGATTCTTGGTTCAGTCAACTCTGCCTCAAGCAACCGCATGACCGCAAAAATCTGCGAGATATTCAAATCTGTGCTGGACATTCCGGGGGATTCGATTTACATATCATATTGGGGAACCTCTGACTGGGGTTACGACGGCGGAAACTTCTAGAAATCTTATTTTTCAAGTTTTTTCTGGTAATAACAGAAGAATATCACGTTTGCAATTGCTGTAATTGTCCAGCTTATTGGATAGCTTACAAAAATTGTAAACGGGGTGTGGAACTGTTCAATTTTAAATATAACTGCTATCCAGAAAACACGGAAAACGCAGCAGCCCAGCATTATGGAAACCACCGGCATTATTGAATGACCAATTCCGCGTATGGAGTTTCCAAGGCAATGCATCATACCGCATATAAAAATAGTCAGCATCGTAACAATCATCCTGCTCCTGCCGGCCTCGATGACATCCGGATTTGTCGTGTATATTGAAAGCAGCTGGCGGCCAAAAACAAAGAAAAGACCTCCAAAGAACAAGCCTGTAAAAGCCGTGCAAAAGAGAGCAACAGGAACTTCCTTCTTGATCCTGTCGATTTTACCTGCACCGATATTCTGTGAGCAAAATGTGAGTGTTCCCATGGCAAAGCCGTTCATCATCTGATACAGGAAATCCTCAAGACTGCATGTGGCGGAATTTCCTGCGATAAGCTCCTTCCCGAATAAATTGATTGAAGATTGAATCTGCACATTTGATATGGAGAACATTACACCCTGTAATCCAGCCGGAAGACCAATCTTGAGTATCTCAAAAAAGCTTTCTCGGTTAAGCGACAGTTTCTTGATGTCAAGATGAAAAGCATCTTTCTCCCGTACCAAAAGTACAATCACAAAAACAGCGGAATATGTCTGCGAGATAACCGTAGCCCATGCAACTCCCGCAACATTCATCTTAAAGACAATCACAAAGAGCAGGTTCATCACAAGGTTCAGGATACCGGCAGAAAAAAGGACATAAAGCGGCCTCTGTGTGTCTCCCTTTGCCCGAAGCAATGCACTTCCAAAATTATATACCATCGTCGCGGTTATACCGGAGAAATAAATGCGAAGATAAATCGTGGAAAGCGGCAGCACCTCGTCTATGGTATTCATGCGTATAAGAATCTGTCTGGAAAGAAGAAGCCCCATAATCGTGATGCAGATTCCGCATATCAAGGAGATTACGATTGAAGTGTGGACTGTCTTTTGAATCTTGTCGTTGTTCTGAGCCCCAAAATGCTTTGCCGCAATTACGTTTGTTCCTATCGAAAGGCCTATAAAAAGATTTATAAGGAGATTGATCAGGGAGGTACTTGAACCTACAGCCGCAAGAGAAGCATCGCCTGCAAATTTACCGACAACAGCAATATCTGCCGCATTGAACATAAGCTGAAGAAAGTTAGAGCAAATGATCGGAATGCTGAATTTAAGGAGCTTTCCGAGTATGGGACCATTTGTCATGTCAAGCTGATTGTTTTTGGTCATTTTCTGATTCAATGCTCCGTCATCATGTTCAATTCAGATTTTTTTGGGCAAAAATTACCCGCATGCTATTCCTCTTCCTCATCTTTCTTTTTACGTGCAAGCAAGCCTGATTCTTCCCAAACGACTTCTTTGTCGCGGTTAAGGATGAAAACAATCAGGCCTGCTATAAAAGAAATTCCTCCAAGCGCAAAAAACACTATGAAGATGAATTTGTCCGTAGATCCGATGTAAATTGATTTTTCATGATTGCTTATGGAATAATAAACGGGAATCGATGCTCCAACGGTAAATTCCGGTGGATTGGAGCTTGAGTTTCCTGTGTTAATATACTCGTTGCCTTCCTCGTCAAAATATGAATACCTGGTTTTGTATCCTGAACTGCCTTCGCTTGTTACGTTTGCAACCACAACGCCTGTTGTCCTGATTGCATTATTCTTGAACACTTCCCGCCTTATCAAAATTGCCGACGCAACAATAATGAATGCGGCTCCAAACAATACGAAAAAGAAACCGAATGCCTTTGGTGAGTTTGTTGTTTTTGAATAAATATTGATATTTTTCCTGTAAATCTCCATGATTACTCCTTCCTGTGTTTTGTCATATTCATAATACTATTTGATTTGATTATTGACAAGTAAGCATGGCCAATAGTACATCATTTGATAATGTGATATAATTTGTCTCAGGGCTGAAAGGAGAAATAAAATGGAAATAAAGCACATAAAAGGTGGAACGGACAATTGCTATTTGATTGCAGATGGTAAAAAAGCGGTTTTGGTTGATACTGCAAGCAAGCAATGTTTGAATCAGGTTATTGCCGAGTGTGACAAGTATGAACTGCAGCTGATTGTGTTGACTCATGTTCATTTTGATCATGCAGAAAATGCCGCAGAACTTTCCAGACGCTATAATGTCCCCGTTGCCCTGCATGAAGCCGACGAGGAATTGTTTGAAAGCTTTGACAGGCAGCCGTTAAAATCCTATGGCCTTGTAGGCCGTGTTGTTCTTGGGCTGTCACTCAAGGTCCTTAGGGAAACAACTGTTGAACGTCCTGAGAAAATCATTCACGTAAAAGAAGGCGACAGTTTGGGCGAATATGGCCTGAACGCAAAAATCGTGGAACTTCCGGGTCACACAAACGGTTCCATCGGTGTTGATGTTGAAGAAAAGCATTTGTTTGTCGGAGATGCACTGGACAACTGGATTAGTCCCGCCACCGGCCATTTGTATTTTAACATAGATGACATAAGGAAAACTGCAAAAAAAATAAAGGCACTTGGAAATCGCACCTTATATTACGGCCACGGAAAACCGACAACGGGTTTTAAGGAAAAGATTTAGTGTACTTTTTATATTTGATTTTAAAGACACCAAACGGTCTTCTTTCGCTGGGAATTTTTTTATACTCCGTAATCCTTGCAATTGTAAGTCCACGCCTGAAGCGAAACGACAAAAAACTTGCCCTGTGGATTTTATGTTTGCTTCCTGTTGCAGTTGCATTGGTTCATTTTCTTGTTAATGGGACAATCACGTTCTGGGCATTCAAATATCTTTATCTTGAATCTCTTGTGCCCCTGATTAATTTCCTCCCCGGTAAAAACAAGAAGGCTTTTGCTGCAAAATCCATTTCATCCTCAATCCTTGCTTTTATTGTTTGCTTTGTATGTTTGCTTAATTTGATTGCAGGTTCCAAGGTTCACAATTATTCAAGAAAAAGTTATACAAAAAGTTTTCAGAAAATGCTGGATACTTTGGAAAAAGAATATGTCCTGAACAGCTGGAAACAAATTGACTACGATTTTCTGCGTTCAAGGTATTTGCCTCAAGTTCAAATGGCAGAAGAACAAAACGATGAAACTGTCTATGCTGCGGTAGTTACGGAAGTGCTTTACAGGTTCTATGATTCACATGTTTCTGCAAATCTAAGTTCTTCGCTTTATTATGACACAAGAGATGTTTTTGCAGGAAATGATTTTGGATTTTCAATGATAAAGCTGGATGACGGCAGTGTCATGGCGGTTCTTGTGGATGCAGAAAGTGAAGCGTATAAGCAGGGAATCCATGATGGAACAATAATCCTTTCGTGGAACAATCAGAAAATTCAGGATGCGATAGATAAAGTTGAATGCATTTCTCCGGACATTCAGTTCCCTGTAAAAAACAACGAGGACTTTTTTAAGCCGATTTATCTTGCAGCAAAAAATGATGATCAAGTCAACCTGACCTTTGTTCTAGATGATGGGTCCGAAAAAAATATAACAATAGGAAAATGGCAAAGTGAATACAACCGTTTTGTGATAGCGATGACAAAAGCATTGAATTGGGATATGGAAAGAAGGAATTTCTATTCCACGATGCTCGATGATGAATGCGGTTATCTTCAGGTTGTTGCAGAAAGCTATGGAGAGTTTTCGGATAATGTTTCGGCTCTTAGGCATGGATTTTATCCAAAACTTACAGAATTATATGCGGAGAAAATACAGGACCTTTTGGACCATGGAATGAAATATCTGATTGTTGACATTCGGAATAATGTGGGAGGATACGATTCTGTTGCAGGTGCATTGGCTTCCCTTTTTACAGATGAAAAGACACCAATGGTTTCATTCGGTTATGAGGATTCAAAAGGCTATCACATAGACGAAACACAATATGTTTTCCCTGATGCACGTTACACCAAGCTTCCTGTTGTGGTTTTGACAAATGCATCTTGTATGAGTGCAGGCGACGGTATGGCAAAATTCATGAGCGACTGTCCCAATGTCACGCTTATGGGAATTACATCTTCCAGCGGCGTAAATCAAAACAACGGAGGAAACATCTACCTTACAAAAAACATATGTGTGGTGTATCCCATTTTCCTGAGCCTCTCGTCTGACGGCATACCTTTGATTGATACCGATTCTACACGGGAAAATAGAATTCCCCTTGATGTAACAATCCCGATGACAAAAGAATTTGCATTAAATCTTTTCTCGGATGACAAAACAGATTACGAACTTGAATATGCCATGAACTGGCTGCGTGACATGCATGCAGAGGATTAAATCAAGGAGATTGACGTGGAACGGCTTAAAGCTTGCAATTCCTATTTCCCAAATTTCCGACTATGATTTGAATGCTCAGGTATTACACTAATTTACCGTGGCACCTTAACAAAAATAATTTGAATCAAGGTTTTCTGTGCTCAGGTCGCAGTAATACCTTCCTTTTGCCGCCGTGAATTTTAAGATGCAATAGTCCGGATCGGTAACACCCTGCTTGTAAAAAATCTTGTCACCAGGCTTCCATAACTCAGATTTGATTTTCTGGTCTGTCAAAACTTCCATCTTTCCAACCAGCATCAATCCTTCGTATTTGACAATGCCTTTGTGATAAAAGTATATGCTGGCCTTTGGGTTTTCCTGAAACTGCTTTACCCTCATTGAAGATGTATTGGTGGAAAAATAAAACTCTTTGAGTCCGACATGTTTCCTTGGTTTTAACATCGCCTTTACGTTGGGGAACTGCTCATTGTCGATGGAACAAATGAAACTGACTTTTTGTCTGCAAATAAATTTTTCAAGCTTCTTAAAATCCATGCCTTTTACTCCTTTTCATCTTATGTCATAAAGCATAGCATAGAAATTTATAAAAAATCAAGCTAAAAAGATGCCCTGGAAAAAGACGGCTATTTTGCATTCTCTGAAACCAAAGGTTTTGCATTGGAGAAATCGTATTCATCGCTAAAGAGATAGTATCTTATTCCTTTGTATTTGACAGGATTTGAAACATATTTGTCTGATTCACTTTTGTAATACGGATCATAATATGCCTCGTCAAAATAAAAAACAAAATCCTTACCCGTAAAACAGATCCTGGGTTTTTGCTCAAAAGTCAGGACGTCTGGATGGTTTTCCATGCCCAAAGAAGCTGATGGTGAGAAATTATATTCCTCGCTCAATACTGTGCCGTCATAGTTCATGTTCAAGTCCTTGATCAAGAAGTCATCAAGTTTGGATTGATAGGTGCGGCTTTTCCAGAATCTGGCTCTTATATGGAAATCCTTTTCGTCTCCGTAGAATCTAAAATCGGTCCATTTTTGATCCATGAATTTTGACATAGACTGCATGGACATTATAACATGACCGTCCTCAGTTACCGTCGGGTAAAATGTTTCATCTGATGTCTGCGGTACTATACTGCCCGTTGGAAGATTCAGCTTGCATGTACATGTCAGATATGTGGTTCCGTCTTCGTCTGTTTCCCAGCGAGAAAAATCACTTAGGATGAATTCGGTTTTGCCTTTACGGATTGTTGTGGTTTTATGTCTTGACTCTGCGTTGCCGTCCTCGTTGTCGTACATTTTTATGTCGGCATATTCAGCACCGGTAATTTTTTCGCCAAGAAAATTTATTTCCTTGAAGTTCAGAGTGTAAGAGATGACCGTATAGCTTGAATAGGAAAAGAATGGGTTTTCTCGGGATAAACGTGCGCTGGAGATGTAATATGGTGAATCTGGAACAATGGTGGATTCATCCTGTTCTGTGTAATAACCGCTATTTCCGTTCGGATATATGATTTCTTCCTTGTCGCCGTCACTGTATTTCTTTAGCTTAACATCCTTGAATAAAACAGGTCCGTCCCAAGTCTGGCAGATGGCATTGCGTACTATGTAGAATTTTTCTTCCTGTGCCTTGATGCCTTTTATGTGTGCCGCAAATCCATCCATGTTAATGTCAAATTCAACATCCGGGTCATCAATGATTATGCATCCTGATTTAATGTCGTAAAACATAGGGCTTTTTGCACGGACAGGTTTTTTAAATCCGTTTTTATAGAAAGTTCCCTCGATTGTAAAGCCACGGTCTGCCACTTTGATTTTTTCTGCATGAATAGTAAAATTATTTGCGGTTGTAAAATCATTTTTTGTAGAAAGATTGTATTGCAGCGTAGAAATATTAGAGCCGAATTTAACCGAATCAGTTTGATATTGAATGGAATTAAGGCCGTTTGTGGAAAGGACCATTACATCATTGCTGAAAATCTCATAATCATCTTTTCCATTATTAGTAGTCTTTATAAAATCCCATTTTTCCGAATAAAAACAAAACGATTGAATCGATCCTCGGGAAACGACATGACAGTCTCCCTTTTTCATGTCTGTCAAATCAATCGATCCATCTTTGCGGACGAGTATGTCACCGGCTTCGACTATATAATTTACATTTCCGGAAAGGTAGGTAACCATATCATCTGAAAGATACATTTCCCGGCCTGTCTTTTTTGTTTTTTTGCCCTCTGAGTTGAATGTACCGGCTAAAAGCAGGCCTTCCTGTGTAGGTTTAACGCCGTACACGTAAAACTTCCATGTTCCGATGCTGCACCATATTTTGTCTTTTGGATTATCCACCGAAATATACTCGCTGACGGATTGATCTTCAACGGTAAAATCGTAAAGCGGAATTTTCTTTTTGCTCAGGCCCTTGTCGATATACAGGTCTGCCTTGTCTATGATTGTCTTACCGTCTTCCTGGTGTGTTTTTGATACCGTAACTTTATATCCGAAAAAATCATATTGAGTTTTTGCAAAAGCCACCTGGGTACTTAAAATGATAAAAAAGAAAATAAAAATCTTTTTCATAGTAAGACTCCTTTACTCTATCTTCATTGAAACAGCCGCTTCCCAACACCCGCCTTTGCGTTCAAAAATCGTAATGTTGTCCACAGGGAATTCTTCTACAAGATCCATTTCGTTCATGACTTCAAGGGCATCTTTTGTAACACCTGCAGGAATGTCCCGGTTGCTTACAGTCAGATGTGGCGTAAACGGCCTTTGATCTTTTTTAGTGCATCCCGGTATTGCCTTGATTATTGCAAAATAAACGGCGTCACGCAATGCAGTCCATTTTGTGTCATGTTCAACTTTTGCAAAAATGGTCCTGTCTCCAAAGGCATCAAAATTATTCACTTTGGCGGTAAAGCCCAAACCTTTTGCAAGGACATTTCCTTCAATTGCGTTGCTTAAATCTTTTGTTGAATATTCATCCTGCAATCTGAACGGAGGAATCAAGGTAACGTGAATCGGTGTCTTGTGCCCCGACTTGCATCCATAAGCTTCCCTCATGTAACGGCGGCAGTCTTCCAGCGTGAGTGTAATGTCATCCGGAACAAGAACCCCTATAAAATGAGTTTGCTGCGGAAAGTTTCCATTCTGTTTCATGGAATCAATTATATCATATTTTTTCGATTTTGTGCCATCATGAGGGTAGGGCAGCAGGGGAGGGCTCTGGTCAAACATTCCCCGGGAAAACGTATTCAAGATTTTCTTTTGCAACTTCCACAGCCTTGTCTGCAATTTCCTGAGGTGAAAAATATTCCGCATTGTGTTCAAATTCAAGAATTGTATCCGAAATCTGTCCGTTTATACATGACGCACAACTTGGAAACGGAATAATTCGATTTTACTTCCAGGATTTATTCCACCCTTCCTCATCGCAATTGAAACCTGCTGTTCAACAGTATCCACTCCATCAAGATCAGGAAGAAGGAGCCCCCTCTTTGAACCGCTTTGGACAATTACACCATATTTTTTTACGTCAAGCTGATCCTGCGATTTTATTTTTTCCGGCTCGCCCAATACATCAACATTTATATCAAGCCATTTAAGCTCGCTTTCTTCCACTGGATCAAAACGATAATCCTCCGAAACCGCACTTACTGCATTGTGGATTATTTCCTGTGCAAGGTTGTTTTTTGTTGAAAGAATCGTTCCAATGCAACCACGCAAGGCTCCGAATTTATGAATTGAAACGAACGCACCGGCTTTTGCATTCAACAGTTCTTCGGGAACCCAATCCGGTACTTCCATGATTTTTCTGTTCTTTACAAAATATTCAGCAGATGCACGTGCAAGCTTTACATAGGCATCTGATTTTTCCTTTTTTTCTTCCAGGGCATTTTCTTCTGTCTTAAGCCTTTGGTCAAGGAAGTGTCTGTTTTCATCAGGACCCTTGGGAATAAAAGAACATATTCCATATCCTACGCCGGTAACATCCTCGTGAGAATATTGGACTGCATCAATCTTTAGGCCATCGAGTGCGCCTGCCATCATCACAAAAGATTTATGACCGCATTCAGCTGCCTTTTCGCAAAAAGTTTCGTCAAAGTCAAAGAGCTCACCGAACCTTGCATTGGAACACACATCCATGATTCTTTTGTCATACTCAGGACCTTCTTCTGCAAAACCGTATGGACCATAAGTTTGAAGTTTGTGGGAAAGGTCGCCGCTTGCAACATAAACTGTTTTTCTGCCAAGTTCATTTACAGCATCATTTATCATCATGCCCAGTTTATAATGCTTTAAAAGATCAAAGCCCGACAGTCCGATTCTTACAAGCTTAAAATCACGGTATTTTTTTAGGATGAACCAGAGGGGAACCATGGTCCCGTGGTCAAGTTGCGCATTTTTTTCGCCAAGCTTTCCTGCCGGGAAACCAGTGTCACTTGCCTTGTCAGACACGAGGTTAACAAGTTCTTCGTCATATTCCAAATCGAATTTTACCTCGGGTGCCCTGAATTCTGCAAATGAACCTTGCGCCTTGAGGCCTGGAGAAATATGGAAATAATCGGCATACATTACACTGTGGGGACTTGAGATGATGATGGTCTCTGGCTTTAATGATGCAATTTCATCTGCAACTTTTTCATATGCCCGGATTGTTTTTTCTACTTGATCTTCACTTCCACGACCGACAGCAGGAACTATCATCGGTGGATGTGGAACCATATAAGCCGCAATTATTGCCATTATGATCCTCCATAAACACAAAGTCTGTTGTTTGCATCCGCTTTTGCCTTGTACAGGGCAACGTCGGCCTTCTTGAATATCTCTGAATAATTATTTTCCAGACCCTTGTAAACTGCGGCTCCAATGCTCACCTTTACTTTTTCGTTTGAATCAGGAAGGCTTACGTTTTCTGAAACACCCTGAATGATTTCGTCCGCAATTTTTTTTGCTGCATCAAGGTCATCCGTATCTTTTATGAAGACAATGAATTCATCACCGCCAAAGCGTCCAAGAATTTCTCCGTTAGTAAATTTACCTGCAAGAAAAGTACCAAGCTGACAAATCACACTGTCTCCAATGTCATGCCCATATGTGTCGTTTATGGATTTAAAGCGGTCAACGTCCATCATGAAGATTATGCCCCTGTCGCTGTTTTCGCTTGAAAGGAATTCGTTAATGTGTCTGGTCAGGGCACCTTTGTTCTTTAGGCCTGTTAATTCATCCGTGTCTTTTTGAATGTTGATTTTTCTTGTCAAAACAAATTCCCTGATTCGTACGGAATTGGAAATTATGTTAAGGAAGATGCCTATTATTGTAAACGGAATGACATTGATAAAATCGATTCGCCAGACATCATACGGCTTGATGCAATGCATCCAGAATAAAAACATGCCGGAAGCTGCACACAATTCTATTGCCATGAAAAATGGTTTGTCAATCATGAGCATTGGTGTGATTACAAGAAATACGATGAACGTCGTGGCGGGTATATTTGAATTGTTCTGTGAAATAAAGCAGGCAAAGACAAAAAGCAGGGAGATTGACAAATAAATCAAAAACTGTGCGATAAGGGAATCTTTCTTTAGGATGAAAAACAGGAAAATGGAAACCACAGAATAGATAAAACTGAATAAATAGAAAATTTCATTTTTCCTTAACATTCCGTTGAAAATGGATGCCAAAAACAAAGAGCCAAAAGCGGCCGCCATTAAAAAATGAAGGATCCTCCATATGACAAAATTAGAGACGTATGCATCCTTTTTTACTACACTGTATTCATCCTTTCCGATTCCGCAGTAGCAAAAATAATTGCACAGTTTCCTAAGTTTCCTCATTTATATACCCTCGTCCTATCTCAGTAGTACAACTTTATAAATATAACTATCAGAAAGGAATAGTTTAGCGTACAAAAGAGGATTCGTCAATTATTTTTTTGTTGTTTTAGGCAGCCGGGATCAAACTCCATTGCCGTTGACTCTTGCGGAATAAGAGGCAGAATCGCTTAAATTGAATATTTTGTTTGCGCTTTCCGTAAGTTCGGCTGTGGTCATTGTCCCGCGTGGGTAGCAATGAGTTTCATCTTGGCTAGGATGCAGTACTTCCCATTGCATTGCCCAGGTAAAGGGGCCCCATGCATAGAAATCTATGTCAAAAAAGTCTTCATACCAGTCTGTCCTTCCGTAATCGAAAGCGGTTCCAAATCCCAGATAGCCTGCAAACCTGTGTGCCATGAGTGTAAAATCCTGCCTGCTTATTGGTTCATTCGGCTGGAAATTATCATCGCAGATATTGGGGTAGCCGAAACAAATATTATTCTTTTTTCCCCATCTGATTGCATCCGCATAAGGATTCGTTGAAGAAATATCGATAAAATTAGGATAACCGTGGCTTATATAGGGTTCTCCTGCCAATTCATACAGAAGTTGAATGGCCTGTCCCCTTGTTGCAAACTGTTCTGAGCTAGAATGACCTGAATATGAATTAATTGTACTGTCATAATTATGATTTGAAACTGCTGGAGAATAGACGATGGTCACTCTGTTATCTACGACGAATTCATGCATCAGGTTATCAAATGGATCTCCGCTTCCTCCAAAATCAAGAGTCCATGATGTTACTTGACCAAGATGGTATTCATATTTTTCAACACCAGTATTGTAGGTTTTTAAAAGGCGGTTATTATATCTGATGTCAATTGTATTTATTGAACTAAGGCCGAATGCATAAAGATGGTAGAGTCTGGGATTGTTTTGGATATTAAGTGATGGAAGGCTGGTGTCACATTCAAGATTAAGGAATGCTAGCTTGGGATTTTGTGTAATATCCAAAGAAGTAAGGTTCGGGTTATAACTGCACACAAGCATCGTAAGCTCGGTGTTGCTTGACATGTCCAGACTTGTTACATTATTTTTTGCACAATTGTAATATTGAAGGTCACTAAGATTGCTGATATCAACATCACCAAGCCTTTCGTTATACCAGATGTCAAGTCTTTTAAGCTTCGGGTTATTGGAAAGATCAATTGAAGAAAGGTTGTTCTTAAATGCAGCAAGCTCACAGAGCATATCATTATTGGATAAATCCAAAGATGTAAGGCCACATTCACTTGCAAACAGGTTTTCGAGTTTTGGGTTTCCGCTTAAATCAAGTTCCTTTAGGTTAGGATTTGCATTGCATTCAAGATAGGCAAGCTCGGGATTGTTGCGGATGTTCAGTGATTCAAGCTTGCAGTTAAAGCAATATACCCATTCAAGTTCAGGACATGCGGAAAAATCAAGGGATGTAAAATTATTGTGGGAACACCAGATGCCCTTGAGGTGGGGATTGCCGGAAAGGTCCCAGTTGAAAATCTGATTGTTCAAACACCAGAGGCCCTGGATTTCGGTAAAGTATTCAATTCCCTTAACGGACCTGATGTGCATGTTTTCGCAGTGTATGTTCCTTACATGTGAAAGC
Source organism: Treponema sp. (assembly GCA_016281495.1). Lineage (GTDB taxonomy): Bacteria > Spirochaetota > Spirochaetia > Treponematales > Treponemataceae > Treponema_D. The sequence goes on along the minus strand of JAEEIU010000012.1, from coordinate 195,554 downwards.
TCATAGTCGCTTAAATAACCGTTTCTGTCCAGGTCAAAAGTCTTGACGTATTCTCTAAAATTATTGTCCGGGAAATTGCTGGAATTTATAGGGACCCTTTCGTTTGCGCCCGCACTATTGATGTCGATACAGGATGTAAATAATAATGTAGTCAAAAAAGCGGAAACAAAAGTCCTAAAACATTTCATTTTTTTTCAAAACCTTCCTTTTTTATCATAAACTTAATCATATTATTGTCTTTTTAAGGAAATTATTCAATAGCGATGAACCCACATCGTTTGTTTTATAATCTTTGGAGCAAAAATCAAGCTTATGATATGGTAACTTAAAGATTCATCGTGTTGAACGGTTAATATATTTTGCCGTCACCTTTCCATTCACGTCAATTTCAAAACGAGAGATGGAACCGGATGAACCGTTAAACCTGCTGCGTGAACGATCCTCTAAAGTTTGGCCCATCAGCATGGACTGTAAGAAACTCAAGGCCGTACCATGAGAGACGATGAGGATTTTGCTGTGGCTGCTTGAAATTATTTCCTTGTAAAATGGATAAAGCCTGTTCCAAAGTTCCCTGTCGGATTCTGCATCATCAAACGGCTTGTAGTCAAGGTCGTTTTTTTCCGGCTCAGGAATCTTATTGGCATTGAACCAATCCCATGGCTTTCCATTACCTGCTCCGGCATTTACTTCGCGGATAAGTTTGTTGTAAACAGGAGTCAAATCAAGTACATGAGCAATTTCCTGTGCAGTCTGTGAGGCACGTTTTAAATCTGAGGCATACATGACATAGCTGTTGCCGCAACCTTCTTCTTTTAAATATCTTCCTATCTCTGCCGCCTGTTTGTGTCCAAGCTCCGTAAGGTCCCAGTCTCCCCAAGCACCCGCATGTCCGTTGGTGTGATGTACGGATTGGGTATGCTGAACTGTGATGATGGTTTTTGGAAGGCCCTCTGCCGCTCTTTGTTCTGCTGGATTTTTAGTGTCCTGTAAATTCATCTTTTTAAATATCAAATGGTTAAAGAACGATACCTTTTTGAATTCTTCAAGAGTTCCTGTTTTTACTTCCAGCTCAAGCATTGAATTGTACCACTCGTCGCTGTACTTGATTTCATTGTTGGAAGAAAGTCCGTAGAAAGCCCTGATTCCGTAAAGTTCTGCAAGTGTCATTTCATTGCCAAAAAAATCCATGAGGAATTCATTTGTGTATACGCTTCTGTTTCCGAACATGCTGTCTTCCGGTTTTTCGTCCAGAAGGTCCAGTGCTGCTTTGGGATTGTCTGTTAATACGGCGCTACCAAAGACTCTGCCATAGAGGTTGTGCTTTATGATGGATAGGATGCCGTCTGGTTTTAGGACACGTTTTAGCTGTGTTAATATTTCATTTTTATCATCTGCATATTCAAGGACATTGTGACAGAGAACAACATCATAACTGTTGTCTTCCAAAGTTTTTACATAATCAATTCCCTGTGTAATCAAGGTATAGTCATCACTTTTAAAACGAAGCCTATACATTTCTTCGTTTGGTTCAACGGCGGTTACATCATGGTCTTTAGCATAGTGCCTTGATGTAATGCAAAAGCCTGCTCCAAAATCAAGAATCTTAAGCCGCCTGTCATTTTTAAAAGTAAGCTGCCTGAAAATTATGTCATAGAATATTTTGCCCCAAGGCTGTTCTACCATTTCACGATAGTTTTCTATTGGTGTTCCCATTTTCCAATCCCCTTGCATCTGCATGAATCAACAGATATTATAACGTAAAATCCCGGTCATTATAAGCCGGATGTTTCCATTTTACTCAATTATGTGATATTATAAAACCGTTTAGGAGAATAGAATGGGAAAGAGAAGAAACAAATATAATAAAACTTTGGCAGCCTGTTATCTTGGTTTTATAACGCAGGCAATAACCGCTAATTTTACGCCGCTCCTTTTTTTGATGTTCAACAGAAATTATGACATATCACTTGGAAAGCTTGCCGTTATCCCCGCCGTGTTTTTTATTACCCAATTGATTGTTGATATAATCTGCGCCCAAGTGGTGGACAAAATCGGTTACAGAAAATGCATAATAACCTCATGCCTGTGTTCCGCTGTGGGGCTTGTTTTGCTTGCATTTTTGCCTGAAGTTTTTCCGGATCCGTTTGTCGGAATAATCCTGAGTGTTGTCGTTTATGCCATCGGAAGCGGACTTGTTGAAGTGCTGGGTAGTCCCATCGTGGAGGCATGCCCATTTGATCACAAGGAAGCCGTGATGAGCCTGTTGCATTCGTTTTATTGCTGGGGTTCTGTCGGAGTAATTGTCATTTCAACTCTTTTCTTTAAATTCTTTGGCATGGACAACTGGAAAATACTTTCTTGCATTTGGGCAATAATACCTCTTTTTAACATATGGAATTTTGCAACTTGTCCTATTGAGCATCCGAATCATGGTGAAAAAGGAATGGGTCTTTTGGCCCTCTTTAAGCTTCCACTTTTCTGGATAGCGGTAGTCCTGATGGTTTGTGCGGGAGCCTCGGAACTTTCCATGGCACAATGGGCATCTGCATTTGTGGAGTCGGCGCTGGGGCTTCCTAAAAATATCGGTGACCTGGCAGGACCGTGTATGTTTGCAGTTACAATGGGAACATGCCGTGCAATCTTTGGAAAATTCGGGCACAAGATGAACCTTCCGCATTTTATGATTGTTTCGGGAATCCTCTGCTTTATCACTTACATGCTTGCTTCTCTTTCCAAAGCACCGGTGGTCGGACTTGTGGGGTGTGTCCTCTGTGGTTTTTCGGTTGCAATCATGTGGCCTGGAACAATAAGCATTTGCTCGCCCAAAATTCCCAAAGGAGGAACAGCTTTTTTTGCAATGCTTGCGATGGCCGGAGATTTGGGAGGAGCAGCAGGTCCCGCTCTTGTAGGTAACGTTTCCCAAATCTTTGACAATAACTTAAAAACCGGTCTTCTTGCAGGAAGCTTTTTCCCGCTTGTCTTGATTGTGATGATTATCTTGATTCCAATTGCCAGCCGGAAGAGTTCAGGGGAAAACTCTATTCCTTGAACAAATCCGTGACACGGAACTGGGTTAAATCTTTTATGACTTCTGCGGCTATAATCATTCCTGCAACAGAGGGAACAAATGCATTGCTTCCGGGAGTCTGTTTTTTGGGAGTTCCCTTGCGTTCTGCTCCCGGGGTATCCTCAAACTCGGTGGCCTCTCCATCGGTTTTGGGTGGAATTGCGGTTTCGGTGGAAAACACAACCTTTAGCCTTTTGATGCGGCGTTTCTTTAATTCATTCCTCATGACGCGTGCAAGCGGACAAACTGAAGTGCGGGTAATGTCTGCAACCTTGAGCTTGGTCGGATCAACTTTGTTTCCTGCTCCCATGCAGCTGATGACCGGTTTTTTCAGTGCCTTTGCCCGTGTTATGATTTCAAGCTTGCCGGTAACAGTGTCGATGCAGTCTACAATATAATCATACTGTGAAAAATCAAACTGGTCGGCTGTGTCGGGCATGAAGAAAGTCTTCCATTTTGTAACCCTGCAGTCCGGATTAATGTCGTGAATGCGTTCTTCGGCAACATCAACCTTGTCTTTTCCGATTGTGGAATGGAGAGCGTAAAGCTGGCGGTTCAAATTTGAAAGGCAAATCTTGTCGTCATCAACAATATCAATTGCACCGATTCCGGATCGAACAAGGGCCTCAACGGCATAGCTGCCAACTCCACCGATGCCAAAAACCATAACGCGGGCATTGTAGAGTTTTTCCATGTTATCTTTTCCGAAAATAAGCCTGGTTCGTGCAAATATTGCCTTTTGCTTGTAATCCATCTTTTTCACTTCCTCTTTTCATTATATCCCCTTTGTTTATATCATTCAATCAGAAGGAAAAAAACACTGCAAGACTCAAAAGTTTCTGTAGAAAAGGAAGGTAAAGGCTGTATCAACAATTGAAAAAAAGGCATAAATACTGTAGAATTGAAGACACATATAAGCCAAGTGTGAAAACCACAGGAATTAAAAAAGTAACTGGGAGTGGCTTGATGGATAAAACCAGGAGGATTTGGACAGCAAAATGTCTTACTCAATAATAGGGATACTTGCACTGATACTTAATCTCATATTGAACCATGAGTCTCTTAGGCATTTTAAGTTCTGCTCCAGAAATCAGGAGTCTAAACAACATGCAGTTATACGCTACAGCCAATTTCTTGTAGCAGCGAACATTTACTTCCTTACGGACATAGGATGGGGACTTTTGTACGATCATCACGAGATAGATTCCCTCTTTCCCTTCCTGTATATTGATTGTCTGATGTATTTTCTGCTCATGTTTACGACAATGCTTACATGGATGCGTTACATCGTTCCTTATCTGGACATAAAAGGACATGAGAGCAAGATTTTCCTGGGTGTTGTGTGGGCCATGTTCTTCCTTGGGATTGTGTATCTGATGATCAACCGTTTCCATCCCTTTATCTTTTCTTTTAATGCAGAACATGAATACGTATCGGAATCAGGAAGGCATATAGCGTTCATCATACAGATTGCTGTGTATTTGGTAACTACGATCTATATGTTTTATTTAGCCCATAAATCTACCAGCATGCGTAAAGTCCGTTACATAGCCGTAGGATTTACAGGTTTAGTGATGGTTCTGTTTTTGATGCTTCAGGTAGTCAATCCGATGTATCCTTCTTATGCCATCGGGCTCATAACCGGAATCTGCGTAATTCATTCTTTTGTAGAGGCCGGCGAAAGAAAGGAAAAAGAGATTTATGATAACATTGCAACAAGTCTGGCGGAAGATTATGAAGCAATGTATTACATCGATATAGAGACTGGCGAATTTCTGGAATTTTCATCAAGCAAACAATATTCAACCATGAATATTCCTGTAGAAGGTCAGGATTTTTATGCTGAGGTTCGGGTGAACATTGAAAAATACGTGCATCCGGATGACAGGGAATTTGCCCATACTCTGTACCGTAAAGAGACAATGTTAAAGAATCTTGAAGGCAGGAAGTCATATTCCTATAACTATAGGATAATGGTTGAAGACCAGCCCCGGCATTATGAATTTACGGTGATGCGCGCTAATGACGACAAGCATTTTGTTCTGTATGAAAAAGATATAGAAGATGCCATAACAGCTGAAAATATGCGGCTAGAAAATCAAAAGAAGCATGTCTCATTTACTCAGATTGCAGAAATCCTTGCTGTAAATTATGACGTGATTTATTATATTGATGCTAAAGATTCAAGCTATATCAGCTACGAATGCCGGAATATTTACGGTCAGCTGGAAATGCAGAAATCGGGAGATGATTTTTTTGCAGACTCACAAAATGACATTTCCAATATTGTTGAAGAAAGTGACCGAGACCTTGTGCTCGCCTTTATCAATAAGGATCATATAATCAGTACCCTCATGAATCAAAAAAGCTGCAGCATCGATTACAGGGTTGTGGCATTTGAACAAATGCATTATGTCCGATTGACCGTACAAAAGACAGCGAATGGCTCACATTACATCATTGGAATTGAAAACATAGATAATGAAATCAAAAAGGAAAAACAGCATCTTAAGGCCTTGAACGTAGAGAGGGATCTTGCAAGACGTGATGAACTTACGGGTGTAAAAAATAAAATCGCATATACTGAGCTGGAAAAATCCGTTCAGTCAAATATAAACAACGGAATGGATTATCTGCTTTTTGCTCTTGTTGTGTGCGATTCCAATAACCTTAAGAAGATAAACGATACGGAAGGCCATGTGGCAGGTGATGAGTATATCAAAAAAACGGCGATGCTTTTGTGTGCCACTTTCGTTCATAGTCCTGTCTTTAGGGTTGGAGGCGACGAGTTCGTTGTATTCTTACGGGGCAGTGATTTTTCAAACCGCGAAAAACTGATGAAAAGTTTACGTTCCCAGGTTCAGGCCAATTTAAAATCGGGATCAGGCCCAATCCTTGCATCCGGAATGGCAGAGTTTATTCCAGGCTCAGACACTTTGGTTTCTGAAATATTTGACCGTGCGGACAAGGAAATGTACAAGAACAAGCAGAAACTAAAGAAGGGCGACAAAAATCTTCGTTAAAAAAATAAGGGCTCCTGTCTCCAAAATTGAATAGAAACAGAAGCCCAGCTGTCATTCTAAAGCCTTGTGCTCAACATGCAGTTCTAAAAACTGAATTTTGCTTTGATATAGATTGTGCTCAAGTCTTTGTATTTGCCATATTCTCCATCATTGTCAGGGCCCGGCAGGAAGATATATGCTCCAGCTTCAGCTTTGATTTGATCAGAAATGCTGTAACTGGCGGAAGGGTTTATAAGGCTGTCAAAGTCATTGAAGTTAACGAGTCCGTTTAAGCTCAGTTCCAGAGTTTCATTCACAAGGGATTTTGAGATGCTTAAGCTTGCACCATGTGTGAATGCATCTTCTCTTTCCAGTGAATCAAGGTTTCCAAAGACAGCATCACAATGATATTGGGCGGTTATTGTCCATCCGCTTGGCATCCAGTCAATTCCGACAAGGCCCGAAAGCTCGTTATGTTTTTCGCTTGTTTCAACATCGGTCAAAGTCATTTTTTCTGAGATGATTGTTCCAGCTGATTTCTGAAGGCTCCTCATCGGGAAGAAGGCTGCCTCCGCACGCAAGACTGTTGCTCCAATTGGAACTGCCGCATCAACACCGACCATTCCCATGTGCCTGTAATCGCCGTTTATGACAATGCCTGTATATGACGGATATGTACCTGTCAGTTCATAATCCAACAGTGGCATGTCATCCCAACTGTAGAATCCGTAGAGTGAGACATCGAATGCAGAAAAATATCCTGAAACCTTAAGGCCATATTCACCGTTCCAGATCGCTCTGGATGGAGCTTCAAGACCGGCTATGTCCACAGGTAAAATCCCAAGGCCAGGGAAATCCACAACGGAGGGTACAACAAATTTCCTAAGTGTATTTCCTTCATCAAGCGGAAGTGAAGCAGGCGTAAAGAATGGAATCCACCATGCATCTGCCGTGAACTGATCTCCTGACAGCGAAACCCTTAGGGCATCTACCGCAAGTTTTGAATCATCACCGGTCATTGCAGAAAAGCTTGACATGTCACTCGGGCAGATTACGTTTGTAATGTCTATGCCGTCTGCCTTTCCCCATGCCGCCTTTTGCCTTCCGATTCGAATCCCCCAGAACGATTCAGTGTAATCTATCCAAAGTTCTCCAAGCGAAAGGTTGAATCCGTTTCCGATGTTTCCGCTTCCACCTTCTCCATTCAGTGCTCCGCTTGCATCGTAGGAAAAATCTGCCTGTGCATAAGCAGAACTGTTTCCGTAAAATGCTTCCAGTTCACCGGTAAAGCTTGTGGTGCCGAGGGTAAATCTTCCAGCCGTATCTGAATCTGTCCATGGAGCTGCAATTCCCCAGGTGCTTTCAACAGTTCCGGAAAAATCTATTCCACCGTCAGCCGTGATGCAGGCTGTGGCAAGAACACCTATCATTGTCATCAAAATTATTTTTTTCATAAAAACTCCAAGGTTCAGCATGACGTAGACTGTCATTCCGAACCCAATCAGTCATTCCGGACTTGATCCGGAATCCAGCATGACAGTTTATTTAATCCTTCCCTTTTCCAGAGCGGCAACAGTGAACAGGGAATCATCAATGTCATTCGCATCGTAGGTGATGTTTTTTGTTTCGATGAGTGACCATGTTCCAGTCTGAACGTTTTCCATCTTCATCTTTTGTGCCGTGGTGTAACCCTTGATTGTGGTAAAGTTGCTGCATGTCAGGACACGATGAAGCTGATTCTGCCTGTCGTAGAATTCGCACTTGCGCATGATATAGTCATTCTTGGAAATGTAGGTTATGTAGCGCGGGTCTTTTTCTGTGTGTGCCTTGCTGATGCATTCAACCTTGTAGCATGCAACACCGTCTACGTTTGCTTCGCCAAGCAGCTTGTAATCGTACTTGTTCAGGCTGCGGTCTCCCATGTCCTGATATGTAAAGTCGGTTCCCATAAAGCTTCCCTCGCTTTCTGAACCACTTGATGCAATGCGGCGGGTCTTCTTCATTGCAGGCATATAGAGCCAGTTGTCGGCATCCTTTTTGTTTCCCTTTGCATCTTCCTTGTACTCGAACATCAGGTAACCTGTACCGGCAACATCTTTTGGTGTGGTGAACACGATTACTTCCTTGGAAACATCTCCGTAATCCTTGCTCATCATAATTACTTCACGAATCCTGTCCGAACCTTTCTTTGAATGGATTGTGAGTGTTGCTGTTGAAGATGAAGTCTTTGGTTCCGGAACTTCATCCGCCTTTTTCATGATGTCATAGCCTGTGAGTGACTGTGCGCTCAGGCCCATAGCCAAAACTACGCTTGAAAGTGTAAGAATCAATTTCTTCATATAAATCTCCTTATATTTTGTCATTACCCGACTTGATCGGGTAATCTTAACTTAATATTTTGTCATTACCCGACTTGATCGGGTAATCTCTTAACTTAAAAATTGTTTATGCTTTCTGGGATCCATCCGATACTGAACGTTCTTTTCCAAATGGCTTGGTCATAAACAGCAGGACCGGAGTCAACGTGTAGTCGGCAATCAAGGCGCTGCCAAGACCTACGATTGAAAGCCATCCGATGTTTACAAGAACCGTCATTGTACTCGTAAGGAAGATTCCGAACATGGCGCAAAGAATTATTGTCGTCATTATCATGGTTTTTCCGATTTCACGATAAGAGTTCAGAACTGCCTGACGGTAATTTCCACAAAGCTCAAAGTGATATTTGATGTGATTCGTAAAGTGAATTGTGTCGTCAACCGCAATACCAAGAATCATAGGCATGATCATTGCGGTAATCATGTCAAGGTTCACACCAGCATATCCCATGATTCCACCGATAATCGCAATTGGCGCAACATTCGGTATCATCGCTATAAAGCCTGTGCGTAGAGATGTAAAGGCAAGGATGAGCAGGACAAGGATTACAAGGAGTGAAGTTCCAATTGAGCGGATTGAACCGCGCACAAGCTTTCCATTCATCTGGGCATACTGAACGACCTCTCCAACTACACCGGCATTGGATGCATCAGGGAAAAGCTCGGCACACCATTTTTTCACATCCTCAAGGTTCCTTACGATTTCCTCCCCATCATAACCGTTAAGCTCAATGTGGAGGTAACCGGCCCTAAAGTCTTCGCTTACATAGTTATACAGGTCAGAACCACCGGAGATTTCGTAAAGGAACATTTCCTGGCTTACAAGATCCTGGTCATCTGGAATTACATAAGCATCCGGGTCATCACTGTTTAAGGTACGGTTCATTTCCTTGACAATCTTTGTTACCGAAGAAACGCGTGGCTTGCCGTTGGAAACCTTTGTTGAACTTAAAGTTCCGATTCTTGATGCAAGTTCATCCATGTTTTTAAGAACGTCCGGATTCTTAAGGGAATCTTCATCTGGATATTCAACAAGAACTTCATAGCTGTACTGGCTTCCAAGCTGGCTGCGAGTTATTTCCATTAAACGATGAATATATGGAGTTCGCTCGCCCATCATGTCGGCGTAGTTCATGTTCACCTTGATAAAGAAAATGCCGGGGATAACTGCAAGCATTACAAGGGCTCCTGCAATCACCGTAATCCACTTTTTATTGAGTATTGATTTTCCCATTGCCTCTACACGAAGGTCTGATTTTGTTGAACCTTCCGTGCTTACAAAAGTTGGATCAGGCTCCTTGTCTTTGCCAAAGCTGTAAAGAACCGGAAGAAGTATGATTTCAAAAATGAATACTGCAAGAACTGCGGCGGCGGTAATTCCACCAACCCAGCGCATAGGCCTGATGTTTGCCGAAAGGAAGGAAAGCATACCGGCCATTGTCGTGATTACCGTAAAGAACAAAGCCCAACCGGAATCCCTTATGCCCATGATTACAGATTCTTTTCTCTGACCTGTTTTCCTAAAGTACATCTTAAAGCTGTTGATATAGTGGACTGCATAACCTACCGCAAGTGCCATAGCAAGAAGGACAGTCACCATAATCATTGTATTGTTGCCCTTGATGTTCATCCATGCAGACGCTCCCAGTGTTGTTGCAAGAGCTCCTATGGTTGCGATCGAAGGTACAACTACTCCGCGCAATGAACGTATGAAGATGATAAGGAACAAAAGCATGACTACGAAACCCAAGGCGATTCTGGTTACGCATTGTGTCACGACGGATTTTTCTTCTTCGTATTCCGTGTAGGAAAGGCCTGCGGGACGTATTTCCCATTTGTCAGACTGATATTTGGGGTCATTAAATACTGACATTGCCGGAGGTGCGATTTTATTCATCGCCTCATCAAGATTTTCTGAATACTGTTCAAGGTTTACGATGAGCCATGTTTCGGTGCAGTCGTCGCTTACAAGGTTGTTGACGATTGATTCGCGGCTTAAGATAAAGTCTTTCTTTTCTTTAAGTTCTGCCGGATCTGTTGGAACTCCATCCTCAAAGGGACTTGTCACTTCAAAACCGTCTTCAGTTCCGATTGGGAGGGAAAGTTCCATCAAGGAAGTAATGCTTCCCGCATAAGGCACATTGTTCAAAAGATCGTCACCAAGCTCGTCAATCATTGTCAGAACTTCCGGGTCAAAAACGTCGTCGGCTTTAATATGGGCCAAAAGGGAATCTGTTGAACCAAAAATACTTTCAAAATGGTCTTGATTTACCTTTGTCGTTTCCCAGTCGTCGAACCAGTCTTCTTCTCCATTGTCCAACTTGATTCGAGGAAGTCCAAGGCTGCAAAACACGGTTACAATCAAAAGGCCTATGATAAATGCCCAGCGGTGCTTTATCTCAAACCTTCCGAACTTTTCAAACCAGTCATTAATCTTTGTTACTTTCATAAGAACCTCTAAAACAATTATCCGTTAAAGTGTTACATGATAACGATGTTATCAGATAACAATGTTATCATAACGATAACGGTGTTATCTTGTCAAGTAGTTTTTAAAAATTTTGATAACAATGTTATCTTTTTCCTTGACTTTTTTTATTTTTTCCATGTAAAATGTATCAGGAGCGAGAAAAATGGCAGATTCTTCAATCGAAACAAAGAAAAAGCTTCTGGAAAGCGCTAAAAAGGAATTCCTCGAAAAAGGGTTTATCGGTGCATCTCTCCGCACCATAGCCGCCAATGCCGGTGTAACAACTGGGGCAATGTACCGTCATTTTAAGGATAAGGATGCCTTTTTCTGTGCCCTTGTAGATGATGTCATTGATTATGTTACCAGTATGGTTATGCTCGCCAATACAGACAATCATCAGCTTTTTGATCAAATGTCCATAAAAAATCATATGACCTTTGAGAATGAGTCTGCAAAATCCTTAATAAATTATATGTATGATCATTTTGATGCTTTTACACTTCTGCTCACAAAATCTGCCGGTTCAACACACGAAAATTTTCGTGATGAAATCTGTGATTTATATACAAAAAACTTCGACACCATTTGTAAATGGATGTATAAACAGAAAATTGCTACTAAAAAAATTCCTCAAATGACGGTCCATACAATTGCCTCAACCGTAATTAATGCTTACTGCGAAATCGTCCTTCACAATCTGGATAAAAAAGAAGCCCTCGCCTATATAAAATCTATCGTCGAATTTACAAATTACGGCTGTATGAAAATGATGGGAATACAATATACCGACGCGCAGTTGTAATCGCTTTTCCAGCGCCTTTTATACACTTATCCCAGAGCCACATCCAAAACCATCATCAGGGCAAAACCGAGCATGAATGTGATTGTCCCCCAGTTGGAATGTTCACCTTCTGCCATCTCTGGAACCAGTTCTTCCACAACGACGTAAATCATTGCACCCGCCGCAAAACTCAGGAAATAGGGGAGCACGGGCATGACAAGGCTTGCAAGAAGTATCGTCAAAAGGCCTGCCACAGGCTCGACTATGCCGGACAGGATTCCGTACCAGCATGACTTTCCCTTTGACAGACCTCTTGAATGAAGGGGCATGGAAATGATTGCGCCCTCAGGAAAATTCTGGATTGCAATTCCCAAGGCAAGAGAGAGGGCACCGGCCTCCGTAATCTGCGCAGAACCGGAAGCCCATCCCGCATACAGGATGCCGACCGCCATTCCCTCCGGTATGTTGTGGAGGGTTACGGCAAGCACCATCATTGTCGTTTTCTGCAGTTTGCTTTTAGGACCTTCTTGTGTTTCATCCAAGTGCATGTGGGGAACGGTCTTGTCCAAAATCAGGAGGAAGATCATGCCCAGACAAAATCCAACAACGGCAGGAATAAACGCAAGCTTCCCCATATCCGATGCCATCTCCATGGAAGGAATCAAAAGACTCCACACCGAAGCGGCCACCATGACTCCAGCGGCAAATCCAGAAAGCATTTTCTGCACGGTGTTGTTAAGTTCCCTCTTCATAAAGAACACAAGCGCGGAACCAAGTGCTGTACCAAGAAACGGAATTAAAAGGCCTTTTGCTATTATATAATTCATCTGAGTCCTTCCCCTTATTTTATCCTGAAGATTTTTTCAAATGCAATGACAACAAGGGGCAGGTACATGAAGACAAGGTTAAGCCTTTGCCACAGACCCTCATTGTTGATGAAGGTATTTTTGAATTCTTCCTTGTCCGACATGACAAAGAGCACAAAGAAAAAAAGCGAAATGACAAAGCTCACGATGCAGATAATTCCATTGGCACCCTCACCACACTTGAACGAAAGGATGGCCGCAATAAGGGAAACAAAGAGAAACAGCATGAAGCCAATTGTGGAACCTGCCCCATGAATTTTGGACGCTAGGGTAACGACTTCTTTTGATTCGTTTACGCTAAAGAAACATGTAAAGATGCACGCTCCCACAGCAAAGATCGCGACAAAGACAATCAGGAGCCATGTATTAAGATGTGAATGTTGAATGTAATTCCTGTACAAAACAGGCAGGGCAAGCAAAAACAAAACGCCTTCAATCAGCATCCACAAATTGAACGGAATGCGGACCGGGCTCTTTGGATTCCCCAGGGCACTGATGGACATTTTCATGGGACTATATCCGCTATAAAACAACGGAAGGATGAATGATACGGCAATATCACCAATCATCGCGATAATCAAAAAGTACCAGCCAAACTTGTATAAAACATTCATGGAATTATTATATTGATTTTGGTTTACTGCGACAATAGGCAATAAAATATGAAAAATTTGTGCAGTGTACACTGCACAAAGGGGTTGACAGATCCCTTTGTGCGCGGACTTCGCTACGCTTGTCCGCGCACAAAATTTATTTACATCGAGGAGATACTCAAATGAAAAAACTTTCAAGACTAGCAGCCATATTCACGGCTATCGCTCTTACCCTTGCATTCACTGCATGTTCACACCCAAACTCCGGGGATGACGGCGGCAGTACAAGCAACCATCTAGACGGAACATACAAATACACTTGGGGCAGTAATGGGCAAAACTTAACATTCTTACCGAATGGAACAATTCAGGTAAACAATGGCAGTAATGGAGCTAATACTGGTAGCGGAACATACACCATCACCGGGGACAATCTTTCCGGTAATGCCTCATTTGGTAATAATGAGTCACTTACAGTTACTGGCACTAAAACCTCAGACACCGTATGGACTGTTTCTATCACATGGGTAAGCGGCGCTTCTACGTACACTGAAAATGACAAACAATTGATAAAACAGTAAAATTTCTCTACTAATAAACTACGGCATCCTCCTGGGGGATATGTTCTTCGGGTGGGTGCCGTTTTTTTTTGCATAAATTAAATCAGGGGTGCTATGATTTTGAATATCCTTCCAGTCAAACGATAATACCATGGTATCGCCTTGTAGTTTTGTGCCGTCATCAGGGTGCAGTCTTTTAGGGTTTCCTCAAAATCTGACTTTATTTCCATAATTACAGGATTCTGATGGATGAAAGCGCCACATTCAAAATGATGGAAAAGGCTTCTGTAATCCAGGTTGATTGAACCCACCGTGGCATATTTGTCGTCGCTTACAAAAGTTTTTGCATGAATGAAGCCCTTGTTGTACAGATAGATTTTCGCTCCGTTTTCCATAAGCGTCTTGAGGAAGATTTTCCCCACACAAAAGGTAATCAGATGATCCGGCCGTGTTGGTACTATGAGGTTGACCCTTACTCCCCGTCGTGCGGCAAAGATCAGGCTTTCCAAAAGGTGATTGTCCAGAACGACATAGGGACTTGTGATGTAAAGGTATTCCTTTGCGTTTTCAATGATGTAATAGTAAACGTCTTCGGCAATATCGATGTTGTTAAAGGCATCATCTCCATAAGGAATGACAAGACCATCCTGAGGCTGCCCAGCTTCAATCGATTTTTGACCGTTATTGAATCCGCCTGCCCCCAAAATGTATTGTTCGTATTTGTCGTTTTTATCCGTGTAAATATTCCATGTCTGCAAGAACAGGGTCGTCAGGTTTTGTGCCGCAGATCCTTCAATTCTAACTGCATTGTCCTTCCAATATTCAAAACGGTTTTTTCCTATGTTAAAATATTCATTGGCAATGTTAAGGCCACCCGTGTAACAGATTTTTCCATCGATTACAATTATCTTTCGGTGGTCACGGTTGTTCATCCTTGTTGAAAAGAACGGAGTCATAGGTGAAAAGTTAAGTGACTTTATTCCCTTTGATTCAAGATATTTCTTGTATGAGCGCGAAGAAATGATGATTGAGCCAAACGAATCGAACATCACGCGCACTTCCACACCCTGTTCGCTTTTTTTCTCCAGAAGGTTCACAAGATTGAGCCATGATTCGTCAATGTGGATGATAAAGAATTCCAAAAAGATGAATGACTTTGCTTCTTCGACATCCTGCATCAGTTTTGGTGAACATGATTCTCCGGTTGGAAAATATGAAACCTTATTGCCGACATGTGGAGAGCAGGCCGCAAACCTGTTCAGATAAAGACCAATTCCCTTTGCCTCAGGAAACGATTTTAGCACCTTGTTCGCATCTTCTTCTTTCATGCAATATTTGGAAGTGATTTCCTTTACCTTGGCAAGGTTGTGCTTCATCCTGAATGCGCCAATGTTTACGTGATAGATAAGATATGCGGAAATACCAAAAAGCGGGAACACCACCAGCGGAAGAACCCATGCAATTTTGAATTCATTTTTGCCACCACAGTTGGAAAGATAAACCATAAAGACAAACGAGATGGTAAGGCTGCTTCCCAAGTAGATTTCAAAACTCTTATTCAAACGAAAGAGGAACAGACAAAAAATCAAAATCTGGGCAAAGAGCAAAAGAAGGATTAAGGCAAGCCTGCTGAACATGACCCTGTTTGCAATTTTTTTGAGTTTCTTGTTTTTTACCAGCGATTCAGTGATGTCAAATTTCTTGATGTCCGTCATGTTTTGATTATATCAGCGAAAGAACATTAAAACAAGGGAAAAGAAAGTGGGGTTGTCCATTAAGTTTGTAAAGCAGTGTCATTCAGGACTTGCATGTTAAGATGCTGTGCGAAGCCGCCGAAGGCCATCAAGTTCAGCATGACGGTGAACGTCATTCCGGGCTTGACCCGGTATCTAAGGTGTAGATGCTGAATCAAGCTCAACATGACAATGCTTTTTAGACAGCCCCACTGAATTTGGGAGGTTTATTAGGACTACAATTTCCAGCTTACAGCTTCCTTGCGGGAATCTATAAACCTTGAGTATATTCCACCAAGTTTTACCAGTTCCCCATGCTTGCCCTGTTCTGCGATGCGGCCCTTGTCTATTACGACAATCTGGTCTGCATTGCGTACTGTCTTGAGGCGGTGAGCAATCATGATTACGGTCTTTTCTTTTGTAAGTTCCTGAATTGCGGTCATGAGGTCGCGTTCGTTTTCCGGGTCAACGTTGGCGGTTGCCTCATCCAAGATGATGATTGGAGAATCTTTCATGATGGCACGTGCAATGGAAATGCGCTGGCGTTCTCCACCACTGAGGCTTGCTCCACCTTCTCCGATTACCGTGTCATATCCATTAGGCAGGGCACTGATAAAGTCGTGGCAGCAGGCCTTTTTGGCGGCGTCAATAACCTTTTCCATAGGGGCTTCCGGCTGGCCAAAGCGGATGTTGTTTGCAATTGTGTCATGGAAGAGGTAAACGTTCTGGAAGACAAAGCTGTAGTTTTTCATCAGGTCATCCATGTTGTAATCGCGTACATCTTTTCCGGACAGGGTGACTTTTCCCTTGTCTACATCCCAGAAGCGTGCAAGAAGATGGCAGAAGGTTGTCTTACCGCCACCACTTGGACCAACGATTGCAGTTGTGCTGTGCTCCGGAATTGAAAGGGAAATGTCGTCGATGATTTTGCGCTTGTCGTAGGCAAAGTCGATGGAGTTGGCTTCTATTAAACAAGAATTGTCACGCGGATTCGAACTTGTTATGTCATTACCCGCTATATTCATTGTTGGTAAGGCTAGAATTGCGCTGGCTTTTGTTACGCCTAGATCAATTGTACGCAAAAGGGCAGAGTAGTTTCCGCCGGCTTCCAGAGCATTAAAGAGCATGAATGAACAAACGAGCATTGTTGCACAGTCTGCAAGTGCCATTGAACCTGCCAGATAAAAGTACAGGGAAGTAATCATCATGGCAACACCGCTGAGTTTTGCAACCAGTGACTGAATGTTGGAAACTGGAATACAGCGCATTTCCATCTTTAAGAGGGTTTTCTTCCGTCGGTTGATGACTTCGTTCAGCTCACGGCTTCTTTTTCCCACAAGGTTGTATGCCTTTACTTCTGCAATTCCCTGAATGTATTCAAGGACCTTTCCGATTTCAGCAGCATCGTCACGGATTTTGTCTGCAGAGATATTCTTTACCGCAAGACGCATGAAAAGATTTACAAACTCAAATAGTCCAAAACCTGCAAGAGCTACAAGGGCAATCCTCCAGTCAAAGAAAAAGAGCATCAAGATGATAAGGGAAGTATCAAGCAGGCCCTGGAAAACCATCATGACGGCACGGGTCGCAACGTCTCCAACGCTTTCCATTGTGTTGGTCGTAACAGAGGTAATTTCGCCAAGGCTGTTTTCGTTGAAATATCCCATGGGAAGATACCGCAGGTGTTCTGCAATTTCGATTCGTTTTTTTGCACAGGTCCTGTAGCCGCCTTCGCACTGCCACATTGAAGTTACCTTTCGGGTAATGATTCCACCGATTATGCTTACGCACATGATTGCAAACGAAAGCCATATTGTTTTTGTTTCAAACGGCTTGCCTTCTATTGCGGTTCCAATGACACCACGGAGCATCACGGCAACCGCGCCAATTCTAAGCGCCATAAAAAGCGAATTGAAGATTCCGACAATTATCGAGCCTGTAAACTTTTTACGGTTTTCTTCATCGCAGAAATTGAAAAATTTGATTAATGTACTAAACATAATTATTCATCCTTGGACTCAATATGTGCAGTCCACATCTTTTTATAAAGGCCATCCTGTGCAAGTAATTCCTCATGAGTTCCACACGAATCAATTACGCCATCTTTAATAACATAAAGCTTGTCCGCATCTTTTACAGTTGAAAGCCTGTGTGCAATGACAATTAGGGTCTTTCCCCTTACAAGCTGGGCAACAGATTTCTGGATGATTGCCTCGTTTTCAGGATCCGTGTATGCTGTGGCCTCATCAAGAATTACGATTGGGGCATCCTTCATCATGGCACGTGCAATTGCAATGCGCTGACGTTCACCGCCACTCAAGTGGGCACCGCTTCCTCCAACGATTGTGTCAAAGCCATTTTCCAGTGACATGATAAAATCATAGCATCCGGCCTTGCGTGCAATTTCTTCCACTTCTGCATCTGTTGCATTCTGGCGGCCAAGACGGATGTTCTCACGCACGCTCATGTCAAACAGGAAGTTGTCCTGACTTACATAGGCAACGCGGCTGTTGTATTCCTGGAGTGACAGATCCTTGATGTTTACGCCACCGATTTCTACGCTGCCCGAATCAACATCCCACAGAGAGGCAATGAGGCGTGCAATTGTAGATTTACCTGAACCGCTCGGACCGACAAATGCCGTGTAAGAACCTTGAGGTAAAGTCATTGAAATGCCATGTAGAATTTCTTTGTCACGCGGAACTTGATTATTGTCGTGCTGAACTTCACCCTTGTCATGCTGAACTTGATTCAGCATCTCTTTGTTGGATTCCGGATCAAGTCCGGAATGACTGTCTGAAGAATGTTTGTAACTGAACCTTACATCTTTTAGCACAATCGAATTATCAAAAGGTTTCTTTACATCAACTGCAGGACGTTCAAGTTCATCCAGGGTCATGATGGAACCAACTTCACCGAAAATCGCACCGGCTTTGGCAATGTCATCATGGTAGGTAAATGCAATCAGGAACGGCTGAATCGCACTTACGGCAAGGACAATCACCGTGATGAAAAGAGAAGCGTCTATGGTACCTTTGAGGAACATGAAGCCACCGATTGGAAGGAGTGAAAAAAGAAGCGACGGAGTAACAACTGTTGCAACAGCATGTGGCCAAATGCAGTCGCGCATCCATTCAACATAGCAGGCCGAACCTTCTTTAGCGGCAACAACAAAACGCTCGTAGCTGGACTTTGACTTACCAAATGCCTTGATGACTTCAATTCCATTGATGTATTCAACTGCGGTATCGTTAAGGGCCTTTGTCTTATCAAGAGCATACTTGAAGCGTGCAGGACCATCCTTGAACATAAAGCACATTGCGACAAAACCGATTGGAAGGGTAGCCATACATGCAAGGGCAAGGCGCCAGTCCAAAACAAAAAGATAGACAACAAGAACAATCGACAGGATGATGTTTGAAGTATATTCAGGAACAATGTGTGCGAGTGTTGTTTCCATGCTGTCGATGCGTTCAATCATGATGTTCTTGAGCGAACCGGACGGCATGTCAAGGACAGTTCCAAGCGGAAGACGTGTAAGCTTGTCGCACATGGATTTCCTGATGTTGCCCAGCAGGTTAAAGGTTGCGACGTGACTCATGCTTGTGGAAATTGCATGGAAGAGAACATTTCCCAACCAGAACAGCGCCGTGATTCCACATTCCTGAAGGAACAGCTTCCAGTCACGGACCCCGGCCAAAAGCTGCTGGACAATCCGTGCAATAATGAAGTATGGTGCAATGCAGCATGCCACACTCAAAAGGGCAAAGAACACACTGACCATGTACTGTCCCTTTTTACTTCCCGCAAAATATAAAATCCAGCCGATAAGGCCTTTTTTTGCAGGTTTTGTTTTTTTATCAGACATATAAACCTCCAATTATATCCATCATTTATTTGCGCCAGTCCTTTGGCAGCATTCCCTCATGCTTCTTAAAGACCTGTGAAAATTTGCTTGCATTTGCATAACCCGAACGACTGGCAATCTCGGTTATGGAAAGCTCCGTAGATGCAAGAAGATTTTTTGCAAGTTGAAGGCGTGCCTTTGTGCGATACTCGTTTATTGTAAGCCCGTACATTTCCTTAAATACTTTTTGAAGGGTGGTTCGATTCAGATTTACCTTTACAGCCAGGTCTTCGATAGAGATTTCATTTTCCAGATTTGAGTTGATGATGCGGCGTACATTCTGAACTTTCCGACCTATGGATCCGCTGAAGTATGCGTCTGGCGTGTCGCTTTTTGTACGGATGTCGATACTGTCTTTATCCCTGAACTTTTGAATCAAAAGAAGCAATGCATGAATTACCGCAAGTTTGGCTGTATATTTTGAATAGGGGGCAGGCAGCCTGATTGTTTCCAGGAAAAGTTTTTCCAAAAGTTCTCCACAGGGGAAAGTTATGGCACAATCGCTTTTTCTGATGTCCTTGAAAAAGGTAGAAACAGAGAATTCTTTTGTTCCAAGGAAATCGTTCAAAAAAGAAATTGCATCTTCAGTAAATAAAATGATGCTTATGCAGTTCATTCCACTTTTACCAAGCATGGCTTTTTTTACCGCAGTCTTGCAGTTGAAGATCATGACGTCGCCTTTTTCGCCACTGGCAAACTGTCTGTTTTCCAATTCAAACTCGCCGTGGCCATCTACGATGTACATGATTTCAAGTCCGTCAACTTCCTTTTTTTCTGCCTGATAGTTCGGATTGTAGCTTTCGAGTTCGGAATAAACGAGTTCTATTCCCCTGGCAATGTGGGAGTGCCTCATAATGCCTTCGCCGACAGGTTCGTTCAAACGATAGATTTCTTCGCTTTCACGCTTGCTGATTAAATCCATGTATGTTTGAAAAAGTTTTTCTGCCGGCATTTTGCTCATATTATCCTCGCTTAGTTTTTCTTCATATTTCTAAAGGCATTTGCCATAAGAATGATTGCAATCAAAAGAACAACGAGGTCTGTTACAAGCTGTGCATAGAAAACACCCTGAACTCCAAGTCCTGCAACATGTGGCAAAATTACAACCAGAGGCAGGAAGAGAACAAGCTGTCTTGCAAGCGCCAAAACAGAAGCCCCACTTGCTTTTCCGATTGCCTGGAAGAATGTTATTGAAAGAATCAATACACCATAACTGATGTAAGCACCAAAAATTACACGGAGCATTGGAGCTCCAAGTTCAACGATGGTTGTATCGGTAATAAACAAAGAAAGCATTTTTACAGGGAAGCACATGATTGGGACATAGAAGAGCAGTGCCACAACTGTAGCAGAAATCATAAAGGTGCGGGTAAATGCGCCAACACGATCAAAAAGTTTTGCGCCATAGTTTGTACCAATTGCCGGCTGGAAACCCTGACTGATTCCCCACAAAGGAATAAATGCAAAAGCCTGGAGGCTTAGTGCTGCACCAAGAATTGTCTGCCATTCACTTCCTCCCCATTTAGCTGCTGTGTTGTAAAGAATTGTCTGCTGAACCATAGACATTACCTGCATAAGCATTGCAGAAACACCTACGCTCAAAACAGGTTTAACAAGCTTTCCTTCAAAACGAATTTTGTGAATACGAACGGTATCACTCTTCTTAATGAAGTAGAAGAAAGACATGCACATTAAAACAAACTGAGAAGCAATTGTTGCTACGGCAGCTCCAAGAACTCCATTTTCTGTACCGAAAACTTTGATGAGAATTGGATCAAGGATGATATTGAGGATGGCGCTTGTTGCCATGATAATCATTGCTTTTTTGAGTTTGCCTTCGCCACGCATAATCATATTAGTGGACTGACCAAGATTTACAAAAAGAGAGCCACAGAAAACAATACGAAGATAACATGCTGCCTGATCAAGAACTTCACCTTCTGCTCCGGCAAGAGTGAGAAGCTGACGTGTAAAAATCAAACCTACAATAATTACGATTGTAGAAAGAAGAGTTACAAAAGAAATAAGATTTCCCATTATGCGATCAATGGTTTCTTTGTCTCGTTCACCAA
The DNA here is from genome assembly GCA_016281495.1 of Treponema sp. Lineage (GTDB taxonomy): Bacteria > Spirochaetota > Spirochaetia > Treponematales > Treponemataceae > Treponema_D. Next base: position 174,128 of record JAEEIU010000012.1, on the reverse strand, counting down.
TTGCACGGGAAAGAACAGAAGCAGAGCCCTGACCTATTAAGGTTGCAATTCCACTGTTGATGAGAGTAAAAGGATATGAAACTTTTACTGCAGTCATTGCAACTGGACCAACCATCTGACCGACAAAAACGGCATCCATAAAATTATAGAGCCCTATAACAACCATACCGAGAACAGCCGGTACACTTAGAGTGAGCATTGTTTTAAAAACATTTCCGCTTACAAGCATTTCGCGGGGTTCCTGCTTATCACTCATATAAACCTCCTGAATATTTATACATAAGGTTAGCCAAAGCTAACACAAATATAATACAAAAAGTAAAGTTTTGTCACTACTCCAAGTGACAAAAAACACTCCATTCTGCAATTATTTTTTCTTTATCAGAAGGTTTGGCAGTATAATTATTGACCTGTTACATCAAATTATGTCATAATAAATTAACAAATCATTAAATCTTCCATGAGGGAGTAGCTGGCGTTTCCGACGTAACAAGTCAACATACTGGTTTGGGGTAATCCTTTCCTGGCTTGTATTAAATTGCGAGACTCATGTGTTTAGGCTATTAAACTTATGGAATGGAATCTTATCTTTTTTGTAAACAGCGTTCTTCTCGGTGTGGGGCTTGCAATGGACGCCTTTTCAGTTTCAATCGCAAATGCATTAAGTGAATCAGGCATGAGAAAAAGACGCATGTGCTTTATCGCGGGAGTATATGCGTTCTTTCAATTTGCAATGCCCATGATAGGCTGGATTTGCGTTCATACTATTGTTGAATACTTCAAGGGTTTTGAAAAATTCATTCCGTGGATTGCACTGCTTCTCCTTTTGTATATCGGTGGCAAGATGATTTGGGAAGTGATTCATGGAAAAGAAGAAGATTCTGCGGACACTGCCGTCAAGCTGACTTTTTCAACACTTTTGATTCAGGGTGTGGCAACTTCAATTGATGCGCTTTCGGTTGGTTTTACAATTGCAGATTACGGTCTCCTGATGGCGTTTATTGCTTCCATTATCATTGCCGCCGTTACCTTTGCAATTTGTATGGCAGGCCTTTTGATCGGTAAAAAAGCCGGGGACAAGCTCGGTTCAAAAGCAACCCTCGTTGGTGGAATCATCCTGGTGGGAATCGGAATCGAGATTTTTGTAAAGGGTGTGTTCTTTTAAGCTGAACGCAGAGAAAGGATAAATATGGAAGATTGGGAAAAAGAAGTTAAGGAACATTGGAATAAAGTTTCGGATTCTGATTGGTACAAGTCATTGAGGACTGATGAGGCACTTGAAAGGATAAGGGAAAATCCAAAGGCTGCATTTCATCCCGGAATGATGGCCCTGCTTGAAAAACATGTCGGTGACTTTGCAGGAAAGAAAATACTGTTGCCTTCGAGTGGTGACAATCATGCCGCATTTGCCCTTGCGTTGATGGGTGCGCATGTCACTTCTTTGGACATAAGTGAAAGACAGCTGGAAAATGCCAGAACCATATCGGATGACTGGGGACTGGACATAGAATACATTTGCGACAATACAATGTATCTGTCAAAGGTAAAGGACGCTTCCTACGATTTGGTATATACTTCAAACGGAACCTTAACATGGATTGGTGACTTGAATGAAATGTACAGGAATGTTTCGCGTGTGTTGAAAGATGGAGGATGTTCGGCACTGTTTGACATCCATCCTTTTAACAGACCGTTTACAGGAGAAGCATGGAAGCCACCTGTAATCAAGAAATCCTATTGCGATGTTTTTCCAGATTTACATTGGAGGATTCAGGACATCATAAACTCCAACATATCGGCCGGCCTGAACATTTGTGAGATGGCAGAACTCCCCGCCACAGACGCATCATTCTGGTACACATACAATGAACTAAAATCAAAAAGCAAGGATGACATCGAAAACATAAATGACTGGAACCTCAATCCCATGGCAGCCCTCCCGGCATGGATAGCGGTGATTGCCAGGAAATAGGAGTGTTGGGGTGTTGTCACGCGGCTGGTGTTTTCATCTTGCTTTGTGGTATAAGAGTTTGATGACGGTTAATTTTCTAGAGGGGTGTTAACCATATAAAGCTATTATTACCAGCTATAATCTTCCCATTGGAGGACTAATATGTATGAATATGATATTTTAGCTACTATTATTTTCTTTTCAAAAAAAAATAGAGGAAGAAAAGAATTGCCTCCTATAACCGATTCTGAATATACATATAGACCAGTTTTTAGATTAGTAAATGAAAAAGAGGGATATTGCTGTGGTATTGTAATAGGAAATTACATTGAAAATTACCAGTTTGATTCTGAATTGCAAAATATAAGAATTCTTTTTTTACAATTCCAGAAAATAAAAAAGAATTTTTCTCCTGGTAAAACTTTTAAGCTCTATGAAGGGAATGTTGTAATTGGTACCGGAAAAATTACAAAGATCCGTGATTAACGACTTTTGTTAGACATATAGTTTGACGACGGTCAATTTTTGGAGGGTCGTTAACCGGAAAATTGCTCTAGTTATTCGAGGAGATGATTATCATTGGAATAGACAAAACAAGGATGGAACGTGGGCTCATAAGCCCGCGAGTTTCCTGTAACAAATTTAGATGATGCTGAAGGTTTAATAACAGATCCTCGAAATGCAGTATCTTCTTATCAATTTGTAAAATTTTATGAGGTAGGACCAAATGACTAAAAAAATAGTATTAATTTTTATAGCGATATTGTTTAGCACAAATTTTTTTTGGGGAGAAAAACCTATGGAAGAATCTAAAATCGAAAGAATGAGAAAAATCAAAAAGGGAACTACATATACAGAAATAGTTTCACTTTTTGGAGAGCCTGATGAAGTATTAGGGAGTGGTTTGGTAATTGTTGGATATAATTTCCCTGAATCACAAATTGTATTACATTTTTTTACAGGTGAATCACTTCAAGGTTTATGGGAAATTAAGAAAAATGGTGAAAAGATTATTTATATTCCCTTACAATTGGATGAATAATTAATTCAATTCCACTGTTTGTTTGATGACGGTCAATTTTTGGAGGGTCGTAAACCTAAAATAAAATCAATGAGGAGGTAATAATGAGAATATTCATAAGCATTTCAATTCTATTAGCATTTGTTTTAATCATTTGTATACTTGCCTCCTTGATTTACAGGTTCTTTATCTTAAAAAAAAGAATCGAAGGTTTAGGTAAATTAATCTGCCCATGTTATCTTCCAAATCGTTCTGCCAGAGAAGGGATAATACAAAAGATATACGATTATTGTTATGGTTCTTCTGATGATGTTCCACCAGGCATCATCGTTCTTTATCTTTTTCTTTGTGTATTAGCTTACCACCTCGAATTACTTTTTCTTATACTTATGCTTATACTTATTCTTTATTATCTCTTTAGAGTTTTTATTGATTTACTTGTTAGGATCATTAGAGAAACTGCGGAAAACAACGGTATTTATGAAAAAGGCATAATACTTGACTCCGTGAAAAAATGGGAAAAAGTTATGGATTATAAAATAGTTGATAGCTCTAATCTGATTTTTGAATTTGAAAACAAGAAGAAAATACAAGCATTCATTGGAGATGATTTGGACAAAGTAGTAAGTGTTCTCAAGCAAAATCTTTCTATTTAGCCGTTTATTATTTATAGAATGTAGGTTATGTTTGACGACGGTCAATTTTTAGAGGGTCGTTAATCAGAGATGGACACGTGGCGTTTGTTTTACCACAAATCAATTATTTTCTCTTTCAACTCTGTTTCAAAGGTCTTTATCAAACTTACCTTTTTCAAGTTGCCGTCATATTCATAAAAGTTTACTTTACCTTCATTATATTCAGAGAATACGAAAACATTATTATCTGTGCATGCAAAATAATAAATTGAAGGTGAAAGTTCCTGCAGATTGCTTCCATCGTAATCAGATATGTACAGAGAAATATTATCCCTGCTGTCCAGGAACTTGTCATTGTTGGTATCGCTTTTTATTACGGCATAGATGTTAAAATCATGGTCATAGTCGCTATAGGAAGAGGTGGAATATGACTCTGGATTAGTCTTGAACTCATATTTATAGATAAATGCTTTAGAAGAAAATAAACTTGTTTCCTGACCGTTTCTTACAAAAAGAAAATTGATGATTTGTGATGAACCATATCTTGGTATTGTATTTGATATTTCAATACCTGCACTTGCAGGAAGGTATAATTCATCTGATTTTATCGCTGATGATGAGACTGAAAAAACATATACATCATCCAGTTTAGTCATAAAATTAATTGACTCAGTGGTATCTTCTGCTGATTTCTCATCTTCGGAGTTTACAACTTTTATTTGTGCTGATTTATAATCTTTTCGTGGAAGAATGTCTTTAATTGTGATTACGGAAAATGTGATGATTGCAGCTACAGCCAGAATCAAAACTAAAATGTAATCGATTTTCTTTATAATGTCGAAGTTAAAGTTTTTCATTTTTTATCTCCTTTTTTTCAAGGTATTTGCCTAGCTTTATTATTTCATTCTTTGCAGCAAAAATCAAGGTAATAGTTTGGTCGGTTTAAGATTTTCCGTGATGATCAGTTTATGTGCTTTGCCTGTAAAGTTTGACGACGGCCAATTTTTGGAGGGTCGTAAACCTTTATACCTTAAATATGCTGTAATTATTGAGCCGCAAGGTAACTTCCATCATAGATATTTTTTTACAGACTTAGCCCAGACTCGAATAGTAAAAGCAGTTGAAAAGTGGCGCTGCAGCCATGAAACATAGCGTACGGCAAAACGGTAAATTGAAAGTGCCTTTCCCCGGCAGGCGTCTCGAATTGCTTTTGCGGCAACCTTGTCTGCCGTTACAAGGAAAGGGAAGTTTACCTTGCGGCCATTCAGAGTTTCCGGCAAAAGGGTAGTCTTTATCCAGCCCGGGCAGATTGTTGTTACAACAATTCCTGTTTCGCGGAGTTCTTCTCTGAGCGCGCGGCTGTAACTGTAAACAAAGGCTTTTGTTGCCGCATAAAGATTCATATAAGGCAGCGGACAAAATGCAGACTGCGAAGCCACATTTACAAGATGATCCCCCGCCTTCATATAAGGAAGGCAGATATTGCAGATTGAAGCGATAGCCGTACAGTGAGTCGTAATTCCTGCTGCCAGCTCTTCTGTAGAAAAATCTGTTGAAGGTGCAAAACGGCCCGCGCCGGCATTATTTATCAGCCAGCTGATTTCCACAGCCGAAGCCCCACCCTCAGACTCAAGCCGGCCAGAAAGCAAGTCATAAGATTTTGTATCAGACAAATCCATCTGAAGCGGAATGATTTTTGAACCTGCCGCGCCTCTTCTTCCTTCGCCGCCGTTACTGTTAGTCTCACCAAACTCCGTCCTGAGCCCCTCCAGCTTTGCCACATTACGTCCGATTGCCCAGACCTCATCAACCTCATTTATAACCTGTCTAACAAACTCTTTTCCAAGCCCGCCAGAAGCACCTGTAATTACTGCAATTTTCTTCATACTATCATTGTCCTATATTTATGGAATTTGTAAAGATTAGTTTGACGACGGTCAATTTTTGGAGGGTCGTAAACCTCATATATTCACTGTGAACGTCATCGTAAGTGCAGATTCTTTCGTTAAAAAATGCGCTTACCTTTTGATTTCTTTCTTCAAGGTTGTTTTTGATTTCCTCCCATACCCCAGTTTTCAAATGGGGGTTCGTTCATCACAATAAAAATATCGGTTGCGGCCACTCCAAGTTTTTCACACAGCAGCCCGCTGATTTTTTCAATTGCACACTTTTTCTGCTCACGGCTTCTTCCAGGAAAAATCGTGAGTTCAATAATCATAAAGTTTTCGGTTTTTCCTTCCGGAGCTTCCCAGTTCGGTTTGTCAAATTCTTCAATCCGCTGAAATCTGTCCCAGTCGGCAATTCCAAACGAGACAATCAATCCTTCGTGAATACAATCAAAAACAGTCTTCTTAAATTCGGGGGATTTCCCCTTGAGCATATTAATTTTTACCAACGGCATGAATTTAGTATAATGGGTTTAAGCCGAGATTTCAAGCATTTCCTTCTTTATGTTTGGCGAGGAATAATTTTTGGAGGAAAAATGAAGAAAAGAGATTTTTCTTTTGATTTTGGAGGGGTATAACCATTGTTGATACAATTCTTAGCTTATGGCAGCAAATAATAGTGAAGACTGTAGGAAGGTTGATTTTAGGGTACTACTGTGCTATGATTTAATAAAAGTTTTTGGAGGAAAAATGAAAAGTTTTACATGCAGTAAAAGAAACACACTCATTTTAATATCGAGTTTTATAGCGGTTTGCCTCTTGATTAATTGTTTAAAAGGCGGTCCGCATTTTATACCCCTGCTTATAGGCTTGGTATTTTTTGTTCTTATTTTGTTTTTTTCCGGAAACTTCTGGCTCATCAAATATGATGACCTTGGCTTTACTTATACCGGCAGAGGCAGATACAAGATTGAATATGATGATATCGTGAGCGTTACACATCATACTGTCAAAAATGTAGGTCGCAGCAGGATTGATCATTTCATAATAAAATACTCATGCATTGTAGAAAACAGCGAAGAAAGAGAAATCCAAAAACTTGAGCTTGGAAACTACCCGGAAATCGAAACTAGAGAATTCTTTTCCTACATGAAGGAACGCAATCCGAAGATTGAATTTTCTTCCCAAATGGCAACCAAAGATTCTATGGAGATAACAGAATTTGATTATTTCTAGGACATAAAGAACTCAAGAGATAATGAACTTTTCTTCTTGACGATGGACAATTTGTTGGAGGGGTGTTAACCAAATAAAGGAAATCCACTCTGAACTTGTAAAATTGAATAAAAAGAAATAAAATAGATATGAACGTCAAACAATGAATTTCAGGAGGCAGATATAATGAAAAGAAGGTTAATTGCTTTATTTATTTTTTCAATTTCCTCATTTTGCTTGTTCGCCCAATCAAAATCCAAAAACCGTGTCCTTTCGGTAACATCACCAAGGATGCATGGAGATGATGTTGTATACATTCAGGAAAAGCTTGTTGAAATGGGTTTTACCGAAATCGGTGATATTGACGGCTACTACGGTCCCAAAACAGAAACGGCAGTCAAGGAATTTCAGGAAATAATCGGCATTGAACCTACTGGAATTGTCACGCATAAGGAATATGATTTTTTCAAGAACAAGAATGCTGAAATCATCATTCAAGGAATTAATGTCTGGAAAAATACAAACTATGATTATTCCGAACCAGAAGAAAGCTATCAAATGGCAGGATATCCATGCGGAGACATCTTTATTAAAGCAGATAATACAAAATACCAGTCGTGCTGCCTGCTTTTTGCAAGAGATTTTTATTCCGAAACCTTTACCCTGATAAAAATCAACAAATCCACATACTTCATATTAAATGAGGTAAGCCATGCAGTTCCGGATTATGGGTATGGGCTGAATCCATATGAAGACAAGGAATACGAGTATACCCAAACCTACAAGTCAATGGTCTTTAAGAACAACGTCTTATACAAGATGGATGGTGGCGAATTGAAAAAAGACGAAGACAGTGAGATGATAAAATTCATCAACTATGGAAAGACTTTGCTCTAAAAGTTACGAAGAGAATTAACGCTCCTGCTGCATTTCCTCATATTTTTTCAAAACCTCATTAAAGCCATTTTCGTAATCTTCGATTGTTTTACGGATTATTTCATCCCAATCTTCTTTTGGGGCTGTATAGGTTTCGTCGCCTTTGCCTGTAAATGCTTTCATACCATGCAGATTAATCCAACGGCGGTCATATGTCACCTTATTTTTCCTTACATGATCAATGGCCTTAGAAACAATTTCCTTAAGGTTCTCCATATTTCCAAAGCCATAGGAATTGATTATAGGTCCGAACTGCTGGTTTAAAAGTGAAACAGCCTCTCCTGCGGTCGGATCCTGGCAGATATTCGCATCAATTCTTGCACGAAGCTGACCTATATAAAAGATTTTTGAAGCCTCATCCCTGTTTTCTTCAAAATATACATTTGACAATACATATAAAACTGTTGGGTTATAGGCATCAAGATTCTTCAGAACTTTTTTTACGGCTTTATTCACAAGTTTTTTATTGGTACTAAGCAGATCCTGAACCATCTGATTGTCTTTGGTAACATTGATGTCAGCATAAGCAGGGTTCAATTCAATGGATTCATTTTGTCCAAACGCAAAAAAAAGTGGCATCAATAAAATCGTAAAGAGTAACAATAATTTTTTCATATTTCCTCCTATTTACTATAATTTCAGAATAGCAAAATTAAAAAAATGTTTCTAGTGTTTTCCTGTATTCCACGACCCTGCCTTCTAATGGCACAAAATCAAAAAAATATGATATAAAGGTATGTAAGTAAAGTGTGGATATGTTGAATGGGGTGTCCTTGCCTGTAACGAGGGGCAATTTTTTGAGGAGCTAGGAAAAACAAATGAAAATAAAAGTAATTTTTTTAGAAAATGAAGATGGTGATTTAGTCACAGGGAAAGTGATATTATTCATATTGAATATATTTTTTTCATTCATTTCTATTTTCGGAGGGAAGTACCTTCATTTTTATTTTCTCCTTATTCCTCCGTTTTCAATTTTTTATTTTGGGATCTCGATTTATTATATTATTAAATCCATAGTTAATCATGTTTTTGAGCTCCACAGTCTTTTTTTTCTGCCGTTTATTTTTTTTGTTACGCTTGGTGCAATATCGGACATAGATGAAACAAATAATATCGAAAAAAAACTACTGGACGCACAGAACTATGTTGAGCAATATTATGAGCAAAACGGTTTTCTTCCCGACAATGACGATCCATATCTTGCTGAGCAAAAAATTAATATCAGGGGAATAGATTCTTACGACAAATATGCAAAAGCCGATGAATATATCCTGAATTATCTTGAGGAAAATGAAAGGTTCCCGGATAAAGATGATCCGTTTCTTGCAGAGCTTAAAGTTGAAATAGAAGAAGTTGAATCTTACTCCAAGTTTTTGAAAGTACAAAAATATATTGAACAATACCAATACATTTATGGAAAAGCTCCAGAGGAAAATGATTATTCTCTTATGGGGTTTAATCCTGACATCTTTGAAGACGAGTACTATTATGAGCTTGAAGGAATTGGTGCCAAAATCAGACGCGGAGACAGCAAGGTGAAATTTAGAACTCGACGCTAAAATTGAACGCAGCATTCAAACACACAGCGTCCGCTTTCCTTTATGTGAATGAAAACTTTTCCTGCACAAGTCTGGTCATTACGGCGGTAAACTTTAAGGGTCTGGCCTTCCTTGCTTTCTCCCATGTAGTGAACTTCCAAATCTGTTATTTCATGCGACAGTAAAAAATCATCGTCAAAAACGCAGAGGGCAAGCTTGATGTATTCGATGTTGTTCATGTGGTGGGACATGTCAATGTGACTTGAACGAATGACCTGCTCAAAGACAAATTCATCTTCCGTAAAATCCGAGGGAAAGCGTTCAAATGGTTCGGCAAAAACTGCTTCCGGAAAATTTTCAGAGGGATAAGGCAGGGTTGAAAGTTTTACAGGCCTGTGGGTTTCAAGACTCAGGACACACGCTTCCTGATTTGCGGCAAGAAGACGCTTTCCTTCCTTATCAAGTATTTCTGTGTTTACGTGAGTCCTCATTCCGGCATTGTCAATCGGGAATGTTCTGGCCTTAACAATTTCGCGCCATGCAGGCCTGCGTTCAAAATGAACCTTGGTCTTTGTGAATACCCAAAACGTGTTGAACTTCTCGCGGTAAACAACACCATCGCATCCAAGTTCACCAAAACATTCAGTAAGATTGTCCTGTATCATCAGGACCGACTGAGCCACACCCATTCTGACAGAAGAATCAATAAATGCCGAAGAAATCTCCCTTTCAGCTTCAAAAATCATATTTTCATACATGGTAAAATAGTATCATATCTTTGATTTTTCCTCAATCATAAGGATTTGTCTTGCACATTTCATCACAATTTCTTGACAATGCGTTCACGTATGCTATAATAATTTTAGGAGAAGGAGGTAGCCTATGGTATTCGGGCTTATTTTATTGATTGTTGTTTTTGCCGTCGTAATGATTATCCATCTACTCCCCTGGCTCCTTGCCCTTCTAGGCATATCCCACATAGCAAAGAAAAGCGACAGTGAAGAACCGTTTTTCCTTGATTCTTAGACGATGTGTACGGTATAATTATACTATAGAAACTAAAAAACGGAGAATTTTACATGAAAAAAAGAATCTTAATAATTTTGGCGGCGGTTATTCTTGTTACAACAGGTATCTCAATTGTTGCCGCAAACTCTCGTAAAGATTATGACGGAAAACAGATTTTTATCCGCAATGAACAGGCAGAAAACTCAATAAATTCATTCGACTCCAGACTTTTTACAACACTCTGCAATCAATCGGAAAATGTAAACTATTCTGCCATTTCCATTTACAGTCTGCTTTATGCGCTTTCAAATGGCTCGGGCAACAATACGCAAAAAGAAATTAATTCGGTGCTGGGATATACACCGTCTCAGGAAGTTGATGAATCCATAAAAAACAAGATATTAACCACAGAGAACAAGTCTAATTCGCTCTGGTACAACCAAGATCTTGAGCTCCAGCCTGAATATAAAAACTTTCTTATTGATCTTAATTTCAGACAGAACAAAGTTGATTTTACAAACACCATACAAGTCAAGCATAAGATAAATTCCTTCGTTTCAAAGAAGACGGACGGACTAATAAAAAATTTACTTTCTGAACCTCTTTCACCGGATACAAAGCTTGTCCTTTTGAACACTCTCTTTTTTGAGCAAAAGTGGCTGGAAAAATTTGATAAGGATGAAACATCAACACAGGATTTTTATGTCCAAAGTGATGAAAAAATCTACGTAAGAATGATGCAAAGTTTTAGATATGCTGATTATTATGAGAATGATGTTTTACAGGCAGCTGCACTTCCGTACAAAAACACTAGATATTCAATGATTGTTTTCCTTCCAAAAGACAAGGATTTCGATTTTTCAAAACTGAACCTCAAAGAATCTATTGATAAGTTCAATTCAGGATACGAAAATCAATATTTGCAGATATTTCTTCCAAAATTTGAAGCACATTCGCGCTATGATTTAATTCCATTACTTCAAGCCATGGGAATAAATGATGCATTCCAATCTGGGACTGCAGACCTTTCAAAACTCTTTACGGATTCAGAAAATCTGTTCTTGAATGATGCACTGCATGAAGTCGTGGTAAAGGTTGATGAAGAAAAGACCAAAGCCGCAGCGGTAACAATGTTTGGCGCTAAATCCGCAGGAGAGGTTCGACGTGCCCAAGATTTTATAACTTTTAGAGTTGACCACCCCTTCTGTTATGTTATTTACGATGGACAAAACAACATAAATCTTTTTACCGGAATTATAAGAAGGCCAAGGTAATTTAATATTACAGGTTGAAATAATGGAACAACATGGAGTCATCAAGTAATGGAAGATAAAATAAAGAAGAATACAGTTGCGTCCTGCTGGATTATATTTGCTGTCCTTATTCTTGTGCATGGGTTTGAAGCGATTGTGCTTAGGATGGATGAAACGTTTTTTGGTGAAAACTTCATCAACAAGATGTTTGGAATTCTTGTCGTGTTCATTGTATTGCGGTGTCTCAAGTGGAAATGGGCGGACATAGGATTTGCAAAAAAGGGAATGTTAAAGAACATCTGCTTAGGCCTTTTGATTGGACTTTGTTCGTTTGCTATTTCGTACTGTGTGGAAATCATCATACTCAAGAGCAGCGGGAACATCATAAGCTTTGGATTTTTTACGGCAGGATTTTCGTTGACTGGAGAGGCGGCCATTCATACTGGAATCGGTTTTATCCTGATGTGCATTTTCTTCAACATCGTCAATGTCGTTATGGAAGAGGGAACTTTCCGCGGACTGTTTAATAATATTGTCAAAATCGATCACTCTCCAAGCTTTGCCCTGCTGTTTCAGGCATTTTTGTTTGGGTTGTGGCACATCGTTACTCCAATTCACAATCTGATAGACGGTGACATTAACGTCGCATCCTTTGTTGTACTTAGCATAGGATACATCATTCTTGCCGGATTGATGGGCATCAAGTGGGGGCTTCTCTATAGGATGACCGGAAGTCTTTACGCTGGCATGGCAGATCATTTCTTCAACAACTGTATTGCAACCAACCTTCTTCATGTGATGACCGAAAGTGGTTGTGACGACTTGATGATTATCCGTGTTGCAATCGCACAGCTTCTTTCGTTTGCAGTGATTTTAGTGGTGTGGAAAATACGGAAATCGAAGGACAATAGTTCTGGAATAGGAAAGCAAACATGATAGGATTAAAAAGCGGAACTGTAGTTCTTGAGCTCCATCAGGAAGCATGGGATGCTGAAGGAAAAAGAATGTGTGACATGCTCAAAAAAATTCTGGGCAATGATGCAATAGATGTTCAGCATGTGGGGAGCACGTCAATTAAATCCATCCAGGCCAAACCGATTATCGATGTTGCGGTTGCCGTAAAATCATTTGAAGACATATTCAAGCACAACGGTGAACTTGAACAAAATGGAATTGTGTACCGCAAGGAAGATATTCCCGGACAGCAATTGTACCGCTCGGGGGACCTTGATAACGGCATTGTAACTCATTACATTCATGTTGTAATAGTGGACTCCGATGCATGGCACAATTACATAAACTTCCGCGATTACCTTAACACCCACAAAGAAGAAGCCAGGCGTTATGAAGAATTGAAACTTGAATTGTGCTCAAAATTTCCAAACGACAGGGAATCTTATGTAAACGGAAAAAGTATTTTGGTGTCAGACCTGCTGGAAAAAGCCCGCTTGTGGAGAATGCAGGTCAATTAGTTTTCCTTGTAAACCATCCCATCAGCTTTTGCGCGATAAAAATATTTACAAAAACAAGAATCGCACCAAGAGCCATGAACAATCCCGCAAACAGGACGGAATCCTCTATGCACAAAAGACACTTGCAGATGATCAGCGTATTTATCGGAAGGCAAATCAAACTCGTGATGCATGCCGGGATATAGCGGCGGTAAATGCCAACCTGAATCAAATGCACAAAAAAGTGCAGGTCACAGCCAAGGAATGCACCCAGCCAGATGTACCATAAAAAGTTGCGGTCCAGGAAAAAGGACAGCGTAGAAATCAAAATGCACAAAATGAGTTCTTCATAAACGGCAAGGGCAAATCCTTCGGTGGAAAAATCCTTGTAGCGTCTCAGGATGAACGGAAAGCGTTTTTTAAGTTCTGTTTCGTTCTGGCGCAAAAAGAATTTGAACCCGATTATTTCTTCCATATCGTGAAACATAAAGATAATCGGAAAAAGCCAGACATATTCTTTCATAAAAACTCCGTGTTGCAAGTAAAATCCTGGAAAATTTGCTCAAAGCCTATTTTCTTTTTCATGTTATTAGTATATACTAATTCTTATAGTTAGTCTATGCTAACTAGTACCATAAGAAAAATTTATAAGGAGGCTCAGTAATGAGTGAATTTTTCAAGAACATACCTCAAATAAAGTTTGAAGGTAAAGACAGCAAAAACCCATGGGCATTCAAGTATTACAATCCTGAAGCAATCGTCATGGGAAAAAAGATGTCTGAACATCTTCCGTTTGCAATGGCATGGTGGCACAACCTTGGGGCAAATGGAGTGGACATGTTCGGTACAGGAACTGCCGACAAGTCTTTCGGTCAGACTCCTGGAACCATGGAGCATGCAAAGGCAAAGGTAGATGCCGGAATCGAGTTTATGAAAAAGCTCGGAATCAAGTATTACTGCTGGCATGACGTTGACCTTGTACCTGAAGATCCGAATGACATCAATGTAACAAACAAACGCCTGGACGAGATTTCTGATTACATTCTGGAAAAGACAAAAGGTACGGACATTAAGTGTCTATGGGGAACGGCAAACATGTTCGGTAACCCACGTTTTATGAACGGCGCTGGTTCAACTAACTCTGCTGATGTTTACTGTTTTGCTGCGGCTCAGGTTAAAAAGGCACTCGAGATTACAGTAAAGCTTGGTGGACGCGGTTATGTTTTCTGGGGTGGACGCGAAGGTTATGAAACACTTCTTAACACAGACGTAAAGCTTGAACAGGAAAACATTGCAAACCTCATGCACATGGCAGTTGATTATGGACGTTCAATCGGCTTCAAGGGTGATTTCTATATCGAACCAAAGCCAAAGGAACCGATGAGCCATCAGTATGATTTTGATGCCGCAACTGCAATCGGATTCCTCCGCCAGTATGGACTTGACAAAGACTTCAAGATGAACATTGAAGCAAATCATGCCTCTCTTGCAAACCACACTTTCCAGCACGAGCTTTGCATCAGCCGCATAAATGGAATGCTTGGATCTGTTGATGCCAACCAGGGTAATCCAATTCTTGGATGGGACACAGACAACTTCCCGTGGAATGTTTACGATGCAACCCTTGCAATGTACGAAGTTCTCAAGGCTGGTGGTCTTACAGGTGGATTCAACTTTGACTCAAAGAACCGCCGCCCGTCAAATACTTATGAGGATATGTTCCATGCTTACATCATGGGTATGGATACTTTTGCACTCGGTCTCATCAAGGCTGCAGAAATCATAGAAGATGGTAGAATCGACGGTTTCATAAAAGAAAAGTATTCAAGCTACGAAAGTGGAATTGGCAAGAAGATTCGCGACAAGCAGACAACTTTGGAAGAGCTTGCCGCACGTGCCGCAGAAATGAAAAAGCCGTCAGATCCAGGCTCCGGTCGTGAGGAATATCTTGAGGGAGTTGTCAACAACATCCTCTTCCGCTGATAAATATCTGGAATAAAAAAAACAAAAAAGGTGGACAGTTATGGATTTAGCAGAGATTGATGAAGATGGAAAAGGCTTACAGTTTTTTGGAAAGACAAAGGTTGAGCGGCTGGAAAAAATTGAAGGTCAGCCAAATGTTTATCTTTTACAAACGACGATAGAACTTGAGCGGCCGAATCAGGCTGTTCCAAAGCCCGGCCAGTTTTATCTGATCCGAAGTGCTAAATCCGCTGTTCACTATAACAGACCCATCAGCGTTTATCATTCCGAAGAGTGGATCAGTAATGAGGCCAAAAAGCGAAGCACTATTCCGCACATTGCAAGAAGCAGAAGTTTTGTCCTGGGGTCCAGCAGTGATTTATGCGAAGTTGATTTCATCAATTCCATTTTATTAAATAAACTCCATTTTCAAGTTGCATTTTTCCAAAAGTTCATCAACAGTCCTTGCTCCAGTTTTTTGTGCCGCAAGTTGAACGACACAACCACAAGTTCTGGAATCTTCCAGAGCATCGTGTGCAAGGTATTTTATTCCAAATTTTTCCCCGAGGAATGTCAGGGCATGACGTTCAAATTCAGGCCATACTTTTTTGGAAATCTTAAGCGAACAAAAATAATTTCGCCCAGGAAGTTTGTGATGGTAAAACCGACATGCCTCCCAGATGACACCCATGTCAAATTTTGCATTATGTGCCACAAGGGGGATGCCGGGTGTTTTGTCTAAAAACGGTACAATTTTTTCATCCCATACCTGCGGGAATTTAGGACTGTCCTTTACGTCGTCATAGCAAAGGTGATGAATCTCATCTGTCCATTCACGAACAAAATAATCCGTTGGTGGACAAATGAGTTCATAAATGTTGTCTGTTTCCTTCCCATCAATATACCGCACCAATCCTACTGAAATCGCACTGTTTCCAGATTGATTGGCCGTTTCAAAATCGATTGCGATATAATCAAGGCTGCAGTTTTTATCATCCGGTTCATCTCCGAACAATGCCAACTGATCGTTATAATCAGACATTTCAATTACACTATGCCGGCTTTTACGAAGTGCTTTTTTAGAACTTTGAGGCCAAGAAGTCCGCCAAGAATTCCAAACACAAAACATAAAACCAAATGAACGGGGCACATCCAGATAGGCATGAGTTTTGTGAGCGCATCAATATATTCCTGACCAAAGTTCTGGCGTGTTGACCAGTACTTGTCTGCAAAGAAGAAGAGCGGAATGTAGTTGCTCCAGATCCACAGGCTGAATACACCATTTTTTTCTCCTGTTTTTCTTATCTCAGTTTCTTGTAACCGTATGTTGCGGCTTCTCCCAGTTCTTCTTCAATGCGGAGGAGCTGGTTGTACTTTGCCATGCGGTCTGTGCGGCTCATTGAACCTGTCTTGATCTGACCTGAGTTTGTTGCAACTGCAATGTCGGCAATTGTTGTATCCTCGGTTTCTCCTGAGCGGTGGCTTGTAACTGTTGTGTAGCCGTGGCGGTGTGCCATCTCGATAGCCTCAAGAGTTTCTGTAAGGGAACCAATCTGGTTTACCTTGATGAGGATTGAATTACCTGCTCCCATCTTGATGCCCTTTTCCAGAAATTTTACGTTTGTTACAAACAGGTCGTCTCCAACAAGCTGGCATCTGTCTCCAATGCGTGCCGTAAGCTTTTTCCAGCCTTCCCAGTCGTTTTCATCAAGACCGTCTTCAATTGAATCAATAGGATACTTTGTAATCAGTTCCTCAAGATAGGCAATCTGTTCGTCATCCGACAATTCTTTGCCGTTGGGGTCTTTTGGAGTTCCGTTTGAAAGCTGCTTGTAGTTGTAGAAGAATTTACCGTCGCGTTCAACACTGAATTCACTGGAGGCACAGTCCATGGCAATCTTTACGTCTTCACCAGGTTTGTAACCCGCATCCTTTATGGCCTGTACGATTGAATCAAGTGCATCGTTGATTCCGTCAAACTTAGGGGCAAATCCACCCTCATCGCCTACAGCAGTCGAAAGTCCGCGTCCCTTAAGAAGCTTTGCAAGTGCATGGAATACTTCTGCTCCCATCCTGATTGCTTCTTTTTCTGATTTTGCACCAACAGGACGAATCATGAATTCCTGGAATGCAATCGGGGCATCTGAGTGTGCGCCACCATTGATTATGTTCATCATCGGAACGGGAAGCACGTGAGCGTTTGCACCACCAATGTAGCGGTACAGCGGAATATTCAAAGCCTTTGCCGCAGCCTGTGCTGTTGCAAGGGAAACACCAAGTATTGCGTTTGCACCAAGCTTGCTTTTTGTTGGAGTTCCGTCAAGTGAAAGCATCTTCATGTCCACTGCGCGCTGTTCAAATACATTGAATCCCTTGAGTGCCGGAGCGATAATCTTATTTACGTTTTCTACAGCCTTAAGGACACCCTTTCCACCATAACGTCCCTTGTCTCCATCGCGAAGTTCAAGGGCCTCATTTTCTCCGGTACTTGCACCACTTGGAACTGCGGCACGTCCAAGAACTCCGTTTTCAAGAATGACATCCACTTCTACAGTTGGATTTCCACGTGAATCAATTATCTCACGACCAATAACATCGTTGATTGCAATTTTGTTTAACATTGCCTTACCTCACTAAAATCTTTTGTATCGACATAATATCATTTTTGCAAATAGTAAGCAATAGCTAACTATTCTGTTTGTTTACCATTCCGGCATATTCTCCATCAAGCTCCATAAGCTCGTCATGGGTACCGCTTTCTGAAATCTGACCGTTCCTTATTACAAGAATCCTGTCTGCATTTCGTATTGTGTTCAGGCGGTGTGCAATGACAATCAATGTTTTTCCGCGGCACAGTTCTGAAATTGCTTCCTGAATGAAATGCTCATTGTCGGCATCTACGCTTGCTGTGGCTTCGTCAAGAATCACGATCGGGGCATCCTTGAGCATGCAACGGGCAATTGATATCCTCTGCTGTTCTCCACCACTAAGGCTTGAACCACCTTCGCCGATTACAGTGTCAAATCCATCTGGCAGCTGCATGATGAAATCGTAACATCGAGCCTTTTTTGCAACTTCAATAACTTCTTCTCGGGTGGCATCGGTTTTACCCATGGCGATGTTGTTGAAGATTGTGTCCTGGAAGAGATAAACGCGCTGGAAAACCATGCTGATGTTATTCATCAAATCTGAAACAGGAACTTTCGTGATGTCTTTTCCACGAATTTTTATCCTTCCCTTTTTTGCATCCCAGAAACGTGCAAGAAGATTTGCAATTGTCGTTTTACCTCCGCCGCTGGGACCCACAAGGGCTATCATTTCTCCACGCTTGGCATCAAAGCTTATGTCGTGCAATGTGTCCTTGCTCCCATAGGCAAAGGATACGTTTTGATATGATATTTCCGGAACGCTTTCGTCAACACTTCCTGGCTCTGGAATTGATTCTGTTCCCTCGTTTTTGATTTCCGCCTCTTCAAATACATTTTCAATTCTGTCAAGGCAGGCATCGGTTACTGTAAGACGTGCAATGCTTCCGTAGTATGCCTTTATTCCCGCAAACAAATCAAACAAAAAGAGAATCATGCCCATAAGGAATTCAATGGAGATTAAACCTTTTGCCGAAAGAATTCCTGAAACAAGAAGTACAAGTGCAGTGCCTGTTCCATAGGCAAGCATCAGGCCCGACCACCATGGGGCATAGACCATTTCAAAATGAATGCTTTCATCGCAGCTTTTTTCAAAACTCTTGTTCAGCGCCTTGGATTTTTCCCCAAGAAGATTGAACGTCTTGATGATTCCTATTCCCTCTGCAAACTCAAGGACAGAACTCGTTAATTTTTCACTGCATTCCTGCTTCATGATTGAATGGGAGATTGATTTTCTTGTCGTAAGGTTTCCAATCAAGATGATGAGTGCAAGACTAAGCGTTGCCACAAGTCCAAGCTGCCATCCCAGATAGAACATAAAGCCAATCATCAGGGCCTGGGAAATTATAAAGCCGACAAGTTCTTCCAAAACCATCATGCAGTTTTCTTCGATAAAGTTCATGTCGGTAGAAAGGACGGAGCTTACCCTGCCGATGTTTCCTTCTGTAAAATAGCCCATTGAAAGCTTGCGGAAGTGATCTCCCAGCTGCATGCGTTTGTCTGCAAAAACCTTAAATCCCGCCGCAGACTGAAGCCTGTCCGAAACATTCTGCAAAACCGCCTGAAGGATTACACACGCCAGAAGCACTGCTCCATAAATCAAACAGCTTTGTTTTGTTACGGTTCCCGCCATGAATCCTGTAACAAGAAGGAACGAAATCATCAGAGGAGCCTTCATGCACATGCCCTTTAAAAAACCGGGAATGTAGGAAGCCCTGATGGAAGCCTTGTATTTTCCGCATGAGTTGACCAGACGGTGCATCATTGCAATCATTGATTTGTTTTGTCTTTTCATTTTATACCTCGTCATGCTGAACTTGATTCAGCATCTATTTGATATGGGATCCCGAATCAAGTTCGGGATGACAGTATCATTAAATCTTCCATTCTGCCGCAGCTTTAGAAGCCTTCCACAGTTTTTTGTATTCTTCTGATTCTTTGTTCAAGGTTGAATGTTTTCCTTCTGCAATCACATTGCCGTCCTTGAGCACGCATATTTTGTCTGCTTTTTTTATTGAAGAAAGCCTATGTGCAATTACTAGTACGGTCTTGTCCCTGACGATTTCACTGATTGCTGCATTCATCTTTTCTTCATTTTCCGGGTCAATGAATGCAGTCGCTTCGTCCAAAACGATAATAGGTGCATTCTTGAGGATGGCACGGGCAAGGGATATGCGCTGGCGTTCTCCGCCGGAAAGCTGTTTGCCGCTGTCTCCTGCCATAGTGTCGATTCCCTTGGGGAAACGTTCCAGGAATTCATCACACTGTGCGCGGTGTGCCGCATCCAGAACTTCTTCCCGTGTTGCATTCGGTCGGCCTATCAGGATGTTTTCGTTTAATGTTGTGTTGAACAAAAACTGTTCCTGTGCGACATACGAAACCTGATTGTTCAATGCCTCGATGGACATGTCTGTAATGTCCTGTCCGCCTATGCTGATTGCACCGGAATCAAGATCGTAGAAGTGAACAAGAAGTTTTGCAAGAGTGGATTTGCCGCTTCCCGATTCACCGATGAGTGCGGTAGTTGTGCCCTGTTTCAAAGTTAAATTAATATTATGTAGTGTTTCATTGTCACACGGATTCGATTTTGCTAACGCAAAATCCTTGTTATTTTTGTTAGAAGTGTCGTTTTCCGCAGATGTTTCCAATCCGTGTGCTAAATCTTTTTTATACGAGAACCTTACGTTCTTGAATTCAACATCATAATTTTTCCCCTTGAAATTTGAATTGCCGGCTTTGACAGGATCACCATTCATCATCTTTTCAAGCTCTGCAATTTTATAATCCAACTGGGGAATCTTTCCGCCAAAACTAAGGGCACGAAGAATTGCAGGACCAACAGCAAACGACATGCACAGTACAAGAATGAGCTGGCTTAATGCAATCGTTCCATTTAAGACAAGAATGCCTCCTATCGGAAGGGTAAAAAGCGCAAGACATGGAATCGTACTGTTGTAGACTGCCATCCAAGGCCAGCATACCCTGTACCAGTCTAGAGTAAAATCACGATAAGCTTTGACGGCTTCTCCAAAACGCCTGAAGGAATCTCCATCCTTGTTGAAGACTTTTATTGCTTCCATTCCGTTAACGTATTCTATGATTGTATTGTTCATTTTTTTTGCAGACTCATAAAAGGCTCCCATCTTTGCCATGCCGGATTTCATCATCATGCTCATTGCAAAAATGCCGATTGGAATTACAGCCAGAGTCAAAAGTGCAAGCCTCCAGTCAACAACAAACATTGCGACAAACACAAGGCACGGAACAAGCAGGTTTGCAATTCCTTCCGGTATGGCATGTGCAAGCAGAAGCTCAATCTGATCGATGTCGTCGGTAAATACGCGCTTAATCTGGCCGGTACCGAGTTCCTTAATGTTTCCAAGCGGCTGTCTTTCGAGCCTGTCCTTTAGGGAAATCCTAATGTTCTTGAGGGTGTTGTAAGCACTGATGTGGGAGAAAGCAAGGCCACGGCTGTACGCTATTGCATAAACTGCCTCACAGACAAAAATCAGGGCAACACGTATTGCGATGAATTTAAAATCAGGCAGCTGGTGCTGTGTAAGCGGAACAATCAGCTGGTACAAGAAGAAATAAGGGACAACGCTGGCCACAATGCCAAGTGTTGTAAGGAAAGATGCAATTACCGTATATTTTTTGTATTTTCCGATATACGGTGCAACTGATGAGATCATTTTAAACTCCTTTTATATAGTTAGCTAAATCTAACTTATTTTCTGTTTTTATTCAAGTTAGTATTGACTAACTTTTAAAACTACAGTATATTCAGAATTGTAGTTAGCCTTTGCTAACTAGTAATCTATCCTTATATCAAAGAGGTTTTTTAATGAAAGTTGCGGTTATATATGCGAGTACTACAGGCAACACTGAGGCCATGGCAAATGTGATTAATGAGACGGTCAAAGCTTCTGGTGCGGAAGTTGTGTTTGGTACTGCTGACAGTGCAGATAAAGATGAGGTTCTTTCATGTGATGTGATTCTTCTTGGAAGTCCTGCAATGGGCGATGAGGTACTGGAAGACACGATGGAAGAATTTTATGCAAAAATAGAAGGTTCACTTAACGGCAAAAAGCTTGGAATCTTTGGTTCATACGATTGGGGTGACGGACAGTGGCTTCGTGACTGGACTGAGCGCCTGAACAATGCGGGTGCAGTAAGTGCGGTGGATGCCCTTATGGTTCACCTTGCCCCAGAAGAAGCGGATGTTGAGCTGTGCAAGACATGGGCACAATCCGCAATTAAATAGGCTCCCTTTAAAAAAATATAGATGTTTTTGGGCCGTTCGATATAGCCAGATCGGACGGTCCTTTTTTTGTTTAATAATCAAATCCGACGGTCTTTTCCTGTTTCTTCGCAGCAGATTCAGATAGATTATTTCGTAAATTATCGGCATTCTTAACTGTCTTCTGGAGTTATTCGAAAATTCGGATGCAACAGACGAAATTGGTGTCTTCCATCTTTACGTTACGCTCTGCACCTCCAAGTTCAAAATTGAGCAGATAGGCGGTATCGTTATCGGGATCCTGTGATGATGACCAATACCATCTGTTGGCAAACTCAGAACCTCCACATATTTTGCTTGCAGCGTTTACAGTTTTCTTTTCCAGCCAGATATCCAAAAGTTCAGAAAGAGCTGGCAAATACCAGCCTGTTTCGTAAGCAGTGCCCTTTACATGACTTCCGGCTTTGTCTTTATAGTTAATTGCGAACTCAAATGCAGGATACTTGCTTAAATCATTTGTATCATCATTATTTCCAAGTGCTTCACCAATTTTTGCAAAGTTGTCGCTGCCGTCTGTGTCTCCGGTAAATGTCATGTTTCTGCCGCTTGCCCCTGGAGTACATTCAATGGCTGAAATTTTAGTCTCAAATCCTTTTGCGGAGTTTAAGCACCATGCAAGGCCTTTTGTATTCTGAACTAATCCAACTCCATAAGCTTTGCCGCCTTCCACCTTATAGATTACGGCAATTGCCTTTGCTTTTTGTTGTCCTGTGAGTGTAAGCTCTGGGGTATAAGCGATAGAACTGCCATCGTTAAAGACGATGTCGCCAACCTTGTAAGGACCAGTCGGTTCACTGGCAGCCTCGTTCGTCGTACTTGCCACTTTTGTAGTTTCACATGCCATAAAACAAATGGTAGTTGCAAGCAGCAAAGCCGTTAAAATCCACTTAAAATTCCTCATCATGTTTCCTCCTTTTTTTGTAATCCCAAAGCGGGGCTGTTTACCACATTACATATATTTAATTCTAACATGGGATTTCTTACAGGTCAAGGAATGGTTTTAACGGTATTTTGATACGCCCCTACAATGCCTCTTCCACTGCCTTGCGGACTTCTTCCATATCCATGGTTGGTTCAAAACGTGCGGTAACTTTGCCTTCGCGGTCAATCAGGAATTTTGTAAAGTTCCACTTGATGTATGCCTTGTCGCCGAATGTCTTGTTGTTCATGTTTGCAAATTTATTGAGGGCGGCATTTTTGATTCCCTTTCCAAAACCTTCAAATGGTTTTTCTGTGGCAAGATATTCAAAGAGTGGTGAAGCGTTTTCTCCGTTTACATCAATCTTGGCAAACTGTGGAAAATCGGTTCCATACTTTAGGGTGCAGAAATTGTGAATCTCTTCTTCTGATCCGGGTGCCTGATTTGCAAACTGGTTGCATGGAAAATCAAGAATCTCAAGACCCTTGTCTTTAAGGTCCCTGTACATTTCTTCAAGCGGCTTGTAGTGAGGTGTAAAGCCACATCCCGTCGCAGTGTTTACAATAAGCAGAACCTTTCCCTTGTAAGTGTCCAGGCTCACATCGTTTCCCTTCCTGTCTTTTACAGTAAAGTCATAAACAGTCTTCATATTTGCCTCCATGAAAAATCTTATACTACTAATATACTAATAAAACATGCAAAAAGTAAAGAAAAAAAATGGCCTGCCCGAAATTTATCAGGCAGACCGAAGGGTTTAGGAGAGGGGGGGGGCAGGAATTAACCTGCAAGTTCTTTTCCAGTTTTACCTCCAAGATTGTGATATGCCCAGCTGTAAAGGATTTCTGCAACATCGTTGAGCGGCTTCCTTACGTTTAATCCCATGCTGTAGGCAAAGCTGCTGGCCGCCTTTATGGATTCAGGATGCCATAGTTTTGAATTTGCCAGGCTTACAAATGATGCCTTTTCAGATGCCGCAATTGCCTTTATGTGACCGTTCAGTAATTCGATTGTTTTGTCACCGTTAGGGTTGTCCACAGAGACAAGTGCAATCCTGCATGCCTTGTTGCATTCCCTGATGCTTTGCAAAAGATTGATGTAGCATGAATCGAATGCAGACGGATTTGACCTTATCATGTTTATGTCGTTTTCACCCAGGTGAATCAGGATTCCTTCCGGAGCAAGGGGGGCGACTGTCTTGGCAAAATAAGTGGCTGCATTGGCACAGCTCAGGTTTAAATCACTCTTGTTGTATATTTCAAAATTAAAGTTGTATTCACCGGCAAGCTCTGCAACAGGAATCAGTTTGTCGATTCCACAGCCCATTAGGATTACTCCGTTTTTCTTTTCCACAGCCAGCGGCTTCCTGTTGATGTATTCGTCCAAAGAATTTGTGTAGTTGTACATGGTTTCCTCCTTTTCTACATTGTTTGATATTTCCATGACATGAACTGTATTTTTGATTGCAGTTTTCGTGGCCTTTGCATCCAGATTTTTGTTCCTGAAATAAACCAGCAGATTGCTCATCACAATTGCAAGATTCAGAAAGTAGACGGCGAGTACATAATTGAACTGACCGTTCATCACTTTTGCCATAATGCCCGCAACATAACCCGTAATAATCAGGATTATGAATGACAGGCTCATTCCCTTTGCTGTTCTGGCCTTGTATGCCTTTCTCACATTGAGCGGCCATGAAAAGCCAAAGCAAACCAACATCAACGCTTCCAATACATGCGCAACGTTCATCTTAAAAACCTCGCTTGTTTTTATTTATGCCAGCATTCTATCACGCAGCAGAATTTATTCAATTTTTTGAAAGAAAAGAAAACGTTCTGAAAGATATTAAAGAAATACAAGTTTACAAAATTAAAATTTTTTCTTTACTTACAAAAGCAGACATTTTCTTCAATAAATAGTATAATTTCAAAGTCTGATATGAAAGGAAATCTTGGCAGCCTGAATGCAATACGCAAACAGATAAAACGCACGCAGCTCATCCTCATCCTGTTCGTAACTGTTTTTATGAGTGCAGGCGGAATGTTCATCACCATAAGGGCCAATGAAAGGGAATTCAATGACAACCTTATGAACACTTCAAGACTCATAACCAGGCTTTATGGTTTTACAAGTGAATATGACAGAGAACAATTAAAGGAATTCATGGATGATATTGTACTTGAATTATCTGGCGTAGACATAATTTCAATTGTTGATGTTAATGGAAGGCGAATATATCACACTCACCACGAATTGGTCGGCACCCAATACGACGGCACGATTCCTGATTTTTCAATTCATAACAACGGTTTTTACACGGAAGATGACATAGGGCCTTCGGGACCACAGAGAAGGACATATTCTGCGGTTTATGATGCAAGCGGAAAATACGATGGATTCATAATGACAATCATGCTCAAATCTTCCATGATGCAGGTGACTCTCAGGATTGTCTTGTTATTTCTGTTTGTTACGATTATTGCTATTGTAGTTGAGCTTGCTGTTTCCGGAGTTCTTTTTAATCGAATTAAAAAAGAATTCATTTCGTTTACGGAAGATTTTGAAGGAACAAAAATACTCGTTGATTCCATGAGGGCAAACAATCACGATTTTACCAACAAGCTTCACGTCATACTGGGGCTAATTCAGATTGGAGAATATGACAAGGCTGCTTCATATATCCAGAACATTTCGATGATTCAAAAGGAAACGATCAGCAGGGTAATGAATTCGATTGAAAACCCTTCGTTTGCAGCTTTAATCGTCGGTAAGATTGCCCGTGCCTCGGAATGTGACGTGCGCTTTATTCTAAAAGAAGGCATTTGCTTTCATAACGAAGACATTGACATTCCATCCGAAGCTCTTGTTACTATTACAGGAAATCTTATAGACAATGCCCTTGATGAAATGAACAGGATGCAAAGGAATTTTGATGCGGTAAAGGAACTGACTCTTGGCGTTTACACAAAACCGGGAAGCCTCTTGATTACCGTGCAGGATACTGGCGGCGGAATCCCTCTGGAAATACGGGACAAGATTTTTGAGCTTGGAGTAACAACAAAGGGAGAAGGTCACGGCACAGGGCTTTTTCATACAAAACAGCTTGTACAAAGCATGGGTGGAAACATAAGCTTTGAGACGGAAGACGGATGCGGAACATGCTTTATGGTGGAATTGAACAGATGAATGAGAATTACAGGGTTTTGATTGCAGAAGATGATCCCATGGTTGCAATGATTAACAGCCAGTATGTTGAAAAGGCGGGTTGTTTTGAAATTGCGGGGATCTGCAGGAACGGAAAAGAAGTGCTTGATTTTCTTTTGGACAACAAGGTTGATCTTATTCTTCTGGATGTCTTTATGCCAGTGATGGACGGAAGGGAAACCCTTAAAAAAATACGCGAAGAAAAAACTGATGTCGAAGTAATAATGGTGACGGCAGCAAATGACACTACAACAATCGAAGAAACAGTTCATCTTGGTGTGCATGACTATCTTATAAAACCGTTTACGTTTGAACGCCTCTGCATTTCACTTGAAAAATTTATATGCAAAAAAAATCTGCTGAAGGAAAACTCAACGATGACTCAAAGTGACGTTGACAGCCTTATGATGAATTCTTCGGCAGGAGTCTTGTCTTCTGTAAGCGGCAGTAAAACTCAGGCAGCAACTTTAAGTGGTTCAACCATCATGAAAAACCTTCCCAAGGGAATACAGCGCAAAACTCTGGAAAACATAATTACATATTTTGAGGACAACAGCGGATGGAGCAGCACGGACATGATATCTGAATCGCTGGGTATCTCAATAGTTACTGTTAGGAATTACATGAATTATCTTGTGAATGTCAAAGTGATTGCAGAAGACATAAATTATGGTACCGGCGGAAGGCCAAGCATGTTATATAAAAAAATATCTTAATTATGTCTTGACATTTTATTCTAGTTAGTATAAGCTAACTATCGGGGTTAAGTTAGTTCCTCTAACAAGAAATCCAATTTTGCACATTAAGCAAGGGCATTACTCTCCTTCGATAGCCACGAACCAACAAAGAATGCCCTTGCTTATTTTTTTTTATTTCCTGATACTCTTAGGCGCAGTAGGATCAAATGGCTTTCCACGCTTGCTCACAGCCGATTCGTCGATATGGGCGAAAAGCTTTGACATGTCAGTTCTTATTCCGCTGTGGCCTGTGCACACGACTTTAACGCCAGAACCTGTAATTTTATCACTCAGCCTTACAAGTGACTTTTTATTCAGGGTCGGGTTCTGTGTAAAAAATTCAAAGAGGCTGTAGCCGCCGTTTTCGTTTACTGCAAGACAGTCTCCGCTGAACAGAATCTTGTCATCAATGATATAGCAGACATGTCCAACCGTGTGACCCATCACTTCAACAACTTCAATCTTTATTCCATCAATATTCAAAACCTCACCGTCTTTCATAGTTTTATAACCATCGCGAAGCCTTGCCGGGTTCATCAGCGGAATTCCCATCTTTATCATGCGGCAGACATGACCGTCAAAATAATTTTCTTCACCCCTACCGATATACACCTGGGCATTAGGATACAGATAATTCTTGCAGGTCCGATCCACCCCACCAACATGGTCCACATCAGAATGTGTCAGCAAAACAGTTTTTATTGCAAGCGGATCTATCCCGATTTTATCAAACTCTTTTTCAATTCCCTTAAAAACAAGATGCCCAGCATCAATCGCTATGGTCACGCCATTCTTCGTGTAAAACCATAGGTTTACATCATCTTCTTTAATACAGCTGATTCCATCCTGATATATGCCAGTCTGAGACGGATGCAGCATCCTTTTTCCGTACATCGTAAAGCGTTTTAACTTACAGTCAAAAAAATACATGAATTTCATATTGTACCTCACTTGAAAGCATTTTATTGTACATGAGGATTTTACACTTCTAAAAATCTGCTTTTTTTTATAATTGTGATTTCTGGCTTTCTAAAACCTTTGTTACGCTTATTCCGGTGAGCTTACGGCATACATCAGAAAAATGCGACGGAGAAGAAAAACCTGCGTCCATGGAAGCTTCTGTCAAAGAACGTCCTTTCATAACCTCTCGCCACACATATTCAAACTGGCGCATAAGAAGATAACTTTTTAAGGCAATACCGGTTTCCTGCTTAAATAAATGAGTGAGGTAGCTTTCTGAATATGAGTATTTATCTGCCAGGTCACTAACACGGGCACCCAGGTGCCTAAAACTGTCAATGTCATTAAGAATCTGCAAAATGCGTTCATCCAGATTCAACTTTGAAAGCTGAACAACGCCAGCAAAATCAAATACAGTTTTTTTAATACTCTCTTCTGTAAGAACGGCCTTATCAAAAGGCGGATGAGGAAGACTGACAGACACAGCCGATTCTCCCTTTAAATAGTTTTCACGAAGGACTTCCGCAAAATGAGAGGTGGGATCAACAAAAAGGAAAAATGCGATTTCTCCATCTGGTGCTTTGTGTTCAACATCATTTTCCAAAATTATCACGTTGCCGCAAACTGCTTTTCCAGATACTGATAACTGTAAATCTCCGTTACCAAAAAACACATGCAGCATATTGTGTCGATGAGCAAGAGTTTCTTTATACGAGGGAACGACAATAATGTATGTTTTTTCAAAAAACAACTTAAACATTTTAAGTGCCTGTCAAAAAGCTTTGGTTAACATGAAGTTTCTACTTCCTTACACACTCTGCATACATCAAATCGATGCGGCCATTTACCAGCTCGCTTGCGGTTATTTTCCAACCGTTTGATTCAAGAAAATCTTTGTATTGTTCCGCAGTCCACTGGTGTTCAAATTTAACACCTAGTTTATAAAGCAATTTTTGCCACAAGTTTGGTTGTTGCTCTTTTCGCTCAATATAGTTTGGTGCAATAAGGATTCCATTTGTCTTGAGTACACGGCCAATCTCTTCCAGCACCTTTTCTGGATTGGGTATCACATGAAGGGCATTCGCAATAACCACAATGTCAAAAGACTTGTCTTCATACGGAAGGTCACTGGCATCGGCAATTTCAAATTTCACATTTGATGGAATTTTCCCTTTCTTTGCCTGCTCAATCATTTCAGGAGAAAAATCAGTTGCGGTAACAAAAGAAGCTTTGTCTGCAATGTGTTTTGCAATAAGGCCCGGTCCTGTGGCAAGTTCTAGTATATTCTTTCCGGCAGCTGCATCCCCAATGTGTGAATACATATACTCATAAACGTTTTTCTGCGACTTCATGACAAGCGAATAAACCGGAGCGAATTTGTCCCATATTGTTTTACTCATGTTTAACTCCAAATTAAAAATTTCAAAACTGCATAATCAATTCCTGCTACTGCAAGAGCCATTAAGGTGCTATAAACGCAACCAATCAAAAAGGCTTTAAAGTGGTATAAATAATCCTTATAGCCCTTGCAGCCTTCTGTTCCTGAAATTATAACCCATTTGCATGTAAGGGTACAGATTATAAGCCATCCAAAGTGCTGACCAAATAATTCCTTCCAGAAAAGCTGTAAGTATCATTTTACGTCCTCCTTTTTTGTAACATGAAAATCGCATAGGTTGTCACCATTTGCAAGTGTATGAGGCCTTTCAAGATTTGCGCCCATATATTCAAAGGTAACAAAATCTGTTTTACACATATACTTTATCAGGTGAAAACATCCTTCCCGTTTCCCGAGCTCACATAGACCACATTTTGTATAAGTAAGGTCAAAGCTCTTTTTGTCTGGGGCCAGAGCAAAAGTTGATTTCCAGTCCATCTCATAATTCGAAGTTTGAGATTTTTCAGCGGAGGTCATGCGGGTTTGCAGATTCTTCTCATCAAATGCACTCTGGTTTTTATGTCCATTACGTAGCATTTTGGAATTACAAAGAGCATCTATCATTCCTTCAAAACGAGATTCTGTGATGACATCTGGGAAAGCCTTGTAAAACGAAATAAGATAACATCCAATATAAAGAGTTGGAAGCAGACTGTTGTTTTTGGCAAGAGTTGGAGTGCGGTTAACAATTTCCTTATATGCAATTTTACAGTTTTTCTTAAAATAATTATCAACCGTAATGCCGTCGCCTTTAAGAAATTCAAAAATAATTTTATCCATTATCAGTGGCATGAATCTTGCCGTAAGATTGTATTTCATATACAAAAGCCTCGTCATTTCTCTCTTATCAAATCATACATGTGGAATTTTTCTCCACAATTTCTTACTCTATCTAGTTTCATTCCTAGATGTTCATATCGGGCACTCTTATCCTTGTCATCCGTGTCCAGTATAACAGAGACGCCAACGATATCTGCCAATTCATAAACATCTTCAAGCATTTTCCTCATAAATCCTTGGCCTTGAAACTCAGCTCTAACAACAAGCATTTCAATACGGATAAATTTCTTTTTTGCCTTGCGCATTCTTGTTTCTATGGTGTTTCCGTCAGCAAAACAGGCTTTAATAAACGCCTTCATATTTGTAAATCCACCAAGAGCTTTTTTCTCTGCCATTATCATTTTAAGACCATCAAAAAAATTAACTGTGCCAACACCTTCTCCTGCGAGCATAAGATATCCTTCTCTTTTGTCTGACGTCGTAAATAACAAACCGCTTTTATAAGCTGCCGTCGTTATTGCGTTCATGTAAATAAACATGTCTTCCCTGCTTTTTATATACTTTATCAATCCCTGATCGTCCTTGTTGTGCTTATAATCATAAAAAGCATCTGCTATTTGATGTGAGATTTCAACAATTTCTTCATCGTTTAATCCAGTCAATTGTTCCATCGGGAACTCCTTTAATTAAGTTTTAATATACACGAATAATCCATAATTGCATGCATAAGAACAGGAATCCAGATCGTTCCTGATTTTTCTTTTATGAATTGAAATATGAAAGAACTGAAAACTAAGTCCAAAAATTTCGCGGTAAAAAATTGAATGATATACTCTGCTGAAAGATTCTGCCATCCGGAATAATTGAAAAGATGGACGATGCCAAACATGATTCCGGGAACAAGATACCGTATAACAGACTTTTCGTCTTTCAGTAAAAAAGGGAACACATCCCTGAAAATGAATTCTTCAAAAAACGCAATGAAAAAGACATAATAAAACAAATTATACAGAACAGTTATTTTGTCCTGCTTGGTTATAAGGCAATAAATTGTGAATGCCATAAGAATAACGACAAGACTCAAAACCGTGATAAAAGGTATTTTGCCTTTTATCTTAAAATACATTTCATCTGCAAAGCGGTGTTTTAAAATCAAAAGAAAAATGATGAAAATTAAAATCGAAAAAGCTGAGGTAATTAAATTTTGAGCAAGAATACCTGGAATGTTGGTAGAAGCTGATGTTGTGGAAATTAAAACTCCTGATTCTTGCCATTTATAGATGAACGGGATTGTGGAGGCAAGATTCAAGGTTGAAATAAATAAAATTAAAAGCAATCTTAATGGTAAGTGGAGAATGTGAGAAGTTCCCTTAAGGTAAAAATCTTTTTCCTCAAATTCATTAAGGGTCATTTTTTCCCCCTTTTTTGTTTCTTAACTGCGAATCTGAAAATATCAGCTCCAAGAATCTTCACGTTTAATCTGTCTGCTTCATTTTCAAGCTGGCGAATTTCCTCGGAATCCAGTTTGACTTTAACGGCTGCGATAAGTTGTTCCACCTGATATGGCTTTCGACAACCGCATACTGGGACAATTCCCTTGTTTGAACAAAAACTCATCGCAACTTGTGGAACTGTTAAGTTATGTCTGATTCCTATATCCTCCATTAAATCATAAAGAGGCTGAAGCTTTTTCTTTTTGCGATTGAAGAATATTTTCATTAATGATTTTTTTGATTTTGTCTTTGGATTTGTAAGCATTCCTTCTTCAAGAACAGCCCAGGCCCAAAAGCTGATTTTGTTATCTTTGCACCATTCTATCAAGCCATTCTTTTCCCAGTCGCGGCACAAGAGGCTATAATGATTCTGTACGCCATAAAGAGGAATATCTACTTCATCTAAAATTTGTTTGGCAAGCTTAGATTCTTCAAGAGTAAAATTAGAGATTCCAATATTACGGATTTTATTCTCTCGATACAATTCAATTATTTCAGCAAGATTCTTTTCGATATCATTTGGAAGATGAAGCCAGTAAATGTCAACATAGTCACGATTAAAGTCTACAAGATCCTTTTCAAAAGATTTGTGCACTTGATCTTCTTTATAACGTCCAGTTGGAGTAAACTTAGAGGAAATAATAACTCCATCAGTGCCAAAACTGCCAAAGATTTTCTGTGCTTTCCCCAAACCATAATCCTGTGCAAGGTCAAACACTGCAACATCCTTTTCTTTAGCACATTCAAAGGTTTCTTTTAACACCCCTGCATCCACACTTTCTCCACGGAGCATCTTTCCGTAAACAGCACTTCCCCAGGAATTTGTTCCTACAACTGCTTTAATAGTTGAAACATCCATTTGACTCACCTTTACCCATCCTATAAATCTTCTACACCAAATTCAGCATCCCGATCAAACCGAACATTCCAAGCCCAAGGCTCGGCATTATGATTCCTGGCAAATCCTGAAACTTCACCGGATTGATTTTCCTGCAGGTCAATCCAAAAATCAAAAAGAATACCGGGTTCAAAAGCACGCAGATTTTTGGCACATCAAGGGCACCGTTGCAAATTGCAATAATCACAGTAACTGTTGGAGCAAGGAGGCTTATGTAACCGGCAAAGAATGGAATCATTACCTGCTTGTAAACTGTTTCCAGAATATCATCGGCAATTTCCAGCGACCCGCGTTTCATCGCACCCTTGTAAATCAGGGCCTGAAGACAACATAAAGAATGAATCAGGATTCCTGCGAAACAACCAAAGTAACCGAAACCGAGTGTAAGATACCCAAGCACCGGATGACTTGCGGCAATCTGCATGCCAAGGGAATAAAAGCCAAGGCATACAAGGGCATCTCCAATAAGAGCGAGTGCAATGGAAAGTCCAAAGCGCCAGTCTGACATTTTTGTCCAGTTGCTGTCAATGTTCTTTGAAGTACCAAGTTTCTTATTGCCCGGTCCCTTCAAGTCAAAAAGAATGTCACCCGTGGCACAGAGTAATCCTCCGGCCAGACCAAGGCATGAAAATATAAAATAAAGTTTATTCATCTTATTTCTTCTCCTTACCGAACGGTTTGGTTATATAAAGCGATCTTTGATTTTATTTCTGCAATTCCCGCAAGAACATCTTCTTTTTTCTTTGTTGTATAAAACCTGATTTTGGGTTCAAGTTTTAAAAGCATGGGTTTTAGTGGTGTCAGCTTTTCTGGATTTACCGAATCTGCCGGATATACGACGAGTATGCTTGCTGTGCTTTCCTTGTAGGTGATTTCTGCTTGGGGGCAAATCATTTTTACGACTTCAAGAGCGGCATTGCGTATATCTATATCCCTAAGGATTGGATCGCGAAAACGAAGCCGGCCTGGAAAGTAGTTGTACTGCATCGTTTCTATTCTCCAAGCAGGGGCTTTGTGGCATTTACGCTGAAAGCAACAGTTGATGCATTGTGAAGTATTGCCGCCATGGACGGAGAGATGATTCCGAGAAGTCCAAGGAACATGAAGCTTGTATTCACGGCAACTATTCCACGGTTGTTGGTGTCGATTTTCTGCATGAGCTTTGTTCCCAGAATGCGGGTTTTGTAAAGTCCTTCTAAACCGTCTTCGCTTGATAATATGATGTCTGCCGTTTCACCCGTGATGTCTGCACAGTCTCCCATGGCAATTCCTGTATCTGCGGCTGAAAGGGCAGGGGCGTCGTTTATTCCGTCACCGATCATTATCACTTTGTGACCGAGTTTTTTCTGTTCTTCGATATATTTGAATTTGTCTTCGGGCAAGGCTCGTGAAATGTAATGGTCGATTTTTGTAATTTCCGCGGCATTCCGTGCGGCACCTTCGTCATCTCCTGTAATCATCACGCATCTTTGTATTCCGCTTTCATGAAGTTTTTTGATTATTGCAGGAGCATTTTTCCTTACCGGGTCATTGATTGCAAATATGCCGATGAGTCTTTTCCCTTCAGCAAGATACAGAAGTGACTCTCCGTTTTTCAGGGCATCTTTCTGGATTTTTTCAAGTTCCTTGGGTTCAGTTACCTTTTCATCGTCAAAGACAAAATGACGGCTTCCGATAACTAGACGTTTCCCATGAAGCATGGTCGCAATTCCGTGGGCAACTATGTATTCAACTTTTGCGTGTTCCTCCGGATGAAGAAGTCCCCTGTCACTCGCTGCTTCAACAACCGCTGTTGCAATCGGATGTGCAAAATGTTCCTCAAGGCATGCGGCAACAGAAAGAACTTCATCTTCACTTAGTCCGTCAAAGGGAATTACGCGGGAAAGCTTTGGGCTTGCGGCTGTTAAGGTTCCGGTCTTGTCAAACACAACCGTATCTGCAAGGGATGCATCCTCAAGGAATTTTCCTCCCTTAACGATAATTCCGTTTTCTGCGGCTTCCTTCATCGCACTCAAGACTGCAATGGGAGATGCAAGTTTCATAGCACACGAATAGTCAACCATCAGCGTGGCCATAACCTTGCTCATGTTGCGGGTAAAAAGGAATACGGCGAGAGAAAGGAGGAAGTTGTATTTTACAAGCGTGTCGGCAAGATATTCTGAACGCACTTGGGAAGAAACTTTAAGGCTCTGTGAATTGTCTATCATCGCAAGAATGTTCTGAACCTTTGTTTGGTTTCCAACCGCACGGACTTCTACAAACAGCTCGCCTTCCTGAACGACAGTGCCTGCAAATACTGATGTGCCATCATTCTTCTCTACGGCAAGAGGTTCTCCTGTAATTGAAGCCTGATTCACAAGACCTTCTCCGCGAACCACAGTTCCATCCACTGGAATCACATTACCGGTACGAACTGCAACCACATCACCTTTTTTAATTGCAGAAAGAGGGACAGTCTTTTCCGTAATCTTTCCGCCTATATGTTCAACAAGCTGGACCTGGTCATTTTGAGAAAGAAGCCTGTCTGCTAAATCTGAATAGGATTTTTTCTTTGTGAATTCTTCTATCGTGTCGCCAATGTTAAGAAGGAAATTAATGTTTGATGCAGTCTTTACATCTCCAGTAATCAAGGACATGGAAATGGCGGCGGCATCCAGCACTTCAGACTTGAAAACGTTTCCATTTGCAACTTGCTCAAGCCCTTTTAGAATGCGTGGCCCCAGAGACCATACACGGAGAAAAAGACGTATTGGAAGAGGCAGAATCTGCTTGAAGTAGTGCCATCCTGTCATGCATGCAAGGTCAAAAAGCAAACTCTCCTGTTCCTGCGGTTCTTCCACAGCATCAAGCATTTCCTGATTGTTAAGGTATTTGTCCGAAAGTGCCATAAAGTATGCCTTGATGTGTTTTTCGGAAAGTGTCTTTATGTCATAGTAGATGAGGAATGAACCTGTGGTGTAGTTTACCGTCACATCGTTCATTCCTTCCTGAACAGAAAGCAGACTTAATGCAAGTGCGGCTTGACGCTTTGTAATCCTTGATTTGTCATAGCGGATGCGGATACGTCCCGGTAGAGAATGTCTTATTGTAAAGTTCATAGCACTTAAGCTTTTGCCTTTGTATCCTGTTCGGCTTTTATGTCCTCGGCATCTTCCTTGATTGTCTCAAAATATTCTTTTGCATCATTTTTAAGCTGGAATCCGCCGGCTACAATTTTTGAACAGCATTTCCTGAATGTATCAGTTTTAATAAGTGCCGCAGCAGCAAGACCAACTGCAACACCCCAAAGGAATTTTTTTCCACCGTCTGTCATAATGACCTCCTATATTTATTTCAATTTATTTTCCAACTATATCAATCACAGTGTAACCCGCGTCTCCTACAGGTTTGGAAACATCCTTCCATTCCAGTGGAACCATCGACCTGACGAGGACGGATTTATCTTCCAGGTTCACGCTTGCCCACAGGCCTTCCATTGAGTTGAGTGCGTTTTCAACACGGCGGGCACAATTTGAGCAATGCATTCCATCAACGATGAGCGTGTATGTGTATGGATAGTGTGATTTGTTTTTGTCACGGACACGGACTTTTGCAGGAGGGGCATCGTGGGTTCCGCAGCATGATGAACCATACTTGATTCTTTTCCTGATGCTGAATATTGCAAGTGTCACAATTGCAAGCAGAATTAATATTATTATCGCAGTACCCATTAAGGTCCCCCTTATTCTAAGATATGTCCTGAAGAAAGCTATATAATGTCGGATTAACGAATCTATATTATTTCCCACATTACACCCATGTTTTTAAAGCCGTCTTTAGGCATGCAGGCTGTACAGGCCTTTGAGCCGCCCTTATCCTTGTATGAACAGCTTGAGCAGGAAGGACATGAGGTGCATCGGCTTGCCTCCGCTTTTCCCGCAGTCAGCAGGTTCCCGTCTTTTGAAAAAGAGGTTGGAACCCGCCGTATGATTTTTGAACGCTCAAGAAAATCGATTTTACGCATTATGTCGTCCGTGGTGGTATTCAGTTCACCGGCCAGCATTTCGATTGTTCTGGAACGTCCGTCTGACAGTAGATTTAAAAGTTGTTGCATAAAAACCTCAAAACCTGTCATTCTGAACTTGATTCAGAATCTTTACATTACATAGACCCCGAATCAAGTTCGGGGTGACACAATAAGTTACCAAATCAAAAGTCCGATGTGATATGCGGCACATGCAAGAATGAGCGAACCTATCGTGTAATATCCCGCAATAATCGCCGTCCATTTTGCAGAGTGCGTTTCCTGATATGTAGCGGCAAGAGCCACAAGACAAGGCATGTTGAACGTGATTGCAAAGATGAACGCAAGTGCTTCCGGTTTGGCAACATTGGCGACAAGAAGCTCGTTGATGTTTGCAACTGCACCACCTGCAACCGTACCGCCGACAGTAAGCATGCTGTGGTCTGTGAAGATTGTGCTCAAGACACCAATGGCACCTTCCTTACCGACAGAAGAAGCGATGAATGCCATGAAGGTTTTCCATCCAAGACCGAAAATCTTTGTAACCGGCTCAATGAATTTTCCAATCTTGTACATGATTGAATTGTCCATGGAACCTGTTGTGGTAAAGGTAAGCAGCCAGAAGATGAATGAAACAAGAAGCACAACCTTGAGTACGCGGAAGAAAGTGTCCTTTGTGCGTCCAAGAACGTAGCGGAAAAGGCTTCCCCATCTAGGCTTGTGATACGGAGGAAGTTCCATGATCATGCCGCAACGGTCTTCTTTTTTGACAAGTGAACGTCCGAACACTTTTGATGTAATCCACATGTGCAGTACCATCACGACAAGAACTGCAACGATTACCAGTGGGGCACCCGCACCAAACCACACGCTTGAAAGCATTGGAACTACAGCCCAAGCCGCACCACACGGAATTGCCCATGCAAGCGCAATTGTCAGAACTTTTTGTCCCCAGTTGTCGATGACACGTGCACCGGCGGCACCACCCATCGTACATCCAAAGCTTACAAGGAACGGCATGATTGACTTTCCCTGTAATCCGAGTTTGGACATCGTGTTGTCAAAGACATAGGAGATTCGGGCCATGACACCAACTTCTTCCAGTAGGCCGAACACAAGGGTCACACCAAAGACAAAGCCCAGCATCTTGAGGATGAATCCCAGAGAGTTGATTACAACGTCACAGATGATTGCAATTACGAATGCGGGACAGTTTATTGAAACAAGTGCATTGTTGATTGGGGTTGCAAGGGCACCTACTGCTGAACCGAGTCCCATGAACGGAAGCGCCGGAATGAAGGAAGCAATGAGTCCAAATAGAACCGTAAGTATTACGACAGGCTTTCCCCAGATGCGGTGTGTTATCATGCGGTCAAACTTTCCAAGCTGGCGTGTCTTTTTTTCTGACTTGACCGTATCTTTTAGAAGTGAATCTATCCATTCGAATTTTTTCTCACCGCTTTGAAGTACTCCCTTGTTTATACCGCTGACAATCTTTTCAAATTCAGCACGTTTGGAATCATCAAGCGATGCCTTGATTTTTGCAACTACGGGAGCATCTCCTTCCATTGCCTTTACAGTGAGCCATGCAGAAGAATATCCGGGTATTACATTGTCTTTTACAAATGGCTTTAGTTTCTTGTATGCGGGAATCGTTTCGTATTTTGATTCAATTGAAGAGGAATCCAAAACCGTCTTGTTGTTAACGGCGTTTTCAAGTGCTTCATAGAATCCACCGTAATTTTTCCTGTCCTGTGCGGAAAAGAGAACCACCGGAATGCCCAGCTTTTTCTGAATGTCAGCTGCATCAATCTGTTTGCCCTGTTCGGAGGCTACATCGCTCATGTTCAGCAAAAGGAATGTAGGAACTGTGATTCCCGCATAATCTGCAAGCATGTAGAGGCTTCGTTCAAGCTGGGAACTGTCGGCAAGAATACAAACCACATCGGTCTTTCCTGATGCAATGTAATCGCGTGTTATTATTTCTTCGTCTGAGTTGGCAGACAGGCTGTAGGTTCCGGGTAAGTCCGCCACCATATATTTTTTGCCGTTGTATTCAAAAGTACCTTCTTTTTTTTCTACTGTTTTACCGGGCCAGTTTCCCACATGCTGCTTTAATCCAGTAAGTGCATTGAACAAAGTTGACTTTCCTGAGTTAGGCTGACCAAGCAATGCAATTACAGTTTCGTTTTTGTCCGTCATACTGCTTCTCCCTGTGCGATTTCTTCAACATCAATCAAATCGCATTCATTTCGGTTTAACGCAATCATCGTGTCGCGTGAATATACCAGAATGGGCCGTCTCTTTTCATTTTTGATTACCGTAAGGCGGCATCCCGGAGTTAGTCCTATGGATGTAATTCTACTGATAAAACGGGCGTCACCATTTATGCCAGCAATCAACCCGCTCTTATCTTTTGAGAGTTCGGATAGTTTCATCATTACCTCGATTGTTTTTGAATCCCTTGATTTTCTAGAATGGCCATTGTCTTTTGGTATGCTGAACACACATGGCCGCATGAACCGCAGTGACCGCCACATGAAGGATGACGGCCTTTGCGTTTGTCTTTGATGATGGAGGCGATAACCCCAGAAACAAGTGCAAGAAGAAGTAAAGATACAATAACTGTTCCCATAAGATTATGCCTCCTTATTAATGCGTTTTATTTTGAAATGGCCTTTTTTGGTTTCCTGAACAATGCCCAGATAAATGCAAGAAGAACTACAACTGCGATGACGAATCCAACAATGTTTCCTGCTCCACCGAACATGCAGCCGAACTGGTAGACTACAAACGATACGACGTAAGCAAGTCCACACTGCCATCCGATTGCGGCCCATGTCCACTTGTGGCTGTTCATTTCACGCTTGATTGCACCGATTGCAGCGAAACATGGAGCACACAGCAGGTTGAAAATCAGGAATGAAAGGCCAGCCGGACTTGTGAATGCCGCCGCCATATTTGCCCATGTTGATTCTCCACCGTAAAGGATGCCCATGGTACCAACGATGTTTTCCTTTGCAACAAGACCTGTAATCGAAGCGACTGCTGCCTGCCAGTTTCCCCAACCGATTGGAGTAAAGATCCATGCGATTGCACCGCCGATTTTTGCAAGAATGCTTGAATCCATCTGATCTTCTTCCAGCATTCCAAACGATCCGTCCACCCAGCCAAAGAAAGAAAGGAACCAGATTACGATAGTAGAAAGAAGGATGATTGTTCCTGCCTTTTTGATGAATGACCATCCGCGTTCCCACATTGAGCGGAGTACATTGCCAAGTGTAGGCCAGTGATAAGAAGGAAGTTCCATGACAAACGGAGCAACCTCGCCCATGAACGGTTTTGTCTTTTTAAGGATGATGCCTGAACAGATGATTGCGGCCATACCGATGAAGTAGCAGCTTGCGGCAAGCCATGGGTTTCCACCAAAGATGGCACCGACAACCAAACCGATGAACGGAATCTTTGCACCACAAGGAATGAATGTCGTGGTCATGATTGTCATTCGCCGGTCGCGTTCGTTTTCTATCGTGCGGCATGCCATGATACCAGGGATTCCACATCCAGTTCCGATAAGTACCGGAATGAAAGATTTTCCGGAAAGGCCAAAGCGCCTGAATATGCGGTCCAGTATGAATGCAATGCGTGCCATGTAACCACAGGCTTCAAGGAATGCAAGGAACAGGAACAGAACGAGCATCTGCGGAACAAAGCCAAGCACCGCACCTACACCGGCAACAATACCGTCAAGAATCAGGCCTTTGAGCCAGTCAGCACAGCCGATTGCATCAAGTCCACTTTCAATAAGGGCGGGAATACCCGGAACCCAGACACCATAGTCGGCAGGATCAGGTCCCTCTTCACCATATTTTTCTGCCATGGCATTTGCTTCTTCCAGAACCTCTGGGGTAATCAAAATCGGATCAGAAGCTTCCATGGTTTCATCGTCAACAACAATATATGTATCGTCGCCGTTTTCGTATGCCTCAAGGATTGCGGCAGTATCACCGTATTCTTCGGCAGCCTCTTCATAAGCACCGGAACCGATTCCAAACAGATGATAGCCGTCACCAAACAGTCCGTCATTGGCCCAGTCAGTGGCAGATGCACCAACAGTCACCATTGCAACGTAATAAACAAGCCACATCACAAGGGCAAAAATAGGAAGTGCAAGCCAGCGGTTTGTTACAACACGGTCAATCTTGTCCGAAGTCGTAAGCTTTGTGCGGTTCTTTTTTGTCACGCATTTTTTGATGATTGACTCAATGTACTTGTAGCGTTCTGCAGTGATGATTGATTCTGAATCGTCATCGAGTTCCTTTTCGCATGACTTGATGTCTGACTCTATGTGCTTGAGCTTGTCTTCAGGTACTCCAAGTGCCTTTATGACTTTTTCATCGCGTTCAAAAAGCTTTACGGAATACCATCTGTGCTGTTCTTCCGGAAGGTCATGTACGACGGCTTCCTCTATGTGTGCAAGAGCGTGTTCAACACAGCCTTCAAAACGATGCTTGTACATCATCGGCTTCTTTTCGTTGGCTTTGGATACGGCAAGTTCAGCAGCTTCGGTACAGCCAGTTCCCTTGAGCGCGGAGATTTCCACTACAGGGCAACCGAGTTCCTGTTCCATTTCCTGAATGTGAATCTTGTCACCATTCTTCTTTACCACATCCATCATGTTTACGGCAATGACCATCGGGATTCCGAGTTCTGCCAGCTGGGTTGTAAGGTAAAGGTTTCGTTCAAGGTTGGTTCCGTCTACGATGTTCAGGATTGCATCAGGCCTTTCCTTTACAAGATAGTCGCGTGATACAACTTCTTCCAGCGTATATGGAGAAAGGGAATAGATTCCGGGCAAGTCCATTATGACGACTTCGCCATTAGAGCCCTTGAGTTTTCCCTCTTTTTTTTCTACCGTTACTCCAGGCCAGTTTCCAACAAACTGATTTGAACCTGTGAGCGCATTGAAGAGTGTGGTCTTTCCCGAGTTCGGGTTTCCTGCCAAAGCAATTTTAACCATTTTATTCTACCTCCACCATTTCCGCATCAGCCTTACGAACTGAAAGCTCATATCCGCGTACCGTCACTTCAACTGGATCGCCAAGCGGAGCAACCTTGCGCACAAAGACTTCCGTTCCCTTTGTAATGCCCATGTCCATGATGCGGCGTTTTACCGCACCTTCACCGTTCAGTTTTACAACCTTAACGGTTTGTCCCTTTTTCACTTCCCTTAAAGTCATATTCTATGTCTCCTTTAAAATGTACCGATTTGATTAGTTATTGCTAACCCAATGCTAAAAAAAATTACACGATGATTTTCTGTGCCATTTCCCGGCTGATTGCCACGCGGCTGTCCTTTATCTGGACGATTAGATTTCCGCTGATTTTTGAAACTAATGAAACTTGAGCGCCCGCCACAAAACCAAGGTTTTCCAGAAAGCGCCGGACCTCTTCCTTGCCGTTAATCTTTTTAATTAAAAATTCCTCTCCGTCAGACACCATGCTTAAAGGCATACATCCTCCTTTTGCCACATAAAGGTTAGCCACAAACAACCTTTGGAAAGTATGTTAGCATTATGCAACTTTTTTGTCAATAAGTTAGGTAAGGGTAACAAAAAAAACACATTGAATAACATGACAAAGTACTTCAATAAAAGGACAAAGCATTGTATGATTATATGAAGAAATGAATGAGCCTTTGGGGAAGTGTATGGAATATCTGAATCTGAGCATGGACGAAGAACGCGCCCTGTATGCGGTTTGTGGCGTGACTGTAAAAAACTGCCGTTTTGATGGACCTGCCGACGGTGAATCTGCCCTTAAAGAATCCCGTGACATTAAAGTTTTGAATTCATATTTTAATCTGCGCTATCCCTTCTGGCATGTAACAAACGGAGAGGTCTCCAACTGTGAGCTTACACTCAACTGCCGTGCTGCATTCTGGTACGACAGGAACATCGTCATCAACAATTGCATCATGAACGGAATCAAGGCCCTGCGTGAATGTGAAGACGTTACCATAAAGGATTCCACGGCAAAGTCGGAGGAGTTCATCTGGAAATGCCACAACATGAACATTGAGAACCTGACGGTGGAAGAGTCCGAATATCCTTTTTTTGAAGTTGACACGGCAAAGATTTCCGGCTTGAAGCTAAAGGGAAAATATTCATTTCAGTATTGCCGCAATGTTGAAATCAGGGATTCGGTGCTTGATACAAAAGATGCCTTCTGGCACACAAAGGACTTGACTGTGCGGGACAGTGTGATCAAGGGAGAATATCTGGGCTGGTATTCTGAAAACCTGACGCTGATTAACTGCAAGATTTCGGGAACCCAACCCCTGTGCTACTGCTCAAATCTTGTGCTTGTGAACTGCACGATGGAAAACTGCGACCTTTCGTTTGAAAGAAGTTCCGTTCAAGCAGAGATAAATGGAAAAATCGACAGTATAAAAAACCCCATCTCCGGCAAAATTGAAGCAGACGGCATCGGTGATATTATAATAGAAGAAAGCATCGTAAACCCCGCAAATACAAAAATCATCTTGCGCGGATGAAAATAATTGATGGCAGCACTAAAAGAATTGCTGTTTTTTATAAAATCATTCCTCGGGAGACTTTGTTTTCTGCTGTGTTTTTAAATATTCAACTAGAGTAGGAATATAAAGACGGTCTTCGTGGGCAATGTGGGTATTGATCCAGTCATACAGGAAATGGGAGAATTTTATTGCCTCGGAAACTGTAAGGGAATCTATCGCTGAATATGTAATCATGCACTGTCCCGTGAACTCATCGTGGGAGGCCTTGTGCTGCTTGTATCCACTGAATTTTGAGGCCTGCATAAGGCGCTCTTCTTCCTTGAAATGTGTTGCAGCGTAATTCAGGCATTTTTCCAGGGTTTCCTTAATAAGCTTGTGGTAGCTCTCTGAATCCTTGTTCTGCAACAGGCTTTGATAAAAATCATTGCACAGGTTTACAAGATGCTCGTGCTGTTCGTCGATGATGGGAATCCCGATTTTGAATTTCGGGTCCCATTTTATATAAGTTTTAGAATCTGCTGCTTCATCGTATAGTCTTTTCATGATTCACTCCATCCCCATTATAGCACACGAATAAAGAAATAGTTAAGTAATTTCACAAGGATTTATGTCCAAATATTAGCATGACTGTAACACTTGGAAAAGTTATGGCCTCAGGGCTTCCGAAAGCCATCCTGTTATTCCCTGTGGAAGATTGGGATCCATGATCGTACCGTCATCGAACATGAGGTTGCAGTGCATTGGATTTATGATGCAGTGCTGTCCCATCTCGAAGCCGAAATTGATTGATGCGATTCCATGGTCGCCGTTACAAACCCAGTCGGGGGTAAAGATATAGCAGTGCTTCATGCTCTTCATCCTCGGAAGCAGGGGGACCACATCTTTTTCATAGGAACAGATTTCGTCTCG
This sequence comes from Treponema sp., assembly GCA_016281495.1. Lineage (GTDB taxonomy): Bacteria > Spirochaetota > Spirochaetia > Treponematales > Treponemataceae > Treponema_D. The sequence continues at coordinate 130,451 of JAEEIU010000012.1, read as the reverse complement.
CTTTCCCATTGCAAAAAACAAGTGGACGTCGTTCTGGTCATACAGGTCAAAGAGCTTTTCATCAGGGATTTCTGGAGCACCCATTGGAACAACTGCATTGAAGAAGTCCGGGTAATCATAAGAGAGTTTAAGGCTCATCGCTCCACCGCTGGAATTTCCAAGTATTGCCTTTTTGCTTATGCCACCGTTTTGTTCCGCATGTTTTTTAATGAAATTGCATATAAGGTCATAAACGGTTTTTGTATCTGTCTCAGGCCAGTGCCCGTGAACCATCCCGTCGTCTCCACGATATTCCGGAGCAAGAGGAACAAGAATGTATGCGCCCCCAAGTATGCTCTGATATTCTTCCTTTGAATAGAATTCCGCACCCGCATAGTTTATGCAGACGTCTCCTTCAAGGGCGTTGGAAGTTCCATGCATGATGACAAGCAGGAGGTATTTCCTTGATTTTTCAAATCCATGCTCGGTGGGATCATAAAAGTAATAGTCAAGCTTCCCATCCGAATCCTTTTTAAAGCGGTCAAAGTATTCCCCAACCTTGTATGTCGGTGAATAAGAAATGAAGCTCCCCTCAGGTATTTCATTTGCCCACGGTGGCGTCGGCTTTTCATTTTCCGTCAAATCAGCAGCCATGTTCTCCTCCTTTTGTTTAAGCCATTAAGACTATTGTATACCCTAACTGATGTAATTTCAATGAAAAACGAAATTTTATACCTTCTTCGGGTATAGTATCGCATTTTCCACTTTCATCTTTCCCAATCCCATGTTACAATGATATATAAAGTGAATAAAAAAATGAGTGAAGGCAGAAAAGGGGTTTATGATGAAAAAGAATTTATTTAAGCTTGTGTGGTTTGTTTTTCCGTTAACAAAACTGGTGTATGCATATCTGGCATATTCGCAGCATAAGGAAATCAACAATGCTTTTGAGCTTACCAGCATATTGCTGATGGGAATAGGCATCATCGCCTGTGCCGTCAGTATCTTCCTGTCAAAGAAAATCTACAAAAAGAGTTTTTTAGAAAATAAGACAGTAAGCATGTTTGTGGGGAGCCGTGCATCTGACAATGAATCCAAAACCTTTGCCCTTTTTTCCATGCTGTTGGGATTGGCAGAGTCTGCAGCCCTTTTCGGCTTTGTTCAGTATTTGCTTACAGGAAACCTGATTGCCGGTATTGTTTTATATGTCTTTTGTTTTGTCGCATGGCTGTTCAATAACCCGTCTGCGGCTGAATCAGAAGAAGATGAATGAAATTTGATGCAATATTGCAAATTCACGCCTATATGGGAGGGGAAAAATGAAAAAAGTATTCACACTATTGATTCTATGCTGCGTACTTTTCTTGAGCTTCAAAAAAAATGAGATGAAGTCTGTGAATTTAAGCAAGGACTGCAAGATTGAGTATGTGCTTGCGTCTGATGGGAAAAAGGTTTTGGGCATGGATATCATTAATGGAAACAGCCTGATTCAAGTGAGCTTCAGCGAGGAAGACGACGATTATTCTCTTTCGATTGAAAATGATGGAAACATTTCTTGCCGTATGATAGCTTCTCCAGAGAGACTTTATTCGTATTCCATTCAGGATAGAAAAAACGACTTTGAAAATGCGGTAAATTTACTTGAATACGGGGACATACTTTTTTCAATTCGGACTTCCTGCTATAATGAAGTGACAAACGGCTATGTGAAAACTGATAATCTGGGCGAAGTGGAAAAAGAGGTGATTTTTGATGGAAAGGAAGGCTATCGTTTGAACCTCTATTCTGGCGGTCAATATGATTGCGAATATACGGATAATCTGTACAAGCATTCATACGTACCGCAAGATGAGTGACAGGGCTTATTTTTTTACTCCACAACCTTCATCGACTTGATGATGATGTCCTGACCACCCAGGTAAAGCTTATCTGCGTTTTCAAATTCTGCAGCCAATTTTTCGTTTACCGTTATAGTAACTGTCTCGGACTTGACCTCAAGGCAGAAACCTTTTACTGCTCCGGTTACTTTGACATCTTCTCTTGCTGCAATATCAGTGGATTTGTTTTTAAAATCATGAAAAGAGACTTGCAGTACCGGTTTGGAGCCTGTTTTTTCTATTTGGATTTCAAGTTTATATTTGGAAGGAACGGAACGAACAAGTATGTTCGAATTTATTTCATAAAAATCTTTCCAATTATTTGGATTAAATGGTTTACTCAAAAGATTATTACCAACTATGCTTTCGACCTTAACTTCATTCTTCTTTATAAAGTCATTGCTAAGCGGGTATTCTTTGCCTTGACCAGCATACAAAATCGAATCAACATACTCTGTTTCAATCCACTTAGAATTGTGATGGTCGTAAGCTGTTCCACCTTCAAACCTGTTAAAATTATCAAATAAGGAAACAGCACAGGAACGGTTTGGCTTTCTTGCCTCTGCCATAAAATCTTTTATACATTTGATTCTCTCCAAAATAGGAATTGTACGAGGATGTCCTACTTCAGTAAAATAAACAGGAATCTTCTTGTTGAAGAAATACTTATCCAGAGCTTCAAAACAGTCTGTAATAAAGAATTTCTTTATGCCTTCGGTATATATAGTTCTACCAAACGGCATTGGATAGTTATGTACTGCCGGTATAATCCTGTTTTTAGCCTTATCTTTTGGAAGCTTAAAAAGCTTATGGGCAAGAAGCCAGTATCGGTTTCCAGTAAGCCCCTCAACCATAATAAAACGGTTGGAATTGTTTCCTCCAGTAGAACGGATTGTATCAACAATCAGCTGGTTATACTCATTAATAATTGCAAAATTCTTTTTACATGTTGCACAATTATCGTCTGGATTCCAGTCGTGCTCATGAAAAATAGCGGCGGGTTCATCCATCGTTTCAAAAATAAGATGCTCGTCATAGGAATTATTAAAGGCCTGTGCATATTGCAGCCAGACAGCTTTAAGAAACTCTTTTGACTGTTTCTTATCTTTTTCACTTACATTATAACAGGCATAGTGAACATCCTTGCCAACTTTTTCCTGCCAAAAATGATCTTGAAGGTGATCGTCTCTTGGACCTGCAATGATAACATACAAACCATCTTCTATTAACCAGTCTACACACTGTTTAAGTTCTTTTAAGTATCTCGGATCGATAGTATACTTTTCATCCAGCATGTATGCACCGGGAGTGGTCTGCAAGCGGACAATTGAAAAACCTTTTTCTTTAATGAATTTTATTCCTTCCTTTGATGGCTTTGGATAATCCCATACCAGGTAGACATCCAATCCATAATCCATCGACAGGTCATTCGCATGTAATTGTTGATAATGATAACCTACACCAAGCTGCGGAACATAATCCCAGGCTGTAATTTTTTCGTTCATTGTTACTTTTGTGGCAGTGTCTATTACAGGAGCTTCATTACTAGCCCAGATATCTGTTTTTATAGGATTTGAAACTTTCTCAAGCGTTACACTTTCGATAACAAACTTCTCATTCTTTACGCTATTCATAGAGAAAAATCCTATACTGTTCAGCTTTCTCATTCCCTTTTTTAGAGGGATTACCATTTCGGTAAGATATGAAGGGCAGTAGGTGTTTCTGTCAAACCAGGGATTATCATAATCATCAAGATTATCATTTTCGTAATCTGTGAACAAACAAAATCCTGCATCACCAAGAGCCTTGTATTTCACTCTTATAATATTGTATGCTGAAATATCTTGTCCAAGCCAGATATTAAGTCCTGCTTGATCGAGATAATCTTTTTTAATGGTAAAAGTGTTAGTCGTTTTGTTATAGGAGACAGTTTTCTCACCATTAACAGCCGGCATCCGGTTCAAATCAACCTTATAGGGCTTTACATTTTGTGCAAAGGTCGAGCCCATACAAAAAGTAAAAACAAAAAGAAATGCTAATTTACGAATGATTTTCATAGAACCTCCAGTGCTACTCTTTTTCAATAGTATCATGGAATTTTTAGGGGTAATACAGAGTTAGACTCACTATTTGTAAATTTGTGGAAAAGATACTGGGAAGTTGGGAGAGTTGGGTACAATCATAAAATAGCTATAAACTTGACAAATGGCTATTATGGTGTTATTTTTTTAATATCAATATATCATATGTCAGGAGGTGCTTATGAACATGCCTTCAGGTGCAATACCAATCCATGAAGCAAAAAACAGACTTCCTTTTTACATTCATACGGCAGAAAAGAATGGCCCTGTGCGTATTTCTCGCCACAATGAAGTTGTTGCCTATATCGTCTCAAAAGAGGACTTTGAAAAATCAGTTGCTCCAAAAGAAAAAAGCCTCGTAGAAAAAATTCAAGAAAGCCGTATTGCTTATGGACTTGAGGATGATGATTTTGATTTAACTGAATATTTTGATAGCATAAGAGAAAGAAATTGTTATGGACGAGAAGATTCTTCACATATCTTTGATGAGGTGTAACTATGATAAGACCATATTATCTTCTTGATACTAATATGATTTCAGAAATAATGAAACCGAATCCTAATAAATCTGTTTGTTCAAAAATTTCTAAATATGAGAAACTCATTGCACTTCCTTCTACGGTGTGGACTGAGTTATTGTTCGGTGTAAACTCTTTGCCTGATGGGAAACGAAAAAATTTTATTTCTTCAAAACTTATAGACGAAATTCAGTCTACTTACGACATAATTCAATATGATAATCACGCTGCATGGATTCAAGCTGATATACGTTCTCGATTACAAGAAATCGGAACTCCAGTAGATTTCCCAGATACCCAGATTGCTTCAATTGCCGTATCAAATTGCATGATTCTAGTAACACGAAACACAAAACATTTCGAACCAATTCAAAAAGTCGCTCCACTCATGGTTGAAAACTGGTTTGAATAGAAAAAACAAAAGTTAAACACATCCCCGCGGTTTGTTCAAGATTTCTTTATCTGAATGGCATTCCTTTTGACGGTGAGGTCTTCCCCTTGAATTTCCGGGGTGATTCTTATGCTTAGGATTCCGTCTTCGGAAATACTGATGCCGGAAAGAATCCTTCCTGACTGCCAGCTTATTTGGCCCTTGTTTTGGACTTTTATGTCTTTGCTCATCATCTTGATGCTGGGATCTTTCCCGTCAACTGTTTTTTTCATGCCAGGCTTTGAATTGAGTTGGAGTTCCAGAGTGTATTGAAGGTCAAAGTCGCCATAGTATTCTATATCTATCGAATTCCAGATGCTGAGTCTGTCTCCCTCGTGGACTTCTACGGTTGTTATGTCGCTAGGGTTCCCGTCCGTCACGTCTATGGTCAGAATGGTTTCCGAGCTGCTACAGGCCAAAAGGCAAAAAGAAAGAAATGCTAAAATGATGAATAATGCAGTTTTTTTCATGATGACTCCTTTCCTTAATTATACTCACATTTATAAACTTATGCTAGGTGCTGTCATTCAGGGCATTCTAAATGAGTCCATTCAGTTTGACCGTAAAGGCCTTAAATCAACTTGACAAAACTACTTCTATAGAAGTATATTTTTAGTATGTCAAAGCTGATTTTATATCATGGATCGGAAAAAATTGTCTCTAAGCCAGTTTTTGGAAAAAGTAAAACCTATAATGATTATGGGCAGGGATTTTACTGTACGCAAAACATTGAGCTTGCAAAAGAATGGGCTTGTCCGACTCCTGATGATGGTTTTTCGAACTGTTATGAATTGGAAACCGATGGATTACACATTTTGGATTTACAAGACAAAGAGTTCTGCACCCTTCACTGGCTTTCAATTTTGATTGCTAACCGTCGTTTTGACATGGAGACGCCTATCATGCGTCAGGGGGCGTATTATCTTAGGACACATTTCCTTCCTGTTATTTCCGAATATGATCTGATAAAAGGCTACAGGGCTGACGATTCCTACTTTTCTTTTGCACAGGCTTTTCTTTCCAACCAGATTTCTTATTCGCAGCTGCAAAATGCAATGAAATTGGGAAAGCTTGGAGAACAAATTGTGTTAAAGAGTCAAAAGGCATTCAATCAGATTAAATTCAAAAATTATGAAACTGCCGAGGGTAAAAAATACTGCGCCTTAAGGATGAACCGAATCGACAAAGCAAAAAAGGATTACAAAAAGTCATTGGAAGATGCTGATATTTCCGGGATCTTTATTCGTGATTTAATTTTGGGGGATATAAAAGAAGATGATCCACGCTTACGATAAATTCTATCTTCCTGACATGATGAAAAAAATGGGCTTTGCATTTGATTTTGCAGTGAATGGATGCAATCTTTTGCCAGATTCATTTTATGATTTTTTCATTATGTCCAAGGTTGCAAAGGCAATAGAGTCTGGTTCTCCTGTTTTTGTGTGCGGATGTTCTGGAACTGAACTCGTACTGAACGTTTTTGAAAGGGTCGGTTATTCAGAACAAATTGATGACAACTTTTTTAGTTTTGACCGATCCCCTGAATACTGGGCTGGTTGGATTTTGGCATACTATCAGTGGGAAACAAACCTTTCGTTTTCAAAAATCCGTGATTATGTGCCGTTTTCACAAGTTATCGGAATGTACAATCCACTTCACGAAGCGCCTAGGGAAAAATTCCTTGATGTGATGAACAAAATCATTCAGGAAGAAAAAAATCACAAAGGAACAAATCTTCATCAACTAAGAAAGGCGGCAGGCCTCACTCAAAAGGAACTTTCGGAACTTGCCGGCGTCAACCTCCGCACCCTTCAGCAATATGAAATCGGTGGCAAGGATATAAACAAGGCAAGCGGAAAAACAATCAATTCTCTGGCACAGGCATTGCATTGTAACTTTTATGACATAATGGATTTGGATTTGTGTGAATGATTAAATCCCCAAAATGTGAGTTTGACTCTGTATTTTTTGTGAGAAAACCATTTATAATCTTCTTATACAACAAAACAAGGAGTTGCTATGAAGAAGTTTTTTGTCTGTTTGCTTTTGATCTGCTGTACGATGGCTGCCTTTGCGCAGAATGTAAAGCCTTACACGGTTGATTTGAACAATCTTGATAAAACGAATGAAGAAAAATCAGTTACCTTTGACATAAGGACAAAAACTGTTACCGTCAAAAAAAATCATGAAAATCAGGCTGGCATTGGTATTTGGCTGAATAAAGATGTCAGCAGTTACAATGTCATCAGGGTAAAGTACAAGGCCCTGGGAGACTATGGTTTTCATGTGCACCTAAGTTATAAAAATGATCCAAAAGCCGACTATTGGGGAGACAGTACTTTTTGTCCTTCTTACCTTACGGAAATGGTGATTCCCATTAAGGATGGAGTTACAAATCTGGAATACCTCAATATTAATTCTGTAAATCATATTCATAATTATAAATTCATTATAGAAAAAATAACCTTAGAAAAAGTGGCAGACCCCAAAAAAACAGATGTCTGGGTAAGCGATGAGCCGCCTGTTATTGACACTGCAACCAGTGGAAAATTTAATGACAGTATAAGTTCATGGGATTATGTAAAGGGACTTGGAACTGGCTTGAATTATTCGGTTTTTGCGGGCAGTTGTCCATGGCAGGAGCTTGGTATGGACTTCTATCATTGGGATGGATATTCAAAACCGTCAAAAAAAGAAATTCAGTTTATCAAGGCAAAAGGCTTTAAAGGCATCCGCATGATAACTACGCCAGGGGCACACATGCTTGATGAAAAATATACTATAGACCCAAGATTCATTAAGGCAATTAAAGAGGTTGTGGACTGGTGTATTGAAGAAGACATGTATGTCATAATCTGCGGTCAGGCTGCCGAGACATTGCAGGATGAAAAATTCAGAACGGTGGCAGAAGAGAATGTTCATTATGCAGGTTATACCGTAACGGAAAAATACAAGAAGCAATCCAAAGAGTTTATTAAGGCAATGTGGACTCAGTATGCGGCTGCATTCAACAATTCTTATGACGAACATTTGATTTTCGAAACATTAAATGAACCTATTGACTGCTTTCATGAAGAGACATGGAGGCCCAGACAGGATTGTCCGGAATGCAAAAAGGCTCTTTCTTTAATAAATGAATATAATCAATTGATTGTTGATACAATCCGTTCTACAGGAGGAAACAACGCAAAACGTTTTATAATGGTGGAAGGTTTGGCCGGTGGTAACAATGGTTATATTACAATCACATATAAAACATTCAAGTTGCCCAAGGATAAGGCAAAAGACAAGTTGATTCCAACATATCATCACTATCCCATGTCATGCGGCTTAGAATACTCCGACAAGCTGTATACTAATGCAATTAAAGATGTAATAACTGAAACCTTTGCTACGTTGGATAAATTATATTTTAAGAAAAAAATACCTGTATATGTCTCAGAGATTGGTTTTGACCGAACTATTCCTGCTCTTGAAAGAATTAATTGTGCAAAAGATTTCCTGAAGGAAGCTACGAAAGAGGGAAGGTCTACTTCAATTATTTTGCATGATGATTCTGATATAGAATGCAAATACGGTGGCTTTGGCTATTATGACAAACAGAATCTAAAATGGATGGAAACAGAAATGATTGATTCCATCCTTTATGCTGCACAGGGTAAAGAGTTCCCGTTGAGTGATGCTTTTATAAAAAAGAATGAAGTTAAGATTGAAAGCATTGTCGGCAAAAATCTTTTAAAGAAACCTCACGAGCTCAAAGATTGGAAAAATGACTATAGCATAGATTCAGGCCTTCTTGTCCGCTCTGTTCCAGCAAAATATAAATTCGAATTTCAGGTTGAAAAGACCGGGTCAAAACCAACCATGCAATTGGCATTTAATGATATGTATCTTAAGTGGCATGAAATTGCACCGATGAAAAATGTCCGCATACAGGGTGGAACGCTACAGGACGGTTGGTGCATTGCTGTAAAATCAGATACCCTTACCGTGAGCATTGATGAAAAGCTTGCCCAGGAACTTGAAAGTGGAGAGGGCGTTTATATAAATGGCACTGATCTTATCATAAAATCCATAAAGGTTGTGGAATAAGACTCAGGCCTACAGGCTTTTCGCCAGGGGACTGCATGACGGTTAACAAATCATGCGGTCTCTCCGTTTTTGGGAAGCTTCCTGAAGAACCATATCAAGTAAGGAATGGCAGTAAATGTGCTGAGCAAATCTGCAACCGCCTGACTTATCTCCACTCCAAAAAGTCCGAACAAATAAGGTAAAATTACTATGGCGGGAATAAAGTAGATGCCCTGCCTGTTCATGGAAAGGAAAGTCGCCTGCGTGATGTGGTGTGTGGACTGCATCAGCATGTTTGTGCCGACGATAATCGCATGCAAGGGTAGGAATGCCGCCTGCCACCTTAATGCAACCTTTCCAACTTCAATAACCTCCGGGTCATCGCGAAAAGCCTGAATGATCTGGGGGGCAAAGACAAACACAAGGATTGCCAGGACTGCCATGACACTTGCACCGCTTACAACAAGAAAAAAATATGCCTTTTTAACCCTGTCATAACGTTTTGCACCGTAATTGTAGCCGCTTACCGGACTGAATCCCTGGCCGATTCCTATCATCATGCTTGCCACGAACATGATGATTTTACCCACAATCGCCATGGCCGCAATCGCACTCACGCCAAAGAGTCCCGCGCTCTTGTTCAGCATAATCGAAGCAATGCTTGCCAAACCCTGACGTGCCAGAGAAGGAAGTCCTGTGGTGACAATCTTGCCAAAAAGACGGGTATCTTTGGTAATGTTTTTTATGCTAATGTGACAGATGGCCTTTCGCCTTAGGTAAAACGAGAAAAGCAGCCAGAAACTTGCAAACTGGGTTATGAGCGTACAAAGGGCCGCACCGCTGATTCCCATACCCAAACCCCGGATGTGCAGGCCAAAGATTTGAATGTCATGGAAAATAAAGAAGGGATCCAAAACCAGATTAAGTATGCCACCCGTGGTAAGTGCTATCATGCTGAAGAATGCCTTTCCCTCTGAACGCAGGTTGTTGTTCAGGACAAAAGAGGCACACATAAAGGGAGCACCCCAGAAAATGTAGGCCGCATAATCCTTTGCATAAGGAAGGACGCTTTCACTTGCACCGATAAAACTCAACAGGCCCTGTGCAAAAATAATGCCGAAGCAGGTAACCAGGACACCGACACCAATCGCCGCAAAAAATGCAGTTGATGTAATTACGGATGCCTCTTCGTTGCGCTTTTGGCCAAGACGTATGGAGACAAGGCTTCCTGAACCCATGCCAAGGGTAAATCCGCATGCCTGAATTATGGACATGACGGGAAAAACGATTCCAACTGCAGCACTGGCTTCTGTTCCAAGCTGGGAGACAAAAAAAGTGTCGGCCATGTTGTAAATCGAGGTAACAAGCATGGATATTATGGTAGGGATTGCAAGCGTAATGATCAGCTTCCAAACTGGGGTATTTACCATTTTGTTGTACTGAACGTCGGCATTCTGGTTTTGCATTTTGTTTTCAGTCCTCAAATTCAATTGATTCATTATAGCAGATTGTATGAGTTTGGGAAAAGAGGTAATTGGTAAAATACAAAAACTGTGTTAAAATGTATAAGGCAAATGTCATACACAGGGAGCAGGGGGTATGTTATGCTTTGGGCAATAGGATGTGTGTTGGTCGTTATCGGCATTACAATCTTGGTGGTATGTGTTGTGAAAAAAAGACAGAATGACAGGAATAAGATGGAAGAATCTCAGAACTCAGAAGCATTTTCTGAACAGTCATTCGCTGAAAAATCAGCAGCAGAAAAATCAGCAGCTGAACAATCCGCCTCTGAACAATCAGACGATAAAGGCAATCAGGCTGAAGAAAGTGCAGGTGATGATGTGCCCCAGCAAAATGAAGAGGTTCAAACTGAACCAAAAGAATCCCCTGTGGAGCTTGAACAACAGGAAAATCCGCAGGAAGGTCAGGAAGCAGAAGATTTAAGTGACCTGATAAAAGACCTGCAGATGAATCCAAAGGATTATGAACCTTCTTTTAAAAAAGAAGAATTGTATCTTGTTGTGGATGACAAGGTCATACCGATCGGTGATGTACTCAGGCTTGGACGAAACAGCAATTGTGATGTTGTCATAGAGGATCCCCTTGTAAGCCGCTATCACTGCAAATTGGGCAAAGTCTTTGGCGAATATGTCATTGAAGATAAGCACAGCACCAACGGAACCCTGTTGAACGACAGGCCGGTCCCTGAGGATCAATACAAAAAAATCAAGTCCGGCGATAAGATTCAAATTGGGTATACGACAGTGTTCATAAAATAAATACCTTTATCTTGTAACATTGATTTTTCCCGGTAAAAATTCCCCAAAAAATTCCTAAATCATTTAAAAACAAACATTGTTTTTATAAAAAAACCATGTTATAATTTTATAAAAAATATTTTAAATGACAAAAGTTCTTAGTATAAGCTAAAAAAGTCCTGATTGAATGTTAATAAATTGAATAAATAGATATGGAGTAAAAGATGAGTTTATTTCAAATTTACATGTTGTTTTTTGGAGTCAGTACGGTCATCGGTGTTCCCCTGCTTTCCTCTTTTCAGGTAACGCAGATCAAGGGATCAACATGGGGCGACTGGGTATCTGGCCTTGGCGCATCTTTGGGACCTGCCGCAGGAATCTTTATAGTCATTACAATCATCAGTTACATATTGATGAAGCCTATGCTGGACCTGATTAAAAAGGCGGAGACACAGCCGATTACAAAGGAAGAGCAGGAAAGTGTGGATGGAATCCTCAGAAGAATTAAAGTGCTTACCACGATAGCACTTATGGCAGGATATCCGCTCGGAAACGGTATCACAATCATCATCAAGACGGTTTCCGGAAAAGTAAACTACAACACGACTGATCTGGTAATAATCATGATTTTGATTTTGCTTTACGGTTTTATGGCCGTCCAGTATTCAGTAAAGTGTTTTGCGGTCCTTTCCAGAAGGGAATTATACAAGCTTAAGATTATTTCCTGCGAGGGATTCAAGAGGACAACCGTATCCATGAACATTGGTCAGGCCATACTGATTGCAAGCCTTACTGTTGTCTGGCATGTTTTCTGCTCAGGATACAGTGCCATACGCCACGGATGGACTATGAATGTCTTCGTTGGCAAGACCGTGTTCGGGTTGATTCAGGCATTGGTTTTCTGCAGTCCGCTCATCCTCATAACCCTTGTTCAGCTCAGGCACAGGTTTGCAATTTCCATCAACCTGATAAGGAGCCTCCGTACGAAAGGAGATTTGCACAGCCGCATTTATGTAGGTACATTCGATGACTTTGGAATCATCATGTCAGAAATGAACCTGCTTATGGATTCTCTGCGCGTGTTCCTCCTGAACCTTAAAAACGAAATCAAATCCGTAGACTCAAGTGCGGAAGAACTTATGGGGCTTACCGAAACTTCATCAGCCGACATTAATCAGATTGTAGACAAGTTCAAGTCCATGAGCAAAGAATCGAACAATCAGGCAGACTTGCTTGCTTCGGTAAACGAGGGTGTAGCAAAGTTGAGTTCAGATGCGGTAAAGGTAAGCGATTTTACAGGCTTCCAGTATAAATCCGAGAAAGATAATGAAAAATCCATGACCGAAATGGTGGACAACTTCAAGTCTATTACGGGGCTTATCGCAAAGGCTCAGAATCTTTCCAATGCTCTTACGGATGAATCTGTTTCAGGTAGCGAGGAAGTAAAGAAAACACAGTCTGTAATCAACGGCATTACGGAAATGTCCAAGCGCATGATAGAAGTCATCAAGGTGATCCAGTCGGTTGCATCACAAACAAACCTTCTTGCTATGAACGCCGCTATTGAGGCCGCCCATGCAGGTGAGGCAGGAAAGGGATTTAGTGTCGTTGCAGATGAAATCCGAAAGCTTTCTGAATCAACCCAAAGGTCAACAAAGGACATCAGCAAGCTTATCAACGAGATTTCAAAATCCATGGACGAAGGTTCTGAAAACATGGAGCTCACGAGCAATGCATTTAACAAGATCCAAAAGGAGATTCAGGAACAGAGCCGTGTTGTTGCAGAAATATCAAAGACCATGGCACAGCAGGCAACCGATGCAGATTCAATCCTTTCAAGTACAAATGTGGTTGTAAAACAGATTGGAGAAGTAAGCGACCTTACAAAGAACCAGGCAAATTACACGGAAGAAATCATGCATGATCTTACCGAGGTTGTTTCCCTTACAGGTCAAGTCAATGATTCAGTGTCACAGTCCGAATCGGTAGTAAAGACATTCTCAGAGTCATTCTCTACTGTCCGTGCAAAAGCCGAGGCCAACAAACAGTCCGTACTTGCAATTACTGCAGAATTGGACAAGTTCAAGCTGTAAGAGTGAGATCCCGAATCAAGTCCGTGATGACGTATAGGTCATGCTGAACGCCTGTCGGCAGACAGGTGATTCAGCATCTTACTATGCAATGTTGTGATTCCGGATCAAGTCCGGAATGACGTTTAGATTGACTAGATCTTGAACAGGTCTATCTCGCTTCCTATCTGCCTGATGTTGTCTGCCATCTTGCTGGAAATGTCAGAGAGCAGGGCACCAGTTTCATTGATTTTAGATGCGCCGGCATGCATGTTTTCTATGCTCTGCTTTACGCTGTCTGTGGGCGAAGTGGAGTAGAACATGGAGGATAATGTGCTTTTTTATCTTGTTCTCTTATTGCCCTACAATCTTGACGGCTTCTTCCGGTGGCAGAGGAGTTCCCCAGATGTATCCCTGAATATAGTCGCAGTCAATTGTCTTGAGGGTTTCAAGCTGCTCGATGGTTTCAACACCCTCGGATACAACCTTAAGGTTCAGGATATGGCCCATGGAAATAATTGCCTCGACATATTTTTTGGAGGATTCGCTGGTGCTGAGGTTTTCGATAAATGATTTGTCGATTTTAAGAATGTTGACCGGGAATTTGTTCAGATAGCTGAGGGAAGAATATCCCGTGCCAAAGTCGTCGATTGCAACAGTCATGCCCAAACTCTTGATCCTGTCTATGCATTTCAGGGCTTTTTCCGCTGACTCAATCATGATGGATTCGGTAATTTCTATCTCCACGTTTCTTGGAGGAATTCCGCTTTGTTCAAGCACGGACTGAATCTCCTCGATAAAATTATTCTTCATCAAATGCTTTACGGAGATGTTGGAGCTAAGGATGATGTCGCTGCCGGTTTCCTTTAGGAATCGACCCATGAAGCATGCCGCCTTCCTGAAAACCATCATGTCAACACGGTCTATTACACCAATCTCTTCTGCAACAGGAATAAAATCGTTTGGAAGTATAATGCTTCCGTCGTTATTCTTTATTCTTGCAAGTGCCTCAAATCCACGCAGATTATGTGACTTGTCAAACTGGGGCTGCAGATAGAAGTCAATTGCGTCCTCATGAAGTGCAATCCTTAAGCGTTTTTCCATCTCCAGGAATTTCGCTGTCTTTAACAGTTCCTTGCTGAACCTTAGGATATTGTTTGCACCGTTGGACCTCTTGATTTCATGCAGGGCGGCATCGGCACAGGAATAGAGCGCACTTTCGTTGTCGGCATCAAGCAGGTATTCCGCATATCCGAAATTGGCAGTCATGAAATAATCGTAACCGTCTATCGTAATTTTCTTTTTGATTTCTGCTTCATACATCTGGATGTTGTGAATGATGTCATGGTCTGATTCATAGTCGCGCATCAAAAGACAAAAGTCATCACCACCAAGGCGGGCAACAAAATCATATTTGTCCACGGGGCTTGTTTCAGTTATTTCCTTAAGGCGGGATGCAATTTCCACAAGAACCTTGTCTCCCACAGCATGACCCATCGTGTCGTTAAGGGCCTTGAAATTGTTCAGGTCTATGGAAACAATGGCAAACTGCTCACCTTTTTTAATAAAGCGGTTCATCATCTCCGTACATGCAAAACGGCTTGGAAGTCCTGTAAGCGGGTCTGTGATGGTTTGGTCAAGGAGCTTTTTCTGGTATTTCTTGGTCTTGTTGGACATCCAGAAAATTATGATGATTGCAAAGAGCGTCAAAAGTCCGGTAAAAACACCTGGAATCGTGGTGGCACTGTGATGGACGAACATGTTGAAGAAGATGATCGGGAGATGAATGATATGGATGCTCAGTGCCGTAATGAATCCAAGCTTGCCGAACAAAAAGACCATCATGATTATGGAGATGTTGGCAAAAGAAGAAAGGACTCCGGTGAACATGGTTACAGGAACGGTCATGCCAAAGAGGTTTGTGGCACCCTGTGAACGGCCCAATCTTGAGGTAAAAACCAATGCTGTCAGATAGATGAGCAGCAGAAGGACAAAGATAATCTTGGAAGGGCCTTTGTTTCCAAACAGGGTTTTTGTCGCTTTTTCATGGTTCGTGCTTTTTTTCTCAGAGTCCAATTTGTTATTATCAACAGAAACATCCTGAAAATCTTCCATAGAATCATTATAACACAGGATTTCTATAAAGGAAAGAAAAATTTTTAATGGATTTTATGGAAAATCTAACCCGCTTAATCCAGTGAGCCCAAATATTTGGAGATGTTTTTTTCGGCGTGGGCTACGGCTTCTTCCAGGGTCATGCCATGGAAATTGCCTGCAGCGAGACAGCGACCGGATTTTTTGTCATCCACAAAGGCTCCTACGACAACTCCCGGCAAAGAGCTTTCCGGTGAATTGGGTGCAGAGGGACCTCCAAGATCTGTGCGGCACCAACCCGGATCAGTAAGGCTGATTATTACGTCTGTTCCGTCGTAAACGGATGCCAAATCCATTGTTACCTTGTCCAGTGCGGCCTTGCTTGCTGAATAACCTGCCTGCTCAGGTTCACGCCGTATACCGCTTGTAGTGTTGACTATGCGTCCGAAACCTTTTTCCTTCATCTTTGGAAGAAAATGGTATGTTATCATCATTGGAGAAATGGTATTTACGTAAAAGCTTGTTTCATAATCTGAAACCGGTGTAGAAAGATAGTCCGTCCTGTATGCAACCTGAAGGCCCGCATTGTTCAATACAATGTCCACGGTAACTCCCAGCTCATCGATTTCCTTTAGCATTTTGCTTACCTGTGCCGGATCCGAAAGTTCAGCTCCAAAGGCATGTGCCTGAACTCCAAGGCCCTTTACTTCTTCAAGAACCTTATTGCAGTGTTCCGCAGTTCTTCCGTGCAATATCAGGTTGCAGCCGCGTTTTGCCATGAAAATTGCCGCCCCATAACCTATGCCTCTTGCCGCTCCAGTAATGAATGCCCAGCGTCCCTTTACGTCTACCATAATCATACCCTCTCTAGTGGTTTGTTTCTTCATTCTACTTGCACTTTAGTTCTTTTGCAAGGTGTAATAGACAAATGTCCATGGAAATGATAGTCTGAAATCATTATGAACATTAAGCCCTTGGATTTAAAGTCAGTCAAAATACAGGACGAGTTTTGGTCACGAAAGACGGAGCTTGTCAGGAAAGAAGTAATTCCATATCAGTGGGACATTTTAAATGACCGTGTGCCCGATGCCACACCAAGTTTTTGCATGCACAATTTCCGTGCGGCCGGAATGCTCAACAGTAAAAGAATAAAGCTGGGCAAGAATTATGAGGCCCCAAAATACACATACAGGGGATTTGCGGTTTTCCCGGATAAAAAGGAAGATGCAAAGGACGACGAGTTCTACGGTTTTCTTTTTCAGGACAGTGATTTTTCAAAATGGATAGAGGCGGTTTCCTATTCGCTTTCAACTCATCCTGATCCTGCACTGGAAAAAATTGCGGATGATGCCATCGATATTGTATGTGCGGCACAATTACCAAACGGATATCTGGACACCTATTACATCATCAACGGCATGGACAAAAGCTTTACGGATTTAAGGGATCATCACGAGCTCTACTGCATGGGACATTTGATCGAAGGTGCAATTGCATATCATGAGGCAACCGGCAAGGACAAGCTCCTGAATGCGGCCAGACGTTTTGCAGACTATGCATGCGGAGTTTTTGGAACTGAAGAAGGAAAGATCAAAGGCTATCCAGGACACGAGATTGCGGAAATGGCATTGTTCAGGCTGTATGAGGCAACAGGGGACGAGCATTACAGGCATCTTGCGGAATACTTCATCAACCAGAGGGGACAGTCACCGTTATATTTTGAAGGTGAACACCCGGACATGAAGGGAAAACCCGATTACTATCATCAGGCACACAAGCCGGTCAGGGAACAGACGGAGGCGGTAGGTCACGCAGTAAGGGCAGTGTATCTTTACAGCGGCATGGCGGACATGGCACGAATCTCTGGCGACAGGGAAATCCTAAAGGCATGTGAGGCACTTTGGGACAGCATTGTAAATGAAAAAATGTACATTACGGGTGGCATAGGAGCAACACATCTGGGGGAGGCCTTTTCGTTTCCGTTTGATTTGCCCAATGACACTGCGTATGCGGAAACCTGTGCTTCAATAGGCCTTGTTTTCTTTGCACGTAGAATGCTTTGCCTTAATCCCTCGCAAAAATATTCTGACATAATGGAGGTTGCACTTTACAACGGCATCTTGAGCGGCATGGCTTTGGACGGTAAAAGTTTCTTTTATGTAAATCCACTTGAGGTTCTTCCTGAGGCATGCAAAAAAGATGAACGCAAGGAACACGTAAAACCTGTGCGACAAAAGTGGTTTGGATGTGCGTGTTGTCCGCCAAATATCGCAAGGCTTGTTTCTTCGATAGGCTCTTATGCTTATGGTGAAAGTGATGACACCCTCTTTGTTCACCTGTACATGGGCTCAACGATTAAAAAGAATGTGAATCAAAAGGAAATTGAAGTTTGCATTAAAACTGATTATCCCAACAGCGGAAAGATAGACATTGACGTGACGGGTGCAGGTGAAACTGGATTCAAGCTGGCACTCCGCATTCCTGGGTGGACTGGAGACAGGTACAGCAAGAACATCGGAAATCTGAATGCCAGTGTAATCGACGGATATCTTTATGTGGAAGGATTTACGGAAGACAAGCATCATCTTGAAATTGAATTTGAGATGAAGAGCCGTGCCGTATTCGCAGACCCAAGGGTAGTAGAAGACGAGCATAAAATTGCATTCATGAGGGGACCTGTCGTATATTGTGCGGAAGAAAAGGACAACGGTAAAAACCTTAGAAGCTATATGATAAAAAAGCCCTTTGTCATAAAAGAGAAGCCTAGCAGCGAATTTGGATTTGAGACAATCGTTCTGGATGTCGACGCAAAAAAGGTGATTCCGTCAGGGGCAGAGTTTATGGAAAGCAAGCTCTATATGAATTATGAGGATGCAAGGGAAGAGGATGCAACATTAAGATTCATTCCCTATTCACTTTGGGCCAACCGTGGCGAAGGGGAAATGAGCGTATACTTTGACTTGATGGTTTGAGTTAAGAAATCTGGCGGACCCAGGTCTTTCTATTTTATAATCTCATACAGGTCACGGCCGGTTAGTTTTTCAAAATATTCCTTTAGCTCAAAATTCTTTCGCAACTGCAACTGCATAACTGTGTTCACGCCATGGCCCCGGATTTTTTGCCACACCCTGTTCAAGCAAGGATTCGGCATAGGCTCTTGGCATAAGTTCCGGCATCCCACACATCATTGTCATAACATGATTTTCGCGTGCCACCATGTCAAGGTATTTTACTTTTGATGATTTGAAATTGACGTTTGTTTCAACTGCTTCCTGAATGCTTGTAATCCTGAGCTCAAAGCCCTCTTCACTTTCGTATGAGTCAAGGTTCTGCTTTTTGATTAATGGCTTTCCGTTTGAGTCCGTTTTTGCCCTGCACAGATAATGAAATGAATCCTGAATAAAGATTGTCTGTGGGAACATTTCGGATTGCATGATGCGTTTGACAAGGCCATATTCGCTTATGGAATCTTTAATAAGCTCCAGCCCGGTCTCTTCCTGAACTTCTCGTACAAGTGCCGTAATGTTGTCTTCACCCTTGTTTATGCCGCCACCCGGGAATTTGTAATAGCCAAGGTTTTTTGCATACACAAGGGCAATTTTATCCTCTGGTTTGAGGATTATTTTGGAAGAATCATTTGGGTTAGAATCAAGAGGGGTGCCTTCAATCAAAATGACTGCCCTTGCCGAAGGACGACAAGAGCTTGGCCATTCTGGTTTGTAATTCTTGTAATCTGTTGTAAAGAGAGTCTTCATGTTTTATGATCCTCCTTCACACAACGGATTTATCACACCTGGAACTGGTTGATCTGTTCTCCGATTCCGTCTATCGCTGCCTTCATCTGTGAAGAAATTGAACTGAGTGCGGTTCCTGTCTCGTGGATCTTTCTTGCACCGTTGCCCATTTCGTTCATGCTCTGGTTCATTGAATTTGATGAATCCTGGAGCTTTTGAACTGTAAGAAGAATCTGCTTGTTGCCGTCACGCATTTCCATTGATGAATATTTAACTTCGCTGGTTGTATCGTTCATCTGGTGGAGTGATTCAATGATCTGCTTTGAACCGCTCTTCTGTTCTTCCATTGCCGCCTTGATCTGGCGTACAAGCTGGTCTGTATCCCTGATTTTTGCGGATACTGAATTGAATGCATCGCTGGATTCAAGGGATGCGGCTACAACTTCCTCGATTGATTCCTGAATGTTGACAAGCTGGTCTCCGATGGTCTTTGACTGCTGGCTTGATGTTTCACTCAGTTTTCGGATTTCGTCTGCAACAACACTGAATCCCTTTCCGGCCTCTCCTGCATGTGCGGCTTCGATTGCGGCGTTCATGGCAAGAAGGTTTGTCTGTTCTGCAATGGAAGAAATGGCGGCGTTTGCCTCCTGTAAAAGCTGGGACTGGGTTTCAATCTGAGAGATGCGGTCATTGACGGCCTGCTGCTTTACCGTTCCGTTCTGTACGTCATTCTGCAGTGAATCGAATGACTTTGCCATTTTTTCCACGCTTGAGTTTACGGAAGAAATGTTTCCAATCATCTGTTCAACGGCAGAGCTTGCTTCTGAAACTCCCTCTGACTGACCTTCAATCATTCTCTCCAGTGACTGGATGTTGGAAGCTATCTGGTTAACGGCACCTGCTGTCTCTTCAACTCCATTGCCCTGTGCGATTATCTGTGAGTTTACGTTGGATATGTTGCTTAGGATTTGACCGATGGCATCCTCTGTATCCTGAGTGCTTGCCCCAAGATCATTTCCCGCAACCTTAAGTGAATCCTGTGATTTCTTGAGCTTGACCATGATGTCACGGAGCTTTTCGGTAAAGAGGTTGAATCCATTGGCAATTTGGCCTATCTCATCGTTTGACTGATATTCAAGACGGTTGGAAAGGTTTGCATGACCGCTGGAAATTTTTGTCATAGCATTTGCAATCAGCTTTAGCGGTTGAGTGAGTTTTAATGCAATAAACAGTGAACTCAAGATTGCCACCACAAGAACGCCCAGAGAAAGAAGTGCAAGAGTGGTAAGGTTGTGGTTCATTTCGGAATTGAGTTCTTTCATCGGACCGACAGTTACTAAAGTCCATCCGCAGAGATTAGGCATTTTTCTTGCGGCAAAATACAGTTCCTTGTCGTCAAGGTTAAGGTATGGTGCATCGGCCGGAATCTTGGACTCAAGTTTGGAAAGCTTGTATTCAGAAAAGAAATTGTCCTTTGCAACTTTGTCGGTGTTGGGGTTTGTGACATATACTCCGTTTGAGTCAATCATGAATGCCTTGCCGCTTTTTGTAAGCTGAACTTCATTTACAAGAGCGACAACTTCATCCAAAAGCAAGTCTACGCCAACTACGCCTGCAAATTCACCTTTCTTGTTCTTGAATGATTTTGACAGCGTAATGACGATGCCCTTGGACTGTTCGTCAACATAAGGATTGGAAAAGACAACCTGCCCCTGGTTTGCCTTTGCATCTATGAACCAGCCGCGGCTTGTCTCGTCAAAATCGGAAGGCGCAATCCAGTGGATGTTTGTGTAAGTGAATCCTCCGCGGCAAGTCGGTGTGGCGCTGGATGCATAAACCATTGAATATTCTGCAATGCCCGAAGCTTGTGCCACAAGGAATTCTTCAACTGGAGCCCTGTTGTATTCATCAAGGTTTTCCATGTAGGCCACGACAGTGTCTATTGTCCTCTGTGGGTTTTCAAGGAAGTTGGCTATCTGGTCGTTTACATTTTCAACCTGCAGCTGCGAAACTTGGGTAATCTGTTTTTTAAGTGAATTCTTCTGTGAAAGGAAGATTGGGATGATAAGTACAAGAATGGCAAACAAAGTTAACACCGTTTGGCTTAACATGAGTTGACGTCTGATTTTCATTTTTTTCGCTCTCCTGACCTGTATTAAACATATCCCCAGAAATAAAAAAACATCGTGCTGGATGACAGGATGCATTAAAAACTGGAGTTTTTTGAGAACTTTTATATATTTGACTTTTATTATAACACAGAGAATTCAATAAATCAAGATAAAAAATGTTACTATGCATAAAAATATCAGAAAATTTACCATTTTGTTTCCATTTCCAATTCCCAAAAAGCATGCTATAATGATTTCATGAGTTATGTACCTTTTATAATAGGCGGGGCTTTGGTTGTTGCTCTTATCATTAAAATTCTGTTGAACAAATTTCCCAAGACAGACGAGGATCCTTACTCTGAAATGCGTGAGGAAACAGAAAATCAGGAAATCGACGTAGTACAGGAAACTGATTCTGAGGCCAGTGATCAGGAGTTTGACAAAGAATACTTTGAACGCTGTCAGAACGGAGAAGGGTACCAGCTTTTCATGAAATTTGCTTCCATAAATGACTGCACGTTTTTACAGGGCCTTTTGTCGGCGGAGCATATCCCAAGTCATGTCGAGCATCAGCACATGAACGGTCTTTTCGGGGCAGGTGCCAATGTTCTTTCGGGAACGTTTGCGGCCCAGCTTTGGATTTTGATTGCAGATTATGAAAAGGCCTATGAGGTTGCGGTGCAATATATAAAGAAAAAAAGCGAATCTCTGGAAGTCGCCGGGGACTCAAAGCTAAAGGAAGGCATTGCAGCCACTCTGGTAGTTCTTTTGGGGACGCCATATCCAATTACAAAAAGGCAGCAGATTCTTGGAATGACGATTTTCCCCAAGTTTGGAACGGAAGAATGATTTATCCGTGCGCTTGAATCCAGCTATTTCGTGTGGAACGTTATTGCTCCATCCCAGTTTGCCGGCGGATTTTTGATGAACTCAATGCAGCGGTCCAGCATGAGCTTGGCGGATTTGTCCTCAGGAACCAGGGCAAGGGCTTTTTCAAAATATTCACGGGCAAGATTCCATATTCCCTGCTTGTAAAGGTCAAATCCTTTGGAATAGGCATCACGGTATTCCCTTGGGAATTCATCTGGCGAAGAATCAATCGAATAAATTGGTACGGCCTTTTCTTTTCCCTTTACCTTAACGTCATCAAGATAACGGAATTCAAAACCACATGTGTCTCCGTTTGTTTTGTATAAGTCATTCCTTACGGCATCTGTAACAAGAATCATTGTGCCATATGTTTTAGTAAGGCCTTCCATGCGGGATGCAAGGTTTGCATTGTCTCCGATTACAGAATAATCTGTCTTGTCATTTGAACCGATTGAACCGACGATAACGTCTCCATAGTGAATGCCAATGCCAATGTTGAACTTCATTCCTTCGGGCATGACCAAATCTTCAAGCTCAACAGTCTTTAACGCTTCCCTCATCTCATAGGCAGCAGCTACGGCACGACGGGCATTATCCTCATAACTGACTGGGGCACCGAACAAAGCCATGATGGCGTCTCCGATGAACTTGTCTATTGTACCGCCATGTTTTTTGATTATCGTGCACATGACAGTAAAATATCTGTTTAAAAAGGCAACGATGGTTTCAGGTTTGTTTTGTTCGCTTATTGTTGTAAATGAGCGGATATCACTGAACAGGATTGCAACGTCACGTTTTTCTCCGACACTTACTTTGGCAGACTGATCGGCATCCTTAACAAGTTCGTCAATAATCTGAGATGGAACAAAACGGCTGAATGCCTTGCGGATGTTTTTCTCGAACTTGAGCTTCCTTTTAAGGTAAAGGGCATTTTCTACAAGCGGGTTAAACAGCTCAATACAGAAATCGAGCAGGTCAATCTGATGTGAAGTAAAGGTTCCTTCCCTGACGGCGTTAACGGTTCCGACTTTTTTCTTTTTTGAATCCATAAGGACTTCCCTCTGGAATGCGGAAAGCGGAATCGTGCTTGTGTGATATTTGCTCAGGTCAAAATCGGGCTCAAGGCACTTGGGATTAACCATGCGGATGTTTGTATATGGAATGATCTCGTCAAAATCGGTTGCACAGACTTTTATGAAATCCGCTTTCTCTGTTTCTGTAAAATTGCTGGAGCAGATATAATAGCCATATGCACCGTCCTCGTCATTAAGCAAGATTGAAACAGCCGGGACCTCACAGAATTCAGTAAGGAGGCAAAGGAAACGATGGCACAGTTCCTCAATGTCAGGAAGATTCGACATGAGAGCAAAAACCTGTTCTGCAATGCCGCTTTTCATTATGTCACTTTCCATTGGGGCAGAGAGCTTGTTTTTCCTGGCAAGGTCCAAAAGCGTCTCTATGTTTCCAACAAGTGATTCAGATTCAAAATGAATGAAAAGATCCGCACCAGAGTTCCTCATGTAATGCTGTTCAAAAGAAAAATCACCTACGGCATAAACACCCACAGGAATTTTCCTAAGGCGGTCAACGCTTTTTATAAGTCGAACCAGCTCGCTGCTTTTTGGGTTCATACATTTTGCATTTATCAATACCACAGAAGGAAGCGTGTTGTACATTGAAATCAAAAGTTTAAGTCCGTTTGTTTCAAAAGTACTTTCATAAGCAGATTTTTTGAGTGCTGAAGTGATGATTGATTGCGTTGTAGTGGATGGTTCCAAAACTAAAATTTTCTCACTCATTGTCTAGGCTCCTTTTAAGGGTTTGTATCAGTGTGTCTCTTGAAAATCCTGATTTGCTGACAAAGGCATCTGCTTTTGCCAAAGGTCTTTCGGCCATTGCAACAACAGGGACATTCTTGTAGTTTTCCATGCGGCGGATATTGTCCAGAAGGATGTCTCCGTTCATACGTGGCATTTCATCGTCGCAAAGAATCAGGTCAAATTGTTTTTGCTTTATTTTTTCTATTGCATTGATTCCGTCGCTTGCTTCTTCCACAAGGAAATTGTTTGCCAGAAGAATTGTACGTTCAATCTGACGTGTGGTTTCGGAATCATCAACGATAAGGATTTTGTTGACGTGTTTTTTTGTGATGGCCTCGTATTTCTTTACGTCATATCCACGCAGAGAACGGAAGCGCTTCATGATGTCTGGAACATGGAGTATAGGAATCATGTCGTATTTTTCATCAAATGCAAGTCCTTCGACCGGAGCAAATTTTTCAAACGAAGATGGCATGCTTTTCTTTATGACAGAAGCAAACTTCATTACACTGTCAACTATGATGCCAATTTTCTGTGACTGGTAATCCACCACAAGTATCGTATCCATTACGTTCCTGTTCTTTACGGCCTGACCCGGAAGCAAAGAAGAAAGATAATAGATTGGAACATATTCAACTACCTCATCCTCTTTTTCGCCAGATTCATTTTCCACGACATAGCGGACACTCTTTTGATTCTGTACTGTCTCGTAATTAAGCGGAATTTCGCAGATGACATCGTGAATGAATTCAGATGGAATAAGATATTTCTTGCCGTTTGCCATGATGAAAAATCCGTAGAATTTCTGATGGTTTTTGAGTAGGGATTCATCCTGCATCAGGCCCATCAAATTCTCGTGAACAAGCAAAAGGGAATTCTGAAGGTTCTGTGTGTCACCGACAAGGAGCTTGTATGCCTCGTTTACCGCAGAAAGGTTTTTGTCGGAGATGGCGTTTTTCAGGAGTGTAATCTGATTTTCTATTATGTAGGTTCTGGCAATCATCTCTTCCTGAAGGTTAACGATGTTGGAAATCTTGTCTGAGGAAACCTTTATGATTTGGTCTGAGTTTTTTTGTTCCCTCTTTTTACGTGCGCGGGAAACCTTGATTTTGTTTTCAAGCCAGTCATCATTTTCTGTCTTTTTTGTAAGGTGGGAAGGGTCAAATATTTCTCCGGCAACTGCCTTGTCACAGTACAAGAGGTAAGGACGGACATCAATGTCATTTAAAAGCGGAGAACCGTCTTCTATCATGTTACAGCATTCATCAATCTCTCCGCATACGATTTTAAGCAGCAGTTCCAGGTTTTCGGTGTATGCAATCTTTCCGTCGCAGAGGGATTTGTAAATGTCCTCGATGCCCTTGAATAAATTGTAAACAGTTGTAAACCCAAGAATCTTTGAGTTGTCCTTAATCATGCTAAAGAGCTTAAGGTTTTCTCTGTAGCCCTTTGAATCATTCTTGATCAGGGAGAGGAGGTGTCTGGTTTCTTCCAGGTAACATTTTAAAGTTTCATCCGTTGTCTTCATTTGCCCACCTTCTTATGAAAATAGAAAACCTTTCCGTCATGAATCTGTTCAAGACAATCCGGAATCATAAGGGAATCCAGAACTGCAACCTCATTCATTGAGACAAAGATGTATCCGCCTGGTGCAAGAGATTCTTCCGCAATCTTTGTCAGGATCTGCTTTTTCATCTCATTGCTAAAGTAAATGAATACGTTGCGGATGAAAATGATGTTCTGATTCTTTGGGAAATCCGTTAGGTCAGAAAGGTTTATATGTTTTGTGATGATGCTGGAACGAAGTTTTTCTGAAAGTTGAAATTCACCGGTTCCTGTCTTGTATTGTTCAAGAAGCTTTTGGTATTTTGCTCCGTCTACAGAACGTATCGCATTTTTCATGTAGAAGCCGCTCTTGCATTTTTCCAGGACTGTTGTGTTTATGTCGCTTGCAGTGCATTCAGTTTTTATTCCGAGTGATTCTGCCAAAAGTAAAATCGAATAAATCTCTTCGCCGGTTGAACATGCGGCACTCCAGATTCTTATTGGCGTTATGGGGATTGTAATGGGGTTTTTTGCCTTTAAATCAGGAAGCACCTTTTGCTCCAGAACATCAAACTGAGCTTCCTCGCGGAAAAAATATGTCTCGTTTACAGTAGAACTGTTTATGAGCAGGGCCATCTCAACGGGATTCACTTCGATTAAGGAAAGGAAAGTCTCCGGTGAAATCTTGCTTGAATTTGAAACTTCTTCAAGTTCCTTCATGCGTTTTTCTACATAATTCTTAATGCCGGACCGGTGGCTGTCGCGGGGAATGATTCCGGTTTTTTGAGTAATCAGTTCTATCAGTTTGTTTAAAGTTTTTTCGTCAAGCAAATTTTCTGATTGGTTCAAATCTTCAAAACTCCATTGTCACATTCTGAAAATTACACAAGCTTCAAAATTTCCTGTGCAATGATTCCTCTTGGATACACCTTTGTTGCGGCATCCAGTTCTATGGCGGCGGCAGGCATTCCAAAAACAGCGCATGTTGATTTGTCTTCGGCAATTGTGTAACCGCCGTTGTCTACTATTTCCTTGCAGCCCTCAGCTCCATCACGTCCCATTCCAGTAAGCAGGACGGCAAGGCATTTTTGTTTGTAAAGGGATGCGGCACTTCTAAAAAGCTTGTTTACGGCTGGTTTTAAAAACCTCTCCGGCGGTTCATCAGAAAGCTTGAGTACTGGAGCACCGGCTGCATTGATGTAATCAATTATAAGGTGAGTGTCTGCTGGGGCCATGTACACGTGTCCCTTTTTTGCAGGCTGACCGTCTTCTGCAAGTTCCATGGGAGTGTTGGGGCAAGTCTGGTTGAACCATTCCACCATTTTTTTATCTGAACCAGAATCAATATGCTGGACATAAAGAATCGGAAGCGGAAAATCATTTCCAAGTCCCTTTAAAATCTCCTGGACGGCTGTGGGGCCTCCGGTGGATGCTCCTATGCAAAGGATGTCAAAGCTGTGAGCCGGATACCCTGTCTTTTTTTTCTCCGTTGTATCTGCAGATGCAAGTCTTTTATGATGATGAGTTGAGCTGAACCGTTTTGTGTAGGTCTCCGCTATCTTTTCTATAAATGGTGTCATGGATTGGGATGTAAAGCTTGTAAAGCTGGGCCTTACTTCAAAAAGCATGGCACCTTCCTGCAATGCCTGTGACCTTACTGAATTGTTCTCTGCGTAAATGCATACAGGTATGCCGAATTGTTTTGTAAGGATTCTGGTTGTCTCTATACCGTTCATCTCCGGCATGTCATAGTCAGAAATTACCAGATCAACATCGTTCTCACTGCAAAAGTCGATTGCCTTGCGTCCGTTTGAAACCATTCCCACAATTTCAAAAAGGCCCGATGCATTGAAGTTTTTTTCAAAAATGCCACGGGTAATGGCCGAGTCATCAGCAATTAAAATCTTTATCTTCTGTTGATCCATCTATTCATCCTTACCTAAATCTTTGCAAAGGGTTTCTTCGATTTTGTCTGCGTTAAAGAGAGGAATGAACTTGAACTTGTATTTTACCTTGTCTTCAAGAATGTCATCCTCTTCCGGTTCAAAAAAGACCTCGATGTTGGAAATGTGAAGGCAAAACTGGTCATCGTCACGGTTGAACAAGAGAAAAACGCTTTCGGCAATATCGCTGTTTTCTTCTTTTGCCATTTTCAAAAGGTTCACAACTGTAAAGGGAACGCCCCTGCAATTTAATACACCCTCTATGTAATCTGGAGTAAACGGAATCCCGTGGATTTTTACCCCGTACATGATTTCCTTGATGAGGCTGGAGTTAAGGGCATAGCGGTGTTTCCCCACAGAAAAGATCAGATAAGAACCCTGCTTGCCTTCGTAAAGTTCAGTGATTTCCTGCTGGGTTTTAGAGTCTAGTTCTTCCATGTTTAACCTTTATTCTTTTTTCTTGCCCTTGGAAGACATGATGCTGTTGTTCATTGCCTCTGACATTGAGCGGATCTGTTCTGATGAAGAAGAAATATTGTCAGTTGCAACTGTAAAGTTTTCTACACCGGCTGATATCTGTTTCAGTGCAATCAAAATCTGCTCTGAGGCATTTGTCTGCTGCTGAATGATGTCCGTTATATCGCCTGCTGAAGATGCCGTGATTTCGGCAGAGTTCTTGATGCTTGCAAACATTTCGCCAAGATTCTTTGCGTTCTCGTAACCCTCGTTGATTTTTTCGGTTCCACTTTCGGATGCAAGGATAAGGGAGTCTGAGGAATGCTGAATCTCGTTTATGCGCTCCTTGATTTCTTTTGTTCCGTCGATGATACCGTCAGAAAGGCGGCGGATTTCGTTGGCAACAATACGGAAGCTCTTTCCTGCCTCACCTGCGCTGGATGCCTCAAGCTCTGCGTTAAAGGCTATGATTTTTGCCTGGTCGGCTACGTTGTTGATCAATGTAACGATGTCCCAGATGCTTTCTATGCTCTTGCTAAGAACCTTCATGCCCTCGATTGTCTGCTGGTTGGCATCAAAAATTGCATGAAGCTGTGCGACGTTGTTTTCGATGGAGGCAACACCCTCTGCAACATCGGATGAGGTTTTTTCCGCGACCTTGGACACGTCATGGATTTTGGAGGCAATGTTTTCGGAAAGTGCGTTGGAGTCTTCCATTGTGGCAACGATTTCCTTGACGGCGGCACTCTGATCCTGTGCGGTGGCGGCATTTTCCTTGGCGGCAACGGCAAGTGTCTGAGTTTCTGCAAAAAGGTTTGCACCCAGCTGCTGTTCACCCTTCCTCATCTTGCGGATGGTGTGGATGTTCAACAGGGAAGTGATGATGCTGAAGATGATGAGCGCAATCTCAAATGTGAATATGACGTTGGCAAGCTGTCCCTTGAAATCTACGACAGGACCTTCGATTATGATGAACCATGGAGAATAACCGATCCTGCATACTGCATAAAAATTTTTATTCGTAACCTCTGTTTTAAGATCTCCGTTCAACCATTGTTTCATGTCTCCGGCAAATGAGGTTTCATCAAAATATTTCTTGTTCATTACCTTTGATGAATCGCTGTTGGTCATGTAATAGCCGTCCTGTGTAATCAGGTTGATCACGGTATTTTCGGAAATCTTTGTGTCCTGGAAAAGCTTTGTCAAACGTGAAAGCAAAATGTCACACGCTACAACACCTTTTACTCTTCCGCGAGTGTCATTGACTGCCTTGGAAACTGTGATTATCAATTCTCCGGTGTCGGCATCAATAAATGGAGATGCAAATGCCAGCTTGCCCGGATTGTTTATTGCGTTTATATACCATTCCCTTGTCGTCTGGTCATAGTCAGAGGGAGGGACCCATCCACCGCTATGAACAAAGAAACCTTCGCCTTTTTTTACGGACTCCTTTGTTGCATAATAGAATCCTGTTGAATAGTCAAGATTCTTCTGGAAAGTCTGGACAAGAGGCTTGTAGATATCCACGTCATCAGAAAGACTTGCAAAATTGGCAAAATCCTCTATGTTCACCATTATTGGATTGACGTGCTCAAGAATGCTGGAATTTACTTTTTCAACTGTATAAGAAAGTTCTGACCTCAGATAATACTCAATTATTTTGTTAGAAACATAATAGAAGAAAGAACATGCAGCAATCGTTACTACAAGAAGCGGACCAAGCATTCCCCAGAACAACAGGCGTGATTTCTTCTTTGTTGACATATTTTTAAGCTTATCTTTGTTTGACATAAAAACTCCTGCAAAACCCTTAGAGATTCAAATTTGTGTGAAAATATACCACTATTATCGGAAAAAAAAGGAAGTTTTGTCGAAAATGTCTAAATTTAGTTAAATTCCATCCTTTTTATTGAGTTTCCATCTATAAAATAGATGAATTTCTCGTCGCAGAAAGCCTTGTAGAAAGTTCCGTCATGGAAGAAGCATTCTATATGATAGTCATCTGTATAGTAAAAGAAGATAAAATCATCGCTATCCGGTAAAAGCCTGGGGCTTATAGCTATGACTGATTTATGTGGATAATTTGATGAAAGAAGCATGCCAAGCATTTTATTCAGGACAGTGGGATCACCGCTTAAATCGTATCTTCTGCCGTTAACAATCAAGACATCGAAATCATAACCTGCAATAATAATGAATTTATCATCGAGAGTGTCAAAATCAAATATATAGTCTAACCTGTCGGATTCATAAATCAATTTACCATCGATATAAACTCCACAGTGTCGTGAATAAGGATTATCGTCTTCTGATTTTTCCCTTGCAACCCAAAACGCACGTCCAAATCTGTCAAACTCCACTTCTAGAATTTCCTGATAGGGACCGAATTTACCGGCAGGACATGAAACCTGCAAATCGTGGAAGAAGAATAACGGGTATTCGTGGTCTGTATCAACCGCCTCGATTTTTAATTCAGCTTTAATCTCTCCGTCCTTTAGTAGAAATACCCATCTTTCATCATAGTTTAATTTATGTCCCAGCGAAATGCATAAACCGTTGTCTGCAGAGGAGGAAGAATATGGTGCGGTTCCATATTCGGAGGCATCCAGTTCCTTTAGGATTTTGTCGTCGCACATTAGGCGTGTAGTTTTAAAATCCACTGTCTCATAGATGTAATATAGCCTTCCATCGTCCGAGGGGAAAAATTCTAGTGAATTATATGCCTCTGAATCCTTGCCGTCGATACACAGATGATATTCGTTTGAATAAATGTCTGCCCATGAATAGATGAAAGATTCAACTTCCCGTATAAAGAATCCGTTGGTTTCAACAAAATTAAATGGTCCGCGTTTTTCTCCATCTGTATAAACGTAATCAAAGTTGCCTTCCTCTACACAATAGCATATGCTTCCGTCCTTTTTCCTCAAGACAAAATCTGCTTTTTTATCAAATGGACCGTAAGATTTTTCTTCCGTGATTATGTACCAGCCGTCTTCTTTTTTAGCAAGGTAAGTGTATTTGTCCGGATCCGACGACATGAAGCCAAAATAGTAAAGCTCCTCGTAGACTCCAAGCTCTTTTTCGTTAAGCACGACATGCCATTTTTCATTTTCGTCGGTAAAGACATATGCAAGATTGTCTCCAGAGAAGATCATTCTGGGAACTGATTTGAACGGTCCGATTTTCGTTCCGCATGAGTCTATAAAATACTCGTTTCCATCAGTATAAATAAAATCAAACTGATTTCCTTCATGTTTCCCGAATGCAATGACTGATTTATGATTTATGCCCTCCGGGAGCTTTTCGATAACCGTCTCCGGCACAGTGGCAAAAAGCTGTCCCATACATAAGACTATTACGCTAAGCAGAAATACTTTTATATTTTTCATGGATACCCCCCGGATTTTACAGGGAACAAAATGTCTCCCCAAACCCCAATACTGTAATTCTACAGGAACGGAAGGAAAATGTTAAGCGGGAAGGGGAAAATACGGGCATATGAGCTTAAGACGATGGACATAAGGTTTTTATTCTGATAGTCTATTTAATGTAAGATATAAAAACTAGGAGTGGACATTATGAAAGTGAGGAAAATTCTTGCAATACTGTGCATGCTGTGGGGAACAAGTTTGTTTGCAGCCCCAAAAAATTCAAATACTATTTTTGAAAAACAATTTGACAGGGAGACCGTGGGCTTTTATTTGACCGATGGAAGCGGAATTAATGCCGCAGTTTTTTCTGATTCAATGAATGTTCAGGTTCATGTTCTGGTCTTTGATGAATCTGAAGCCGAGCAGTTGAAAAAGATGGCCTTTGAATGCAGGGTGCTTGTTAACTCAGCCAATTCCAGAAAAGAATATGAAGATAAAAAAATATACGAAAGCATTGTTAAAAAGTTTCAGGCATTTGGAAAACTTGAAGAAGAGTTTTATGATTTCTTTGAGGATTTTGGTTTTGTAAAGGTAAATTGTTTTGCTAGTGCCAAGGGTAAGGATGAATTTGAACTTTTAAAGGGCGGGAACCTTTTTGCAAGGGGTGAACCGATTTCTTCTGGCGACAAACTGAATATTTCGATTTTTACAATTCAAAGTCGAGATAAACCTCCTGCCGATAATGCTGCATATAAATGGATTGAAGAAAATTTTGGTGTAACTTTTACATGGGATATTCTAAAAGGCGACAGGGATCGGAAGATTGAATCATTGATTCGTTCAGACAATCGTCCGGATTTGGTAGAAGTTGGTTCAACAGAGTTCCAGGATGCCGGATGCCTGCGTGACCTAAAGCCCCTTATTGAAGAATATGCGCCGAACCTACGGAAACATTATGAATCGGCATGGAAGCAGATGATTGATTGTGATTCAGAAAAAGATGCTGATGGCAGAATCATTAGTGAACACATTTACTCCCTTACAAATTATGGCGTATACGATGGCATTCCGTCTGAGTCAAATTATAACGGTAATGCCTTTTGGATTCAAAAAGCAGTCCTCAAGGAATTCGGGTATCCTGTCATAAGGACTGTAGATGAATATTTTGATTTGCTTGAAAAATATTACAGGAAATATCCGTATATTGGAGGTGGCACCACAATACCGTTCAGCATAATTACCTACGATTGGGAAGCCTTTGACTTGTGGAATCCTCCAAATTTCCTGGCCGGTTATCCAAACGAAGGCAACGGTTTTGTCACAAAGGAAGGGGACCGTTATGTATACAATGATCTTTTTACGGCTGAATGTTCAAAGAGGTGGTTTAAACTTGCCAACGGATATTATAAACGCGGGCTTATAGATCCAGCTTCATTTACAGATAACAGCGACCAGTATTATGAAAAAATATATCAGGGACGTGTGCTCGGAATGTTCATTCAGGGGTGGCAATTCCAGTATCGTATTGACGATCCGGCTTTCAATTCTAACGGAGAAAATGAAAGGGCTTATGTTCCTCTGGCACTTACATTCGACAGGGACATAAGACCCCGTTACCGTGACGTCTCATTACCCAATCTCCAGAGGGGTTATGGAATCACCGTAAATTGTCCGGAAGATAAGGCCATCAAAATCATTCAGTTTATGGACAAGATGTTGGAAGAAGAAAACCAAAGAATCCTTTATTGGGGATTTGAAGGCATTGACTGGCAGAGGGATGAACAGGGAAGGCCATACAGAACGGAGGAACAGCGTCAAAATCATAGCGACTATAACTACCTTGAGCATAATTGTGCTGTTCTATGGCGTGAGGAAGCACCTAAGCTTGAAGGAATGATGCCTTCCGGATATACCCGTGTAATGGATGAGCTTCCTTGGGAAAAAATTAAAAATGCAAGTAAACTCGATAAGGAAATATTTGACGCGTACGGTGTCAGTTCCTATCTTGAACTGATGGATCCAAATCCTCAGCCGAATGATTTCTGGTATCCGATGTGGAGGTTCCATCCTAGCTATGAAGGAGACTGGGCTGAAACCATGGCATATGATGCATTGGATGAATATGAGGACATTCAAAAGAAGTATCTTCCCATGTGCATAATGGCGGCTTCAGATGAAGAGTTCGAAAGAATCTGGGATAAATACTGCGAAGAGCTTTCTCCGTATACGGCTATATTCTGCCGCTACATGCAGGATCAGTTGGATCGTCTTGTGAAAACATTAGGTCCGGATGAATGATTCAACCGGGTAAGAATATTATTTGACTGATTGAAAGTCAGGAGTTATTTATGAGGGATTTTGAAGGATTTAAAAAGGGCGTGAACCTTGGCGGTTGGTTTTCTCAGTGCGACTATTCAAAGGAGAGGCTGGACGGTTTTATTAAGGAAGAGGATTTTTCCGTCATAGCATCATGGGGACTCGATCATGTGCGGCTTCCAATTGACTACAACATATTTGAATCAGAGGACGGAAGCTCTTATCTTGAAGAAGGCTTTGCACGTGTACAGAGGGCGGTTGATTTGTGTGCAAAAAATTCCCTTAACATAATCCTTGATTTGCACAAGACCGCAGGATATTCTTTTGCCGCGGATGTATCACAGAACAGTTTCTTTGACTCTGGCGAAATGCAGGAAAGGTTCTACCGCCTGTGGATGGAATTTGCAAGACGTTTCGGCAACAGAGACAACATCGCCTTTGAGCTTTTGAACGAAGTGACCGACAAGTCCTATTGCGAACCATGGAATAAAATTGCAGGCGAATGCATCAGACGGATAAGGACAATCTGCCCCAAGACCTACATTCTGTTGGGAGGATACTGGAACAACAGCATAGAGGCACTCCCAGACTTGCCCATGCCGCAGGATGAATACATAGTCTACAACTTCCACTGTTATGAGCCATTCTTGTTTACGCATCAGGGAGCTCCATGGCTTGGTTCAATCGGAATGAGGCCTGACTTTAGGATTGGGTTCCCGGTTGAAGCGTCGTTCTACAAGGAGCAGATGCTTGATTTGTTCAAGGAGCTGAACGGTGCGTTAAAGGACATGGACGGTACTCTGGATGCAAGGGCATTTGAAGTACTTTTTGACAGGGCCGTAAAGCTAGCCGAAGAAAGGAATGTCCCGCTCTACTGCGGAGAATATGGAGTCATCAACACGGCTTCCCCTGAGGATACCGTAAAATGGTATGAGGCAATTAATTCAGTCTTTGAAAAATACAAGATAGGGAGAGCCGCATGGACTTATCGTTCAATGCACTTTGGACTCTGTGATGAGCACTTGAAGGGTGTCATGGACAGGTTAAAGAACGTTCTGTAATTTGAAACTGACATATAATTTTATTAAATGGAGTGTTGAAATGAAAATGCGAAAATTATTTTTGATGTTGAGTTTGATTTGTTCCTTCAATTTGTTTGCCGCACCAAAAAACTCTATGACGATTTTTGAAGAAAAGTTTGACAAGGAAACCGTGGGCTTTTACCTGACCAATGACGACGGGGTGAATGCCGCAGTCTTTGCCGATTCCATGAAGGCGGAAGTCAATGTTCTGGTTTACGATGAATCAGAGATTGAACAGATTAAGAAGATGGCCTTTGAAAGCAAGGTGCTTGTTAAATCTGTAACAACAAGGGATCAATATGAAGCCAGGAACATCTATCAGGAAATTGTAAAAAAATTCAGGGCATTTACTCCGATTGCAAAAAACGATTATGATTTCTTTGGTGACTATGGTTTTGTGCGCGTAAGCTATTTCATAACACAGGATGCGTCGATTTCAAACAGGGACAGGCTTGGAATTCAATCCACAACGGAAAAAATCTTGAAGCTGCTTTTGGATTCAACACCTGCATCTTCAACTTCTAAACCTTCAAGCTCAAAAACATCGGAAGAAAATGCAAAGCTTATCGTATGGTCTTTTACCGATGAGCTTGAAACTTATCTTTGCGAATATGATTACGGCTATGGAGATACCCACCCGAATGTGGAAGTTGGATATTCTCTGATACCGACAGATCAGTTCCCTACTGCCCTGGATTCTGCATTTGCACGTGGTGATGGTCCGGATGTCTTTGCCCTTGAGGAAGCGTTTGTCCGCAGATACGTAGAGTCTGGCATGCTTCTTCCTCTTGATGATCTTTACGAGGAAGTAAAGGAAAAGATGGAGGACTTCCCGATTAAGATAGGAAGCTATGATGGTCATGTTTATGCAATGTCCTGGGGAATGTATCCTGGTGCAATGTTCTACCGCAGGAGTCTTGCAAAAAAATATCTTGGAACCGATGACCCGGAAAAAATTCAGGAGTTATTCAGCGATGAAGACAAAATGCTTGAGACGGCACGCATTTTAAAAGAAAGGTCAAATGGAAAATGCAGGCTTGTTTCAGCTCTCGAGGATCTCTACAGGCCATTCTTGGGCATGCGCAGAAAGCCTTGGGTTGTTGATGGGGAACTCTATCTTGATCCTGCCATGGAAAAATATATGGATGTCTGTAAAATCATGCATGATGAAGAACTTGATGCTGATGCGGGACAGTGGTCTGAGGCATGGTTTGCCGGAATGGAAGATTGGCTTCGTGACGAAGATGGAAATCGTTTGGAAGTGTTCAGCTACTTCATGCCGACATGGGGACTCAAGTGGGTGCTTGAACCAAATTCTCCTGAGACTAGCGGTGACTGGGCAATGTGCGCAGGACCTTCTGGCTGGTACTGGGGTGGAACATGGATTGCCGCCAACAAGAACACAAAAAATCCAAATGCCGCAAAGGAAATGATACGGTACCTTACCACCGATGAATATTTCCTTGAGGAAATGGCAATGTCTTCCGGGGAACTGGTTGGCAACATAAAGGTACAGGACAAGATAAAGGATGATTTTGACGAATCATTCCTTGGCGGACAAAATTACTATGATGAGTTCTGTGAATATGCCAAAAACGTTGACGGAACCCTCTACCAGTCTTCTGACAATGAGATATACATGTATTTTATGGAAGCAGTAGCGTCATATTATTATGGAGACTCGAGCAAAGAGGAAGCCCTGGAAGAATTCAGGCATGAGGTCAGAAATAGGTTGGGATTTTAGAAGATGGATTACAGGCTTGGAACACCAGATGATTTGGATGAAGTTGTCTCGCTGGTTGAAGGGGCAAAACGCCTTATGTCCGCTCAGGGCATAAACCAGTGGGATGACATTTATCCATGCAGGGAAGATTTTGAAAGTGACATAAAGAAGTCAAACCTGTATGTGGTGCTCCAGGAAGAAAAGATTGCGGCAGTTTATGTAATAAGCGAGGAATGTGACGAAGAGTATAAGAACGGAAAATGGGAATACGAAAAACCATGCATCATCCACAGGCTGTGTGTCTCCCCCGATTTCCAGCACAGGGGAATAGGAAATGCAGTCCTCGCCGGAATTGAAGCCCAGCTCCTGGAAATGGGATACAAATCCGTCCGTCTCGATGTCTTTACCCAAAACCCCTTTGCCCTCCGCCTCTACCAAAAAAACGGCTATCAAGAACGCGGCCATGCGGACTGGCGCAAGGGACGGTTTTTGTTGATGGAGAAGAGACTGTAGGGGGGATCTTTATCTTCATCTTTCATCGCGTTGACTGTTGTTTTTTTCTATGCTATCTTTCCCCTATAGTTTATCACAATTTTGGTTAAGGAAAAATAATGATTAGATTTATAACTGACAGTTCAGAACGCAAGGACATTTCCAGGAAGATACTTGAATCCCTGCCAGAATGGTTTGAAGTTCCGGAAAACAGGGAAGGACTCATACAGGAATCCGGTGAACTTCCTTTTTTTGCCGCTTATGTGGATGAATCTCCGGCGGGCTTTTTGTGCTTAAAGGAAACAAGTCCAGACACGGTTGATATTGCTGTAACTGGAATCCTAAAGGAATACCACAGGATGGGAATCGGTCGCAAGCTCTTTGAGGCCTCAAAGGAATATGCCATTGCAAAGGGGTATTCGTTCATTCAGGTAAAGACTGTCCGCGAGGGAATGTATGAAAGCTACGACAAGACAAATAAATTCTACAAGGGAGTGGGGTTCAAGAAGCTTGAGGTAATCGAACAGATTTGGGATGAAGCAAACCCATGCCAGATTTACATCATGAGCCTGAAGTCAGCAGTGGGCACGATTTCAACACGCCGCAGTTACAGGGGGACTTTTCTCCAGAGCCAGTGCCGGAAGAAGATCTGGTGACGATTGTCAGGGCAGGACTCGATGCTCCATCAGGATGCAACAAGCAGACGACAAGCCTTGTAATCGTAAATGATCCGGAAACACTCGCAAAGATAAAGGATGCCATCAATCCACCGGTTGCAAAGACTGCCCCGGCCATGGTTGTAGTCCTTTCGCAAAAAATCAATGCCTACCGCGACAGATGCTTTGCCGTTCAGGATTATTCTGCCGCCATAGAGAACATGCTTCTTGCCATTGTTGAGCTTGGATATCAGAGCTGCTGGTACGAGGGCCACATTACGGATGAAGACAGGATATGCGACAAGATTGCACAAATCCTGAATGTACCGGAAGGTTATGATGTAGTCTGCATTCTTCCCGTTGGAAAGGCCCTGGATGAAGTAAAGGCCCCGGTCAAAAAGCCGTACAGTGAAAGGTTCAGGTTTAACGGCTGGAAGTAGGCGCTCTACAGGTAATCGACAAAGGTCTTCTTTTGGCCACGCCAGAACGCAGTGAAATTGCGCCGAGTACCGTAAAATAAAAGACCCTCGGCAAACTGGCACCATTTGGAAGTTAATGACATGTCCGTTTTATGATCAAAAAGGGCACTGGCAAGAACAATTACATGGCAGTCATGGGAGCAGATTAAATCAAGAGGGGCAGTGGTGCTGCTGTCATCGGTATATGATGCTGCTTCCCTTGAATCAAGAGTTTCTGCAAAAATTGCATCCAGAATATGCTTGGTCTCGGCTTCCAGAGAAATGCCCTGGGCTGACTCTACATCATGTTCCTGAAGATAATGAAAATATTCAAACCATCCGACTCCACCGGATTCCTTTGGACTTGGATTTCCCAAAAGTTCAAAAAAATCTTTTGAGGTTTTTATCTCAGTGTCTTTTGTTGGGGCAAATTCTGGTGGAATAAATTTTATTACCTCACGTATTGTCTGCTTGCATCGTTCAATGGGGCTGCTTCGTAAAAGCCTGATCTTTCTGTTGATTGAGGTGCCTACGTCATTTGCCATTTTTATTCCGTTGGGGGTCAGCAGAAGCTTGGAATAATCTCCGTCCGGCGGATCTGTGTAACGCTCACAATGACGCATAAAAAGAACTGCGCTCTGATCGTCGGGAATTTCTGAAGCGGCTTTTGTCATCCATTCGTTAGGTGTAAGTAACTGCATGTATTGATTCTAGCAGAAATAAATCATTTGTTCTATGGTAAATTCAACTTTATCTGTATTTGGCAATCAATTCTTCCCTGTTCTTTACGCCGATTTTTGCGTAGAGCCGGCTGGTGTAGTTTTCGACTGTCCGTGAAGAAAGGAAAAATTCGTCGCAAATCTGTTTGTTGGATTTATCCTGCAAGAGGGCTTCAAAAATATTCCGTTCCTGTTTGGAAAGGATTGAAATGATTGAATCCACCTTGTTCTGCGCTTCCTGCATATACTGCTCAAGATAGGTGCCTCCGTTCTGTACGACTTCAAGGCAGTGTAAAAGCTCCTCTTCCTTGGCAACCTTGGAGATGTATCCCGACGCCCCCGAATCCTTTGCCTGAAGCACAAAGCCTGTGGTGTCATACATCGAATACATGACGCACTTTATTTCCGGCCATCTTTCCTTAATCGTCTTTACAAGGGCAAAACCAGTTTCATTTATAAGCTGAACGTCAACGATTATAATTTCCGGGAACAGCATTTCCTCAATTCCGGCTTCATCCTTCTTTTTTGAATTTGCCTTTGTCTTTCGCATTGAGCTTATGCATTCCAGACAGCTGATGCATTCCTTGGAAGATGCGAAGTCCTTTGGAACCCGCCAGTCGCTGTGGTTTTCCAGCCATGCCTTGAGGCCGTTGCGTACCATATTATGATCATCAACAATATAAACGATATTCTTCATCACGACTTCTCCAATGGTAAAGTAAGCTTGATTTCCATTCCGTCATTTTGCGCGGTAAAGAATTCTACGGAACCGCCGATCAACTCCATCCTGTCCTTCATGGACCTTAATCCCAGATGTTCCTTGCTCTTGAGCTTTGCATTCAGCTCTTCCTGGTTGCATCCTATGCCGTCGTCCGTTATATAAATCAAAAGGGAGCCGTCCGCCTTCTTGATGAAAATTGAAACTTGGGTGGCGTATGAATGCTTTTCGCTGTTTGTAAGCGCCTCCTGAATTACACGGAAAAGGTTTTGCGTCTCTTCTTTTTCCAGCACCGGATATTCAAATCCTTCGTCCACTTTAAAGACGCAGGGAATGTGGGTTCTCATGCTGAACTGCTGCACCAGTGAGTTGATGATTGAAATGAGTTCCAGCTTGGATGAGTCCCCCTTGGTGTGGCTTGCAAGTTCCGCCGGAGTAAGGTTGTAGCAGATGTTTCGCAGCTTGATGATGCAGTCGGTTGCGATGTCCTCGATTTTTGTCTGCCTTTGCTTTGACCCTTCGTCCACTACAAGGTTTTCGGTTTCCAGGCGAAGAACACGTATGTCCTGAACGACCGAGTCATGTATGTCACGGCTGATTTTAGCCCTTTCCTTTTCCTGAATGTCAAAGACCATCTTATTGTGCTCGATAAGCTTGTCCGCTCCCTTCCTCTTAATCCTGCGTCTGCCCGCAACCATAAGGATTGCAAAGACCAGCATCAGAATAAAGGAGATGGCGGCAACCAGGATCAGGCCAATCATAACGAATGGCTTCTTCTTTCCCCTTTCTATGGCTTTAGCCTCGTAAAGAGAGTCTATCCTAGCGGCTTCTTCCATTGCAAGTGCAAGGCTCTGGACCTTTAAGGCTTTGTCCTTTACGCAGTCATACACCCACCATGACTGTTCATCCTGATCGCAAACCATAAGAGTGTAGTCAGTATACCTAAAATTCTGTTCATATTCGTGGACAACTGATTCTTCCTGAATTCTCCTTGTGGGGTTTTCCCATGCCCAGAATGAATGGAAGGTTGTGTACTGTGAGGTTTTCATTTTCCTGCAGTAATACGCTCCCTTGTCGTCTTCAATCTGGTAAATGGCGCTGTTTGGCCATTCCCTGTTGTTCTCGTGGTCATAGACATCCATCAGCATCCATACGCCCGTTTTGTTTACGGCAAGATAAGAAATTCCTGATTCAAGGTGCTGATGAAACAAATCCACAGGTTCCCAATCTCTACCGGTTTGAGAAGCCACCCATAATCCTTCTGTGTGAGGCTCGGGATCCTCGGGATCATCCCAGCAGGCCGTAAAGTAAAACTTGTTTGAGTATGGACTGAAAACCAGGCTGCGTACATCTCCTCCATTCAGAGACTTATCCCAGACAAGATGCATGCTGTTGTCCTTGTTATACTCACCGATGATAAAAGCCCAGACTCTTGATCTCCAGGCACCGGAACCAGAGTTGGTCAGCATCAAAAAGAGGGAATTGTCTTCGTTTCCAACACAGCCGAATACATGTGAATCTGTAATAGCTTCCTTCTGCTGTTCCCAAAGTTCCTCATAAATTGAAGGATCATAATACAATGCAAAAGAAAGCGGACTTGCCAGGAGAAAAATGACTGCCAAAAATAAACTTCTACCTCGATTCATGACCCCATTTTACAATATTATTCCATGGAAAAAAAGAGAGTTGAACTCACAAAATTAAATCGCGGGAAATTTAATTAAGAATGCAGAATGCATAATTAAGAATGCATAATGCATAATTCATAATGCGTAATGCGTAATGCGTAATTGATGTTTTTCTCATGCTGTTTTGCTTTGTGTCTTGCGGGTTGGTGATTGAAAAAGAGGTTTGTCACGCGGATTCGAAATGCCTACGGCATTTCATGAAAGTGGGGTGTCTGGTTTGTGTTTTCATCTTGCTGAATG
Organism: Treponema sp.; assembly: GCA_016281495.1. Lineage (GTDB taxonomy): Bacteria > Spirochaetota > Spirochaetia > Treponematales > Treponemataceae > Treponema_D. Next base: position 89,132 of record JAEEIU010000012.1, on the reverse strand, counting down.
GTAATAAGAAAACTTACATCAACCACAGAGTCGTCAATACGACATCCTTCTCCTCACTTCTACCTAAGTATCTCACGAGAGTAAAGTAGACACCACAACTTCATTTTAAAGAAAAATCGTAGATTTTTCGAATCCGCGTGACAATTTTTCACAATACTCTAAAAATTGTGAGTTCAACTCTGTATTTTTTGCAAAAGAACTGTGCTACATTTATTATAACCTCAAATTCTTAATGAATCTTGTGGGTTAAATAACATCTTATTGCTTAAGGAGTATTTTATGAAGAAGATTATTACAGTTTTGGCTGCATTGGCAGTTACAACAGCTGCAGCATTTGCAGGTCCCGCTATTTCTGTTGGCGGTGGTTTTGGGGCTGATATTGAACAACAGCTTGAAACCTTTGATACTGCAGCAGGGATGGGGGCCACAACAGATATAGTTGCATCTCCTGTTTTTTCCATCAAGGGTGATTTCCAGTGGGAAAAACTTGGTGTTGCAGTTGATTTTGACTTCAATTTGAATGAATTGACCCCGGATAATAATGGAACCATGAATATGGAAACTTTATATGTGAATCCATATGCAAATCTCAATGCAGGAGATTTTAACTTTAACATTGGGCCTCTGGTTGGAATAAGATTTTTTCAGGATGTAGATGATTACGAGTCTAGAAATTTTAATTTCCTCCTTTTTGGTGGAAGTGTCAACTGTAATTATAAGATTACAGATAAGCTTAATGTTTATCTGGAAGTTCCTGTCATTTTCAACAATATGCTGCTTGGTGGATCAATAAAATCTGGTGGCACAACTACAAAACTTGATTTTAATTACTATAGAGCAAGACTTGAAGTTGTACCAAAAATGGGTGTAACATACACATTCTAAAAATATATAAGAATCTTCTGGTTTTTACCCCGCTGGTGTGTGCCGGTGGGGTTTTTTTGTTGAAAAAAAGGTTGTTTTGTTAATTCAAAAAAAATCGATTAGATCTGTTTTTTTTTTTTGATTATTTATCTTGTGGGAATAAGCAATTCTAAAGATAATTCTGCAATCTGTCGAAATCCTTTGTCGGCTGTGATAAGAGGAATATTATTTACGATAGCCGAAGCCGACACAATGGCATCTGGCAATTTGATCCTATATTTTTTCCGGATTTCGATAGTTTGTTTTTTTATTTCACTAGAAATAGACAGTTCTGTACAATCCTGCAAGAGAGATTTTATACTATCTTCTTCCTGTTGTGTTATTCCAGGGAATGACAGCAGTTCCATTTCAGAGATGACAGAAAACGAAAGACTTTTCTGCAAATAAGGAGTCATGCAAGAGTTCCCATTTAGAAGATAGATTAGAGCATTTGTATCTGCTAGAAAATCAATTCCATTCATTTCGAATTTCCTTTTGGATAACAAGAGCATCTTTATTGAATGTTATTGAGCCAAAGTGTTTTGATAAATTCTTAGCTTTGTTAGCTTTTGAAGTTTGACTGTAGCGATATAAAACAAATTGTATATAGTTTTCAATCTCCACAAGACATTCCGGAGGAACGGCTTTTATCTGTTCTACCATAGTATCATAAGACATTCTTTTGGCCTCCCTTGAATATAATTACTCCCTATATCAAGATTATACCACATTATCCCAAAAATCAACAGTCTTTTTCCCTTACCCCGCTGGTGTGTGCCGGTGGGGTTTTTTGTTATTTATCTAGTTCAAATCCCTTATGTCTATATAAAATTGTTGACTTATTCTCTGCCTTTCTATTTTTTTTCTTAAGCAAAACAGTCCATTATAATCTACAGAAATTTTACCTGATTCAAGCTGATTATAAACTTCTTCCGCAGAAATTGAAAGTCGTGGCAAATCTCTTAAATGTTGTAATCCTGCAATATGGAAAAAATGAAATTTCTGGAATTCCACTACCAAAGAAATGATCTTATTTTTTCGACCGAGTATGAATTCATACTCAAGATCGAGTAATTTGGAAAATGCATTTTGGGCAATAAGAATGTCTGACAAATCAAACCGCCATAAATAGAAAAAGCTCCGCGCCATTCGCAGAGCCTTTAAACCGTTTTCTTTCGGCTTTCGCCTAGTTCAGATGAGGTCTACGGAAAACCCTTCAGAGGCTGGCAGAATACTGCTTCTGAACACAATATAATGCATAAACGCCTAACAGACACTCAAGTTGCCTGTCGCCTTGAATGGCAAGGACTTACTTATTCAAATATACGACAAATTATTGAAAAATTCAATAGATTTCATTAAAAAGACTCCTAAAATGAGTGTAACATTCACATTCTAAAAATATATAAGAATCTTCTGGTTTTTACCCCGCTGGTGTGTGCCGGTGGGGGTGGGTGAGGTTTTATGGTGGATGGAAAAAAAAGACATCCCCTGATGAGGATGCCCCGGTTGCTTTCTTATTTTTTTACGACCTGGTTGCGGCCGTTTGTCTTGGCCTCGTACATGGCGCGGTCTACCCTGTCAAAAACGCTCTTTGCCGTGTCGTTGGATGAAACTTCCGTAAGGCCCACGCTGCAAGTAAGCTTTCCGACTGTATCAAACTCTGCCTCAAGAATCTTTTGTCTTAGGTCTTCTGCAATCTGACTGACTTTTGAACTGTCCATGTCATAGCATACGCATACAAATTCCTCGCCGCCCCATCTTCCTGTCTTAATGTCATGGGGTTTAAGGAATTCAACGACAAGATCCGCAAACTGCTTTAGTATTACGTCCCCAACTGAATGCCCGAATGTATCGTTGACTTTCTTGAAAAAATCGATGTCAAGCATCATGAGGGAAACCGGGGTGCCCTTTGACTTGAACGATTCAACAGCATTGCTTATTTCCGTTTCAATACGGCCATGGTTGAATAGCGATGTAAGGGGGTCTTTGGAAGCCAGGTCCTCGTATTTTTTCAGGGTCTCAAACAGCTGCATTGAATTTTCGTGAATGTCCTGAACCATAAAGACAAACCTAAAGTCGTCGTCGTTGGTAGTGCTTGCCCGGCTAAAGATCAGCTTGACCCAGATAAACACGCCCTTAAGGTTTTTCATCTGGCAGTCAAATGAGCTGGTTCGTCCGGGAAGAAGGTTTTTCTTAAGGTACTCAGGATCGGTGCGTTCAAGAAAAAGGCTCTGGTCTTCAGGCCATATCATGTTTACGATCATCATGCGCCATGTCGTGTATTTGACGTCATAATTCTGAGGGTTGCTGGATATTTCCGTTACATTGATGCTGTAGGCTATGTCCTTGATCAAATCGACATACATGGAAAAAAGGTATGAGTTTTGGATGGTGTCGACCTTTCTGTCCGTAAGGAATTCCCTCAGGTATTCACTGTTGTCCAGCTCGTCAAAAATGAACATGTACTTGTTGCAGTTTTCATCAAGGGGGTAAATCGATATTTGAATCAGACGGTTTTCGCCATTGATGTTAAGCTTGATCCGGTCAACATATTTTCCCTTGAACTGGCCTATCATTGGGATAAAGACATGGTAATCGTCAGCTATCTTGGTTGAATTGTCGCTAAAGTGAAACCACAGCTTTTCTATCAGGCTTTTGTAATTGCCGTCGGCCTCAAGAAAAGCCTCAAAAAGGCCCCTTTTCTTTACAGTATGATAGATGTCCTTCTGTGCATCAACTATGATAATCGCATCTACTTTGTCATAAAACAAACTGGAAACAGTTTCTCTTGTATAATCATTCATACAACAGCATCCTTTGAATCCCAAAAAGATTCATAATATCCTACTCAATTTGCTTACTTTTCAATTGTTCTTTTTGCGATTGACTTGAAATATATTTTATCATAATTTGCTGATTTATACCATATTTTTTTCAAGATTCATGGTGCTTGACAGAAAGGCCGCTAACTGCTTCAATTGGAGTATTCAGGAGTGAAAAGAAAAATGAAGATTGTCATATTAGCGGGTGGAACCAGTACTGAACGGGATGTGTCACTTTCATCAGGATGTCAGATTTATAAGGCGTTAAAGCCAAGGGGGCATTCAGTCATTCTTCTTGACATTTTCCTTGGATATAACGGGGATGTTGATTCAGTCTTTGACATGGACCGTGACTGGGCGGAGGATATTGCCCCTGTTAAGGAAACCGTCCCGGACCTTGAGCAGTTGAAGGCCATGAGGAAGGACGATTCAAAATCATTGTTCGGACCGAATGTGCTTGAGCTTTGTGGCCGTGCTGACATTGTCTTTATGGCCCTCCATGGTGACAGCGGTGAAAATGGAAAGGTTCAGGCTGCCTTTGATCTGTTCGGAATAAAATATACCGGAACCGATGCCCTCAGTTCTGCAATTGCAATGGATAAGTCTGTCTCAAAACAGCTTTTCAGGGCAAACGGAATAAATACCCCGAACAGCATTCTCCTTACAAAAAAAGAGGATGTAAAGCCGGTTAAGCTTCCGTGTGTCGTAAAGATCTGCAGCGGCGGTTCAAGCGTTGGAGTTTACATTGCAAAAACCCAGGAAGAATTTGATTCTGCAATTGACCAGGCATTTAAATATGAGAACAAGGTTTTAATTGAAGATTACATAAAGGGACGTGAGTTTACCGATGGCGTAATAGAAGGCGAGGCACTTCCGGTTGTTCAGATTGAGCCAAAGGAAGGCTTTTACGATTATAAGAACAAATATCAGGCAGGAAGCACGATAGAAACTTGTCCTGCAAAAATCACTAAGGAACTTGAGGAAAAAATCAAGAGCACGGCGGTCAAGGTCTACAGGACGCTTGGAATAAAGACTTATGCAAGGGTCGATTTTATGGCAGATGAAAATGACAATCTTTTCTGTCTTGAGGCAAACACTCTCCCCGGAATGACACCGACATCACTTATTCCTCAGGAGGCCGCAACTCTGGGAAAAGATTTCGGTGACTTGTGTGAATGGATAATCGACATCTCGCTTAAGAAATATATCCCCGCTTCCTGTTAGCGACATGATTTTCCTCTGATGTCGAGGGGGCTTCTGGATGTTTTGTATCCTGCTTATAAAACTACTGAAAGCTTCTGGTTGTCGTTAAGGACTGCGTCTGTTTCTTTTCCGTCAGAGCTGATTTTATATTCACCCTTAAAGGCTTCAACTTCTGCACAACCGGAGGCATCTGTTGTTATCGTGATGTCTGTCCACCATTCTTCCTTTACGAGTTTCTTTAGCATTTTGTATGAGGGCTTAAGGGAATTGTCGCTCCTTACAAAACCGCTTGGAGCCTTGAGCCATGCGCCGTCGTGGAAATCCCAGGTCGTGACTGCCTGAACAAGAGGGTGTGAAAAAAGAATCCTGTACATTTCTTCAATCTGATTTGCCTGACGTTCCTCTCCCTCTGGAGTTGTGGGCCATTCTTCAACCTGCCAGTCATTCAAGTCCTCGATATGTGCAGGCATTATGTCTCCGGAAATCAGGGTGTTCTCCGTAAAATGAATCGGAAGCCCGAAATGCTCAAACCGTGCAAGAACCTCCTCAAGCTTTTCACGTCCCCAGTAACCCTGATGCTGATGTGACTGAATTCCTATTGCACTGATTGGAACTCCTGCGTTAAGACAGCCGTCCACAAGAATCTCGTAATTGATTGAGGTGTTGAAATCGTTTAGGAGAAGTACTGCGTCCGGATTGCATGCATGAGCCTCGTCAAAAACTTCCTTTATCAATTTAACGCGGCCTTTTTCCTTGCACACTCGAGTCATGGCATTGTCGTACTTGTCAAAAATCGGCATGATCACAACCTCGTTGATTACATCCCACATGTCGATTACGCCCTTAAAGCCCTTTACTTCGCGGTCAATCCGTTCAAGCTGCTTTTGCATGATTGTCCTGTTGTCGTATTTCATGAGCCATTCTGCACAGGCTGTATGCCAGCACAAGGGATGTCCCTTTAACGTGACGTTTTTGCTTTTAAGATATTGTGCGGTTTTCATCAATGTGTCGGTGTTCGGTTTTCCTTCTTCTGTCTCAAACTGTCCCCAGTAAAATGGGAGTGTTCCGTAATTGAATATCTCAAGCCAGCTGTCGGTCATTTCCTTGAATTTTTGTTCGCCTGTCATGACAAGCGGAATAAAATCGAATGCCCCGCAGCCAAAAAGAAAACTGTGCTTTGTCTGTTGAATCCTTACCTGCCTGTTTGCCAGAGCTTTTCCCTGTGCGTCCGAAAACTGAATCTGCTTTTTTACCTTCCTGTGTGAAATGTCCATAAGATTTTTCCTTTGCCTTTCTATGTCAGTCGTAATGTTTCAAATATATCATACTTCTTGCTCTATATCTACAGCGATTCCGTTGTTGAACAAATAAAATAGTGCTATACTGTTCCTATGCTGTTAATTAACCGTATTTTTTCAAACAATATCTCGATATGGATTTTTTCTCTCTTGATGATTGTCCTTGCCATCGTTCTGCATAAAAATAATAAGAAAAAGTTCCTGTATCTTCTTCCGATTGCTGTGGGGTTAATTCATTTTATATTCTTTAGCTTCAAGGGGAATTTTTATCATACAAAGTACTACTATGGAGTCTTTTACATCGCCTTGATCGTGATGGTGCTTCCGCTCTTTATCGGGCGTTTCCCTCGTATTAAGAAAATCGTTCTTCCCATTGTTACCACCTTCTGTATTCTTGCGGGTGTTCATACTGTCGTGCAGCCTATGGTCTTTGACAGCGCAATGCGTAACCACACAAAGCAGGGGTATGTCAAATCCTTTATCTCCGCAACAAAGGACATGGAGAAATATTATTCTCTCAAGGACTGGAAGAAAATTGACATGCAGGCACTCAGGGAGAAATTCCTTCCTGTGATGGAAATGGCGGAGGAGACTCAGGATGCGGGATTGTTTGCCGCCGCCACTGTTGCCTTTGGGTATAATTTTCATGACGGACATGTTATAGTAACCGTTCCTGTTTATGATCCCTGGATTAGATGTCTGGAGCTTCTTTCGGGAAATGACTATGGATTGAGCATGATCAGGCTTGATGACGGAAAAACTGTTGCCGTGAATGTGGAGGAGGACAGTCCAGCGTGGAAAAATGGAATAAGGAATAAGACTGTAATCACCTCATGGAACGGACAGCCCATCGATGAAGCGATTGAGGAAACCGAATTCATTTATGTTTCTTTTACCATACCTGTTAAGGCCACGGAGGATATGTTCAAGCCGATAATGCTTGCGACAAAGGGCATGAGGAAAAACGGAGAAAAGGGAATTATCGGTGACCTGATTCAGAATGCCTCGATTACCGATGACTCACAGAGACCGCATGCTCTTGTGGGATATATTGACGAGAACGGAGATGAAAAGGAGCTTGAGCTTGAGGCCCTTGGTTGTGGACTTGACCGCTTTGAGATGACATATCTTTTCCTGGACCTGGTGGAATACATACAGTTTCCTGACATAAAGAATCTTGAGACGGTGATGTTAAACGATGACACCGCATACATGGCACGCTGGCATGAGGAGTCCACTACTTTCTACGATGTGCTTTCTTATTTTACAAACCGCAATTCAAAGGTAAGGAACATGCTTATCGACGAGTTGACGCAGATGAAAAATCAGGGAATGAAAAAACTGATCATCGATGCAAGGTCTAACACTGGCGGATTCTGGTCAATAGGAATTGAGACGGCATCCCTTTTTACTAACGAGCCGTTTGATATTGCAAAACGCGGATCAAATGTCTTTGGAAAAAAGAAAATCATAAGCACGGTGACAGTTCCTGCAGACGGCCGGTTCAGCGATATTGAGGTTCTTATGCTTGTCAATCATTATTGTGTAAGCTCAGGAGACCTGCTTGTAAAGATGCTCAAGAAATGCCCGAATGTTACTGTGATGGGACTCTCACCAAGCAACTGCTCATGTCAGGAAGTAGGCGGCATATCTTTTCTGTCGGATTCAATCTGCAATATCAGGTATCCTGTGAACTGGCTCTATGAGGTTGATGAGGAGACACGTTGCATTGATACGGACGAGACACGCGAATGTACTCTCCCTCTTGATGTTAAGATACCGCTGACTTATGATCTGGCTCAGTCCCTGTATGATGACAGGAAGACTCGTGACGTTCTTTTGGACTATGCGCTTGATTATCTGAATACTAACGAAGAAAAATAACAGGGTGAAGTTATGGCTTATGGTTTTGTAAAGACTGCTTGTGTCAGTCCACGGTTAAAGGTTGCAGATTGTGTTTATAATGCCGGACAGATTGTTCAGGCGGCGGAGATTGCATCAAAGAACGGGGCTTCCATCATTGTGTTCCCGGAGCTTTCAATAACGGCATATACTTGCGGAGATCTGTTTTTCCAGCAGGCATTGCTTTCTTCGGCTCAGGAACAGCTTGCCCTTATCATCAAAAAAACGTCATCGCTTGAATCCCTTGTTTTTGTAGGACTTCCTGTTGCGCGTACAGAGGGCATCTACAACTGTGCGGCTGCAATATTCAAGGGGAGACTTCTGGCCCTCTATGCCAAATCATATCTTCCGAATTACGGTGAGTTTTATGAGAGGCGGCATTTTACTCCATTCCAGCAGAATATGGAAACACGTTTCATTAGTTTTGCCGGTTTTGAGGATGTGCCATTTGGAACCGACATTCTTCTTCAGGATGAAGATGATCCCTGCCTGACTGTTGCATGCGAGATATGCGAGGACCTCTGGGTTCCTGTTCCACCGTCAAGCCGTCATGTTCTGGCGGGTGCCACTGTGATTGCAAATCTTTCTGCCGGAAACGAGATAATCGGAAAAGCTGAATACCGCCGCAGTCTTGTTAAGTCTCAGGCTGCACGTTCGATTTGTGCCTATCTTTATGCAAATGCCGGAATGGATGAGTCAACCCAGGACATGGTTTTTGCAGGCCACAATCTTATTGTAGAAAACGGAACACTTCTTGCCGAAAGCGATTTGTTTACAAACGATCCGATCTATGCAGACATTGATGTTGAACGCATGTGTCAGGAAAGGCGCAGGACAACAAGCTATGGCTTTTCTGCATGCAATAATGTTTTTGACCTTGATTATACAACCGTTCAATTTAAACTGAATGCAGGTAAAGGCGATGGCTTTTCCCGTTACATTGATTCCCATCCTTTTGTTCCGCATGATCAGGAGAAACGTACACAGCGTTGCCTTGAGGTCATAACGCTCCAGTATCAGGGGCTTGCAAAACGTCTGCGTCATATAAACTGCCAGTCTGCGGTGATAGGCCTTTCCGGTGGCCTTGATTCAACACTTGCACTTCTCATTACATGCCGTGCCTTTGACAGTGTGGGAATCAGCCGTGACAAGATTACTGCAATCACCATGCCATGCTTTGGAACGACAGGACGCACATACAACAATGCCTGTGCCCTTGCAAAAGAATTCGGCGTCACATTAAAGGAAATCCCGATAGCAGATGCCGTACGCCAGCATTTTAAGGACATAGCTCAGGACGAGGCAGTTCATGATGTGACCTACGAAAACTGTCAGGCCCGCGAGAGGACTCAGATTCTTATGGACTATGCGAACAAAACCAATGGAATTGTAATCGGAACGGGTGACCTGTCTGAGCTTGCCTTGGGGTGGTGTACTTATAACGGTGACCACATGTCGATGTATGGCGTTAATTCTTCAATTCCAAAAACTCTGGTGCGCTACCTTGTGCAGTGGTTTGCCGATGACAGGAATTCTGATGTCCTTCGTGATATTCTTGATACACCTGTTTCTCCTGAACTTCTTCCTCCGACAGACGGAAAGATTTCTCAGGTAACGGAGGATTTGGTCGGCCCTTACGAACTGCATGATTTCTTTTTGTATTATCTCCTTAGGTTTGGTTTTTCACCGTCCAAGATTTTGTTTTTGGCAAAGCATTCCGACCTTGCAAAAAGCTACAGTGATGATGTAATCCTAAAATGGCTCAAGACTTTTTACCACAGGTTCTTCAGCCAGCAGTTCAAGAGGAGCTGCATGCCCGATGGTGCAAAGGTGGGAACAATCAATCTTTCTCCACGAGGTGACTGGCGCATGCCAAGTGATGCAATGGTTTCCGTGTGGATGCAGGAATTGGAAAAACTAGTGTTTTCAAAATAAACAAAAGTTGAACCTTCAGGCATTTTCAGGTTTATTTTTTCTGTGGCTTGATCTTGATGGTTTGACCGTATTCAAGAACCATGCGGCCTTTGGGATTGAACTTGTCGGATTTTTTGCTTCCGTTCTGGTCGTTTTCATGAATCGGAATGTTGCAGCATGCCCCCACAAGATTTGCCACTTCCTCTGCTTCTGTTGCATCCATATTGTAGATTCCGTCAATCGGATACATGGCATAATCAATGTGACGTGAACTAAGGTCATTCATCTGATCTATCTTTGAGGTGTCTCCTGCATGATAGATTGTGATTCCGTCAACTGTTACAAGATATCCTACGCAATACCTTACGTCGTGGTTTCTGTTTCCACCTGCCGCCACTGCCTCAACTTTAAATGGGCCCAGTTCAAAAGTTCCGTAAACTCCGTCTTGAAGTGCCTTAGTATGGTCTATCTTTTGTCCGCCTTCCTTTAGCTTGAGTGAACGGTGTGGCTGGTGGTCATCGTGTCTGTGCGTAACAAGGATATAATCTGCCGGATCATTTGCGTAATCCCATTCCGAATATGCAGGATCAATATAAAGTACAGAGCCGTCGCTTGCAACAATCTTTACGCTGGCATGCCCGATGTAGGTAAGTGTTGTCTTGCTGCTGCTGCATGAACATACGCCCATCACAAGTGTGCCCATCAATGTAAGGCAAAATGCCTTTGTCATTTTTTTCATAATCATCTCCATTAATTAAATATATTACAGCTCCATAAGGAAGTTCGCTGGCATCTGGATTGAATGAACGCCCCTGTTATTTCTTGAATGAAATGATGAATGTGGCGTATTCCTCTTTTTGCATTATCCTGTCCTTGTTGTAATCAACAAAAATTGAAAAGCAGATCTTGTCCTTAAAGTTGCCTGAGCTGTCAGTTACTTTACGAACCGGTATCACACAGGAATTCTCGTTGTTGATTCTTCTGGCATCAAAAAGATAATGGAAGGATTCCGGCTCGTTCAAGCTCAGGGTGTAGCCTTTTTCAACATCCAGGTCGTATTCTGCGACACCATTGCCCATTGCAAAGACCTCTGTGTCATCCACGTCAACCGGGAAATCATATACGTCCATGTAATCTTCGTTGTGATAGGCAAAAAGACATACGACATCTTCCCTAGTGATCTTGTCTATGCATATGTCAAAAATGTTGTAATCCTTAAGGACGATGACCGGTGTCTTTGAGATGCTGAAGGTCTTGTTCTCCGCCTTGACTGTTATGCGGTCTGCAAGGGTGTTTCCTGAGGCTGGTGTCTTGTCTTTGGTTCCCGATGCACAAGCTGCAAGAACCAACAGTAAACATGCGGACAAAACGGCAAATGATTTTTTCATGTTATTTTTTTCTCCCTGTCCAATAAATCAGTCTATGCTTGTAAGGCCTGTTGCCTCATCAATTCCCATCATGATGTTCATGCACTGAACGGCGGCTCCGCTTGCACCTTTTCCAAGATTGTCAAAACGTGTAGTCATCATGATCCTGTCGTCATTTCCATAAACAAAAACCTGCATGCTGTTTGTGCCCGCAAGAGTGTTTGCCGGAATGAACTGCTCCGGTAAAGTGCCTTCGCCCATAAAGCCTGCAACCTTTACAAACCTGCATCCTTCATAATGGGAGGCGAACATTTCCCAAACGTCATGAGCCGTAACTTTTTTTGCAAGAAGCCGTGAATGAAGTCCAATCGTTACCGTCATGCCCTGGAAATAATCGCAGATGTACGGGTTGAAAATCGGATCGTATTCAAGTCCGCTGATTTTTGTTATTTCAGGCAGATGCTTGTGCTGCTGTGTAAGTGCATAAAGGCGTGGAGACTCAAGTCCAATGTCGCGGTTTTCTGCCTCATATTGTGCTATGGCTTTTTTGCCTGCCCCAGAATAACCGCTTACGGCATGGATTGCAACAGGATAATCCTTGGGCATGATTCCTGATTTTACAAGAGGATAGCATATTGCAATGGAACCGCTTGCATAACATCCCGGAACTGCAACACGGTTTGATCCTGCAATCTTTTCGCGGAACGATTTGTCCAGCTCGGGAAATCCGTATGCCCAGTCAGGATTTACGCGGTGTGCGGTTGAAGCGTCTATGATTCTTGTCTTGGGATTTGTGCAAAGCTGTGCCGACTCAATTGCCGCCGCATCAGGAAGGCATAAAAAGGTAAAGTCAGATGCATTGATCATCTTGGCCTTTTCTGCCGGGTCCTTTCTTTTGTCCTCATCAATCGAAATGATCTCAATGTCATTCCTTTTTTCAAAGCGCTCAAAAATCTTAAGGCCTGTTGTGCCTTCTTTTCCATCAATAAAAATCTTGTAACTCATGTTATGATTATACAATAATTCCAACAGATATGGAATCATTTTAGGGTTTACATCGACATATAATCTGTTATAATCTTTTTATGGATTATCTGTATCTTGACGGCAAAAAACTTGCTGAAAACCTTTTGTACTGGCAGCGGCTTGCAAAAAAGTACAGGGCCAGCCTTAATGCCGTAACCAAATTCTGCCTCAGCGAAGCACAATATGTTGATGTGCTGGTTAAAAACGGGGTAAATGTCATTTCTGACAGCAACATGCAGAACTTTGCATCTCTTCCAGATTCCCTTGGCAGGCAATTGCAGTGCTGCGTCATAAAAACACGCCTTTCGGACATAAGGAGTTATTCACAATCTTCCATAAAAAATGATGGTCAGGGTATCCCTCCAGTCAGGTTTTATCTTTCGGACGAGGAATGCCTTAGGGAAATCCGTAAAATTCCGGAGAAATTTCAGCCACAGATTGTCCTCATAATGGAATGCGGAGATTTTAAGGATGGATTGTACAAGTCAGATGTAGAGCGTCTTACCGTAGAATATGCTGATTTGCCGATTTTGGGTGTTTCCGCCAATTTTGCATGCCTTTCCGGGAAAATGCCTGACATTCAGAGCCTGAGGATGCTTTCGGATGCCGCAAGATTCATTCAAAAGCAGAGGAAGCTTGATTCGCCGTTTGTGTCTGTGGGCGGTACGGTAATGCATGACATTCTTGAATCCGGGGAAATTGACGCATGCGGGGACATCATCGTGTCAGAGATTCGCTGTGGGGAAGGCATATTTTTCGGCTATAATTCGTCAAAAGGGGGGCCTGTAAGCGGCCTTAACCGTGACGTGTTCAGTTTTGGGGCGGAAATCATCGAAGTTCAGGAAAAAAACATCCCGGAACAGGAAAATGAGGGCCTGAATGCACTTGGAGCCCATTCCGCACCACGTCCATCGGGCAAAAGACAGTGCGCCGTCCTGGATTTTGGGGTCCTTGGCGCTCCTTTGGCTGAGGTTTTTCCGAAAGATGCCGATATAATAAGAATAGGGCAGACCTTTGATTTTTCCGTGATAGACATTACTGATTCAAGGAAACAATATAAAGCAGGGGATTTTGTTCAATTTTCAGTAAACTATGCTTCGGCATCGTTCTTATGCATGAATCGCTTTATAACAAAAATGATTGAATGAATATTAGGACGGCATGTTAAGTGCCGTTTTATATAGATTATTTGTCAGGTTTCTGTATGCAGAACAGGGAGAAGTTTGTATGGAATCGCGTCGCTCTGATATATTGAGCTTTGTTGCTTTCCTGCTTGTTTTTATTGTTGGTCTGGCAGTAAACGGTTTGCTTGGTCTTTCTGGTTTTGAATCCGTTTATCGCGAATCATTGATCCGTCAGTATAACGTGCAGGGTGAATTTATAAAAACCCGTATTGAATCATCGCTGAGTCTTGGAAAAAAACTCTATCTTATTCCTGATCAGATTGAAAGCCTGTTTTACGAGGCGCTTGACCGTTCCGACGGCATATCCCACCTGTATGTGGCAGATGAGACGGGCAAGGTTCTGTATTCAACACGACCTGTTCTGGCCCAAAACCGCCTTCCTTTTGAATGTTTCCCCCCGGATGATGAATCTGTGTCGGGCACAATTCCCTATACCGTTACCTTCTGGGATTCTGAATACATTTCCATTCCATTGTATAACTCCGGTTCCACAGAAGGATGTGTGGTAATCGAATTCCCCAAGCAGACTGTAACTTCCTATACGGTAAAGATGATGCGCAAGATCATTACGCTGGGGCTTACTTTGCTTGGAATATGTTCCATCTTCTACCTGCTGTTCTATCTGCTGTTAAAGCGTTTTTCATGGAGCGAGACTTTCATCACTGTTGCGCTTCTTCTTGTGTCCCAGCTTGCGTTCACATGGAAGACGTACAACATGTACAATAACGACCTGTCACTCATCTTCAACAAAAACATGAACGTAATGGCAAAATCTGTGGCCGAGGACCTGCAGAAGCCTCTTGAATACATGGATGGATACGGTGAGCTTTCCCGCGTGCCACAATACCTGCAGGACCGCATTGTCGGAAACCCGCAGTGCTCTGACATTTACATAACAGACTCCACTTATGCCGTTCTTACAAGCAACTCTGCTACCAGCGACATACTGGCTGCAGGAGAGCGCCTGGACAAGAACGATACGGACCTTACATTCTTTGCGCTTTCATCGTCAAGCAATTCGGATTATCTTGTCTTCCGGCTTAACCGCCCGATGATTAATGAAATCCTCCGCGACATGGCCCTTGACTCTGCGACAATCATCATAGTTGCGCTTCTGTTCTCGTTCATACTAAAAGACTTCTTCTTCCTCATGCAGAACAGGAAGAGCATATCAAAGCCTGTCTCAAAGATGGATTCATTCGACGAGGCAAATGCACTGCGCCTGATAAAGGTAAGTACATTCTTCTTTATGTTTGCCGCATTCGAAACGCTTTCGTTCATACCGCTTTTCATCAAGGAAGTGTTCCAAAAGGCTCCGGGTATTTTTGCAGGAATGGATACCAACACCGTCATCAGTTTACCGGTCAGTTCCTATATGCTTGGAATCATGATTGCGATGTTCATCACGATATTCGCACTAAAGAACCTTACCATACGCAAACGCTATGTCCTGATGTCCGCTTTGTTCATCGTCGGTTCTGTCCTTACGATCCTTTCTTCTGACATGCTGATTTTGATTATTGCCCGTTTTGTTGCAGGATTCGGTTTTGGAGGTGTCCTGTTAAGCACGTCATCGCTTGTAATTGCATATACAAGCAACCGTACACGCAGCCAGGGATTCGGTACAAATGCCGCCGCCTCTGCTTCTGCTTCGATTGCATCCATCTCTGTCGGTGGTGTCATTTCCAGCAAGTTCGGATATCATGCAGGCATCATCGTGTCGATTGTGTTTGCATCGTTCTTCCTACTGTTCTCGCTTTTCTGCATCACGGACCAGGATTCTGTGGAAAAAGAAAACGGTGCGGAAGTTGTGCCTGCATCAAAAAGGCTTACGGCAAGACAGTTCTTCCGGGTGTTCTTCTCGCGTCACATACTATCTTACATACTTTGCATCAACATACCGTTCCAGCTTATTTACATCGGCTTGTTCCAGTTCCTCCTGCCTTTGTACATGAGCGACACACTCATGCTTTCTCAGGGAAACATCGGACGTATCCTTTGTATATTCAGCATCGTAAGTCTTGCGGCTTCTTCTGTAAGCAAATTCTCGGACCGCTTCAAGAACGACAAGCTGCTTATCGCAACAGGAGCAATCTGTGTCGGCGTAATAATGATAATCTTCAATTACTGGATGGCAGGTGGTTTCATCATCTTCCTGGCACTCATGTTTGCTATGGGCATAGACAACGTGTTCATCGATGCAATTGAGGAAGTGTACATTGAGTCGGGACATGTAAAGGATGTTGATGAAGAGAATATCCTTCAGAGTTACAAGACAATTGAAAAGGTCATCTCGGTAGCGATACCTACAGTAACCAGTGCGATAATAATACGAATGGCATTTTCGGGCAGCATGCTTGTCATAGGCGCTTATTCCCTGATAGGAGCAGTGCTGTTCATCATTCTTGGAAAGAACGGACGTCATCCTAAAGTTAGAAAGGGGGAACAGAAATGAAAAGGTTTTTAGTACTTTTTTCTTGTGCAGTTTTATTCTGTCTTTGCGGATGCTCAAGAAATCTTTCTTCTGATCTTTATTGGAGTGGTGCTGAAAAGGAAACCCAGTGGGTTGCAAAAAACGTACCGTCTGTATCCCGTGCCGCAACAAAGACAGATGCAATGTCTGATGACGAAAAATACAGCATGCCTGCAGAACCTGTCTTAAAGAACAGTACCGAAAAGTTTAAGATTGGTGTTGTCATTTCAGGTGAATACTGGGAATTCTATGATAACCTCAAGGCCCTGATAGAAGGTTTTACAAGCATAGGCTGGGCGCATCCGGTTCAGATTCCTTCTTCAATTACAACTTCCAGACAGCTTATATCATGGCTTTCCTGGCAGGACTACAGTGATTATGTTGAATTTTCGGAGCAGTATTTTATAAACCTTGAATGGGGTGAGCCTGAAGCTGAGGCAGAACTTCAGGAAAAATATTTTTCTGCTGAAACTCCTGCGGTAGATGCCATCCTTGCTTACGGTGGAATGGCCGCTAAGGAATTCTATCAGCATGAATCATATAAGGTTCCTGTTTTTGCAGATGCAATTACAGATTCGTTTAGTGCGGGTGTAACAGTTTCTTTGGAAGATTCCGGCCGTGATTTCTTTTCCTGCAAGATTGATCCTGACATTTACAAGCAGCAGATAAGGCTTTTCTCCAAGGCAACGGGACTTAAGTCAATCGGTATCGTCTACGGTGATGACGAATACGGAAGAATCTACGGTGCCGTAAGTGATGTTGAGGAAGTTGCAAAGGAAGAAGGCTTTTCAATAATACGCAACACGAATGTCATTGAGGATATAACTGATGAAACTGTGGACATGTATCTGGCTGCATTAAGGGATGTCGTCTCAAAGGCAGATGCAGTGTACATCGGTGCCAGTACCGCAGTTACAGAATATGACATCATGGATCAGATTGTCGAGATTCTTGATGAGGCCAAAAAACCGTCGTTTGCCCTTGAAGGTTCCATTCGTGTAAAAGACGGAATCCTCTACAGCCTGTCTTCTGCCGGAATGACCAGTTCCGGAATCTATATGGCAACAAAACTGTCGCATGCATTTTGCGGGGCTGTTCCACGAAGCCTTCCTCAGAAATTTGAAAGTTCTCCTCTTATAGCCTTTAATCTTTATACTGCAAAAAAAATCGGCTACAAGATTCCAATGGATGTTTTCATCAACTCAGATGAAATCTACATTGACCGAAATGGAACGCTAAAGCAGTCGTTTGCAGGAACAGAAATCTCCGCCTCCGGTTTCTCGGATTTTGCCAAAGTCGTAGATGAGCAGACAAAGACATACCAACCGCATTTTAAGGCAGACGGTTCAAAGTACAACATAGGAATTGTGCAGAGCGGTTCATACTGGGAGTTTACCGAACACTTTAAGGGAATGCTTTTGGGCCTGCAGCAAAACGGATGGATAAACGCAAACATAGAGATTCCGTCAAATCCCGAAAGCATAGAATCACTTTTGGCTGCTCTTGGTGAACGCTACAGTGATTACATCAATTTTGATCCTGCATACAACATCAACCTTAACTGGGGGGACAGCATGCAGCGTGCCGACAAGTTGAGGGGTGCCACCACAAAAAATGTAGACCTGCTTATTGCATTTGGTGGTGTTGCAGGTTCATTCTTTACAGGATACAAATCTTATCCGATTCCCGTGCTTGTAGAGGCAGTAAACGATCCTGTTGCAACAGGAATATCATATTCCCAAAAAGACTCAGGACGTGATTTTGTTACATGCCGCATTGATCCCACCCAATACCAGAGGCAGGTTCAGCTTTTCCATAATATGATAGGATTCAAGAAACTGGGAATCATTTATGGTGATGATGAATACGGACGGCTTTACAGTGCAGTCAATGATGTTGAGGTGGTTGCCCTAAAGAAAGGCTTTGATATTGTGCGCAACACGAATGTAAAGGAAAACATTGCGCCTGATACAAAGGCCCTTTATCTTGCGGCTCTTGAAGATGTATGCCAGAAGGCTGATGCAGTTTACATTGGTGCGTCAACGGCAGTCACGGAATATGACATTATTGATGACATAGTGAACATACTCAACAAATACAAGATTCCATCATTTGCACTTGAAGGACAGATTCGCGTAAAGGACGGAATCCTTATGGGAGTATCTTCGCTTGAAACGGAGAAAATCGGTTTGTACAATGCCGACAAAATAGCGGCGATTTTATCAGGAGAAATGCCACGTGCGCTTGAACAGGTGTTTACAGGAATGCCTTCAATCGTATTCAATCTGACAACGGCAGAAAAGATCGGATTGGACGTTCCTCTTGAGACATTGTCCACTATAGATATATTGTACTGGTAACGGAGAGAGAATGATTTACGAGTTAAAGAACAAATCCTTTTGGATTGATGAGGTAGTCGAAAATCTTTTCGCGTATATGAAGGAACAGGGAATGGATACCGAGGGCCTGATTACTTGTGCCGCCGGAATGACTCCATCATGCCCCATTCACTTTGGTATTCTGCGTGAGATTGCGATAAGCTCATTTGTTGCCGACGAGCTGCGTTCAAGAGGATGCCGTGTACGTCTTGTCTATTACTGGGATGATTACGATCATTTTTGCAAGATACCTTTTTACACGACAAAGGATGCCGTAGAGCCATATATTGGAAAAACCCTGCGTGAGGTTCCGGATTTTTCCGGCAACTTTAATTCCTATGGCGAACATTACATGCATACCTTTGAACTGTGCCTGCACCGTGTTGGAATTACACCTGAATATGATTATCAGGCAATGAAGTACAGGTCTGGGTATTACAAGAAATACATTCAGAATGCAATAGAAAAGCGTTTTGAAATATTCGACATCATCAATTCGGCCAAACAACCTTATACAGATGAAGTAAAAAAACAGAGGGAGGCATATTACCCTCTGGAAGTCTATTGCGAAAAATGCGGACGTGACAGTGCAAAAACAAAGTCGTATGATAAGGAAAAAACGACAATCACCTATGTCTGCCAAAAATGCGGCCATGAGGGAAGCTACAACATTATGTCCGGCTTCAAGGGCAAGCTTATATGGAAGGCAAACTGGGCATTGCGCTGGTCAGATGATTCAGTTAATTTTGAAAGCTCGGGAGAAAACCAGCTGACGGATACAGGAAGTTATTCTGTTGCAACAAGGATTGCTGCGGAGATATTCGGAGGTAAAACTCCTTTTTCACTTTTGTATCGTTTCATTGGCATACCTGGAGTCTCAAAGGTGTCCCGTGCCCTGGGAGAACGTGCTCTGGCATCCAGATTCTGTGATGTGCTTGAACCTCCGATCGTACGATGGCTTTTGGTCAAAACTCCCCCGAACAAGCCGATTACGATTGATATTGAAAGCGGCATTTTCCGCATCTATCATGAATGGGACATGTTCTGCAGCAAGATCAGGAGCGGACAGGCAAATGATACTGAAAAACGTATC
The DNA here is from genome assembly GCA_016281495.1 of Treponema sp. GTDB lineage: Bacteria > Spirochaetota > Spirochaetia > Treponematales > Treponemataceae > Treponema_D. The sequence continues at coordinate 69,566 of JAEEIU010000012.1, read as the reverse complement.
TGGAAGATTGCGACACAACATGTAGAAACGCCTGTTGTCGTGATTCCGTTCAAGATTGTTGCAATGGCCATTGAGATTGCAAACGGTGACAAGAAACTTGCTACACGCCTGTTGTACAAGATGACCGGATATGAGGGCTCCCTTGAAGAACTGGAACTGAACATTTATCCGCGTCTGGATGCTGCATATAAATGGCTGTACGAGTATAACAACATCAAGAATGAAACTCAGCTGCTTAAGGTATTCAACCAGGAAGCATGGAATTCATTCTCCGATAATTGCCGCAAAGCCATAAGTGTAATCAACAGGGAGATATTTGCACTGGAGACTGAAGCTCAGATTAATGACCTTTTGTATCGTGCCCCTAGGGATGTGCTTCATCTTGCTGAAAATGAGACGCCGGAGGATGGTTCTCTTGCCGCCCTTCAAAAAGAAGTATTTGTTGCTATGTACAGACTCCTGCTTGGTACTGACAAAGGACCAAAACTTGCAGCCCTGTTAGCATTGCTTGATAAATCGATATACAGAACATTATTACGAGGAGTTCGGAATGAGTGATTCAAATAATCAGGAAGTAGTTTCTGGAATTGACCAGTACGCAGTTGTTGAAAAGAGGAATTCTATTAAAAACAGACTTCGCAAAGTTTTCATTCTGCTTTCAATCGGCATCATTCTCCTGATATGCGTTTTTTCGGTTGTGTATTTCTATTTTACAAACCGCAAGGATGCAGTAAACCTGATCAGGAACAAAGTTCAGCTTGCAGAAATTTTCATGGAGAACCAAAAGTCAGAGACATATGAATTTGCAAAAACAATTGCAAACGACAAGTCATTGCAAATTGGACTTGATATGAAAAGCTCTGTCCGTATCTCTGACTATTTGAATGATCTGCTTGAGAAAAATGATTCCTACTATGTTACGATTTTTGATACAGAGGGAAAAACTGTTTCTGATGTAGGAAAAACAAAATCCTCTGTGTTCACAAACCGCAAGGAGCTTTCTGCAAATGAACAGCTTTTGCTTCGTGAGGGATTGTCAGGTACCGCCAGCATCGATACCATTTCTATCATGAATGGCCTGCAGGATCCTTTCCCGTGCTATGTGGCAACTGTTCCTGTCCTCCGTAATGAAGAAGTAATCGGTGTTGTAATGGCACGTTTTGTTTTTGAGGATAATTCTGATTTCTTTACAAAAATGTCCAAGGACATCGAGGCTGACATTGCAGTTTATGTGGACGGAGAACCTATCGTAAGGACAGCGGCTCTGGAGATTTCCATAGAGCGTTACAACGAGGTTGCACACCTTAAGACGAATATGGAGGACATCAGCTTTAGTGAATCAGGCTTGAACGAATACCGCATTCTTAAGGACAACAAGGACGGCTTGGTTGGAATACTTCATGTTTATGTGTCTGCGTTCTCTTATCTCAGGATATTCATAACTGCCGTAATAATGTATGTTCTTCTTGCCATAATCGTTATTGCCATTGTTTCGATTGTTGTTCTTAAAGTGTCTGACTCAATTCTTAATCCACTGGGACAGCTTTTGACTGGTGTCAATAATTTCAGGTCGGGAAATCTGGAAGAAGAAGTTAAGCTCAGCATCAACGATGAAATAGGACGTTTGGGAGAGGCATTCAATGAACTGAGGACAGAGCTCAGCAACAAGATTTCTACAATCGAAAGCATGAACAGTTCACTGGAGCAGACTGTCGCAGAACGCACAGAGCAGATAAATAACCTTAACGAAAAGATGAAGCATTATCTTTCACCTCAGCTCTATGCATCAATTGCAGGTGGTGAACGCGATACAAGTATCGATACGCATTACCGCAAAAAGCTTACAGTATTTTTCTCCGACGTCAAGAATTTTACAGCAACAACAGATTCTCTTGAGCCAGAGGACATCTCATCACTCCTTAACTCTTATCTTGACCGCATGGCACAGATTGCAGAAAAATATCGCGGCACAATCGATAAATACGTTGGTGATGCCGTCATGGTATTCTTTGGTGATCCAGAGTTTACATCAGATAAAGACCATGCAATGCGCGCTGTAATGATGGCAATGGAGATGCAGCATTCAATGATCGAATTCCGTGATCAGTGGAAGCACAAGGGTATTGCAAATCCTTTCCATGTCCGAATGGGAATCAACACAGGTTATTGTACGATTGGTAACTTTGGTTCAGAAATGAAAATGGACTATACAATCATCGGTAACAACGTAAACCTTGCAGCCCGTTATGAGGCAGCCTGTGAACCGGACTCAATCCTTATAAGTGAAGATACATACATGCTCGTAAAGGATGACATCGATTGTGTCGTGGCAGGCACTTATAACATGAAGGGAATCCCGGAACCTGTTACAGGATATAAGCCGCTGCGTTTGATAAACAACGAGGCAAAGAAAGAAATCGTAAGGATTACGGATAACAATGAGCTTATTGTAAACAATGATTCAATTGACATCAAGAAACTTTCGTTAACGGAAAAGCGGGCTCTGCTGCTTAACCTTAAGAAAGCGTTTGATACTGTCGCCGGAAAGGGCGATAAAAAATAATTGAATATGGCAGCTGATTCAGATGACGGTCAGCTGCTTTTTTTTTATCAAAAAAATCCAAAATTTGCTGTTGACAGATAAAAGGTAATATGTTACATTTTATCATAAAGGTAATGTATTACCTAAAACTTTCGCAAAAAGAGGTGTGCTTTATGAGAACATTGGTTGTTTACACGTCACAGACAGGTTTTGCAAGAAGATATGCTGAATGGGTCGCAGAAAGAATGAGGGCGGATATCTTTGACCTAAAGGATGTGCAGAAAAAGGACATGGAATATTTTAAAGGGTATGATGCCATTGTTTATGCCGGATGGTGCATGGCGGGAAAAGTGGTCAAGGTGAATTGGTTCTTGGATAAGGCTTCAGGACTAAAGGAAAAGAAACTTGCAGTCATTGCTGTTGGAGGAAGTCCAATAGATAATCCGGATGTAGATGTTTCTATGAAAAACCTTATGACAGATGAACAGAGGCAATACATCAAGGCATTTTACTGTCAGGGTGGAATCAATTACGAAAAGATGAAGTTTGGCTCAAGACTTGCGATGAAGGCTTTTGTAAAGGTATTGAAGAACTCAAAGGATGAAAAGCAAAGGGAAGTGGGAAACCTGATAGATCACAGCTACGACATTTCGGATGTAAAATACATCGATCCAATTATCGCATTCCTTGAGGGATAAGATGAAGCTGGAGGAAGTAATAAAAAGCGACAAGGTTGATTTTTCTGCAGTTCCACCGGAGTATTTCCTGCTTGGGCTTTTAAGTGCATTTGAAAACCGCTTTCAGGCTCTGGCAGATAACGTCATGAAGGAAATCAGCTGGAAGCAGTTCTTTGCAATCATATGCATCAGCATGTGCAGGGAAGCTCCTACGCTAAATGAATTGTCCGAAATTCTTGGAAGCTCACATCAAAATGTCAAGCAAATCCTCCTAAAGCTCGAAAAGAAAAATTTCATAAAGTTTCAGGAGGACAAGCTTGATAAACGTAAGCAGCGCATCATTCTGACCGAAACGTGCACCAGGTTCTGCGAGAAAAACAACGCGACAAGCATCCAGATAATGCAAAAAATGTTTGAGGGAATCCCTGAAAAAGACATTAATGCAACAATCAGGACCATAGTAAAAATGGAGGATAATCTAAAATGAATGAATTATCCCCTATAAGTTCCAGCCCTGATACCTGTTCTTTTGATACTGCCTTGTGAACTTTGCAATCTGCATCATCTTTGCCTTGCCCCATTCATTTTCCTGATGAAGCTGCTGATAGGTTTGCCATCGTTCATCACTTAGCGTGCCGTCTTTGAGTGCCGCAAGAACAGCGCAACCCGGTTCGTTTGTGTGGGAGCAGTCGTTGAATTTGCACTGGTCAAAAAGACATGTAACATCAGAAAAGGTTTCGTCAATTCCTTCTTCCATGTCGAGTACACCGATTTCACGCATGCCCGGAGTGTCCATAATCCACACACCGTTTTCAAGCTGGAACAACTGACGGTAGGTTGTGGTATGCCGTCCCTTTCCGTCTGCGTCCCTGATTTGATTCACCTTCATCAAGCTTCCGCCGTTCAAGGTATTTAGCAGGGTTGATTTGCCTACACCCGAAGAACCGACCAATGCTATTGTCTTGTCCTTTTGCATGTATGGCTCAAGATTTTCAATGCCGTAGCCTGTCAGCGAACTGATTGCAATTACGTCTGCCTTGTCGCAAACAGCTTTTGTAATCTCTACTTTAAGATCCACGTCATCACATAAATCTGCCTTGGAAAGAATTACAACAGGTTTAGCCCCGGTCTGCAGCGTAATGGAAACATAACGTGCAATGCGGTTTTCACTGTAATCCTGATTGAGCGATGTAACAATGAATACATAGTCAAAGTTGCTGGCGATGGTTTCCTCCAGAAGGTTTTTTACAAAGGCTTCTGAATGACCGCTTCTGTTCGGCCTCTTGAATGCAGTCTTTCGTGGAAGCACTTCATCGATTAGGGCATCTCCATATTCATTTGTGATGACCTTCACGTAATCACCCACCACCGGCGGTTCCAGTTTGAGGTTATAAAATTTTCCCTTCAGCTTTCCTGTGATTTCTTGGTTTGGATTTACACTTCCGTCCTCACCACAAGGCAAAAGGGTAAAGAGATTCTTTTGCACACATGATACGCGTGCCATAATAGTTGTGTTAGTTTTCAATTTGAGTTTTCCTAAAAGCAAGAATCAATATCTGTAAAAAGATATTCCAATGCAGCTCCGCTTTCAGGACAAGAAAAGTGTAATCGGTTTTCCGTTTACTATGCCAGAACAGCGGAGGTCAAAGAGTTAATCATTGCAATCATAATTTATCTAAACCTCCTTAAAAAATTGGTATGTCCTCAAGATAACACAAACAAAAATTTTATTCAAGTACGATTGATTCTTAATTGGAGTGAAAACACTTGACCGTGTGAACGATAGTTTTGTATACTTTTGATGAGTTGATCTAAATGGCTTTGCAATATACAAAAAACCGAATCTATGAATGCGCATTAAAAATGGCTGAAAAGTATCCTGTAAATAAGATAACAGTCCGAGCCATTGTTGCAGAATGTGAAATAACGCGTAATACCTTTTACTACCATTTTCATGATTTGGTTGATGTTTACGTTTCTTTTGTTGACAGCAAGATTGATGAGTTGCTGAAGCGGGCTGATACAGATACCGAGGCAGCTTTTTTTGATTTCATAGAGCTTGCTGTAAGCTACAAAAAGGTCTGGTTAAACCTGTATAAAAGCGTTGGACATGAACGTCTTTCAAAATTTGTTTCTGAGAAAACTAGACGCCTGATCATGATGGCGATATCAAAGGCGTATGACATAGAAGCAATATCCGCACTTGATCTGGAAATCATCTGCACATTCTATGAGGAAGCCTTTTTTGGAATTTTTATGCACTGGCTAAAAGATGCCCGCTTTGGTACAAAGGATAAGTTGAAATATTCACTTGAACGAATCAGGGTGCTTTTTGACGGTCAGCTTGATGCTCTTATCAAGAACAGTTTGGAAAAGTAGTTTTTTAGGACATTTTAGTCTGAGTGTACTAAATTTGCACACTTTTATTCCGATGTACATTTACCTTCATGCTTAAAGATTATAGAATACAAGTATTAAATATATGGAGGAAAGTTATGAAAAAAATCAAAATACTCACGGATTCCTGCTCTGATCTTAGCGGCGAACTTCTTGAAAAATATGATATTGACTATGGAAGGATGAATATTGTTCATAATGGCGAAGAAAAACTTGCTACCCTGACATGGGATGAATATTCACCAAAACAGCTTTACGACATCATGAGGAATGGCGAAAGGATAACAACGACACAGGTTCCTGCCCAGGAGTTCATGAGGATTTTTAGAAAATATCTGGACGAAGGTTGTGACATCATATACATAGGCTGTTCGTCAAAACAGTCAGGTTCTGTAAACACTGGAATTGTTGTTTCAAAGGAGCTTCTAAAGGAATATCCTGGTTCAAGAATAAGCTGCATCGATTCCCTTAATGCAAGTGTGGGCGAAGGAATGCTTGCGATTCATGCGGCGGAATTGCTTGCGGCCGGAAAAAGCTTTGATGAAATAGTTGCAGAAATAAAGGCTGTCAGAAAGCGTGTAAATCAGTTTGTAACCGTACACTCTCTTGATGCATTAAAACGTGCGGGAAGGGTAAAGGCAAGCAGTGCTTTCTTGGGTAACCTGATGGGAGTAAAGCCGATTATTGTTTCTGACGTTAACGGTGACCAGACTCCGATTAAAAAAGTCCGTGGACGTGCAAATTCTTTTGAGGAGATTGTTTCCCTTTTAAAAGATGCAATGGAAAATCCATCCGAAGAGACTGTGTATGTCGCTCATGCAGATTGCAACCCGGAAGAACTTGAAATGATCAAGAATCTTATTTCACAGAAGATTGGCTGCAAGGAAATCCGCATGGTATACATCGGACCTATCATCGGAGCTTCAATCGGACCTGATGCAATAGGAATCTGGGGATTTGGAAAAGAAGTGACTTACAAGGTTGGTGAGGCTAAATAATGAATACTAAGTTTCTTACCGGAGACATGCTTCTTGAAATGGTAAAATCCGGGGCAGAATGTTTGCAGTCGCATTGTGATGAGGTAAACGACCTTAATGTTTTCCCCATACCGGACGGTGATACCGGAAGCAACATGTACCTTACGATAAAAGGCGGTGCAAATACAGACTGTTCAGCTGAAACTGTGTCTGATACAGCCGAAAGCATTGCCCATAACATGCTTCTTTCTGCAAGAGGTAATTCCGGCGTAATCCTTTCACAGCTGTTTGCAGGTATTGCAGACGGACTCAAGGGACTGGAAACTGCAAGTATAAGCGATATAGAAAACGCATGTAAATTGGGTGTTGCCCGCGCATATGGTTCTGTTATAACTCCTACAGAAGGCACCATTCTTACTGTTGCAAAAGAAAGCGCCAATGCCATTAACGAAAAGGAATTCAACTGTATAGAAGAAATTCTGGAATGTGGCATTAAGGAAGCGAAAAAGGCCCTGGAAAAGACTCCCGAGCAGCTTGAAGTTTTAAAGCAGGCAGGTGTGGTTGATTCTGGTGGGGCAGGACTTGTGTACATAATCGAAGGAATGCAAAACGGTTTGACAGGAAAAAAATCAACAGCCAGTCTTACGGCTCCTGAACCTTCTGCTTCAATAAATGTAGATCTTTTTACGGCCGACAGTGAGCTGGGCTTTGGATATTGTACGGAACTTCTTGTGCGCCTTCAGAACAGCAAGTGCAATCCTGATGAATTTGATGTAAATGGCCTCATTGATTTCCTGAAGGGACTCGGTGATTCAATCGTGGCTTTTAAGGACGGAACCATAGTCAAGTTGCATGTCCACACAAAGACACCGCAGAAAGTTCTTGAATACTGCCAGCAATTTGGAGAATTCCTAAAGGTAAAGATTGAAAACATGCAGCTTCAGCACAACGAAGTGGTTGCCAATGAGCAGTCAAAGTCTAAGGAACGCAAAAAATATGCGGTTATTGCTGTTGCCAACGGTGAGGGTATAAAAAAGGAACTGACTGATTTTGGAGCTGACGTAATCATTGACGGCGGCCAGACCATGAATCCTTCTGCAAGCGATCTTATTGCAGCTTTTGATAAGGCAAATGCAGATACAATTTTTGTGCTGCCAAATAACGGGAACATTATCCTTGCCGCAAATCAGGCCGCAGAGCTTTATAAAAAATCTGACGTTAGGGTCATTCCTTCTAAGAACATCGGCGACTGCTATTCCGTACTTTCAATGCTGGACCTTGATTCAGATGATGCTGATTCAATTGAACAAAACATGAACGAGTCCATGGCGGGAACACTTACAGCGGAAATCTCAAAAAGCATACGCAGCACCCAGATGGATGGCATCGAAGTTAACGAAGGGGAATACATCGGAATACTCGGTAAAAAAATCGTGTCTTCTGATACTGACTGCTATGACACGACATTGGCGGCACTAAAGCTCATGAATCCAGGTGATTATTCTTCTCTTATAATCCTAAGGGGAAAAACTGGTGACGAGGCTGTTTCAAAGGACATTGCAGCATATGCAAAAGAAAACTATCCTAGGCTTGAAGTATATGAAAGCTTTGGTGGACAAAACGTGTACGACTTTATTCTGGTGGTAAACTGATGGATGTAAAATTCTATGTCATTTGTGCAGTGTTTGCGATTGCAGCTTATCTTGTCGGTGGAATAAATGCCGCAATAGTTATTTCAAAACTTAAATACAAGCAGGATATCAGGACTCTTGGAAGCGGTAACCCTGGCTTTACAAACTTCAAGAGGGTATATGGCCTTAACGGCTGGGCAGTCTTTGTCATGCTGTCAGACATCATCAAGGCTGTAATTCCTGTATCAATTGCAATGATTACATTTGGAAAACTGTATGGCATGGGGCAGTTTGGTGCGGCTTTTACAGGCCTGTTTGCCATGCTGGGACACTGCTTCCCTGTGTGGTACGGATTTAAAGGTGGAAAAGCCTTTATGACAGGTTATGGAACAATATGGTTTGTGGACTGGAGGATGGCGCTCATAGCAATGGCCGTATTCCTTATTCTTCTTGGATTGATAAGGTACATGTCTGTCGCTTCGTGCATTTCTTCCGTTACATGTCCGGTTGTTCTTGCCCTGCTTGGTGCGGAAAGCATCGTTGTCATAATCATTTCTGCGGTTTCTGCATTGCTTGTTGTATTCAGGCATAAGGAAAACTTCAAAAAGCTCATTCAGGGAACCGAATCAAAATTCACCTTAAAAAAGAAGGACGCGGATTAAATAAAAGCATTCTGCAAGCCTCAGGAAAACCCGTTTGCATTTTGACAGAGACATGATTTATCGGGTTTAATCATTTTATAAGGAAGCTTATCCTGAAAGTGATTCTTCATATGGATTTAGAAGAATAGCATTCCATTCCTTGTGGTGCGCGTAGAAAAAAAAGATGAAACATGATATATTTGAAATCCGGGCTGACTTAGCTAAGCCTATTTTTTGAGGAGAATTATATGAGTAAAATCATCAGTGGTGGCAATTTGCCAAATATTCCGTGGCAGGAAAAACCAAAGGACTGGTGGCTGCCAATATGGCGTTACAGCGAGAATCCTGTAATCGGACGTAATCCGTTTCCCGGCATGGGACGCATTTTCAACAGTGCTGTTGTTCCGTTCAACGGAAAATTCAAGGGTGTCTTCAGATCCGAAGACGCACATGCAAGACCATTCCTTTATCTTGGTGATTCTGATGACGGCATTCACTGGGAATTCCAGAGGGAAAAAATCCACATGCATGATCCTGACGGTAAGCCCCATGATCCCCTGTATGCCTATGACCCCCGCTGTGTGTTAATCGAAGGAACATACTACATCATGTGGTGCGGTGATTTTGACGGTGCCGCAATCGGTATTGCCTCTACAAAAGACTTCAAGGATTTTACCCGACTTGAAAATCCATTCCTCCCGTTCAACAGGAATGCGGTTCTTTTCCCGCGTAAGATTAACGGCAAATACATAATGCTTTCACGTCCAAGCGATTCAGGCCACACTCCATTTGGTGACATCCTTCTTTCTCAGTCTCCTGATTTGAAGTACTGGGGAGAACACCGTCTTGTCATGCAGAAGGGTGGTGACGGCTGGTGGCAGGGACTCAAGATTGGCTGCGGTCCTGCTCCAATTGAAACTGACGAAGGCTGGCTCATGTTCTATCACGGTGTATGCCAGACTTGCTCCGGTTACATCTATTCATTCTCTGCGGCTATCTTGGACATAGACAATCCTTCAATTGTAAAATACAGATGCGGTGATTACATGCTCACTCCGGAAGAGCTTTACGAAACGACAGGCTTTGTCCCGAACGTATGTTTCCCTGTTGCGGCATTAACCGACGAGGCCACAGGTCGCATTGCAATTTATTACGGCTGTGCGGATACTGTAACAGGCCTTTGCTTTACCACCATTGATGAAACAATCAAATACATAAAGGACCACAACGAGCTTTCTGCCCTGGACAAGGACGAAGGAAGATTCTAGGAGGCGGGGCATGATTTCTTTTGACGAGGAAAAAAAACTTTTCAGGCTGGATACGGCTCATTCAACTTACTGCATTTTTATTTCCGACAGGGCTTATGTTGCCCACTGCTATTACGGAAAAAAAATTGCTTGTGATGACGTTTCTTATTTAACTCGTCAAAAGGAATATGGTTTTTCTGATTCTCCTGTATTCCGCGAAAAGCTTGGTCTTCTTGATTTTCTTCCACAGGAATATCCAACGGACGGAGTTGGCGACTTTAGGGAATCTGCCCTTGCCATAACTGATTCAAACGGAAACAATGCGGTTGAATTAAAATACAAATCCTACGAAATATCCGGCGGCACAAACAAATTTTCAGGGCTTCCATGTGTTTTTGATTCAGGTAATGCAAAATCACAGACCCTAAGGATAACGATGTCTGACGAAGTGCTTGGAGTTACCGCCGAACTTTATTACACAGTTTTTGATGATACGGATGCCATCGTTCGTTCTGCAAAAATCACTTCAAATGCACAAAATCCGGTCTACATTAAAAAAGCATTTTCCGCATCGTTTGACATGGACAACGACAGTTACGACATCATCACGCTGAACGGAGCATGGGGAAGGGAACGCCACCTAGAGCGTCATCCGGTTCACATGGGCATTCAAAAGACGTGCAGCACCAGGGGTGTCACAAGTCACCAGGAACATCCGTTTATGGCGATAGTCGGACACAATACAGACTGGAACAGCGGCAACGCCTATGGAATAAACCTCATCTATTCCGGCAGCTTTACGGCACAGGTTCAGAGGAATCAGTTTGACGCGCTCAGGACATCAATCGGGATCAACCCGGAAAACTTTTCATGGAAGCTCTGCAATGGAGAAAGTTTTGAAACACCGGAGGCCGTGCTGGTTTTTTCCGAGAATGGACTTAACGGCATGAGCCATGCATTCCACGACCTTTACAGGAACCACATCATCCGCTCACCTTTCAAGAATAAGATGCGTCCTGTCCTGATAAACAACTGGGAGGCAACGTATTTTGATTTTGATGCGGAAAAGCTCCTGGACATTGCAAGGGAAGCACACAAAGACGGAATCGAAATGCTTGTAATGGATGACGGATGGTTTGGAAAAAGAAGTTTTGATGACACAAGCCTGGGCGACTGGACCGTTAATGAGGAAAAGCTTAAGGGCGGATTAAAGAATCTTGTTGACCGTGTAAATGCACTTGGGATGAAATTCGGAATATGGTTTGAACCGGAGATGGTTTCCCCAGACTCTGATCTGTTCCGAGCTCATCCGGACTGGGCAATTCAAATCAAGGGACGTGAACCTGGAATGGCCCGCTGTCAGTATGTTCTGGACATTACACGAAAAGAAGTGCGCGACCATATAATGGATTCCATCGAGGCTGTGCTGCGTTCTGCAAACATTGAATATGTAAAATGGGACATGAACCGTCACATCTGCGATATCGGAAGTGTGGGATTGCCTGCTGATCAAATCGGGGAATTCAATCACAGATACGTGCTTGCCATTTACAGCATGCAGGAAAAACTCATTACGGATTTTCCGAACCTGCTTTTGGAAAACTGTTCCAGTGGAGGAGCACGCTTTGACCCAGGAATGTTCTATTACAGTCCGCAAATTTGGTGCAGCGATGACACCGATGCATTTGAACGGCTGGCGATTCAGGAAGGGACGGCGCTTGTCTATCCGCTTTCAACGATGGGTGCTCATGTCAGCGTTTGTCCCAATCATGCCTGCGGAAGGACGACTCCATTCAAGACAAGGGGTTATGTTGCCTTGAGCGGAACCTTTGGCTATGAACTGGACATTACAAAGTTGAGTGAAGAAGACCGGAAGATGATTCCTCGTCAGATTGAACTGTACAAGAAATTCAGTCCGCTTGTGCGTGAAGGAGACTACTATAAAATTGCCTCTGCTGCGGAAAACAACGAATATGACGCATGGGCAAGCATAAGCCGTGACAAGACTCATGCCTTCGTAACCTTTGTGCAGATTTTCAACCACCCGAACTATAAGACACGAATGATGAAAATTCCCGGACTCGATGAAAACAGGACCTATACGATTTCATGGCCGGACGAGGATAAGGAAAAATATCCTACACTCAAGCTTTCTGGTTCAACAATCATGAACGCCGGAATTCCAATCCACCGCGACTGGGGTGATTTTCAGGCTCAATTGATTTATTTGGAAGCGTAATCAGCATTCAATTGCAATCAATGGTATGGAGATTTCCTCTGGTGTAAGGCCTGCGTGGTTTCCCTTTTCAACCTGTGCCTGATAATGAGTGTTGAAGATTGAAGTGTTTGAAATGGAAAAAGCAATAAAGTCTCCTATCATGCCTGTAAGGCCGGAGTGATTTTTTCCTGGACCAAATACATTTTGCTCAAGAACTTCTTCCTTTGTTAAAAGAAGAAAAACATCGCCGAAGTTTTTCTTAAAAAGAGACGGGAAGTTTTTCCTGCATTCGTCCTTTACAAAAAGATTCAAGGTCCTGCTCTCTATTGAGGGGACTTGCTTAAGACAGTTCATGATTTCTGGATAATCAAGTATGCATAAGTTCTTGCTGTCCATGTGTCCGTGGTCTGCGGTTATTATGAACAGTGTGTCAGAAAGTGTGGAGGTCAATTCTTGGATGCGTTTTTCGAGTGATGTAATCATTTCGTGTGTGGCATCGCTTGTTGTTCCGGTTTTGTGCATTGTAGTGTCTGGTTCGTTCCAGTATGAGTAGATGAATTTTTGACCGTCTTCATCACAGAGTTTTTTTATGCGGCTAAAGATGGCTTCAAGATCTTTTGGATAGGGCGGCAGAAACGGCATAGAAAAATAAGCTTTTCCCCCTGCGTCATTAATCTTGTCGACTATGCTTTTATATGGAGTGAATTTATTACCGACCTTAAAATCTGCGACGGGTAGCGGTTTGTTCAGGGAATCAATCGTCCATAATGGATTGTCACTGGAATCTTTTGCGCTTGGTTTTGCACCTTCTTTTTCTGAAAGCTGATCTGTGTTTCTGAATACGGTTACAGTTTTATTCAACTGGGGATAATAGATGTCCCATCCCAACCATGCGTGTTCATTGGGATAAAGGCCACTCATCAAGGAAGTGGTTGCGGCAACTGTTGTCGGAGGATAAACTGAATTAAATGAACCTGCAAAATGACTGCGGAAAAATCCGTCTGCATCCAAATGTTTTTCCATAATTGAAGTTCCCAGGGCATCCAAAAGAAAAATGACCACATTCTTGTAATTGCCCGAAAGATATTTGTCTGCCAGGGGTAAGGTTTGAGCCGTGGTCTTGGCCCCAAATTTTTTCAATATCGAGTTGGCAAGATTTACAAGGCAGTTGTTGTAATCCGGGAACTGTCTGTTGTACATGATCCGCTCCTTGAATAATGATTCTTTCTATGTATATCACAATATCACATTATATTCAAATAGCAAAAAATTGTAAGCTAAAGGCAAAAAATGACTTGTTTTTTATGTCTGATAGCGTATAAGATTAAATTGAATTAACATCTTGAATTTAGGAGATTGAATGACTGCATTTAAATGGTTTTATTCATTTCTAAGAAAGCATGGTGGAAAAATGTTCATCGGGCTTTTTATTATCACTGTAGTTTCTGCCATGGCCGTTATAAATCCGAAGGTGTCCGGTTTTCTTGTGGATAATGTAATCATCGGTGGTCGCTACGACTATTTATGGAAATGTGTTGCCATTCTTCTTGGAGTGTGTATTTTCCGTGAGGGTTTCCAGTACCTTGCTCAGATGCTTTTTGAACGCTCCAGTCAGGGTGTCCTTTTTGACATGAGGGATGCTGTTTACCGGAAACTCTTGCATGAGGATTTTGCCTTTTACAATAACAACCGCACCGGTGATTTGATGAGCCGTCAGACTGGTGACATGGATGCCGTGCGTCATTTTGTTGCATTTGTAATTTACAATGTCTTCAGAAACTGCATTTGGCTTCTTTCTGCCGTGGTGATGATTTTCTTTGTGAACGTAAAGCTTGCGTTTATGTTCCTTGCTGTCCTCCCGTTTACTGCCCTTGTCGTATTCCTTCAGATGAAGGCAGTGGGACCTGCGTTTGCCGGAGTAAGGCAATGCTTTTCAAGTTTGAACGCTTATGTTCAGGAGCATATTGCGGCTAATCGTGTGGTGCGTGCATTTGCCAAGGAAAAATTTGAATGGAACCGTTTTGAAAAGGAAAATGAGGCATTCCGTCAGAGCGAGATAAATGCTTCAAAAATCTGGCAGAGGTATGTTCCGATATTTGAATTTTTGGGAACAGTAGTCAACGTCATCCTGATGATTTACGGAGGCTACCTAACCATCCGCGGTGAAATGACAATGGGGAATTTCGTTACTGTTAACGGATACTTGTGGATGCTTACAAACCCTCTCAGGATGCTGGGCTGGCTCATAAACGATGCCATGCGGTTTAAGGCTTCAATCGACAAAATCTACAAGACCTTCTCTGTTGAACCCGACATCAGGCTTCCATCTCATCCGGTGGTAAAGCAGCATATCGATGGTGAGGTTGAATTCAAGAATGTGTCATATTCAACACACGGAGAGGAGATCCTTCACGACATAAGCTTTAAGACGGAAAAGGGAAAGTCGGTCGGAATAATCGGTGGAACGGGAAGCGGAAAAACTACTGTGATGAATCTTTTGTGCCGCTTTTATGATGTTTCCGATGGTTCTGTCTGTGTTGACGGAACTGATGTGCGTGAGATGGACATGTACAATCTGCGCGAAAACATCGGTATGGCAATGCAGGACGTTTTTCTTTTCAGCGACACAATCGAGGGCAACATTGCATACGGTGATCCCGACTGTCCTTTTGAAAAGGTGGAGGCGGCGGCAAAACTTGCAGATGCTGATTCGTTCATACGGGAAATGCCGGACGGTTATGACACGATGGTTGGTGAAAGGGGAGTGGGCCTTTCCGGTGGACAAAAACAGAGGATATCTCTTGCACGTGCATTGCTAAAGGATCCTGCCATAATCATTCTTGATGACACTACTTCTGCGGTGGACATGGAGACCGAGACATTGATTCAGGAGTCACTTAAATCGGTTTCAGAAAACAGGACGCTCTTTGTCATTGCCTATAGGATTTCGTCGGTAAAGGACTGCGATCAGATTTTGGTCATGAACGATGGAAAAATAATTGAACGCGGCACCCACAAGGAGTTGATAGAAGCGGGCGGTTATTATTCGTCAGTTTATCACCATCAGTACGGTGAATTTACAGAAGATCAAGAGAGCACCGGAGGAAACTAAGATGGCAAGAAACAGATACGATATAGATGAAACCTACGAGGACAGCTACGATTTCGGCCAGCTCAGAAGGCTCACAAAATACGTAAAGCCACATTCAAAGGCAATGGTTGGAGTCATCATTTTAATGCTTGTGACAGCGGCGCTTGGAATGCTTTATCCGTACTTCCTCAAAATCATAATGGACGAAGCCATACCCAGCAAGGATTTTAAAACAATACTGATTCTAGCCGGATGCACCTTGGGAATCTCCCTTTTTACAGCCCTTGCATTAAAGCTTAAGATCAGCATAATGACGAAAATCGGACAGGGCATCGTACATGACTTACGTTCGGATCTTTTTTCACATATACTTAAACTGCCGTTTTCCTTTTTTGACTCAAGGCCACACGGAAAGATTCAGGTTCGCATAGTTAATTACGTAAACAACCTCTCGGATGTTTTGAGCAATGGTTTGGTCAACACGATAACAGATTTGTGCTCGCTTATTTTCATCATCATCTTTATGTTCACCATAAACCTTCCGCTTACTCTGGTGGTTCTTTGCGGGCTTCCGATTTTCATTGCCTATGTCTTTATCCTCAAGAAGCGTCAGAGAAAAGCATGGCGTGCTCAAAGCAACAAGCAGTCCAACTTGAACGCATACATTTCGGAAAGCATAAACGGAATACGCGTAACCCAATCCTTTGTGCGTGAAAATGAAAACATCAGGATTTTCAACAATCTGTCTTCCGCATATCGTACGGCATGGCTTAAGGCGGTTTCGGTTGCATTTTTGATGGGACCTTTTGTTCAGCTGATCTCAACTGCAACAATGGCGGCGGCATTTGTTCTGGGCATACACTGGATTCAAATTGGATTCAGCGGGGTGACCGTGGGTACCCTGATTGCATTTACTGCATACATCAGCCGTTTCTGGCAGCCGATAACCACACTTGCGGATTTCATCAACAATCTTTTGACTGCGGTTTCTTATGTGGAACGTATTTTTGAAACAATGGAAGAACCTGTTCTGATAAAGGACAAGGAAGGTGCCGGTGAGCTTCCGAAGATTGTCGGAAAAGTTGAATACAAGAACGTGAACTTTAGCTATGACGAAGGTGTCAAGGTTTTGGATGACATCAACTTTACCATTGAACCTGGAGAAAGTGTTGCCATTGTTGGGCCTACTGGTGCTGGAAAATCCACAATCGTAAACCTTTTGAGCCGGTTCTACAATCCAGACAGCGGACAGATTCTTGTGGACGGGCATGACCTTCAGGATGTCACGATAAAATCCCTTCGTACTCAAATGGGTGTAATGATGCAGGACAGCTTTATCTTTAAGGGAACCATCATGGACAACATACGCTACGGAAACATGGATGCCACCGACGAGCAGGTAATGGAAGCCGCCAAAACAGTTTGCGCACATGACTTTATCATGCAGATGGAAGACGGTTACAATACCGAAGTAAATGAAAGGGGCTCTAGGCTCAGCGTGGGACAGAGGCAGCTTATTTCTTTTGCACGTGCATTGCTTGCTGATCCAAAGATTTTGATTCTTGACGAGGCAACATCTTCAATCGATACGGAAACGGAAATTCTTTTGCAGAGGGGGCTTCACAAACTCCTAAAGGGGCGCACAAGCTTCATCATAGCGCACAGGCTTTCCACAATCAAAAACTGTTCCACCATTTTCTATGTGGATCACGGTCAGATTGTTGAACATGGAGCACATTACGAGCTTATGGCACATCTGGGTCCATACTACAAACTGTATTCATCCCAGTTCGCACTGCTGTAGCTGCAAGAGATTTTTGCACCTTTTTACACTTTTCCCCTGTTGCTTTAGGGCAATACGTATCTTTTCCTTGTCTTTACCTTTCCGTTGGGGTGGAAGGTGTATTTGTACCAATATTCAAAGCCAGAAGAGATTTTGCCATGAATTTCATTCCCATCTGAGTCATATTCGTACCAGCAGGCAAATCCGGTAGAATCTTTTTCATGGATTAAATTCTCCTTTGAGTCATATTCGTACCACCACTCATAGCCGGAAGAATTTTTATCATGGATACTATTTCCCTTTGAGTCATATTCGTGCCAGTACTCTGAGCCAGTGGAATCTTTTGCATGAATCATGTTTCCCTGTGAGTCATATTCAAACCAACTTTCAAAAACGTCGGGTTTTCTTTCGAGGATTTTCTTTTCTTTTGAGTCATATTCGTACAACCCCTCAGAACCGGAGGATTTTCTTTCGTGGATTTTATTTCCTTTGGAGTCATATTCGTACCACCACTCAGCTCCGGTGGATTTTTTTTCATGGATTAAATATCCCTTGGAGTCATATTCATACCACCACTCAGCGCCGGAAGAATCTTTGTCATGGATTAAATTTCCCTTAGAGTCGTATTCAAGCCACCACTCAAACATGTCACCGTCTTTTACATGAGTTTTATTTCCCTTTGAGTCATATTCGAGCCAGATATCATGGCCGTAGGCATCTTTGTCATGGATTAGATTTTCATTTTCGTCATATTCTTGGATGCGGTCATACTCAAGCCACTTGTAAAGCTGCTTGCCCTTCACCATGACTTTCTTGGAAATTTTATCGCCTAGCTCCTGTGCAAATAGCGGGAGTGTGCTAAGTGCGATAAATGAAAAAATCAAGATCGGGGTCCTTAGTTTCATGTAGGCCTCCTGAAAACTTTCCTAAAATATAGTATAGGGCGATAACTCAATTATTTCAAGACAAATATCGGTTTTTGCCTTATAATGGGACATGGGGTAGAATATGGCGAGGATTTTGTTTTTGGCGGATTTGCATGGGAACATGCCGGCGACTCTTGCGTTGGAAAAGGGAAGTCCTGACGGGCATTTACTCAAGGTGAGTTCAAATAAAAAAGGGCAGGGCCATAAACTGGAGTGCTTACAGAATACAGTCCTGCCACGAACAATTAAAACTTTGTCTATTCCGGTCTGGTTCCTGTATTTGTATCTGGCGGAACAGGCTCAACATCAGGTTCCGCTTCCAGATGCAGCTTTTGGGCAACCTTTGGATAATGGCGGATTTGATACAGGTCCGTATCCATTGCCATTACTTCCTTAATTGCATAGCCCTTGAACAGCGGCCTCTTGATTACAAACTTGCACCAGAAGAATGCGTATACTGCAAGAATGACCGAAACTCCGACAAAGATCAGATAAATGACTTTCTTAAGCTCCCAGCTCGGATCAATATTCCAGATCATGAAAAGGTTTCCGATTACACCAAAGAGGGGAATCACAATTCCCAACGGCAGCTTGAATGTTCTAGGAGCCTTGGGCATTTTCTTCCTCAGGATGATTACGTCGATGTGGACCATCACGTAGCAGAAAATCCAGAAGGTACATCCCGTCAGGATCAGGAATACCAGTGAATCGCTGCTTGTTAACCCGATTGCATTCAGGATGATCATTACGACCGCAACCAGAATCAATCCGACAAATGGTGACCCGGCAGGAGTTTTCCTTAAGAAAGTCGATGGAAGCAAGCCAATCTTTGCCATACCAGCACAAAGCTGACTTACACCAAACATAGCTGTATTCAACGTGCTGATTACGGCAAGCATTGAAACTACCGACATCCAGATTGTTCCGGCGTTACCCAGAAGCAATGACCCGTATAATATATGTGGAACTGTGCTCTCTCCCAGTTCTGACCACTCTGTATAATTCTTGAAACCGATTGTCATAAGGATCTGCATTACAAGAATGATTACAAGGCTCAATACCATTCCGATTGGAACTATCTTCCTGGAATTCTTTACGTTTGGTGAAATTGGAACGATGAACTCAACACCAATGAACAGGAAGAATGCAAGTCCCAGAAGTGAAAGCGTATCCGAAAAATTCTCACTGAGAACTGAAGGCTGCTCAATAAGGGTATCCGGATTCACCTTGATGCATCCGAGTATTCCCATGATTACAAGCGAGATAATCAGACCGTAAGCAACTACGTTCTGAATCTTTGCAAACATGTCAACGCCAAAAAGGTTTAGGACAAACAGAACGACAATCAGTATAATCGACCATATTGTTGGTGAAACCGGAATGCCTGGAAGAACTGTGCTCAACGTGTTTCCAAACATGGCTGCCTCAGAGCTTCCCAGTATAAGCTGACAGCATATAAAACCACCCATGTTCGTGATGATTGTGATGAATGGTCCGCAGCTTGCCAGAGTAAACTGTGCCAGGCCTCCTGTAAGGTTCGGCATGAGTGCATTCAACTCGCAAATCGAAAGTGCCGTAAGAATGTTAAATGCACATGCAATAGACATTGTTATGATGAAGGGTAAACCAAGTATGCTGGCGCCCTGCCCGATTGAAAGCAAGCAGCTTGTTGCAACAATCAGGCCAACGCCTGTAGCAATGACACTTGGCAAACCTAATCTCTTTTGATCTGCCATTTTATCATCCCTCCTACTTTTCGCCGGATATCAGAGCATCCATGCCTTCTTCGCCGGTACGTACACGGACAATGTTTGTAACATCAGAGACGAAAATCTTTCCATCGCCGATGTGACCCGTATAAAGCTCCTTCTTCAGGAATTCTATAAGATCCTCAACCTCGCTGGTCGGAAGCACAATCATGACGACTTCCTTTGGCAGCAGCTGAATGTCTTTCTTTGATTCAACCTCAAACTCCTGCGTTCCGTGCTGGACTCCACATCCAAGGACCTGATAAACCGTCATGCCTGAGATATGAAATTTTCCAAGGGCACTCTGAAGTGCTGTAATCTTTGAAATACCAGTAATAACTTCTACACGACTAAACTTTTCCATAGTAAATTCTCCTTTCTGTTTCTACTTTAATTCTGGTGTTTCCCAGAGGTTCAATTTTGTACCGATGCCCTTTGCCAGAGCATTGCGGTAAACAATTGTTCCCCAGGCCACATCTTCAACCGGCATACCGCCAATCGAATAAACAACGATTTCCTTTGGATCACGATGAACCGGAATTTTTCCCGTAAGTACATCGCCCAAGTCATCAATCTGCTCGCGCTTCATTTTTCCTTCTGCAATCAGGTCCTCAACATGAACTGCCGGAATCGGAACAGTCTTGAATGCTTCCGGGGCATATTCTTCTTCCCATGCCTCGTACAGTGCAATGTTGTCCGTAACCGTCCTTGCCCTGTTGATGATAAAGTCGTCATCAAATCTAAGGGCTGCAGTTGAACTGATGATTGCCCCCGGTTTGATCCAGTCTTCCTTGATGTAAGGATAGATGCTTGTGTCTCCAGTTGTTGGAGTAGAAGTGCTCACGGAAACGATGTCAGCGTCCCTGCATGCCTCTTCAATTGAATCAACCGCATAGATTTCCTTTACGGTCGGATAATCCTTTTTTGCATCCTCAATGAATTTTTCAAGGCTTGCCTTTCCACGTCCCTTTACCTTTATCACTTCGATTCCAGGACGCACAGCCATTGCCGCCGCCAGCGCAGTCTTGCTCATGACACCTGGACCTACAACACCGATGACCTTTGAATCTTCCGGAGCAAAATACTTGTATCCTACTCCAGGAACAGCACCGGTTCTGTATGCCGAAAGAATGTTTGCGCTCATGTAAGCCAAGGGAGCACCGGTATCCTTGTCGTTCAAGGTCAGCATCAGGATTGAACGCGGAAGACCTTTCTCCTTGTTTGCACAGTTTGATCCGTACCACTTCATTCCTGCCATATCAAACTTTCCGCCAAGATAAGCAGGCATTGCCATAAAGCGACGGTCTGGACCATCAACAGGCATTTCAGGAAAAGGAGAACTGGGCGGGAACGTTACCATTGTTCCATGGGAGTTTCCATTTGCTCCACCCATTCTATAATTTCCTGCTTTCATCAGCTTAAACATTTCTTCCATTGCTTCAATGCAGCCTTTCATGTCTTTGACTCCAGCCGCAATCATGTCCTGTTCGTTCAGGTACAAAAAATCGATTTTTGGATATCCCATAGTTATTCCTCCTTCAAATAAAAAAAAGACGTCGGACTTTCTTTGAAATCCAACGCCTTTGTTTCATTTGATTCATTGATTCAGAGTTTATAGAATTGTTGATTTTATAAATTGTAAAAATGGGAACAAGTTATTCGGCTATATGTTTTTGATTGAATCAACATATTTCCTTTGCTCAACTTCCCGTGCATATTCACTTGGAGTCTTGCCGGAGAATTCCTTGAATTCATGGATAAAGTGCGCCTGATCATAGAAATTATATTCTGATGCTATGCTTGTAAAACTCTCTGAAGTGCCTTTATTCAAATCCGAAAGAAGAAACTGAAACTTAACCGTACTGCAAAGCTGTTTAGCACTCAACCCCAATTCCTTTTCAAAAATCTTGTTTATATATCTTGAAGAATATCCTGCCAGATCTTCAAGCTCACTGACCCTGACAATGCCTTTTCTCTGAATGATCAAATCGGATATCTGCCTGAACAAATCGGCTTTTGTATCATCTCTTCCCTTGCTCTGAAATTTGGAGTACTCCTGAAGGAAAGTGTACATGCGAGAGTTGAAATCCTTCTGCACGCCCATTATCTTGCAGAAATCCCTTGTAGAAGGAAGGTCATCAAGAATTACGATTTTACCGATGATGTCCTTGGGCTGATATTCCCTGACGAATTTTGTAAAGCTTGGTTGGAGCCGCACTCCAAAATATTCTGCATTTGCCTTTACCGAAAAGGTCCTTTTTTCCACGGTTATTCCGATTAAATGTGTCCTGACAGTTTCATCCCTGTATTCAAAAATCAAATTACTGCAGCTGTCCACCAAAAGCGGTACCGTAATGTCCTGCGCTGATTTATTTGAAAAGCTGAAAAAATGTGATATTCCGTTTTCAATAAGAACGTGCTGGCAAAAGTCATCTGCTTCCATTACAAAATACGGCTGAATGGAAATCAGTTTTTCCCTGTTTTTTTCCTGCATGAAAGACCCCATGATGGCAAAATAAAAAAAAGACGCGATGATCCGTGAAAATTAATCACGCACCATTGCGTCTCTGAGCCTATTATGGAGGAAAATCATACTTTTGTCAAACACCATCGCACTTTATTTCGCAGGCTTAAACCTGTTGTATCTTAGCGGACTTATATCGGCAGGACATGAACCTGTACAAATCAATTCCGCAATATTATAGGCGGCGGCAGGTCCAATTCCAAAACCATGCCCTGTAAATCCACATTCAATATAAAGGCCAGGTACCTCATCGCACTTTGATACGGTGGCAACGGCATCTACTGAGAAATCCGCATAACCACCCCACGCACGGACAATCTTGGCATTCTCCAGCATGGGGAAATATCCAAGGATTCCACGGCTTGTGGCACTCACCATGCTTGAACCGACCAAGGGATATGAATCGTCAATTCTTGAAGGACACTCATCAAAACCATCGGTACCGCCCATGACGAAAGAACCATGCTTAGTCTGATGTCCGTAAAAGTCTGCCATTGCAGTACCTAGCATCTGCCTGAACATCTGAGGTTCCGCTTCCGTTACAAGGCATGTCACAGCATGCTTTTTCATCGGAATTGAAATGCCGACTGTTTCCAGAATTGCATTGCTTTCGTATCCGGCCGCAACTACTACGGTTTCCGCTTCAAATATCTGCTCCGGAGTTTCTACTCCACTTATCTTTCCCGCCTTTGTGATGATTCGTGTCACTGGAGCACCTGTAATAAAATCCACACCAAGCTCACGCGCCTTCTTATAAAATCCCAGAGTTGTTGTCAGCGGATTTGCATGACCATCTGTCGGACACCAGGAGGCGCAAGTAACTTCATCACTCAGATAGGGATTGATTTTCTTGACTTCTGCCGCATCAATCATCTTGACTTCAACACCACAGGCATTGGCTCCATCCGCAAGCTTTTGTAGAATTGCCCTGTGCTGCTCGTTTTTGCCAAGACGCAGGTTTCCTTCCTGAGTGTATTCCGTATCAACGCCGAGTTCCTGACTAAGTGTGGGCCAAAGGTTTTGGACACCCCATTTCATCAGGGGCAGTTCCTTTGGATTTCGTCCTGATTGCCGTACACCACCACCGTTCCGCGATGAACCTCCGTTACCGATATAGTCACTCGCTTCCAAAACGATTACGCTCTTTCCCTTTTTGGCAAGATAATAAGCTGTTGCGTTTCCAACTATTCCTGCACCTATTACTATTACGTCAGCCTTTGTCATCATATTACAATACCTCCGAAGCAAGGGTCTTCATTTCTGTTGGTCTGATTGGTCCACGGCTTGTAGCGGGTGCAATTGTCGCAGGACTTGCCTTTTGTTCCGCCGCCACAATTCCCTTTACAAGTCTTGAACATGTCTGTCCCTGACACAATCCCATGCCAGCACGCAGATAGCGCCTGATTTCCTGCATGGTAAACATTCCGTCATGAACCGCTTTTCTGATTTCACCTTTTGTAATTTCCTCACACCGGCAGATTATCATGTCATCATCCGGCATCGGAAAAAAATCACCAATATCTTTGCTTCTGTCATTCATCATCTGTTTACTCCTTAACCAACTTCCAGAATCTGGCCTTGTAACCAAATTCATTCGGAACCTTCATCGTCAAAAGATGGGTATGGTCAAATACTCCCGCGCTCTTTACGCTGACAATTTCCGCATCACAAAGAACCTCTCCGCTACGGCTAAGTGCCTTCCCAACAGTTCCCTTTTCCGGCAGAGGAAGAAATTCATAAGGCAGGGTAATGCTCGTGAATCCAGGTTCAAAATCTTCGTGCACAAGAAATATTGCCTGCCCTGAACAGCTTGCGACACACATGCCACATCCAGAACATCCGCAGTTTTCTTTAGCAACCACTGGAAGCGATGTAATGCATGCACCAATCTTGATGCAGTTTTTAATGCATGCATCCTGACACGGATTACACGGAATGTTTTGTGTACATTCAATTACAGGATGAATCCCCTTTTGATGCGTAACTCCCGGATACAGTTCAATTTCATCGTCCGCAACAAATCCCTTTGTCAAAAGATTCATGGAAACTGGAATTCCTTCGTCCGTTTTTTCAATCAGCTTTCCACGATTTGACGGTGCAAACATGCCCTGTCGCAAACTTTCCAGATCCTTTGCATAAAGCGCTTCGGTATCCTTCATGATGTATTCTTCTGTATATCCAAGCTTGTATGCTGCCCTAAGGCCTGCCATGCGTCCCTTTATCATTGCTGAGCTTGCCTCTTCAATTCCGCTGACATCACCCGCTGCAAAAAGACATTCAACAGAAGTTTCCCCGTATTCGTCAACAATCGGGACCTGTCCGCCTCGACGGGGATTGTCTTCCATTTTGCAACCGGTCATCTTCAAAAGCTGGCTCATCGGCGAAAGTCCTACGGCAACACAAACCGTATCAACATCAAATTTTATTTCAGTACCGGGGATAATCTTAAAGTGTTCGTCTACCTTTCCTATTTCCACACCTTCAACTTTTTCCGCACCAATGACACGCTTAATCGTATAGCCAAGGTAAAAAGGCACTCCTGTCCTTGCAACCTTTGCGGCATGAACTCCATACCCACCGATACGTGGAGCAGCATCAACCAGAGCGGCAACTTCACATCCGGCCTGAAGTAGCTGAAAACTTACAACCAGACCTACGTTTCCGCTACCAAGCATCAGGATTCTTTTTCCGGGCCTGACTCCGTGAAGGTTCATCATGGTCTGTGCCGCACCCGCACCTATAACACCTGGGAGAGTCCAGCCTTCAAACGGAACCATATTCTCTGCGGCACCGGTTGCGATGATTACACTGTCACCCTTGTAATGCTGAATTGCTCCGTCATGGTTTACAGTAAGTTCCTTGTTTTCAAAAATACCTGTTACAGTTGCGTTCAGCTTTACCTGTACTCCAACGTCAGAAGCTTCCTTTAAAAGTTCCTCACCGATGTTGAAGCCCCTGATTTTTGCCTTGTGTTCCTTAGATCCAAAAAACTTGTGTATCTGCTTAAACAGCTGACCGCCAGGCTTGTGGTTTTCGTCAAAGACCATTACAGACATTCCACGTTTGGCCGCTTCTATTGCCGCACTAAGACCAGCAGGACCCGCACCGACTACAATCAAGTTATATCTTTCCATTTTAATCCTCCTGTCCCCTTTACCATGACTTTTCAGCCGAGCAGCCGTATTGAGTCTGCACCTTCATTCCAGCCTTTAGAGTCGTGATGCATGTCCTTGTATTTGGCACACCGTCTACAACCATTACGCAATCCGTACAGCGTCCAATGGCGCAGAAAATGCCTCTTGGTTTGTGGAGTTTTGCAGTTTCCCTGTGTTTTAGAATTCCAGATGCACGCAAGGCAGCCGCAATGGGTTCTCCTTCGTAGCCCTGCATTTCTTTTCCGTCCAAAGTGAATGTTACGAGGGCACCTTTTTCAGGTACTCCCAGTATAGGATGTTCAGTAATTCTTTGAGTTTCCATATTGAATCTCCTTTTTCTTGAACTGTTGGAATAAATATATGAATTTTTTATTTTCTGTTCTTGTAAAAAATGGAACTGTCCGAGTGTTGCTTTTGTAGATTTGTGTGCTATAATGTGAATGATTTTACATGGGAGAAAAAAAGATGGTCACAATACGCAAGGCAGTCAGAGATGATTTTGAAGTGCTTGAGGAACTTTACACCGAGCTTGAAAAAGATGGCGTCATGTATCAGAGCGAACATTTTGTCCTGAGTCCAAAGGGTGCACGTTCAAGGCAGCTGGAAGAAATACTGGCAAGCGAAAATCAGGTCATGCTTGTGGCAGAAGATGACAGAAAGGTAATTGGCTTTGCACATGTCATGCTCCAAAAGGCAAAGGCCGTTTCATGCCTTAAACCACAGACAAACATTTATCTCCAGGATCTGGTGGTCACATCAAGTTTACGGAGCAAGGGAACCGGTACCATGCTGTTGAATGCCTCAAAAGAATATGGCAGGGAAAAGGGAGCAGAGTTTTTCCGCACGCAGGTATTCCCGATGAATAAAGATGGAATGCGTTTTTATGAGCGGAACGGTTTTTCAACAAAGATGATTACGATTGAATGTGACTTATAGTTGCATAGTGTCATTCCGGACTTGATCCGGAATCTTAATCAGGTATGATAAGATGCTGAATCAAGTTCAGCATGACAAAGTTTTTTTCACATTATCCGCCGAGTTTTCCACTTGAAGGAAATTTGCAAATCGTTTCATTTCTTTTTCGATTGCAGAGCGCATTTTTTTGTCGGGCTTTACACCATCTTCCCACCACCAGTTTTTAACGATGAATTTTCCGGTTTTGCCTGCATAATCTGGTTCAAATCTGGCAACAAAGTTTCCGTTGTACAAAACAGGAAGGACATAATATCCATACTTACGTTTTGGCGCGGGCGTATAAACTTCCCAGCGGTATTCAAAATCAAAAAGCTTCTGAAGCATCTGCCTGTCCCACATCAGGTTGTCCAATGGGGCAATGAATCTAGCGTAATCTTCTGGTGCGGGTGCATTCATGTATCTGCTGAAATTCTTTGGAACGTAAAACGGTTCCTTTATTCTCTGTATCGCTATTTTTTTGATTCGTCCTTTTTCTTCAAGAGATGCAATTGTTTTTGTCCTGAGCTCCGAATTGCCAAGATAATGTCCCAGCCAGATTCCTCCGCTTTTGTTCCACACCAATCCGACACATTTAATTCTGCGCTCAACATACCATTCGTAGAATTCCTCTTCACTCATGTTGGGGTCTGAGTAAAAATTTTCCCTTGTGCCGTCCAGTTTCTTAACCACCCTTTCCGTCAAATCAAAGTATCGGTGGGTTCCGCTTTTTTCTGCTACCGACAGGACTCCGGTATTAAAAAGATAATCCAATGCCGCGCTTGAAAGCTTCTTGTGCCCCCAGTTACTGTTGTTGCGGACTTTGCCAATCGAAAGAGCCTTTGTGCTGGTTTTTCCGTTTTCCTCAACATAGGCCAGAACCTCATCAAGAATGTCCAGAGCCGCCATCTGATGCCGCCAGTTCAATATCGCAAGCATCATGTTTTTGCTTTCACGTCGTACAAAACCAAAGCCCCCAAAATCCGATACAGTGTAGATGGACATCTCCTTGTCATAACCGTCTACCAGCTTGTGATCTTTATAGAGCAAATCGAAAAGATGTTCCTCGTGATAATCTTTTACCCTAGCATGCAAAACCAAATCCGCATTTCGGGAGACAACATTCAGGGGGTCATATTGGATGGTCCCAATCCTCTTCATGATTTTTTCAGCACCATTCTTTCCGTAAAAATCTTCCGCCCCATCCAGATTATGATAGCGGCACAGCATGACCCTGATTTCTTCCCTTGAATATTCCTTCATATCGATTCACCTTTATTATTGGATGGCCATGTAACTTGTTTTTGTCTTAACTTTTCCGTTGGAGTGGAAAGTGTATTCGTACCATATCTCTGTTCCGGAAGCATACTTTATATGTGTCTCATTTCCTTTGGAATCATACTCTTTCCAATATTCAAAATCATCAAAAGTCCATTTTGCATGGACTTCATTTCCCTTCTTGTCATACTCGTACCATTCTTCAGGGCCAGTGTTGTTTTTTGAATATATCATGTTACCCTTGGAATCATATTCCCACCATTCCTCAAAACCACTTGATTCTTTGTAATGGATTTTGTTTCCTTTTTTATCGTATTCGTACCATTCTTCATATCCGTCGGATGTATAAACATGAATTAAGTTTCCCTTTGAATCATACTCAAACCATTTTTCAAAGCCTGTGGAAACTTTGTAATGAATCTGGTTTCCTTTTTTGTCATATTCGTACCAATATTCATAATCACCAAGTTCTTCACCGATTCGATGGTCGTATATCATATTTCCCTTTTTGTCATATTCCCGCCAATATTCCATATCGCCTATTATGTTACTGATTACCGTACAGTGTGTTATGTTTCCATTTTTATCAAACTCTCTCCAAGATTCTGTTTGGCCTGTTGAAGTGACCAGGAGTTTATGTACTGCATTTCCCTTTGAGTCATATTCATTTAAAAATTCTCGAGAGTCCAGTTCAATGCCATATAATTCTTTTCCATCCTTTGTGTATTCAAAAAATGAATAAACACCCACAAGTTTTGGAGTTGGTTTGCCATCCACATTAACATTTTTAATAATCACATCCCCGACCTTTGGCCCGACCTCTGGTCCGGCATTCTGTCCGAATATGGGGAATGTGCTGAGTGCGAGAAAGGTTAAAATCAAGGCAGGATTCTTTAACTTCATGGTATGCTCCTAAAAAACTCTTTTATAACAGTATAGGGGTGTAAAGGAATTTTTTCAAGACAAATATGACTTTTTACTTTATAATATAAACTGTGATAGAGATTGAATGACATCAACGCCATTCGTCTATGTCCACCATGTACACATCTTCTTCTCCCGGAACATACACATAGCGGGAGAATCCGTTTTCAAGCATCATGTCCAAGGCGGTCTGGTTATTGTTTCTGATGGCGCAGAGAAGCAAACTTTGGTCTTCTTCCATCGTGTCTGCCTTGTAGCCGCTTGCAATAACTTTTGAAAGCAGATCCATGTCGTTGTCTTCTATGGCGTTCTTTGCCGCATAGTATTCTTCTGAATAATAATATCCTTTTATGCGAAGTATTGTTTCATTTTCACTTGTAGAACTTTCATTTGTTTCAACAAGCTTCCACTGGTCGGAATCTTTTGCCTTTTCGTAATACTCTGACACAAAGCATCCCCCCTCTTCATTCCAGCGATAGGCACGCTTCCTGTCTGTCCGGCTTACAACAAATCCTTCCATATAGAATGGAGTGTCGCCTGTCATGCCTGTGTCATAGCGGATGTCTCCATTGTAAAATCCCATGGAACCATAACTGCTTCCCGTTACACAAAGGGTAAACTTTCCTGCATCCATCAGGTATCCTGGATAGCTTCCGACCACGACAAAATAATTTGCATATATCGGAGGAACATCATTCCTCATGCCGACTGGAATTAGGTCATGTCCCGATATCCAGCCAGTCTTGCCGTCATCAGTTTCAATCTTCCATCTGTGGAAAAAGTCCCCGGAGCCGTACTGGTAACCGTCCTTGGACACTGCATGAAGCTTTACCGCATCACCTTTTTTCATGGTGAACGCAGGCTCGTCTCCAAACTTGTGCTGAATGTTTTCGTAAACCGGAGCCGTAGTATTTGCAACTACACCCCAGAAGTTGTTGTTTATGCCGATGTATTTTGATGAAGATTCAAAACGGATTTCTTCAACATAATCTTTTCCATCATTCATGGGGTCGGGAACAATGACAGGTTTCTTTGGCTGTTTGGCTTCCTCTATATCAGCAAGGCGAAGAAGATCTGGCTGCCAGTCACGCTCGTAGAATTCATTCTTGTAATAATACCGCACACATTCCTTTACTTTGCCATTATTGTGGTAGCTGTATTGATTTACAAAAAAGTATTCGCACATGGGAACGCTTTCCGGCTTGTAGCTTCCAAAAGATGATGTGCTGTATCCCTTTAGTTTCTTGTGGGTAAGATATCCGTTTTCGTCGTATTCATACCAGCCCTCTGTGTTTTCACTCAATTTTCCTTCGTAGTAATTGCCGTGGAACTCATAGGTCATCCTGCCCTGGTCATCATATTTATATGAACCTTTTCTTGAATAGTCTGTTTTCTCGCCGTTTTCATACATGTCTAAAGAAAGTTCATTTTCATGCTCATCAAAGGTGGATATGTATTCCTCAGTTTTTTCCGTCTTTACAGGTGAATACAAACCTGTGTCCGGATCCTCATATTCAACCTTCAGCTTCTTTTCGTACTTAAGGTTTCCGCCGGGTGTGTACTCGTGCCATGATTCTTCCTGTGGATGGCGGTCGCTGGTGTAGGACAGGTATTTGTAATGTGTTTCCCTTCCAGCATCATCATATTCGGTCCAGGCTTCGTAGGTAACTTCCTTTTTACCGTTTTTCAGGATTTTGTAGTGTGTGGCATAGGTATCCTGTTTTCTGTCATTGTCGAGATAACGTTCTTCGCGCCATTCGTTGCTGTAGATGTTTTGTTTTGAATAAACGATGTTGCCGTTTGGAGAATATGCATCTTCTTCTCCCGTAGAAATTATATGGTGTTGGGTTCCGTCCGCATCGTAGCTGTACAACTCTTCATCTTCATAATCAAAATCTGGATTAGGTTCGTCTATATCCCAACGCTCACATCCCCTTGTCAAAATACGAAGCGGCCTGCCTTTTTCATCATTTAGTGTTTCTATCTCTTCCAGTTCGCTGTATATTAATTCTGCAAACGCATCATCCTCGTAATAGTGATACTCTGTTCTTTCTGTGAATGTCCTTTCGTCATCCGAATAAATGTAGCTTATCTTCATGCGGTAGAATTCGTCTTCGACTTCGTATGTCGTGTCGCTTACTATGGTATTATCCGTTATAAGCCTTCCCTGGCTGTCGTATTCATACTCTGAGTAAAAGTTGTTAAAACTGACTTTATTTGTATAAGTATTATCGTCATAAAAATTCAATTCAGACTTTTCGGTAAGCATCTTTCCGTCGGCCGAATATGTCATCCACATTTCCTTTGTGGCATCTTTAGAATAACTGCTATATGTCGTTGGAGACTTAACATAAAGGTGAATTCGATTTCCGTCTTTATCATATTCGGATTTGCAGTCATAACCCTTGTTGTTCCATTTGTGAAGGCAATTGGAATTTTCGTCATACTCAAACCATTCTTCAAATCCATGATCACTTATGGCATGGGTCACATTCCCATTTTCGTCAAGCCAGATTTCCGTGCAACTGCGCCAGTAAACATCCACGTCCCTGTTTTCAAAGAAATCCTTAAAATCCATGATGTTACCCTTGATGTGGATTGGGGTTCCATTCTTGCCATACTCGCGGACCAGCTCTTCCTCTCCTTTTGCATTTTCCTTGACCAAGTATGTATTCCTGCCGTTTTTGTCGTAAGTTGCAATCCGCTTTTTATCGTTCTGTTTGCCTTTCAGTTCTGCCTTGTTGTAGTATTCATAAATGTCATAAAACCATGCGCCATTACTCAAATCTTCGTAATAAGTTTCCCGTCCCTCGCTGTCAAACTCAAATCGTTCAAGAGGTTTGAATTCCACGGTCATGTTTTTGAATTCTTCATCACTTTCCTTTATCTTGAGTTGAATTTCCTTGTGCAAGTCTTTCTTTACTTCAAGTTTCTGCGGATAAAGTCCTAGATTTGACAAAAGCACGATGATGGACATACCTGCGCCAACAAAATCATTCACCAGTTTCATTTTGACTACCTACCTCACACAAAATTATGAAAACAACTTATTATGACAAGCTATTGCTAAAATAATCATCATGACTGTCTCAATAAAATACACTGTATAAAACAGTGCTGGAAACTCATCATAATAATCATAAACCGATTCTGGAATAAAATGGACTATTACCAAAATACCAACTGCTAATCCGATTAAAAAAGGCCAATTTTCGAACAAAGGTAAAGCATTCAAACCGAGTAATGCCAAAATTTCAAGAATAATTATAATTGTAACTAAAATTATTCCACCAAAAAACCTTTCAAGTTGATTTTTGCTCACAATCAAATACCTTCCATTTCTATGATGTGGAATTAACAGCTATTTCAAATAACCGCCGTAGCACCAGCCGACTGTTCCAGCTTTGATTGCATTTCCGTTCCTGTCTTTTGCGCCAGATTGAACCTCAACTTTAACCCAGTTGCTTGAAATGCCGTCTATTACTTCTGCCTTACCAAGTTCAACAATCTTGACTTTTGTTCCTGCCTTCATTGTGGTGATGATTTCGCTTGATGTAACTTCTGCTTTTCTTAAACGGAGGTTTTCTTTTGCCGTCATTATTTTATTCACGCTGACATTTGTGCTTGCAGTTAGATTTGAATTGTACTCTTTGACTGTGGGCGTAACATTTTCCTTGCCAAAAACATAAATATATGTTTCCAGCATCATAGGTCCTTCATAATCATCTTCCTGTGATTCAAAAATGACAACAGGATTTTTACCTTCGCTGATCATGCAATAGAAATTGTGGCCCATTGCCAATTCGCTGACAAGATAATAATACAAACCATCTTTCTTAAGGTAAGACATGACCGTTTTTGAATTCAGCTTGTTAAACCAATCATACAAATTGTCTTTGGGATCCGAATAGTTGTCAACAAATTTTTCAAGTTTTCGTTCAATCCATTTACCGTTATATCTGTAAAACAAATAGACCTTGTTATTCCTGACCCTTATGGCATATTTTTGAAAATCCTTTTGAGGAGCGTTCAGTTCATATTTTTCAGACAAAAGCCTGATTTCATTTACATAATAATCTCCATCTTCAAAATTGAATTCATTTTCAAAACCCGTATAGTTGGATAAATTTACATTATCAAGTTTCTGAGAATATGCTGCAATTGACAATAAAGCCAGCATGGTGAATAAAATCCTTCTTTTCATCTTTCCTCCAAAGAACAGCCACGTCCTTTCTCTGATTCTACATCGGATTTAATCTTCATGCAAGGAGTAAAGATTCTTTAAGCTTGGTCTTGTGGTTTTAATTCTTTTACCATGTAGCTGCATGTAAACGGGAAGAAACCGAATTGTTCAGCAATTGTCAAAAAGCTTTTCCTTATGACCTCCGCACATTCTGCAACATTGTTTTTTGTCAATTTCTTTGATCACCCTTTACTC
The DNA here is from genome assembly GCA_016281495.1 of Treponema sp. Taxonomy (GTDB): domain Bacteria; phylum Spirochaetota; class Spirochaetia; order Treponematales; family Treponemataceae; genus Treponema_D. The sequence goes on along the minus strand of JAEEIU010000012.1, from coordinate 36,418 downwards.
CTTGCTTCCTCATTAATCTGAAATGTCGGCGTCTGGTGAAATTGTTATTTCATAGTCCGGATATGCGGCCTTTACCTCTTTTATCAAAGTTTCCACTGCTTCCCTGAATGATACGGCAAAAGTCAGAACAGTATCGAAACGCATTTTTTTGTTTTCCATATCAAGATAAAAACCATGCATCTGAAGAACATAATCATGTGTTGTTACTATTTTTTGTACGTTGTTTCTGATTGCGGAGGCCTCGTCATTTTTGGTATTATGTGAATAGACTCCGACCCCAGTAAGTATAACGGCCGTTTCTTTGTAAATCTTTTCTTCAAGTTTTCGCGTAAGTTTGTCAACTTCTTCCACAGTCATTGTATCGGGAAGCTCCACATGAACAGATGCAATGTTTTTATTCGGTCCATAATTGTTGATAATCAAGTCGTAGGCCCCACGGACTTCTTCCTCTTCGTTAATCAACTTTTTTATCCGCAGAACCAACTCCTTGTCCGCACGTTTACCAAGTATGTCATCCAGAGTTTCAACCAGCATTTCTATGCCAGCCTTAATGATGAATAATGCTATAACAACACCAATAAAGGCTTCGAGCGATATGTGGAAAAACATGTAAACCAATGCAGAAGCAAGAACTGAAGCAGAAAGGATTGCATCAAAAAGAGCGTCTGAACCGGAAGCAATGAGTGCACCTGAATTAACCTTTTTGCCCCGTTTCTTGACAAATGTACCGAGCAACAGTTTTACTATTACTGCAACTGCGATGATTATGATCGTTGCAATGGAATATTCAGCTTTTTCGGGATGAATGATTTTCTTAACCGATTCCACAAGAGACGTGATACCGGCATACAAAACAATGGCAGCAACAATCATCGAGGTGATATATTCTATTCTACCGTAACCAAGTGGATGTTTTTTATTTGGAGCTTTTCCGGCAAGTTTGGCGCCAACAATAGTTATTACAGATGAAAGTGCATCCGAAAGATTGTTTATGGCATCCAGAATTACGGCAATTGAATTTGATATAAGTCCTACCGTCATTTTAAATGCAACCAGCATGACATTCGTGGCTATTCCTATAATGCTGGTTTGAACTATTACTTTTTCGCGTTCTTTTCCTGTCATGTTTTCCCCCATTCTCTTCCAAAAAACTCTTCAGGCAAACTGTCAGCATCTTTGGGGATGAATAGTTTGTCTTAGGAGTTTGGCTTTTGACATTTTTTTATAACAAAATCTATTCCAAATTCAATTATACAGCTTATGATGAAATAAATTAAGACCATGAGGCTTAATGAACAAACAAAATTCATACCCATTATCAAAATGTCATCCATGAAAAACGGTATCATGGTAAAAACTAAAAGGATTATTCTGAGCAAACTGATTATCAGGTTTGTCTTAAGGCCTTTTAATTGTTTCTTGTCTTTTACAATAACCGAAATAATATAAGAAAGACCTTGTAAAATTTCACAAATTGAAGTTTTAGGGAAATGGAAAAAGAATCTTTTTGTATAACATATAAAATCGTCACTGGAAAAAATATCTGGAGTATGAATAAACTGACACAGATAAGTAAGGTAATAATTCACAAATATCAAAACCATGGATGTGATGAATAGCTTAAGCGATATTATTTGCTGCCTGTAGAAAAACAGACCCAACAAAATAATAATAAACAGCAAAAACCATATGACAATAATTCCATCTGTAAGTGAAAGATTCATCATTAAGTCAGTCCTGTTAAAAAACGCAGAAAGGACAATCCCGCAAATTATTAACAGAGCGAAACATAGCAAAAGAAAACTTATAATCTTGTAAGATTTGTTCATTGTTTCAATCCACTTTCCCCTGCTGGAGTTTCCTTATTTCATCGTATCGGCCTTTTTCTGATGCTCTTTCATGATCGGGTTCCAATAGTCGTGGTACTGTTGTTCATATTCTGTCCCTTTGGCAGAGATGCCGGCTTGAATATATTTGTCTAACAATTCTTCCTCAAAATGATCTTTTTGATATTCATATTCAACTTCATAAATTGAACGTTTAAATTTATTGTAAATGAATTTCTCTTTATAAAAGTTTTCAAAATATTTATAGTCATATTGGAAATTCCCACAAAAAGTTGATCCGATGTGATATTTAAAGAATGGGCCGCCATATTTAAAAGAATATTCTGTTATTTCAGAAATGTTTAATTCTTGAGTAGTATATTCAATTTCAACTTCCATCCCCATAAAAGCAGAAGTTATACGAACAGTATCTTTGTCAACAACCTCGAATGTCCCTACTGTTGGTTCTCCTTTTTCAAAAGCTCCACACCAGAATTTCCCATCAGAAGAAAAGCTCAAATTAAAACCAGGTGTATCATTACTCTGCCAGTATGGAAAGGAACACAAATATTTGAATAATTCTTCTCTGTTCGATGGAGTTTTAAATCTTGGTTGGGTGGCAGAAAGATATCCTCCAAACACCCAGCCGTATTCAGGTTCAGCAGATTTCCATTCATATCGCGGAATCAGGATTTCAACCCACGGAGCCTTTATGCCGTCAATTGTCTCTTCCTTTCCGATTGCAACAACTTTTACCGGAAGTCTGTGAGTCAAACCACAAATTCTGTTCGATTTGAGTGAAGGATAATCCCGGACGCGCAAACCTTCTTTTGAGTCGACATACATCGTGTCGATAACTTTTCCATTTTCATAAAACCGACTTTTATCCGCAAACGCCGAAGTGACCAAAACTGTTAAACAAAACAATATGCTAATTGCTTTTTTCATCTTTATCTCCTTGCACCTCATTTGAACTATCTGTTAAATGTTTATTCGTAAGATCGTTCAAGAAAATGAACATACTCTTTTAATCCGCTGATATCATCCAGGTTTGGATGTTCTTCATAAAAATATCCAAATAAAATAACTCTAATAAAATTTGGGTCAAGCATTTTTTGAATTAAATACTTTTTTGTTTCCTTTTGTTTTATTTGGTTGTCATCCAATTTTTCAATTACGAATAACATCCTTATTAGAACTTTATCAAGATAAACATTACTCAATTCCAATGCGCCCGGTATAAAATGAGGGTTGTCAATTGTTTTTGGGGGGAGTTTTGTTTTAATAAGATAACCGTCATAAGAATCTATATTTGATTCGTCAATGTTATATAAGGGAATTTTATCAATTATTTCTTTTTTTTCTTTTTTCTTCTCTACGGTTATTTCATTAAACTCTTTGTTATCAATTATTCTTTTTCCATTTAATCCGTTTCTTAATTCGAACATTTCAGATATGCTTTTAGTTCTATCATCATTTTCATAGCTTGATTCTTCTGGAATTATACACTCAACACTTCCATTCCTGTGGATATGAATTTCGTCAGACATAAGAGGATACTTAGGGAAGGGTTTTAAATCTAAGAAATATTTTGAATTGTTAACCAAGATATACAAAGAACAAGATTCATGGTCATACCTAAGTTTTCCATATCTTGTGTAATATATATTCCCTTTTTCATCTTTAACCGTAAAGAATCCATCTCCCTGAATGGCAATATCTAAATTAAAATCTGTTGTTTGAATACAGCCTTGTGACAGATTTATTATTCCGTCGGTTTTATCGGCATCAACATCAAAGGTTCTTTTGTAAGCATAAGTTGAATAATTATATAAATCCTTTATTAGAAAATCGTATTCCTCTTCTGGAGAAAGACAATAAATGCCAATGCAAAGAAAAAGAAGAATTAGTTTAAGAACACTTTTTTTATTCATTTTATATCCTCTCATTTCGCTAAGGTCATTTGACAATCACTTTCCGGTTCGCCTGCTTTTAACAATGATTATAATAGTAAAAATCAAACGTACTACTTCCATTATAAAGCAAAAGTATAAAAGAATTCTATAGAATAAATTGTTATTTACAAAAATATTGAGTTTTAGTAAGAGCCCTAAAGATGGCATGCAAAACAAAAACCTTAATACTATCTGTCCAAAATAAATGTAATAAGCTGTGATATTATTAACTAAATAAAGCACGCCTGTAACAAAAATACTTATAATCAATAATATTTGTAAAAACGGTGATAATTTCCATAAAATCGGAATTTCAACCATAGAATTCATTTTTATGGTTCCGAAAAGTCCAATTAGTAACTTGATTAAAAAATATGTATTGCTAAATTCTAGAAGACCCAGAAAAATGCTTATTTTTCTATTTTTATAAATGCTTAGTTCCATAGTTCTCCTCTTTAAATTAGGTTTAATGGTCAGTGTAGGTCATGTTCTTATGGACGAATTAAATTCATATTACTGAATCCAAAAATCAACTCTTTTTCTTTTATAACACAGCCTAAATAAAACTTTGTTACAAGGAGTAATGATATTTTGCCGTCCTTAGATATTTCCCAATTATCATTCTTTTTAAGAGCCTTCTTCAATTGTTTGTATTCTGAATTTGAAAGATTAATTTTATAATAATACGGAAGCTCCGTGATTTGTACAGGGACCCCACCTAAATAATCTGGTTTAATCAATTCAATGTTTTTGTCGTTTATTTCAATTCCACTTTCATATTCGAAGAGCCATTTTATGAATTCAAGATTTTCACAATCACTTGCAGTCAGCGATTCTTTTAAAGAATATTGGTCATAATAATCATGCTCATTTTCCAAGTATGTTAATTTGTCAGCCGGAGATTCATCATGTGCAAAAATACTCTGTAGTAAAATCGAGAATATCAAAAATATTATAATTCTTTTGTTTTTCATTTTTTTACTCCTTTGTCTGGTGATGATAAATATTTGTATGAATCTATTCATCCCAGAGCCAATATGAATCATCAGCCGGTTCTTATATCCATTTACAGAATGTTTTTCCATATCAAAAAAAAACTATTTATCTACAATAAACAATCTGCTGAACAACCTATCCCCTTTATGATACCACAATTCCCAATAAAATCAATATTTCCCATTATTCTCAATTAGACTGTAAACATACCAAGCGCTCTGACCATAGAGTCCCATTGAGTCATCTTCCAACAGAGGGGCAATCGGAGATTCATAAATCGCACGTAAAGCCTCATCTTCCGACAAGCCTTTGTTTTTCATAAGAAGTTCCGCAACTTGAGGGATCAAAATTGTTTTTACAAGGTGATGGGTATCTGCCATTAGATATCCCTCCAATTTACAGTTTCCACAATATAGCTTTCATTAAACGAAATCGCATTCAATGCTTTATCAGTACAAAAGCAAATTTGGTCATTGATTTTTTCAAATTTCAATCTTTCAACGGCATCTTCTTTTCTCATGATTCCAGCAAGCACATATTGTACTGTTTCACCAACATTATCATTTGCAATTTTACCAGAAACTATGTCATAACCGTGCTTGAAATTCAAATCCGAACGACATTTGATAACAAGTTCCAGCCACTCTAAATCTGCATTTGGGAATGATTTTATACTAAGCTCTTTTTCAAAAGTTTCATCAAATTCATATACGTTTACAATGGCATTTTCATCTTTGCCTGAATTTCGAGAAAGAAGTCTTGCGGTTCTAATTGCCCATCTTTCGGCTTGTTGTTTTATTGTTGTTGTATAAAACCCAAATCCAAAATCACGGCCTTTTTCTTGTATTAAGATTTTTGGTTTTTCTATTTGAACATAGGAACCATGGTAAACAATCATATTTTTTTCTCCCCGAACCACTGGTCAAAATAGTCCATGAGGAATTCTTTTCCCATGCCATGTAGGTCTTCATAATCTGTTTTTAAATGATTCAAAAGTTTTGTCTTTGAAAACTGTTCAAATACTGCAGAGGATGATTTATTCTTGTATTCTGCATAATTTTCGATGCAATATACTTTAAAAGAAAGTTCCGACATATCTCACCATTTATTCCCTGGGCATTCTTACCCGCACCTATCCTCTTATGATACCACATTCCATCTTTTTTTCAATAGTTTACGACCACACCCGGACCTCGTGGGATTTGGTTCTTGACATGGAGGACGGAAAAGGGGAAACTTTTATAGGAGGCAACGTAAAACCATGGAATACGAAATAACGGACAAAATAACACCGCAAGAGTATATGGAACTTAGGGAACTTGTTGGATGGCCACAGTTTCCGCTGGAACAGGCAGAAGGAGGATTGGCTGGTACGACCCATACATGCTGCTATAGAAAAGACGGGAAACCCATTGCGCTGTTACGTGTTCTGTGGGATCACGGTTATGTCGTCTATATTGCTGATGTAATTGTAAGGCCGGAATATCAGGGACAGGGGCTTGGACGCGCGCTCATGAATCATGCGATGGAATACATCAGGGGCATGCTCAAGCCCGGTTGGCGTGTGATGGTGAGCCTTATGTCGGCACAGGGAAAGGAAGAGTTCTATAAAAAATTCGGCTTTATTACTCGTCCCGATGAATCCCACGGTTGCGGCATGTGCCAGTGGATTGAAGCCTAAACTTCTTATTAGTCATTATTTTAATTTTCCCAATCGTTCTCCAACTATTTTATAAATCTTTAGTTTATCTCTTTTTCCGATTCCCCAGATTTCAACAATTTCTACTTTTTCTGGAGTAAGCAAGCGGTAAACAATTCTTATACTTTTGTTACAAGCATATAATTTATAAAAGCCTGTTAAATCAACATTGTCTTTGTTTCCAAGTTCTCCACCTGCAAATGGATTTGTCCTTAGTTTATCAATTTCCTTATTTACCGGCTTTTTCTGACTCCCATCAAGTCTTTTATAATCCTCCACTGCTTCTGGAATGAACTGAATCTGAATTTCTTTTTTTTCTTCTTCCATCAGTCTTCCCTTATTGAATCCCAGCTAATGTTTTTAGAGGCATCATAATGTTTCATGCGGTCTTTTATATTCTGTGCAATTTCAAGCCTTTCAAATACCTCCTCAAGCATTGAAAGATATTCATACTGCTGAAATGGAATCATCACGGCTTCCATATTGTTATTTTTGAGGATATAAATAGATTCATTTCCTTCAGACACTTTCCTTACAGTTTGGGTGAGTTCTTTTTGAAGTTTTGTTATTGGCATCATTTGTGAAGTTTCTACTAACATATCGTCACCTCTCTATATATAATAATATATATTTTTATATATAGTCAAGAACAATATTATAGCTTCGTGAACCTCTTGACCCTCTTGGAGCCTTATTTTTCCTAAAATTTCCTAAAAATTCTTAAAATTTCATTTGACAAATGTAGATATTGGAGATATTATAGAAATAGAGATATGGAGATTTTAGATAAATTTTTGCTTTAGTATGTATCCTTTGCCATCTGCTGAATGTTTAAGCAATAGAGGGTAGGGGATTGGTTCGAGGAAAAGAGGAGGTGTGTTATGAAAAGAAGCGTTTTTAGCCGTGTCCTTTGCGGATTTTTGTTTGCCACAATCTTTATGGGCTGCCACATGTCCATTGAACTGCCTGAAACTGAGATTTCATCTGCAGAACAGGAAACTCCTGAAGAAGTGCCACCCACGATTTACTATACCGTGTCATTCGTTACCAACGGTGGAAGCGAAATTGACGACCAGAGCGTAGAAAGTGGAGCAACTGCTGTTGTTCCGGAAAGCCCTATAAAAGAGGATCATCAGTTCTTTGGCTGGTATGCTGATTTAAATTGCACAAGGGAATTCAACTTCAACACTCCGATCACCGAGGAAACCACAGTTTACGCCAAGTGGCTAAAGGGTTGTGTCATGACCGAGGGAACCACAATTGAAGAGAAGGTAACAGGTTCAAAACTTTTCATTGATGGCCGCAACATTACAATTGGTTCCATCTGCATGTGTGACCACGAGGTTACTCAGGCTGAGTGGGCGGAATACATGACTTGGTATGGCATGGAAAAGGGCGGTGACAAAAAACCTCAGGCAAAATTTGGTATGGGAGATAATTATCCGGCATATTTCATCAACTGGTATGAATGTGTAATCTACTGCAACTTAAGGAGTGCAGCTGAAGGACTTAGGCCTGCCTATTACATGGTGATAGACGGTGAAAATGTCTATGATGTTGCAGAATGGGCAGAAGTAAGCGGCTCCAATGTTGCGATGAATGCAGATGGAAAGTATTACTACAATTCAACGGGTGATACAAATACTCTGAAACCGAATGCCGGAATATTCTATGACACAAGCGCAAATGGTTATCGTCTTCCCACAGAAGCTGAATGGGAGTATGTAGCTCGTGGTGGAGAAGAAGGGCTTGCCGGAGAACAGACCAAATACAGCGGAAGCAATGATATAGATGAGGTTGCCTGGTGGAAGTCTAACAGTGATGGCCAGTCCCATGAGGTAAAGCAAAAGGCCCCGAATGCCCTTGGAATATACGATATGTGCGGAAATGTCGCTGAAATCTGCTATGACTGGTATGTTGAAACAATAGATGCATCGGTAGGTGCCAACGGTCCTGAAACTGGCAGTACATGTGTCAGACGTGGTGGATGCTGGGACAATGGAAAATCCGCGGATTGTACCATAGAAAGTCGGGGTACTCCACGTGCTCCATCATATCGTAGTTCTCCGGGTGGCCTTCGTGTGGTGTGTTCCTGTGGCGAATGACTTATATAATCTTTGAGATTTTGTTACAATAACATGGGAGCAAAATAATGAAAATACTCATGTTGAATGGTCAAAACCACAAGGGCAGCACCTACAATATTGCCAGGATGATTGCGGATACAATTGAAGGGGAAAATGAGATTGTCGAATTCTTTTTCCCCCGAGATTTGAATCATTTTTGTACAGGCTGCTACCAGTGCATTGAGGATATGGCACGCTGTCCTTTTTATGAAGAAAAGAAGAAAATCATTGATGCGATGGATGCCTCTGACCTTATCATTCTTGCAACTCCAACCTACTGCCTGGGTATGAGTGCATCACTCAAGGCATTTTTTGATCTGACCTTTGATTTGTGGATGCCCCACAGGCCAATGAAATCCATGTTCCAGAAACGCGCGCTTGTGGTGACAACCAGTGCCGGATCCTCTCCTAAATCATTATTCAAGGAAGTAAAGGATAAGCTGTTCTACATGGGAGTCCCGGAAGTTAAAACTTACGGTCTTGCTGTTCAGGCAATGAACTGGAAAGGTGTGGCAGAAAAGAAAAAGGCCAAAATTCAAAAAGATGTCACAAAACTTGCCAGAAAACTCAGTGTCAAAAGAAAACCCACGGTTGGCATAAAGACAAGGGCAATCTTTGCATTGATGGGAATGCTCCACAAAAAAGGCTGGGATTCCTCCCCGGTAGAAGCGGCCTATTGGAAGGAGCATGGCTGGTTTGACGGCAAAAAACCGTGGAAAGCAGACTGAATGTAAAAGAGGCCACCTAATTTGATAAAGGGCAGCCTCTTTTTGTTTATATATTATTCGTAATACTGAGCCTGGGCATTCCACAATTCGCTGTATAACCCTCCATCACTCATCAGCTGATCATGGCTTCCCTGTTCGACAATCTTTCCCTCGTCAAACACGATGATGTTGTCGCAGAAACGGCAGCTGGACATTCTGTGCGAGATGTAAATCGAAGTTTTGCCTTCCACCATCTGGTCAAACCTCTGATAGATTTCATATTCTGCAACAGGGTCAAGCGCACTGGTCGGTTCATCCATGATTACAAATGGAGCGTCCTTGTAGAGTGAGCGTGCGATTGCAATCTTCTGGGCCTCACCGCCGGAAATCTCTACGCCGTTTTCATCATCATACTGATAAAGAGGAGTATCAAGTCCCTTTTCCATTTTATCAAGCCGTTCCTTGAATCCCGCATCTTCCAGACATTTGACGGCACGTTCCCTGTCAACATCAACACCGGAAGCAACGTTTTCTCCAAGCGGAAATGAAAACAGGTTGAAGTCCTGGAACACGATGGCAAACAGTTTTGCATATTCCTCATTGTCGTAATAACGGATGTCCACACCGTTCAAAAGAATCTGCCCCTCGGTCGGTTCATACAGGCGGCACAGGAGCTTGATGAAGGTTGTCTTACCCGCACCGTTTTTTCCAACCACTGCATTTTTTGTTCCAAGCGTAATCTTTTTGTTTACATGACGCAGCGCCCATGTCTCTGAGTTTGCATACTTGAATGAAACGTCACGGAATTCAATTTCGTAAACATTATCGTCGCGTTTTTCCGTTGGTATTGATCCGTCGTAGCGTTTGTTTTGAATCTCCATGTAATCATAGAAGAATGAGAGGTAGCGGCTTTCTGTCTTGAGGTTTACAAAGTTTGAGCTTATTCCCGTAATGCTTTCCACCAGTTTTGTGTAGCTGGAGACGTACATGATACATTTTCCTGCGCTAATCAGGCCAAACACAGCCTTGAGTCCGACATAGGCATAGCTTGCCAGCTGCATGAAACACTGGGACAGAAGGGGAACAATGGAAATCTTCAAATCCTTGTTGATCCATGCATTGCCTTCTTCCTCGAGCTTATCGTTTGTTTCCTGAACCCGTTTGGTCATGAGCTTCTGCATCTTGTACAGGCGGATGTACTTTCCGATTGAGTAGTCAAAAATCAAATTGAACCAGTAGCCAAAGTAGCGGTTGTAGGAAACGTTCTTTTCAAAAAATGCCACCTGAAGGAGTGAAGCCTTTTTGTTCATCTTATACGACATGAACACGTGAACTGCAAGAACAATTACCATGACAACAAAGCTGTACCACTGATTCAGGAAATAGCCGATTCCGCCAAGAGCACCGGCATCCTGGACGACCTGCGGAATAAAGAGCGGAACAATCAGCACAAGCGAATAAACAATGGTTGCTATTTTTTCCACAAGCCCCGCAAGATTGTCGATAAAGCTTCTGATGTCACCTCCAGCCAGCATTCCATCCTTGGCCTTTTTGTACATGTCAAGGGTTTCGTGCTTTTCAAGAATGTCAAAATCAAGGTCCATGGTTTTGGAAACAAGCATCTTGTTTATTTTTTGGGTAAGCTCGTGTTTTTTTACCCAGTTGATTAATTCAAGGCCCCAGCGGATAAGAACCAGCACCGAATCAATGCAAAGAAGTATGAGAACGTTTTTGAAGATTGATTCAAAGCTGTCCATCCTGAACAGACCGTCCAGAATGAGGCTTGAAAAATAAATCGAGACAAAAGGCTGACCCGCCGCAATGAGCTTTACAATGACAACGAAGGTAATATAACCTGGAACAATGCGGTGAGTAAGGTTTAATACTTTAGAAACTGTTCCTGGGACAATGTGTTTATTTGTTTTCATAATTTCTCCTGCGTCATTCCGAACTTGATTCGGAATCTGAATCTGTAGATGCTGAATCAAGTTCAGCATGACCTTGATCACCTTCTTTGTAATAATGACTCTGTATGTCAAAAATTTCCCTATACTTGCCGCCCTTTTCCATAAGCTGGTCGTGGGTTCCTTCTTCTACAATCTGGCCTCCGTCCAAAAACAGAATGCGGTCGCAGAACTTTGTGCTTGCAAGCCTGTGCGAGATGAACACGGCAGTTTTTTGCGATGCCATCTGATTGTATTCCTCGTAGATCTTGCTTTCGGCAATCGGGTCAAGGGCGCTTGTCGGTTCGTCAAGAATCAACATTGGTCCATCCTTGTACATTGCCTTTGCCAGAAGGAGCTTTTGGGTTTCTCCACCGGAAAGAACGACACCCTTTTCATCCAGAGTCTGGGTGATGTAGGTTTCCTCTTTTTTGGGAAGACTGTCCACCTTAGAAAGAAGGCCCGCTTTTTCAAGACATTCATGAAGTCTTTTGCCGTCAACATCTTTTGGTTCACATCCGCAGACATTTTCTGCAATTGAAAGTGCAATTGGAGAAGTATCCTGGAACAAGACGCTTATCATGTCCTGATATTTTTCCACACCAATGTCGTTGATGCTCTTGCCGTCAATCAGAATCTCGCCACTGGTCGGCTGGTAAAGTCCGCACAAAAGCTTTACGATTGTAGTCTTTCCCGCACCATTGTTTCCAACCAAAGCAATCTTTTCGTCGGCACCAATCTTAAAGCTGACATCTTTCAGTACAGCCTTTTCACTTCCCTCGTAGGCAAAGCTCACGTTCTTGAACTCTATGGAAGGAGCGGGCATGTCATTATCGGGCTTGACCCGATAATCTTTCCCAGACCCTTCCTCGTCAAGGGTGTTATTGCCATGTACAAACAAATCCTTTTGCTTCATGAATTCGTGGTAATCATTGAACTGGTGGCTTGCATCCCTAAGGTTTGCAAAGTGCATCGAAACGTCGTAAATGTACTGGGAAAAGTTTGCTATGACCCCCAGATAAATCGTAAAGGTTGCCGCATCAATTTGACCCGAAAGAACCTTGTGGATCAAAAGCGTATAGGCAGCCCAGTCGCGCACAAAATTAAAGGCGGTATCAGAAATTGTAGGGTAATACCACTTGAGCTGATATTTGTAACGGAATTTCCGGTAAGTGTTTATCATCAGATCAAAATGATAGTTAAACAGTTTCTTAAGTCCAAAAATCCTTATGTCTTTTCCGGCACTGATGTTCATGCTGTTGCGTTCATAATAGTTCATCTTGCGCCATGGTTCCGAAAAGCTTTCGCGGTGGCTGTCACCAAACTTTACGGCATGATTTCGGATCAAAACATCAGCAACAAACATTCCCAAAGTAAGTGCAAGAATCTTCCAGTCAAGAATGAAAATCACGGTTCCATAGCTGAAAATCCCCAGAACGATAACGACAAATTCCAGAGTGAGCGTAGAAACCAGTTCGGCACCCTCGTAGTTGCTGTTGATTCCCTGAACAGCCTTGCCCATTATCTTCTGCTTGGGTTGTGGCTCAATGTTCAGATAGTCCGTGTTGATTGCCTTTTTGATAAAGTTCAGCATGAAAACACTGATTCTGTTATAGGTATGCTTGAGCTTCATTTTCTTTTCGCAAAAAACCTTGACAATGGAAAAGACACAGAAAAAACAGGCAGTAACTGCAATGTAAATCAGAAAAGTCTTAACGCTCCGGCTTGTAATCCCCTTTATGGCCATTGCAGGAATAAGAGTGTTGATGAACGGCAGGGAAACCGAGATGACAATATACACCAGCACAAGTGGTACCGCAGTCGGATAGCGCTTGAACATGGACTTGTAGACGATAAACGCATTTTGAAAGATATTGTTGCGTTTTGGCTTTTTAGTTTCCATCATGGACCTCCATTTTAATTTCTGCTGGAAGTATAACATGGAAATTTGAGTTTGTTTGGAAAGTTCACGAAATGTAAAAATTCGGGCGTGAAATGTAATTTACAGCGGCAGCATGATTTCTGTGGCGAAAACACCGGGTTCATTCTTGCGGTTAACGTAACCGTCGTATTTGTCTACGAGCTTGTCTATGCGGCGGAGGCCAAAACCGTGTTCTCCGATTTTTGAGGTGACAAGTTCGGTAACGCGCTGTCTTTTTTTTACGTTTGTGGAATTGGTGATGGAAATGTACAACTGGTTTTTGAACAGGCCGATGTAGATGCGGATAAAGCGTGTGGCAACCCCATTTTCCCCAAGGGGTATTTTCTCACATGCCTCGATTGCGTTGTCCATGAGGTTTCCGACAATGGCACAGAGGTGAACGTCTGTAATCTTAAGTTCGCCTGGAACCTTTGCCGTGCAGTTTACTTCGATGCTGTTTTTCCTTGCGATTGAAACCTTGCTGCTCAAGATGGCATCCAGTCCGACGTTGCCTGTGCGGATTGCGATGTCTATGCTGTCCAGATCCTTTTCCAGATTGTCCAGGTAATTATCCAGTTCTTCCCTTTTGTCCATTGAAAGCATGGCCTTGATTGACTGTATGTGGTTGTGGTAGTCGTGCCTCCATGCCCTCATCGTCTGGTAGATGTTTTGAACTTCATCGCGCTGTTTCCTGAGCACGCTGTCCTGAAAATCCGAGAGCCGCCTGTCATATTTTTTCTTGAGGACTATGATTGTGACTGTAACTGAAATTATTACGACTATGGGGATTAATGAAACAAGCAGTACATAATGGTTCATCATGACTCTCCCCTGAAACATTTTATGAATGCATCGTTCAAATCCTTGTAGACCCCTCGTGCAACGGGCAGGCTTTCTTCATCGTCAAGGATGCAGTCGGTGCGTGTGATTCTTGAAACATGGCAGAGGTTTACAAGTAGGCCACGGCGCAGGCAGAAGAAGTTTTTTCCTTCAAATGCAACACTTGCATCAGAAAAAGAAGACTTCCATTCACGTTCAAAATCCATGCCCTTCATGTAAACGTAGTGACCCCGGGCTTCGATGTAAAGAATTTTATCAAACGCTATGCGTTCAAGATCCGCCCCCTGACCAAGAACAAAGTAATCTTCCGTTTTTTTCTTCCGTTCTTCAAATGCCGCATCAAGAATAGTGCAGAGCAGCTCCGGCTTTACGGGCTTTAAAATGTAACGGACCGCTCCAACCTCGTATCCTTCAATCGCATAATCGGGAACTCCGGTTACAAAGATGATGACAGAATCACAGCCGCTTGCCCTGAGTTTTTTCGCCAGCTCCATTCCGTTCATGTCTTTCATCTGAATGTCAAAAATCAGGACGTCGTAGGGTGCCTTGTCTTCCATCTCAAACAGGAACTGTTCTGCAGAAACGTAGGAGTCCAGCTCAACCATCTGCGAAAGATTCCTTTTTTCCGCCCACTGTTTTACAATGGAGTTTTCATAATCGAGAATGTTTTTTTCATCTTCACAAATGGCAATGCGGAACATGTTTCAAATTGTTTTATTCGGGAAGTTCCTCTAACAGCTTCCATGGATCAAGATCTTTTTCCCATCCATCTTTTTTCAGTTCGGTGTACCAGAACCTTGTCATTGACCATGAGCCGTAATCACTTTCCTCTATGTGAAGGAGCATTATGCCCGTTTTCTTGTCGTAGCGGTATGACTCCTTTTGCCATACAACACCTGTTTCTGTGTTGGTACTCTTGGATTCAATAAGCTTGCCATCCTTGTTGTAACGGTATTCATAAAGATATTTCGGATAGACTTTTTTTATAAGTCGACCCTTTTCATCATATTCACAAGTCCAGTTTGTTTCTTCACCGGTTTTAAGATCCTTTTGTGTTCCCCGAATGAGCTTGTCTCCGTCATAAACATTTTCGTAGGAATACTCATACGGCTTTTCTCCATTGTTCAGGTCATAAGTTTTGTTTCCGTGGTCATCGTACTCGGTGATTGTTTCAGGTTCCGCTTCTCCCTCATTTCGCCTTTCAATTCGGATAAGGGTTCCGTTTTTGTTGTATTTCTTGATCAGCTGTCCGTCAGGGTGTTCAACTCTTGGCAAATAACTGTATCTAAAAGAAGTTGTCTCCGCTATCATGCCATCCTTTGTGTCCTTGTAAACGGTCACATCCTTGTTAAAAAGCCTGCTTCGGGCTGGATCTACTTTCCATCCGTTGTCCTGATACATTTTGGAATCGTAATGGCATTGTTCGATAAGGCGGTCCTTGCTGTCGTATTTAAACGTTGTTGTGTTTCTTACCATGTCCGAGTTGTCATAGTATAAAAGCCTTGCAACAAGACGGCCTTTTTTATCATAATAATGTACTTCTGTGTTTCCAGTGTTTTCACGTGCTATTCCTGTGTCCTGATCTACCACAAAGAAACGCTCGTAGGTGGCATATCCGCCCGATGGAATTTTCTGGGTCATGTCAACATAATCGCCTGCTTCAGGATCCACACCCTGATTCTTTAGCTTTTGATTGCTCTGGGTTCTTGCCGACCTGTTGATCATTACGATATTGTTCACCTTTTGGTTTACGTCCTGATCCGGATCCTTGAGTGAAAAATCGCGGCCATATAAAAATATTTCTCCCTTGTATATGTAGAGAATGTTTCCGTAGAGCCAGATGTCATTGCCGGTTTTATATTCATCCTTGAAATATGCGGCAAAGTTTTCGGGATAAAGGAAGTGCATGGTCAGGCCGTCGAATACAGTTGTTGCCTCAATCGTCATGTCAGCAAGTTCCTTTTGGTAAATCATCTGTTCGGCAAAAGTTTCCGCCTTATGCCTTTGTCCCGGAATAGATTTAAGTCTGGTCTTGATTTTAATGGGCATGGCAGGATATGTGACGACTGACTTGGGATCTGCACTTGAAACCATGGATGCAAGTGACTGTGATTTTCCGGCTTCAATGGAGATTTCGGTTTTCTTTGATTCAAGGGGCTGGAAGAGAAGGAATTTCATTACGTTGGGCATAAAGGATTCAAGTCCGAAATACCAGTATGCGCCTGACTGAACAGGTGTTGATCTTGCAATCATGGAAAGATGTTCGTCTATGTCAATGCAGCGGATAACGACCGTAACGTCACCTGTCGCTACACCAAGGATATCGCTTTCTTTTACGTCAACTGGCTTTTTGTCGCTTGCCTTAAGGAATTCTTTATCCGGCTTGACGTTTGAATAAACCATCTGATAGATTACGTTTCGTTTTTGTCCAAGGTAATAATACTCGGTGTTATACTTGATTATCATGACGCCATTGGAAAGTTCCTCGGGAATGTCAAAGGATGATTTCATTGCCTTTTTGGAATTCTCCTGGGCATATATAACCTGTCCGTCCAAGATTGAAGGAACCGGATTGTTTTTCTGCAGGGCGAGCGGGACCTTTGGAATGCTTAAAACCTGTGCAAAAACGGTCAGGGCCGAGAACAAAAAGATAAAGATAGCTGTAAATAGTTTTTTCATAAAACACCTTCCTTAAGAATTGATTCCAATCATAGTTTTAAGTTTATCCCAAAAACTGGAAAAACGCAATCTACGAACGTCTTTGTTTGACATTTATTGAATAAACATATAGACTATGAAAGTAGGGTGTTTATGAAAGAAAGTACCGTTAAAATGACGGAAGGAAATCCTGTCCGCCTGATTTTACTTTTTTCGATTCCAATGCTCATCGGAAACATTTTCCAGCAGTTCTACAACTTCGCCGATTCTGTAATAGTCGGTCAGTTTGTCGGTGCGGACGCCCTGGCTGCAATAGGGGCCACAGGTTCAATAACTTTTTTCTTTTTCGCCCTCTGCAACGGAATCGGTTCTGCCGGCGGAATAATCACATCCCAGTTTTTTGGGGAGGGGAGTGAGGACAAGGTTAAAAACTGCATAGCAAATACAGCCTACATCATGCTCCTTGTTCCGACAGTCATTGGAATCATAGCTTTCTTTGCTGCCGGTCCAATCCTGGAGCTGCTCCGTACGCCTGAGTCTATCATGCAGGAATCAAAAGTCTACATGCGGATTATGTGCGTGAATCTTGTTCTGGTATCCGCATACAATTACGCCTCATCAATGCTCAGGGCACTTGGGGATTCAAAGACACCCCTTAATTTTTTGATTTTCTCATGCATTTTGAATATCGTGCTGGACATCATTTTCGTTTATAACCTTCATCTTGGAGTGTTCGGTGCGGGCATTGCCACCTTGATTGCAAGCTTTATCTGCGGAGTGCTCTGCCTTGCCTTTGCATTTAAAACCAACCCCTATTTCAAGATGAGCAAGTCGGACTGGAAGGTGAACCCTGTCCTGCTTAAAAAGTGCATTAAGCTTGGTGTGCCCCTTTCACTTCAGTTCTCCTTGATTGCAATCTCGTGCATGGCATTGCAGCGTGTCGTAAACACTTTTGGCCCTGTAGCTGTGGCAGCCTTTACCGCAACCAGCAGGATTGAACAGCTTATTCATCAACCGTATGGAACTTTGGGAACGGCTCTTGCAACCTATTGCGGACAGAATTATGGCGCAAAAAACAAGGCACGCATTTTGGAAGGCTACAGAAAGAGCATGTTAATAATGGCGGTTTTTACGGTTTTGATGGTTCCGCTTATCCAGATTTTCGGAAATCCAATCACATCGCTTTTTGTAAAGGATACGGAAGTCATCTCCATGGGGGCCAGGGCGCTCAGGATTACAAGCTTGTTTTACATTTTCCTTGGGATAATCTATGTTGTCCGCGGAGTGCTTAACGGAATAGGGGATGCAACCTTTGCTTTGATAAATGGAGCTACCGAAGTTGTGGGACGTTTTGTTGTTCCGGTTTTGCTCACTGGTGTTGCGTTCATAGGCCTGTGGGGCATATGGTGGTCTGTGGGTATCGTCTGGTTCCTGAGCGGATTTACAGCATGGCTCCGTTACCTTTACATGAAGAATAAGATTTAGCAAGTCGGTTCTTTTTGAATTGAACTTTTTGGGATTTGTGATATACTTTTAGTTGAATGAAAACTGGCTGGCTTAGGATGAAACAGCTGCAGCAAGTGAATAAGGAGGCCTGAAAAAATGCCCATAAACCAACACACTTCCACACCACAAAAACGTCTTGAAAGTCTTATGACGTCACGTCTTGAACCTGGAGCAGACAAGGAAAAAATTGACGGGCGCATTTGGGATTCCTTTGGCGAAAAATGGTGCGTCATGTTCACTGACTTGAGCGGGTTTTCCAGAGGAACGGAAAAGTTTGGAATCATTCACTTCATGCAAATCATTTTTGAATCTGAACGTCTTATTCTGCCGGTTATCGAAGATTTTGACGGATTTTTGATTAAGACCGAAGGTGACAGCCTGCTTGTTTTGTTCAAGCGTCCAGAAAAGGCCCTTTTGTGCTGCAAGAAAATCCACGAAATTCTTCACGAATACAACAAGACAAAAAGTGAGGAAGAACAGATTCTGTTATGCATCGGTCTCGGCTATGGTGATATTTTAAACATCGGTTTTGCTGATGTTTTTGGTGCAGAAGTAAATGCCGCAAGCAAGCTCGGAGAAGACACCGCAAAGTCATGGGAAATCCTTGTAACCGAAAATGTAAAGGATGAAGTTGAAAAACTTTCCGGAGACAAGGCCCTGTCTTTTGGTTTTGAGCCAATCGATTTCGTGCCCCCCGGAGCCAAGCGTGCCTACAAGGTGACTTTTTAAACTGCCTGCCGATAAGACGAAAAAAATGGCACCCTCCCGCAAAAGGAAGATGCCGTTTAAGATGTAATTATTCTTGTGTTTGTCCTTTATCCTCTTGGTCCTGAACGAACTACACGGAAACCGATGTATGATTCCGTTGTATCCGGTGGACAGGAATTTCTTGCAGTGACAGACCAGTTTTCATCAATAAAATAACAGCTTCCGCCACGAACGATGCGTTCTTTTCCATGAGCAGGACCTGTTGGATCCATTTCTTGCCTCTCTGTGGGGTATTCGCCATGCCAGTCCAGGCACCACTCAGCAACATTTCCGGTCATGTCGTAAATGCCAAGTTCATTGGGGGCCTTTGTCCTTACGTCATGGGGTTTGTGTCCGCTGTTTGAACCGCACCATGCAACATCTTCAAGATAATCGCTTCCGCTAAAGATGAAACCGCGTGACTTTTGTCCACCCTTGGCAGCTATTTCCCATTCACTTTCGGTGGGCAGACGGTAGCCGTTGGCACAAAAATCATATTCGTAGTTATCGTTGTAGCATGGTGTTAAGCCTTTTTCCAAACTGAGTTTGTTGCAGTAATCGACTGCCTCGTACCATGAGACGTTCGTTACCGGTTTGTTCTTTCCCTTGGTCTTGCTGGGGTTGTATCCCATAAGGGCCTGAAATTCTTCCTGAGTGACTTCGTGCGTGCAGATGTAGAATTCGGATACAACGACTTCGTGTTCGTTTTCAAATTCATCTTCAGAACCGATGGTGAAGACTCCTGCGTCAACGTCTACATATTCTCTCGCGGTTGTCACACTGTACTTTTCCTTTGAACCACCGGCAAAAATCATGGCGGAACAAAGTATAAGGGTGCCAAGTATAATCAAAGTTCGTTTCATTTGCAACTCCTGATAAACATATAAATGATTCTAGCACAACATTGTTTGCTTGTCATCAACTTTTGCAGTATGGGGCTCCCTTTACTTTTCTTCCGTTATTTGTTATTTTATCTTCCGCGTACCAAGGAAAATATCATGCTTTTTAAAACAGAGTACAAAAACAAACTTGTAAAAATTTTTGTTCCAATCATGCTAAGCAATTTAATCTCACAGGTTCAAATGGTCATTGACCGTGCATTTTTGGGACACATGGACAAGCTCTACATGAGTGCGGTTGGAAATGCAACTGCTCCGGTTTGGACAACAATGTCGTTCATCTTTTCGCTTTCGATGGGTACTTCGATTTTGATAAGTCAGTCGGTGGGAGAAAAAAATATAGACAAGGCAAAAAGCTATGCCGCATCTATGATTAAGTTTCATAATGTCGTCCCCATTTTGCTGTTCTTCTTCTGGACCTTCTGCAGTCCTTTGGTCTTTAAGCTGATGGGAGTTTCGGAAAACGTAATGGATCTTTGTGTAAAATACACGAGGATTTATGCACCGGTATTTTTGATTCTTGGACTTGGAGCATCTTACGGTGTTGTATTTCAGACTTCAAACTACACAAAGCCCCTTGTCACTTACGGAATAATTCGTTCCGGCTTGAACATTCTTCTGGACTACCTGTTGATTTTTGGAAAATTTGGTTTCCCGAAGATGGAGATTGCGGGTGCTGCTTTGGGAACAACCATTGCAGAATATGTAGGTGCAATTTACCTCCTTTATGTGGTGATACGTAAAAAGGATAAATTCTTTACAAGTCCGGGCTTCAAGACAATCATTCATGCAGATGCGGTTCCATACATGCGTTCCATAAAGCTTGGTGTGCCGACAGCATGTGAAGATTTGCTCTGGAATGTGGGTAACCTTTTCATCATAAGAATCTTGAATTCAATCAATGAAATAGCGGCCGGAATTTATACCATGGTGTTCACGTTGGAAATTCTTGCGGTTGTAGTAATCGGTGCTCTTGGAAGCGGAACCCTGACCCTAACTGGAGAAGCGACAGGTGCAAAGGATTTCAAACTCTACCGCAACATTGTAAAGACTGCAATAAAATGGTCGTTCCTGGTATCTGCCGCAGCACTGATATTTGTTTCGTTCTTCCCTCGACTGACATTGAGCCTGTTCACAAAGGATGTGGAATTAATAGAAATGTCCGTGATTTTCGTAATCCTTGTTGCCGCAAACCTCTTTGGTAAATCGGGTAACATAATCCTTGGCAGTGGAATCCGTGGTTATGGTGATACAAAGTGGATGCTCTTTACTCAGGGAGTTGGAACCGTTGGTGTGGTAGGAATTGCAGCATTGTGCGTTTTTGTCTTTAAGATGGGAATGCTCGGTGTGTACATTGCGGTTTTGTGTGACGAAGCATCCCGTGCGTTGATAAATCTTGTAAGGTTCCTGAAGGTTAGGTTCTAGAAGTCTGATTCCGAATCAATCATCGTACATGGCTGGTTCGGATATCAAAGCAATCTTGCAGGGGTAGAGTCTGTTACAAAATCAGATGATTTTCGCAACCCCGTCTCCAGTTTCGCATACAAAAAATCCTGCCTTGTAGCCGATTCCCTTTTCGTAAGCGGACTGGACGTTTTCTATAAAACTGTTGATTTTGTCCTTATGAACAAGGGCAATTGCACATCCACCGAATCCTGCTCCGGTCATTCTGGCACCGAGACATCCTTCCTGCTTTTGCGATGTTTCGGCAAGCGTGTCCAGTTCAATTCCGGTTACCTCGTAGTCTTCCTTGAGTGATTTATGGCTGGCGTTGAGGAGCTGGCCAAGTTTTTCAAGATTGCCTTCCTTGAGTGTGGAGGCGGCATCGATTACACGCTGGTTTTCGGCAATGCAATGACGGGCGCGTTTGTTCAGGATTGGGTCTGAGACAAGATGACTGTGTTTTTTCCATTCACTGGGAGACAGTTCGCACAGGGCGTTTATCTTTATTCCGTTGTCCTGAAGTATTTTCAGGGCCTGTTCGCATTGTCCGCGGCGTTCGTTGTATTTTGAATCGGCAAGCTTGCGTACCTTGTTCGTATTCATGACGACGAATCTGTAGTCACCAAGTTCAAGAGGGATGTATTCGTATTCAAGAGTGTTGCAGTCCAAAAGTTCAGCGTAATTCTTTTTGCCTGTTGCAATGATGAACTGATCCATGATTCCGCATTTTACGTTCATGAATTTGTGCTCGCTCATTTGCCCAAGTTTTGCAATTTCCATGCGGTCCATGTCAAATCCGAATGTGTCGATTACGGCATAGGCAAAACCACATTCCAGTGCGGAAGAAGAAGAAATCCCTCCACCAGCCGGAATGTTTGATGCCATCAGGATTTCAAATCCACAGTCAAATTTGAATCCCCTTTCCTTTAGCTGCTGAAGGATGCCGTTCAGGTAATTTGCATAATCATTTGACTTGTCGTAAACAAAAGTCTGGTTCGCCTCAAATTCAAAACTGCCCGGGAACCTTATGTCGTTGTATAAAATCTTTGAGTCATTTCGTTTGCGGATTGCGATGTAGAGGTAGCGGTTTATGCTTGCTGGAAAAACCTTCCCGCCGTTGTAGTCTATGTGTTCTCCGATGATGTTGATTCTGGCAGGAGAAGAGTAGAGCCTTAATGAGGATTCATCTCCCCCATACATTTTGACGAAGGCGTTCTTGAGTTCTTCCGGTGTATATTCGCTTGAAGTCAAATCATTAGACATCTTTCATTTCTCCTTCTACAGTGTGGAATGTTTCTCTTCCATTCAAAAAAAATCATGCCCTATGTCGTGTCATTGCCCTGACAATAAGCGAGATTACTCTTGCAGCCAGGATGGATACGATGATTACCAGTAGAGGAAGTTGCCATGATAGATTTTTTTCATTATAGTAAAAGCTGTAAATCCAACCGGAAAGCAATACGATTATGATGAAGTGGCAGAGGTAAATGTAAAGTGAATCTTCGCGGCCAAGCTTTTCAACCGGTTTAAAAATATGCCTTCCTGAATTTTTAATTCCACAAACGAAAATCGATGCACCGCACAGAATCTTGAACGGCTGGGATATGTCAATCCTTCCGACCTTAAAGTTCACGGCAAGGAACATGAGGGCTGCGGAAACAATGCATGAAATGATCAAGACCGGATTTGAAATCTTGCACAGGCTTTCTTTTTTATCTGCAATCACATAGCCAAGAAGCATCATGGGCAGGGCGCCGACAATCACGTTTGCGCTGATGTGCCAGCTTACCGGGAAGGAGTTCACATAGGAATCAACAACAATTCGGACAAGCAGGAGGATCGGTGTCAGGACATAAACAAGTTTCTTAAGTTCAAAGCGGACGATTGCATAGAAAATCAGGTAACAGTATAAAAGTGCAACCATGAACCAGAGTGCGGAACCGTAGATGTACTCAAAGTCACCTAGTAAAATCATGCGGACGTAAGACATGGGATTCCTTAGGTACTGCTTGAATAAAAGAACTTCCTGCCTGGTCCCAAAAAATTTTGCCATGATGACTGCAAACAGGAAATATACCGCCACCGCGATGATGGTTATAATTCCATTGCGTCGGAAGCGTTTCATTATTTTTGAGCACATTACGTTTTTGTCGGGACC
The DNA here is from genome assembly GCA_016281495.1 of Treponema sp. GTDB lineage: Bacteria > Spirochaetota > Spirochaetia > Treponematales > Treponemataceae > Treponema_D. Next base: position 12,994 of record JAEEIU010000012.1, on the reverse strand, counting down.
GTAACATGCATAACCGCTTATAAGGTAAAAGAATCCAACACCGCAGACTCCCACGGCAGTTCCTATGTTGCCCCAAGCACCAGGAAGTGGAATGTGGACCAGGATTACTCCGATGGCAAAGATGAATTTCCAAAAATCAATTATACCGTTTCTCTGTTCCTGCATAGACATTTCCTAAAATCCAATCCTTCGTATTTCTTCTACCAGATTCCGTGCATATACTTCCGTGCCCAGCTGATTCGGGTGAAGGTTGTCCAGATAGTATTCGCTCAAATGCGGTACCAGCTTGAATCCGTCCACGATCTTTACGTTGGAATATTGTGCGGCGATTTTCTTTACGTCCTCACAGAAGCGGGTCAGGGTTGGAATTCCGTCCACGTTGTCTCCACGCCAGAGTGGGCTTATGCACAGAATCGGAATCTTTGTTCCATAAAGGTTAATCAAGGTTTCATAGTATTCCTCGATATCCTTCATTGTCTCGCAGCCGTACTGGTTTGTTCCAAGGGCAACGATGATTTTGTCGGGACTGTAGCCTTCCATTTTTAAGAGTGATTTTTTGTCGTATACGTAACCGCCGATTCCCTGATTGATGATGTCATAATTCAGGAGCCTGTTTGCCACGCTGACATAAGTTTGTGAAGAACGGAGCGGACCGAATCCCTGTGTGATTGAATCCCCGAGCCACAAGACTTTTTCACCCTTTTTTGCCGGAGTGTATGATGCGTTGATTTTAAAATTACGTACCACTACGGTAGCGTCTGCAGGAAGATAAATGATTACGTTTTTCTTGCCTTCAGGAAGTTCCCATGTGAGAGTGCCTTCCGGGAATGGTTCTTTTACAGTGTCGCCCTTTACAATATCCTTTAAGTAAATGATTTTTGTTATAAGTCCGTCAACTGCCATTTCAAAGGAGTCTAATGAGCCTGTCCAGATGATTTTGTAATCGAATGAAACTTCCGTTGCCTCGGTCTGGAACTCAAAGGTCTTTGCCGTGCTTGCATCACATCGTTCATACCAGAAGTCCAGCGCACCCTTAAAATATTCCATCTGTTCCTTTGTGTGCTGGTTTGCCTTTAGGTATCCGTCCGGTGTTTCTTCAAAACTGTAGGCCCCAAAGTAAATCTTCTTTAATTCTTCATTTGTCAAAACCATTTCATTCTCCTAAAAAAAATCATTAGCGGCCTGCCATTACTGGCATGAATGTAAAAAGTATAGCACATTTTTATCATGTTGTTGATACCTTGAGCCTATCATTGTTCATCTTTTTATGCTAAACTTTTATCCATAATAAAGGAGGATGTGTTTATGTTTGACTTCAAGTATTTTACACCGACAAAGGTTGTATTCGGAAAGAATACCGAGGAAAAGGTTGCCGATCTGGTTAAAGAATTCGGCGGAAAGAAGGTTTTGATTCACTATGGTGGTGGAAGCGTCATCAAATCAGGGCTCATGCAAAAGGTCACGGACAAACTTGATGCCGCAGGTATCCCATACGTAAAGCTTGGTGGGGCAGTACCAAATCCACACTTGAGTCTTGTCTACGAGGGAATTGAACTTTGTAAGAAAGAGGGTGTTGATTTCCTTCTTGCCGTGGGTGGTGGAAGCGCAATTGATTCTGCAAAGGCAATCGGTTACGGTTTAATGAACGAGGGTGATGTCTGGGATTTTTACGATTACAAGCGTGAGGCAAAAGACTGCATGCCCCTTGGCGTAATCCTTACTCTTGCGGCCACCGGTAGTGAAATGAGCGATTCATCCGTAATCACAAAGGAAGAGGGCCTTGTTAAGAGGGGATATTCAAGTGATTATTGCCGGCCACGTTTTGCAATCTTGAATCCAGAACTCACAATGACACTCCCCGACTATCAGACTGCATGCGGCTGTACGGACATCATGATGCACACTATGGAACGCTATTTTACCAACGGCGGTAACATGGAACTGACTGACTCAATGGCAGAGGCTTTGTTGCGCACGGTAAAGGAAAATGCCAAAATACTTGTTAAGGACCCGAAGAATTACGATGCGCGTGCTGAGGTGATGTGGGCGGGAAGCCTTTCTCATAACGGACTCACTGGCTGCGGAAACGACGGCGGCGACTGGATGACCCACAAGCTTGAGCATGAGCTGGGCGGACTTTATGATGTTGCACATGGTGCTGGACTTGCGGCAATCTGGGGAAGCTGGGCAAGATACGTTTACAAGAACTGCCTCCCACGGTTCAAGCGCTATGCTCTTAATGTCATGGGTGTTGCTCCGGTTGGCACTGACGAAGAAATTGCACTCAGTGGAATAGAGGCGATGGAAGACTTCTACCGTGAAATAAAGATGCCTACAAACCTGCGTGAACTTGGAGTAAATGCAACGGAAGAAGACCTTAGGCTCATGGCACACAAATGCGCTGTCGGTGTAAACGGCGGCAAAGGCTCGGCAAGATTCCTAAAAGAAGAGGACATGTACGAGATTTATAAAATGAGCAAATAAAGGCTCTGTAAAAATGACCGGGAATTGTTTTTTACGCCCGGCCATTTTTTTTCATTAAACTTGTCATGACGGAGAAATGTCAGTATAATGGCCAGCAATAAAGGAGAATTGAAGATGAAACGAAATAAAATGATTTTTATGGCATTGATTACTGCCATGATGGCATTTACCGTGCCGATCTTTGCAGAGGATGAGGCAGAGGAAAAGTCACCCTTTGGCCTTAAGCTTGTTACGGATTTTGCCTATTATCCAAAATCAGACGTCATTACAGGTGGAACGCATTTTGCACCGATAACGGGAATCTACGACTCAGTTGAGATACGTACAACCCTTACGGCATCCTATACTCTGGCCACACCTCTTGGAGAAAATTTTCTTCTTAAAGATGCGAATGTGGCATTTAAAGGTGGCCTTGAGCTGACTCCTGTTTCCATCAGGCCCAAGCTCAGTGTTGACTTTACTCCTGTGCCTTTCCTGATTTTTTCTGCCGGAACTTCAATTGGATGGGGCTGGAATATTGGAAGCATAGAGGGACTGTGTGTGCTCAATACGGTCAACTATGATTATGAAAAGCTTTCAACTTTCAGTCATCCGTATTATGATTTCTGGGCGGGTGCTACATTCCAGTTTGATACCGGTGCCATCATCAAGGGCGACTGGACTCATGTTGTAATTCTTGCTTCATATACAACAACTTATTCTGGCATTGCGGGGCTTGATGATTACAGCGTCTATGAATGGCAGTGCAGTAAGGGTAAGGCTCGCGGTCTTTCCTATGAGTTCCAGGGTGTTTTGGGATACCAGATGCCGCTTCCTCTGACTCTTGCGGGTATGCTGTTCAAGGTTACAGGATATTATGACGGTGCGGTTTACGGAAGCTTTGACAATACCTATGACGGAGATTTTGCGGAGATTTCCATAAGTCCACTTGCAAGGTTCAATTTTGGCGACAAGGATGAACTTACATGCCTCTTTGATTTTTCAAGCCAAAGAAGTTTTGAGACTGAATACAGCAAGCCAGGTGAAAAATTGATCACAAATGTAACGGGCCGTGAATGGTACTTTAAGCGTATTGCATTTAGCTGGTCACACAAGTTCATGTAAAAATTCATGCTTACAATGGCCGGGAAGCGTCTTGCAGCCCGGTCTTTTTCTTTGTTTCCTGCCATATTAAGTACCTCATAAATGCATGTTAGGTTCCTCATTTTGATATTGCGTATTTTTTTCGATGCGTTATGATTTGCGTCATGAGGTTTTTTATGAAAAGATTCTTATCAGTAATTTTATTTGTATTGGCTCCGATGTGTTTTGCACAGGAGGCTTTGGACTCTTCCCGGATTCAGAAGCTTGATGATTATCTTAATCAGATAACAGAAGCATATCACATTCCGGGAATGGCATTCGTTTTGACAGATCCAGATCAGGCCATTATGGAAAGGACTTACGGCGAGTGTACGGACATGAACCGGCAGTTCTACATAGGATCAATGAGCAAATCTTATACGGCACTTTGCATCATGCAATTGGTTGAAAAAGGCCTTGTGAATCTTGAAGAGGATGTTTCCGCATATCTTCCAGATTTTCAATTTGAGAAAAGAGTCACGGTGCTTTCACTCTTGAATCAGACAAGCGGCTTTGACACTCATGCCAAACTTCATAATGTAAAGGTTACGGATTCTTATGGAAAGTATGAGTATGCAAATGTGAATTACGATTTGCTTGGAAAAATAATTGAGTCGGTGAGCGGCATGTCCTATGAGGATTATGGCCGGAAGAATGTTTTTGAACCTATTGGCATGCCGGACACAATGGCAAATGCATGGAAGATAAAGGACAGCCCAAAGCTTTTGAAGGGCAACAGAAATTACTTCGGTTTTTTCAAGCAGGGTGACGCGGATTTCCCTACGGAAAAATCTTGGTTCCATGAGCCTGCGGGCTATATCGCCTCTACACCAAACAATCATGCGAAATATCTGAGGATGTATCTTAACGGTGGACTTACGGAAAAGGGTGAAAGAATAATCACGAGCGAGTCTATAAGCAAGATGTGGTATAAAAACGTTCCGCTGGGTGTAGATGAATATGACGCCTATTACGGAATGGGCTGGAACTACATGAAGTGGGAGGGTTATCCCATGGTGTTTCACGGAGGCCAGGTGGAGAACGGCATCACCTACATGTTCATCCTGCCGGGAGAAAACCTTGCATGCTGCTTTATGATAAATGCCAACGATGAGTTTGTTCTGAACAATCTTATGAACGACGTAGTCTGGAACACTGTCTCAATCTTAGGGGGCGAGTCTGTGGAGGAAGTAAGCAAAACCGAATACATTAAGCTGCATCTTCTCTATGACGCAATCTATCTTTTGATATTCTGCCTGTCACTTTTCATTTTGGTAAGGGCCTTTAAATCTCGTCGTGTTGAGTCACAGGGAAAGAAAAGAAGGGTGGTAAAAATCATCTTGGGCATTCTTGGTTATCTTGTTTTCCCCCTGTTCCTTTTGACCTTTACAAAGATTCTGCTGGATACGCCGCTATGGGTTGTAAGGCTGTTCGTGCCGGATCTTTACATCGTGCTTTTGGTTTCTGCATCTCTTGCGTTCATCGGTGGAATCGTTAAAGTTTTCAGGATATGCCGCAAACGCTAAAGATTAAGATTCAGGAAGAGTAAATAAATTAAATTGATTTTTAAGGAGAATCAAGTATGAGGAAAAACAAACTTTTATTGACGGCTGTGGTTTCCGCCATGATGATTTTTGGCCCGCAGCTTTGTGCAGAGGAGGCAACAGAAGAGAGCCTGCCATATTCTTTGTCTTTGACAACAGATTTTGCCTATTATCCCAAATCCGACTTTATTACCGGAGGAACACATTTTTCTCCGATTACAGGTCCTTATGATGGTGTAGAACTGGCAACAACACTCAACGGCTCCTACACCATCAGCACCCCGCTTGGAGAGAACATGCTCCTTAAGGATGCGTGCGTAAATCTGTGTGGCGGCCTTGAACTTACACCCGTTTCCATCAGACCGAAATTTGGTGTTGAATTTGTGCCCGTTCCTTTTTTAATTCTGCGAGCGGGAGCTTCAATCGGCTGGGGATGGAATTATCTTGGCCTTGAAGGGGTTGCCGAGTATAACAAGATTTCGCATGAGTATGATACGCTTTCTACTTTTACTCATCCGTATTATGACTTTTATGCGGGTGCGACATTTCAGTTTGACACCGGCGCGCTGATTCCCGGAGACTGGAGCCATGTACTTTTGATCGCTTCCTATACCGCGGTTTATACGGGCATGGCGGGAGTAGACAAGGACACGCTTTTTGAATGGCAGTGCACAAGAACCAAGGCACAGGGGTTTGCCTATGAAGCACAGGTAGTCTTGGGCTATCAGATGCCGCTTCCATTGAATGTAGTGGGATTGATGTTCAAATCCGTGGGATATTATGACGGTTCTGTTTACGGAGAATTTGACGCAACTTTTGACGGAGATTTTGCGGAGATTTCAATAAGCCCTGTCGCTCAGTTCAAGCTGGGAGAAAAAGACAGCCTCTCGTGCATATTTGATTTTTCCAGCCGCAGAAGCTTTGACTCAGAGTTCAACAGTGAATATGAGATGCTGACTTCAAATGTAAGCGGCCGTGAGTGGTACTTTAAGCGTCTTGCAATCAGCTGGACCCACAGGTTCATTTAACGGAATATGTGGTGCACGGATTATTTTTTGTAAATGATCTGTGCATTGGAATAAATCGAAAGGAATCCGATGCGGTCGCCAATTTCAAGAATGTGATAGACTTTGTTGAGCCTGTTTTGAACGGTTCCCAGAGTCAGTTCATAGTCGATGGCGATCGCTTCATATTTTACGCCCTGCTGAACAAGGGTCAGCCATTTTGCATCGCGTTCCGTGGTTTCGGGATAATCGGCCAAATTCAAAATCTTGTCTTTTACGGTCTGCGACTTAAGATATTCATAGAGGATGAAAATCGTACAGAAAGTTACAAGTATGATTTGAAGGATGTCCAAAAGCTGATCTAAAAATTCCGGCAAACCAAAACGTATGTTAAAAAGCATGGGTATGAGGTAAATCAGGACAAGGCCTGTAATCTTTATGCCCCTGTGGGTGTTGAAAAATCCGCGTATCCACAAAAGAAGGGCGGCAAGCTCAATAAAGATGATTGGAAAGGCTGGGTTTGCATTCCCTATGGAATTGGAGATTGAATATAATAAAAGCGGCGGAACAAACAGGGCAAGCTTTTCCGGCTTGAACACCACAAAAGAAAGAACCACTATGCTCAGTGGACCGCATACAAGACCAAAAATGCATCCGTAATCCCTGACAAAAAAAACATCGTAAACGGCATGTCCCGTCAAATAAAGCAAAAGCAGGATAAAGGTCACAGAGGCAATCCGTATAAAAAGCAGAAACTGTTTTGAATAAAGTGATTTCATAGTTTCATTATATAGTAGAATTATCTTTTAGTCTATTTTTTATGTGTGGCTTTGTGCTATAATGAATTCAGGAAGTGAATGAAACATGATTAACATATTATTTGTCTGCCACGGAAACATCTGCCGTTCACCCATGGCACAGTTTGTGATGGAATGGCTTGTAGAACAAAGGGGCCTCAAGGAAAATTATTACATTGACTCCAAGGCCACCAGCACGGAAGAACTCGGGAATCCTCCATATCCCCCTGCCAGAAGAAAGATGCTTCAGGAAGGAATACCCATGCGCTCCCATCAGGCATCCCAGATTTCAAGGTCAGATTACGGAAAATTCGACTACATCATAGGCATGGATGATGCCAACATACGCAACATGCTCAGGATTTTTGGCGGCGACCCAGATGACAAGATTTGCAAGCTCAGGGAATTTACGGGTTCCTATGAGGACATTGCAGACCCATGGTACACCGGAAACTTTGACATTACCTACGACCAGGTCCTTGCCGGATGCACCGCGTTCCTGGACAAACTGGAATCTTGAATCAAGAATCATTTGTTGGCGGTATAATATGCCTCAAGTTTGGGGCGGGCTGACTTGTAATACTTTTCAAGCTTGCCGTCAAAATGCTTTCCGAAACTTTCCTGCATGATTGAATCTGCTTTTTCAAAACTCATTGCCTCTTTGTAAACACGCTTGCTTACTAGGGCATCGTATACGTCTGCAACCGCCATTATGCGTGCCTCAAGTGGAATCTCTTCGCCCTTCAGGCCTTTCGGATAACCTGAACCGTCCCAGCGTTCGTGGTGGTAATGTGCGACGTTTTCAGCAAGAACATGAAAGGCCTTGTCGTCAGTTTCCTTAAGGATTTCGTGAACGATGCCTGCACCTTCTGTGGCGTGTTTTTTCATCATCTCAAATTCCTGCGGGGTGAACTTTCCAGGTTTACGGAGGATTGCATCATCTACGGCGATTTTCCCCAAGTCGTGCATTGGAGCGGCCTTTATCAGGTTGCGGTAGAATTCATCAGATTTTTTAACTGCGTCTTCGCTTTTGTCATTAAGAATCTCTCTGGCAAGAATCTTTACAACTTCACTGGTCCTCTTGATGTGACCGCCTGTGGAATTGTCGCGGCTTTCCACCATGGTTGCCATTCCCAGAATCAGGTTGTCGTGCATCTTTATGATGTGCTTGGTTTTTTCTGCAACCTCATCCTTGAGCTTGTCGTTGAATTTGTTCAGCAGCGAGATGTAGTTCTGGTCCTTTGTGTCGTCCTGCATGTAGAGGATGTAGCCCCGGTTGTTGCGTCCGTCAACAAGCCTGTTTATGTCCACCTTGAAAATCTGTTTGCCAAGTTTTTTAAAAAAGCTGTCATGTTTTGGATCCCCTCTATATTTGCGTAGGTTTTCCAGAATTCCTTCGTTCAGTTCAGGATTATTTAGGGCGGAATCATCCACCTTCAGCTTGGCCAGGGCTGGATAAACGTCCTTTGCAGTCTGGTTGCTTCCCAGATAGCGGAACCTGTCGTCAAAAGAGGCGAAACCTGTCTTGCCGTTGAATGCTATCGCCTCTATTGCAGTTTCCGTTACATCATAGAGTATGATCCTGCGGCTGATTATGAGGAGTACTACTTCTCCAAGGATATAGGAAAGCGGGGTCAGATCGACAGAAAGGTGGAAAAGTTTTCCTGCAAAGAAAGAGAGCACGGAAATGGACTCACAGGCAAGTATGTAACGCAGGTTGTGGCGCGAAACATCGTTTTTCTTGCGGAATGCGTAAAAGGTGGCGGAAATTGCCAGAGCCATGTAGATGAAAATCTGAATGTAATAGAGCGTATGCAGAAATCCATAGCTTTTGTGAAGCACAAGACGGTCCCCAACCAGTTCTCCGGTGATGCTCTTGTAGAAAATCGGCGACGAACCGATTGTAAGGGAAAGAAGGAAAAATGCTGTGGAAATGCCGAGCAAAATCAGCCTAATGGGTTTCCTTATGTTCAGGTTGCACAGGTTGAATATTGCATACATGAAAAAGATGTGGATGAATATTCCTATATATGATATTTTTATACCGAGTATCGCTTCCGGTACAGTCTGTGAAAATGAAACGATATAATACCCCAAATTGACAATCGGAATGAACGCAAAACTTAACGTAAGAAAAACAGAAAACCGTTTCCTCCAGATTATGGCATAGATTCCGGTCATTACAAGAGAAATAGCAAAAAGAAGTGCATAATATAGTTTCATTACAAAAATATTATCGGATTAAATGAAATGCAGGTCAAGCGGAAGGTGGGAGGGAAAGGCTAGCTGTAATCAACCAAGTCGAAGGTTTCAAAGATTTCAAAATCGGAGGGGTTTGCGGTCCACAGTTCCGTTACACCCGCTTCGGCAAAGGCGGCCGCCATGTGTGTATCCTGAATGCGTTTTCGACCAAGCTTGTACATGCTTGTCCAGAGCAGGGCACGCTTGAGGGAATTCTCTGTGGGATAAATGATTTTTATCCGTTCCTGATCAACCCAAAACCATGTCCGTTCAACCGCCTGATTCATGGATAGAGGGGAAACAAATCTCCGGGAATCAGTTATGACATGCTGGAATTCAAGAAAAGCCTGATTGAAGATTGCAAGTTCCGCGTGTTTTTCTTTGAGCCATTTTTCAAACAGTTTAACAGCCCCATCATGTCGTGGTGAATCGCTGATTTCAAGGTCAATCAAAAAAGTGGTGTCGATTCCTATCAAAACGCACTCCCAAGCAGTTCATCTTGATAATCCTTTAATATCCAATCTCTTGCACCCGGTTTTAATCCTCCCAGGGAAACAGGCTGCCATTCATCAAGAGTTTTTTTCGGCTGCGAGTGATTTTGAATGTATTCGTCCATGGCATCACGCACCAATTCCGCGGCCTTGCGGTTTTGATCCGCTGCCATTTTCTGGAACGTGAGGTATTTCAATTCCTGCAAATAAACCGTAACCGGCTTTTTCTTTAATGCGATTGCCATAATTATAATATACATATATCATATATGTATGTCAAGGTCGAATTGAAAAGCATGTTAGTTTTTTTTACATCTGCGCAATGGGACAGCCGTTCATTCTTGCCCAACGAATTACTCCATTAAGCCTGGTTTGATATCCTTTTGATATGTCAAATTTTCTTATTGGTTGTAGATGTTCTGCTAAAAAAAAGGCGGGAGTGACCCGCCGTAATGTTGGTTTGTTATTTTCCTTGATGATAATGTGTGCCACACTGAACTATGTCTGACCAGATTTTTATCATCAGGAATCCTCCCTGAGCTCGTGAATTTTACCGTTGCCACTTTCAATTTGGGCTATGCTCTGGCGAAGATACTTCATGTTTTCTTCTGAATAAATATATGGATCTTTTGTTGCTTTTAATTCAAATGGAATTCCATTTTCCCTTATTGTGGCCTTTACGAAGGCAGTTATTGCTGTAGTTACATTTAAGCCAATTGAATTTATGATGGTTTCAAATGTATTCTTGTCTTCATTTTCAATTTTAGCAGATATTGTAGTCATATTTACTACCTCCAACTACAATATACTACTCTGCACGGTTATTTGTCAAGAAAAAAGGATGTAAGTGAAGTCGGAATCCTTTGTGGCTTATTGCGCTCATTCATGATTGTTCTGTGTAGATGCTTTTTGGAAGGCCTGTAACTTCCTCACCACCTTTCAAGGACAATTCCCTAAGCCCCCTAAGATAATACTTGTCAATTTTACAATTTCAACATAAAATAAACTTAGTGAGGTTGTGATGCCAATAGTAAGTGAGTTTGAAGGTATAGAAATTTGTTTTTATTTTGATGATCACTTGCCGCCGCATTTTCATGCAAAATATGGAGAGGCTGAAGCCTTGGTTGATATTAACAATTCCTGTGTATTGAAAGGGGCTTTGCCTTCAAACAAACTTAAGCTCGTACTTGCATGGAGTGAACTGCATAAAGATGAATTGACGGCAAATTGGGAAAAAGCAAGTCTAAAACAGCTCCCGCAGAAAATAGCACCTTTGAAATAGGAGGTATAACATTTATGGAAGTCATTCAGGTTTTACCGCTGGAAGATTATAAAGTAATAGTTTACTTTGTTGATGGTATCATAAAAAAATATGACGTTTCTCATCTTGTCGGAGATGGTGTTTTTGAAAAGCTCAAGGATATAAATTTTTATAAAAACAATTGTACAGTTCTTAACGGTACTTTGGCTTGGACTATAGACGGAATGTATGACAAATCAAATTGCCTGGACATTGATCCCTATGTAATTTATGAGAAAGGGGAGAACATTTCTGATCCTCTTTTGAATATCGCATAATTTCATTCCCTTTCTAATCCTGCATTGAAAAAGACCTTGATATGTTGTATCATGGTGCCATGACGGAAATTCAACTTAAATACGGATGCAACCCTAACCAGAAACCGGCCAGGGTTTATATGGAAAATGGCGATTTGCCCGTTACTGTCTTGAACGGCAAACCTGGATACATAAATCTGCTGGATGCGCTCAACGGATGGCAGCTTGTAAAGGAACTCAAGGAGGCGACTGGGCTTCCGGCTGCAACTTCATTCAAGCACGTTTCTCCGGCGGGTGCTGCTGTGGGAAGGCCCCTCTCTGATACCCTCAAGAAAATCTACTACACCGACGATGTTGAACTCACTCCTTTGGCTGCTGCTTATGCGCGTGCACGTGGTGCGGACAGGATGTCTTCCTTTGGTGACTTCATTTCCCTTAGCGACGTGTGCGACAAGTCTACGGCCCTCCTTATCAAAAAGGAAGTAAGTGACGGCATCATTGCACCGGGATACGAACCTGAAGCTCTGGAAATCCTCAAGGCAAAGAAAAAGGGCGGTTATTGCGTCCTTCAGATAGACCCCAACTATGTTCCGGCCGAACTGGAAAAAAAGCAGGTTTTCGGTGTTACTTTTGAGCAGGGCCACAATTTCATCAAGATTGACGACTCATGCCTTTCTAACATCGTAACTGAGGCAAAGGATCTGAGCAAGGAAGACAGGGACAACCTCCTGATTTCGCTCATCATCCTCAAATACACCCAGTCAAACAGCGTGTGCTACGTAAAGGACGGTCAGGCCATCGGTATCGGTGCGGGACAGCAGAGCAGGATCCACTGTACAAGGCTTGCAGGCGACAAGGCGGACAAATGGTGGCTCCGTCAGGCTCCACAGGTACTGAACCTTGACTTTAAGGCCGACATCAAGCGTGCTGACAGGGACAATACGATAGACGTCTATACAGGCGACGACTACGAGGATGTAATAGGCGAGGGCGAATGGCAGAAGTGGTTCAACACAAAGCCGGCTGTCTTTACACGTGAGGAACGCAAGGCATGGATAGCCAAAAACACAAATGTTGCGGTAGGCAGCGATGCATTCTTCCCGTTCGGCGACAATATCGAAAGGGCCCATCGTTCTGGAGTTACCGTTGTTGCCCAGCCAGGCGGCTCAATCCGTGACGACAACGTAATCGAAGTGTGCAACAAGTATAAGATCGTAATGGCCTTTAACGGAATAAGGCTGTTCCATCACTAAAAAATGTCGGGGCTGACAAAAAACGTATTGTAGTGTTGAGATTCCGGATCAAGTCCGGAATGACACTGTTTTATAAACTTAATGGACAGCCCCGGTAAGCTCTTTTTTTTCAACTCTCAGTTTTCATCTTTCAACTTACAAAAAAATCCCTAAAGTCCAAAAATCATAAGCCGAAAATCAGTATATAGGGTGGTTCTACCCGGGGGCAGCAAACATGTACTAATGTGTTTGCCTGTAACTCTTAAATTGTTTAGAGGAGATACATTATGGTTATCAATCACAACATGAGTGCAATGTTTGCACAGCGTTCTGAAGGTCTCACAGAAGTAAGCAACCAGAAGAACATGGAAAAGCTTTCATCCGGCATGAGGATCAACCGTGCTGGTGATGATGCTTCAGGTCTTGCCGTTTCAGAAAAAATGCGCAGCCAGATTCGTGGCTTGAACAAAGCTTCAGAAAACGCAAAGAACGGCATTTCATTCATCCAGACAACAGAAGGCT
>JAEEIU010000011.1 GCA_016281495.1 Treponema sp. | reverse complement strand
TGGGAATACAAAAGAATGGTGCGATAAATGATTTTTTTGAAAACATAAAAGAATTTGTTCCTAACAATTCAATTTATTCTTTATCAGATGATTATAGGGATAAGTATATTAATTTTGAAAAAAAGTCAAAAGCAAGTAATACATATGGTGCAGAAACTTATTTTGGACAGGATTTCTTGTATAAAAGTAAATCAGGAAAAATTTTTGTTTTTAATGCTCCTTATCCCTGGTCAAGTAAGGCAGCAATCCAAAATTTTAGGATTGAAAAATCAAATATAAATAATTATAAAAATATAGATATTTATACAGATATATTAAATGATTTTGAATGTGAATTGTATGAAAATTCTTTAATTCCAACTGTTTTAGCACATAAATATACAGCAATCAGTTTGGCACCAGGAAGCAAAGTATTAGATTTACTTACAAAAAGTAATATTTTGTAAAAAGCCTTGAAAAATGTCTGTAATCGTAAAACGGACAGACATTTTTCAGAATACCCATGCGTTTTTATTAGAGAGGATTCTCAAGTTTTTTAGTGATGTATTTTCATAGTTGACAATGGGGAATAAATATTGCATAATGCAATTATATATCCCAAAAACAGGCAGCCGGGAGGATTTATGCAAAAAAAATTTTTTCAAGGTTCAATCTCTGAATTACTATCGCAAGTTACACAATTTTATTCTATTGCAGATATTGCGACTGAATTTCAAGTAAACCAAAGTACAATTCATCGATGGATTAATGGTAGTGTTGAGCCAAAGAGTTTTATAGCCGACAGGCTTGTAAATATGCTTTCTCGCAAAATTTCCGCACAAGATAATGATGAAAAACAGGGTGATTTTACATTCATTGATTTGTTTGCAGGAATCGGAGGAATCCGTAAAGGTTTCGAGCAGGCTGGTGGGAAATGTCTTTATACTTCTGAATGGGACGAATACGCTCAAAAAACATACAGCAATAACTATCCTTCAAAGCATCAAATCAACGGTGATATAACAAAAGTAAATGCTGCAGATATTCCCGATCATGATATTCTTCTTGCAGGTTTCCCGTGTCAGCCTTTTTCTATTGCAGGGGTTTCAAAAAAGAAATCATTGGGTAGGCCAACTGGTTTTGAAGATAAGACACAGGGAACGTTGTTTTTTGATGTTGCAAGAATTATAAAAGAAAAGCGACCTAAAGTTTTTGTTTTGGAAAATGTTAAAAATTTAAAATCTCATGATAAAGGTCATACTTTCGAAGTAATATGGGAAACCCTTACAAAAGATCTCGGCTATACTTGTGATTATAAAATAATCGACGGTCAATGCTGGGTCCCTCAACATAGAGAAAGAATTGTAATAGTTGGTTTTCGGGATAAAATAAAATTCTCATTAGATGATATGGTGCTTCCTCCAAAGGGAGAAATAAAACTGTCAACCATTCTTCATAAAACAGATGGAACAGAACCTAAATTAATTCAAGACGGAGATAAATATTTTGATTTTGAAAATAATAAAGTATTAGATAAATATACTCTAACTGACAATCTATGGGCTTATTTGCAGGCTTATGCGCAAAAACATCGTTCGATGGGAAATGGCTTCGGATATGGTCTGGTGAAGCCCGATGATATAGCAAGAACTCTTTCTGCCAGATACTACAAAGATGGTTCCGAAATCTTAGTTTATCAAGGGAAAAATAAAAATCCTCGTAGGTTAACTCCTCGAGAATGTGCAAGAATAATGGGTTACCCTGATGATTATATAATTCCTGTATCAGATACAAGAGCATATAAACAGTTTGGGAATTCTGTTGTAGTTCCTTTGTTCCATGCAGTTGCAGAATTTATTAAACCTATGCTGATGCAAATTATCAAAAATGAGAATAAAAAAACAGAACGCATATATGCGGAAAGAAGAATTGCATTTTGAGGTTTAATTATGGAAAATATCATATCAAAAGTTATTGCAGATACAGCAAATAGTGAAAAGATATTTTGCAAGTTTCTTTCTGCAAACGATACAGGAGAAACAGGCGGGCATCAAAGTGGAATTTATATACCTAAAAATTCTGTTCCACTTATATTTGATACTCCCGGTATAAAAGGACAAAACAAAAAAGAATTCAACAAAATAAAATGGCAGGATGATTTTGAGACAGATGCTCATTTTAATTATTACGGACAAGGAACTCGAAATGAATATCGGATTACAGGTTTTGGCAGAAATTTTCCCTTTTTAAAACCTAATTATACAGGTTCCTTGGTTGTAATTCTAAAACAAAAAGACTCATCATATAAAGGCTATGTCCTTGAAACTGAAGAAGAAATTGAAGATTTTCTTGATTATTTTGGAATTGCTCCAACTGAAACAAACTGCTTGCTTAATACAAATTTAACATCATTCGATGAAAAAGAAAAACAGGCTATTCAGGAGTTTATAAACACTTTAACAACAGACTTTCCTTCTTCAGAACAGATGTCACTTGCCGCACAAAGAATTCAAAATTTAGTTTTTGACCATGCGGAAAATATTCAGTTAAAACCTGATGATAAATTACTTGATTGGACTGAACTAGAATATCGTCTTTTTAGAACTATCGAACATGAAAGATACGGAGTCCTTATAAAAAATGGCTTTTCTGATGTAGACAAGTTCATAGAGCTTGCAAATCAAGTTTTGAACAGAAGAAAAAGTCGTGCAGGAAAAAGCCTGGAGCACCACCTAAGTTCATTGTTTACAGGAAATAATATAACTTTTACACCACAAGCAATAACAGAAGGTAATAAAAGGCCTGATTTTCTTTTCCCATCAGTCGAATCTTATCATGATGCTTCTTTCCCTGTTGATAAGCTTGCTTCACTTGCTGCAAAGACAACATGTAAAGACCGTTGGCGTCAAGTGTTAAATGAAGCTGACAGATTACGCTCGAAGGATAAATTTTTATGTACACTTCAACAAGGAATTTCTCCTGCTCAATTAGAAGAAATGAAAAGTGAAAAAGTAGTTTTGGTGGTTCCAGAAAAATATATAAAAACATATCCTGAAATATATCAAGATGATATTTGGACTTTAAAGAAATTCATAGAGTATATAAAAGAAATTGAGAAATAAGGATTATTGAAAGATATAAAACAAGCTTCTGGGAAAAGAATTTAAGGATTAAATCATCTGAGTCATCCACTAAATTCGGACAACTGAAGTTAATGTTGACTAGGAAAATGAACTGTCCGCTAAAATCGGACACTTGAAATTTGTGATGCCAAATTAACTGAACAGGTGACAAATTGTCACGTGTTGGAAGTGTTCTCCAAATAAACTAAAGCTATGTAGAATAAAAGAAATATAACTGTTAGTATGAATTACTAATAGTTTTTTTTTGAGAATTTAGTCTCAAAACGCTAATTCACTACTGGAAAACTTTGATAGAAGTGGGTAGAATTATTTAGTTTTCATTCACAGTAATTCAGGGAATGAAAAGATTGAATAATGGACATAATATAGTTCGATTAAGGAGGCAAGGAAATGGATTCAGTTGAAAAATGGAACAAATTATGTGATTATTTTGAGAGATATAAATATGATGCTGAAGAAAAAATTCAGAAAGTATGGGAAACACTATTTTCTGAACTTTTTGGATATAGTTTTTTAGATGATGAGATCGAATCTCACAGAAAGATTCAATTAGGATCAACGGAAAGATTGATACCTGATATTATCATAAAAAATAATGAAACAGATTTGTTTATGGTAGAATTAAAGAGAGAAGATTTATCTGTAGATGAATCTAGGAAAAAACAATTATATAGCTATTTAAAACAAGAACACAATGATTTGGGTATTCTTGTATGTAATCAGATTTGTTTAGTAAAATATGATTATTCTGTTCCAGATGAAGAACAACTTTGTTGCTACATAGATTTTAAAAAGAACAATCCTTTAGGGATCAAATTTATAGAAGTTTTTGAAAAAAGAAATTTTAATAAAGAAAATGCAATGAAATTTATAATTGAGTCCAATAAAGCAACATTGGAAGCTGAAAAATTAAAACAGCAACTAACAACTGATCTATTAAAAAAACTTATAATTGATTATTTTTCTAAAGAAGTGAATGAGGAATTAATAAAATTAATTTTGGAAGATTATACCATAAATATTTCTCGTAAGGAGAAGAAAATATTGTCTCCGACTACAATAGAACACAAACAGTATACTCCAATCCCTAAAATTTCATATTCTGTTGGAGAGGTTAGAACAGATAGAGATAAATTACTTCGTGATATTCGATCTGTTGGAATGGAAACATTTGTAAAATATTTTGAGTATTATAATAATCCACAATATGAAACAGCTGATATAAAGGCGTTGTTCAGAAAATATGAAAATTTTAATGAAAATAGTATGGCATCGAAGGCGTCTACTGGAAAGGGAATAATAAGAAGAGGTTTTGCCAAAGAAGCTTTAGAAATAATAATAAATGCCAGAAATATAGATAATTCTTTAAGAACAAAAGCTGAGGAATACTATAATCAAATATAAATACATAATAAGAGTTCAGAGCCAGCAAAAGCAAAGAATAACTTCGGTGTAATTCATTGTTATGTAGGAATCCAGATTGTACGTTGTAGGTACGGATAAGAAGTTTGCCGTCGAGTTTCGCGACGCTGAAGAAGGAGGAAAAGAAATGACATTAACAGAAGCACTGAACGAACAGATGAAAGATGAAGCCTTCAAAAAAGAATATGAGGCTCTTGCTCCAGAATATGAAATCATTTCCTCTTTGATTGATGCCAGAAAGGCTCGCAACGTAACTCAAAAGCTACTTGCTAAAACAACAGGCATAGCACATTCCAACAACTAACTCAACCCCAAGGAGCACGACCATGACACAGACATATTCAACCTATGCAATAACGCTGTACTTTGACGCAGATGCCGCAGGACAGATTCGCCTGCTTACCGAAAGGCTTGCGGGGGTTACTCAAAATGACTATATGGTCCGCAATTCCGTTCCGCCCCACCTTACCCTGGGAATGTTTCATGCGGAGGATGCGGATGAGGGAAAGGTCAAGGAGCTGTTCACGGAGTTTGCCGGGGGTGTGGCAAAGGATGTCATGGCGGTCGGCGCTCTGAATGTGGAGTTTTCGGGGGTGGAAAGCTTTCTGGACAAGGTGCTTTTCATCAAGCCGGAAAAAAACGAAAGGCTCTCAAGGCTCAACAGTACTTTGCACGAGCTGTTCCTTGCTCATTTTGAACCTGCCGACAACAGGAACTATCTTCCGGAAAACTGGTACCCGCATATCGCCCTTGCCGTAAAGCTGGATCATGGTCAGTTTGAAAAAGGCATGGACTTCTTGAAAACTACGCAAGTGATTTCTTCATGCAGATGCGTCCAGATTGGCCTTGCGCGTTGTGATCCCTATACTCAGCTTGTGGACGTGGCTTTATAATATGGCTTTTTGAAAAAAAGGAAAAGGAAAATGAATGAAACTGTTTTGAAAATAATTCTGATATATCTTGTGGTCGTGAACCTGGTGGGGTTTGTCATGATGGGGGTCGACAAGAACAGGGCTCGGAAGCAGGCGTGGAGGATTTCGGAAAAGGCGCTGTTCCTTGTGAGCCTGATTGGTGGCAGCCTTGGGACATGGGCGGGAATGTATGCGTTCCGTCACAAGACCAAGCACTGGTACTTTGTTGTGTGCATGCCGCTGATTTTCTTCGCCCACATTGCCCTTGCCGTCTACCTCATGTGGAAGTTCGGGGTGTTCCGGTTTAAATGAAAGTATTGTCATGCTGAACTTGATGGCCTTCGGCGGCTTCGCACAGCATCTTTCCGTGTAATGTTGGGATTCAGGATCAAGTCCGGAATGACAGGATTTTTTCCATAAAGATGTCGGCCTTCTCGTTGTCGTTGTAGCGTTCGGTTCTGGTAAAGCCTGACTTTTCGTAGAGTTTGAGTGCGTGGGTGTATTGCGCCATTGAATCAAGTACCACGCGGACGTATGATTTTTCCCTTGCAAAAGAGAGTGCGGTGTCCATGAGTTTCTGCCCGAGCCCCAGTCCCCTGAATTCTCTGTCCAGATAGAGTGCCTTGAGTTCCGCCGTGTTCTGGTCGATTTTCTTTATTGCAGCTGTACCGATTATCCTTGAGTTGCAGAGCATGCACCAGAATGAATCGAATGTGCCTTCTATGTCCCTGTAGAATGAATGCCTTCCGTCGGGCTCAAAGCTTTTTCCCAGTTCCCGAAAGCATCGCTCGGTAAAGTCAAAAAGGTCTTCCCTGTATTCTTCCTTGTATGTCACGGTCTTTAAGTCGATTAGCTTTAGTTTGCAGCATGAATCCTCGTCGTTCATGATTTGGGTAACGGTGTCAAAGAAATCTTCTCCCAAATCGTTCCTGCTTTTTTCCGCATTGTTCCAGAATGCCTCAAGCCTTTCTCCGTATTCGTGGAATCCAAATCCTCCGCGTAAAAGGTCTGCTAGGGCATCAAGGTTGCGGCCCGTCTTCCATTCAAGATTCCTTGTAAGGAGCCTTTCCATTTCCGTGTAGAATTCTTCCTTGGTGCTGAATGTGTTTCCGTCGATTAAAATGCGTTTCATAGTGGTTCTTCCATGGACATTTTATTATTCCACCGTAAAAGATTCAAGACAAAAAAAACTGCCACACCGAATAAATCAGCATGGCAGTTTCGTCGGATTAATGATTAAATCGCAAGATTAAATCATCATATTAAATCAGCCGACCGTTACCGTAAGGAATACTTCCTTGCAGCCCTTTGCGGGTGAAACCAGTGTGCCGTCAACTGTGGCGTTGCCCTTGTTCAGCGTGATCTTTATGTCTCCACTGTTCTTGTTGTTAACCACGTTGATGAAGAATGTGACTCCGCGGAATTTGCGTGTCAGCTCTGCGTTCTTTACGTGCTGCGGCAGGCGCGGTTCAATGCGGAGGCCCTTGTATTCAGGCTGAAGTCCGCAGATGTACTGGCTCAGTGCAACAAAGTTCCATGCGGCGGTTCCCGTAAGCCAGCTGTTCTTTGCCTCACCGTGGCGTGATGCTGCCTTTCCTGCAATCATCTGTGCGTATACGTAAGGTTCCGTGCGGTGGATTTCGCTGATGTCCTCAAGGAATGCAGGTGCAATCTTTGTGTAGTGTGTCCATGCATCCTGCGGGCGTCCGGTCTTTACTTCACCGATGATTACCCACGGGTTGTTGTGGCAGAAGATTCCTCCGTTTTCCTTGTATCCCGGCGGATATGATGAGACTTCACCAAGCTCGATGTGGTAGTCCTGATAGGGCGGGTCAACTATTACGATACCGTACTTTGTGTCAAGGTATTTCTTTACGCTGTCCAATGCCTTTGCCGGATATCCCTTGTCGGCTCCAACCTGTGCCATTGAACCGAATCCCTGTGTCTCGATAAAGATCTTTCCGTCCTTGCATTCCTTTGAGCCGATCTTGTTTCCAAAGTCGTCGTATGCGCGGAGGTACCATGCTCCGTCCCAACCGGTCTTGCAGATCTGCTCTTCCATCTTCTTGCATGCGGCCTCGGCCTTCTTTGCTTCGGCTTCGTCACCCTGCAGGCGGCACATTGCCACGTAGTCCGGTGTTACGTAAACAAACATCTGTGCGATCATAACGGACTCGGCGTTCTTTCCTTCCTTGTTGGTACATGTCTGGAATGAATCGTTGGGGTCCTTTGAGAAGCAGTTCAGGTTAAGGCAGTCGTTCCAGTCGGCACGTCCGATGAGTGGAAGTCCGTGCGGTCCCATGTGGTTGATGATGTAGTTGTAGCTTCTCTTGAGGTGTTCGTACATTGTGGCCTTGTTTGTTGCACTGTTGTCAAACGGAACCATCTCGTTCAGGAAGTCTGCGTCACCTGTCTCACGGATGTAACCTCCAACGCCAAGAACAAGCCAGAGCGGGTCGTCGTTGAAGTTTGATCCGATGTCTGCGTTTCCACGTTTTGTAAGTGGCTGGAACTGGTGGTATGCGGAACCGTCCTCAAACTGTGTGGCTGCAACGTCGTAGAGCCTTTCGCGGATGCGTTTCTGTGGAAGCTGGTGAACTGCTCCAAGCATGTCCTGGGAAGTATCGCGGAATCCCATTCCACGTCCGATGCCGCTTTCAAAATATGATGCTGAGCGTGCAAAGTTGTATGTAACGACGCACTGGTACTGGTTCCACATTGCCATGCGGTCAAGCTTCTGGTCGTTGGTCTTGAGCGTAAAGTGGCTCATGATCTCGTCCCAGAAAAGTTTGAGCTCGTCGAATGCAGCGTTTACCTTTGCCGGTGTGTCGAATTTTTCCTGAATCGCGTATGCCTTTTCCTTGTTGATTACGCCGGAAGCGGTGTTGGTCCTCTTGAGCTTTTTGTCAACAGGTCCCTTGGCCCATTTCTTGTTCTCGTCGTTTTCAACATAACCCAGAACGAAAACGTAAGTCTTGCTCTTTCCCGGTTTGAGCGTGCATGTGAGCCTGTGGCTTGCAATCGGAGACCATCCGTCTGCCACAGAGTTTCCGCTCTTTCCTGAGAGAACCACCTGAGCCTCGTCAAGTGAGTTGTGCAGTCCAAGGAATGTTTCCCTGTCCGTGTCAAATCCCTTGATTGCTGAGTTTACGGAATAGAATGTGTAGTGGTTGCGCCTTTCGCGGTATTCTGTCTTGTGGTAGATTGTGCTGCCTTCAATTTCAACTTCGCCTGTAGAGAAGTTCCTCTGGAAGTTGGTGCAGTCATCCTGTGCGTTGTAAAGACACCATTCAACAAAGCTGACTACGGAAACCTCTTTGTCCTCGTTGGAGTTGTTTGTGAGGGTAAGCATCTGGACTTCGCAGTTTTCACCGTTGGGAACCATGTAGAGAACGTCTGCCGCAAGCTTCTTTTTTGAAGAAGAAATCTTTGTGTAGCCAAAACCGTGACGGCACTCGTACTTGTCGAGCTTGGTCTTCATCGGCTTGAATCCAGGGTTCCAGATGTTCTTGCCGTCCTGAATGAAGAAATAACGGCCGTTGGAATCCAGCGGAATGTCATTGTAGCGGTAACGTGTAAGGCGCCTTAATCTTGCGTCCGTGTAGAAAGCGTAGCCGCCGGCAGTGTTTGAAATGAGAGAGAAGAATTTCTCGTTTCCCAGGTAGTTGATCCACGGATAAGGTGTGAGGGGGTTGTTGATAACATACTCACGGTTCTTATCATCAAAAAATCCGAACTTCATATATCCTCCATAGTGCATTGTTCGTCTCTTGGCAATAATGAGATATTCTACCATAGAAGGATTAAGGTGTAAAGATAATTTATAGAAGAAAAAATAGAAGAAAAAATAGAAGAAAAAAAAACACGGACTCGAGCTTGAATCCGTGTGTCGGTTTATTCCCTGGTGTCGGGGAAGTCAATGATTTATCGGTTAGTTTCCAAGCAAAGCCGGAATAATCATTATGCCGCCCTTTCTGTCCGGTACTGTAAGACCGAGGATGTCGATCTCTGGCTTGTTGGTCATGCCTGTTTCCCTGTCCAGAAGGTTTCCTACGTTGATGATTACTATGCGGCTGTCGTCATATTTTTCTGACTGTGGGTTTGTGCCCAGGCCTGTAAGCGGGTCTGTGTTGCTCATCTGGCCTTCAAAAATTGCAATCTCACGCTTGCCGTTGATGTCCTTTGTCGGAGTTGTGGCTGTGGATGTGCCGCCTGCTGGAACGAATCCGCTTGGCTGATCTGTCGTGTCAATTTCTGCATGATCCTTTCCGGGACCTCTGGCTCCAAGGCCTTCTTCTGTCTTGATGCGTCCGCCTGCAGTGCATTCGATTATGGTACCGCGGACAGAAGCCGTTGCAACCGGAGAGCTGACCTTAAAGTCAACCTTCTTTGCTGAATTCTTCTTTACCTCAGCCTTGACCTTGCCGGTATCCAAATAAAGGTTTGTTTCATCCTTTACATCGTTTGAGGCAAGCTTTTCTACCGTGATTCTTGTAAGTGGACCCAGATCAACGGTTGTGTTGTCTATGGAAATCTTTGCAGAAGACTTGAATCCAGTGGAGATGACAGCGCCCTTTGTAAGCCTGTCACCTGCCTTTACAGTCTTCCATGAAGAACCATTGGTCTGAACTTCTACTTTTCCCGTAACGGAAACAACCTTTGCTTCCAGAGCATATGCTGAAACAATTGAAAATGCCGTAACAAAAAGCATTGCAATAAGTTTGTTCAGTTTTTTCATTTATAACCTCCTAAGAGTAAATGTTGTTCAATCTATCAGAATGCCAGGCTGGCATTGATTGAGAATGAAGTATTGTTGTTTGTGTCCTTCTTTACGTCAAAGAACTGTTTTGCAACAAATGCAAGCTGCAGGTCCGTAAAGATCTGGTACTTTACGCTTGCATCCCACTGTACGCCCCTGAATCCGAAATCTTTTCCGGAATCAAACACGACGTCAGTGCCCACAGATGTGTAAAGGCTGTCAATCGGTTTAATTGAACCCCTAAGGCCGAACTTGAGCATGTTGGTGTATTCAGGCTGGTTGCGTGCATATGTAGCTACGTTGCTGCTGAAAGCCTTGAATGCCTTGATTCCGCCAGTCTCTCCGGATGCATAGATTGCGTTCAGTGAGATTGAGGCAGACTTGAAGTCCGGGTAGTATGTGATTGTTCCGATTGTAAGGTTTGATACACCGTTGTTGAATGCCAGTGTGGTTGTCAATGTATAGAAAAGATTCTTTACGATAGGACCATTCATGAAGACGGTGGCATATCCGCGGTTGTAGCCGGAGTTGCTTCCCCTAAGGCCGCCTGTTCCAAACATGCCGTAAACTTCGGCACCGATTGTCTGGTTGGCAAAAAGATACGGGGCAGAGATTGTTGCTCCTGTAACGATGTACGGTGAGTTAAAGCAGTATACCTTCTTGTAATCAGGTACAAAGGTTGAAGTCGGGCCGTTGTTCATGGTTCCGAACAATGCGTTTGTAAAGCCTGTGTAAGCCACATAGACGCTTGCCTTGAATGTGTCTGAGGTAAATACACCCTGTGCGCCGTCTGCTGTCTGTGAAAGTACAAGGCCTGTAACATCTGTCAGGTAAAAGCGTCCAAGATTCAGCTGAAGGAGGTTGTCCCTGATGTTGAATACTCCGCCAAGCTTAAAGAGTCCGATGTCTACCATAAAGTCAGATGTGTATTTTGATGTGTTGGAGAAGTCCGGCAGGTTGTACCTGTAGAACAGTGTTCCTTCTGTTGCAAGGTAAAGGCTGCCCTGCTGGTTGAAAGGAATCTTGAGCCATGCGGTAAGTCCGTCCTGCTGTGAAATGCCCCAGTTTTCAAAATTGCTTGTGCTGAGTTTTGTGTAGTTATCCAGAGAACCGCCAAAATCAACTGCAAATACCGTGGCAGAAAGGCCAAGACAGGCCAGAACGGTGGTTATTTTCTTTATAAGTTTCATTGTTCCCCTCCTTCTGAGCCAAACTGTTCTATGCAAAGGGTTATGATGTTAAGCGCATTTCTTCCGGTGATGGTTTGGGCAGGATCCGCGGTTGATGGAATTATTCCAAGGGCCTGAAGCTGCTTAAAGGCATATCGGGGGCTTTTTGTGATTTTGTAGAACAGGCTTTCGTTGATGTTCCATGTCTTGCTGCATGCATAGGCGAATGCGGCATAGTCAATCGGATCGCTGGAAGCCGGGGAACCTTTGATGAGTCCTTTTTCGATGGCTATATTAAGGGCCTCGTCATAGGATGCACTTTCTTTAACTAGATTCAGCTCTGAATCGGCCAGGTATGCAATCTCTCCATATGTAACTTGTTTTTCACCCAGGATTTCTGTTACCCTGTTGGCTGACTGCGCACTTGCAATTCCAGCAATGAAAAACATGGATACAAGTAAAAGAACACTTCTTTTCATAGAATCCTCTTTCTTAAAAATTTTAGGAAATACCTATTAAATAATTATAACATATGTTATAATGTTTGTCATGGACAGAAAGAAAAAAAAAGGATTTTTTACTAGGTTTACATCTATTTGGCTTTTAATACTTATAACAGTATTTTGTATAGTTTTGGCTGCCACAAATATTCAGCAGAAATTCGACTACCGCTTTTATGACATGATGCTGGGATTATCCAGGGCACCGGATACCGTCCAGGACATAATGCTGGTGGACATCGGTGATACGGCATTGAATGAATACGGTACCTGGCCATGGTCAAGGGACATAATCGCCGACGTACTCCTCAGGCTTAAGGAAGCGGGTGCAAAGACCGCCGTTTTCGATATTGAGTATCTGACTCCATCTTCCCTGGGTGTGGATGAGGACATCAATTCTGTGACGGAGAATGCCTTTTCCGACGGAGAATCTGCCATTTCATCCGCAGTATCCGATTTTGCCCATGCCGTCAGGTCCGGAGAAGTTCCTGCCAGTCAGGCTGTGACAGCTTCTGATGCACTCATCACCAACACAGTTGACCCGGTTTTGTACTCCATGTTCCAGGAAATCAGCAATGGCCTTAACCGCGATTACGACGACTACTTTGCCCGCACGGTTCAATTTTTCGGAAATACATCGCTTACAATAAACATGCGTGACATCAAGGTGGATGTGAGCGAGGAAGATGAGGAATATGCCGACAGCCGTTTCCTTTTTGCCAATGTGTCGGATCCCAAGAACCTTGTGGATGCTGGAAACGAGTATTCATTAAAGGAAGAAAAATCTACGGAAGGACGTGACTTTGTTCCGGCATACAACAAGATAATCTCCAGGGCAGCAGGTGCGGGATTCACAAACGTTATCGTAGACCGAGACGGTACAAGGCGCCGTGTTGAACTTTTGAACTCACATGGAAACGGACACTATACAGGACAGCTTGCATTTGCACCTCTTGTCCGCATGATGGACGTTCAGTCGATGGAAAGAAAATCCCGCTCACTTATCCTGAGGGGTGCACTTCTTCCGGGGCAGGAGGAGAGGCAGGACATCACCATTCCGCTTGACCCTCACGGACGCATGCTCATCAACTGGCTTCCGGCCCGCTATGAGGAAAGCTTCAAGCATCTTGGCGTAGAGAACATCAAATATCTTGACGATGAGGAAGATGTCATCTACGCGGCACTTCTTTCACTTGCTCAGGCTGATACCTCAACCCTTTCGGAGGATGCGGCGGAGTTCCTGGGAAATGCGGAATACCTTGTCCAAAGCTATCAGGACATCCTTGAGATGAAGGAATATCTTTTGGGCCTGTGTGAGGGCTATGATGTCAACGGCAATGCCATAGGCGGTGGAATCAGCGACAGTGACTACAGCGATTACTTCAGCATGAGGGATGAGTATTTTGAGAGTGTGGAGTCCTTTGCAGTTTCCCTAAGCGACATGAACATCATGGATGTCGGACTTCATGATACAATAGAAGAACTTTTGGACAACGCCACGACATACAGGGAAAATGACAGCCTCTTAAAGCAGTATGCCGGAAACTCATTTGCAATCATCGGTAACTCTGCGACGGCCAGTACGGATTTGGGTGTCACACCGTTCTGGAGGCGTTATGCAAACCTGGGTACACACGCCAACGTAGCCAACACGATACTTCAAAAGGCTTTCATCCGCTATGTCGACGTATGGTGGGGAATCGCATTCACCTTTGTGTTCTGTCTCATAATGATAATCCTGACCGAAAAGAAAACTCCAGGCAGGAAATCTGTCTGGGGCCTTTTGTATCTTCTTGTGCCGGTTGGAACTTTGGTAATTCTTATGGTTGTGTTCCATATTTATGTTCCGATTGCGGCCACCCTGCTCTTGTCCTTTATAACTTATATAGTAGAACTTGCAAACAGTTTCATTACGTCTGAACGTGAAAAAAATACATTGCGCCGTGGATTTGCCTCTTATGTTTCACCGGAAGTCGTAAGCGAAATCGTAAAGAACCCGCAGCTCCTTGGACTCGGTGGTGTTAACAAGAGGATTACCGCCCTGTTCAGCGACGTAAGGACATTCAGTGGATTTACAGAATGCATCAACCGCGAGGAAGGTGAAGGTCATGGTGCCGTCCGTCTTGTTGAAATCCTTAACGGTTATCTTGGGGCTCTTTCCGACGCAATCATGGCACAAAAGGGAACAATCGACAAATACGTTGGTGACGAAATCGTTTCATTCTTTGGCGCACCTATCGACAATCCGAATAATGCCTTCGACTCATGTATCGCAGCCATCCGCATGAAGCAGGTGGAAGATGAATTCAACCGCGAGCATGAAAAGGAACTTCCGATTCATCCTGTAACCCAAACGCCGTATCTTCTTAAATCGAGGGTCGGACTTAATACCGGAGACATGGTTGTAGGAAACATGGGAACCGAACAGAAGCTCAACTACACGGTCATGGGCAACAACGTAAACCTTGCATCCCGACTTGAAGGAACCAACAAGGCATACGACTCATGGATCATCGCATCAGAAAGCACATGGAACGAGGCAAACTCCGGCGAAAACGAGGGAAAGCTTGTTGCCAAAATGCTTGACTGCGTAAAGGTCATCAACGTGGAAAAGCCAGTCCAGATCTACAGCATCCAGGGACTAAAGGGTGAAATCTCTTCTGCTCAAGTTGAAGGAACCGCCCTCTTTAACAAGGGAATGGAATGGTACCTCAAGGGCCGCGAGACACCCAACGGAGAAAAAGACCTTGAAGACTTTATCAAAGCCAAGCACTATTTTGAAGAGGCATGGAACTGCTATCACACTGAAGAAGTTCAGGACAAGAGCTATATCACCACAGAAAAGAAGATGATAGCACGTTGCGATGCATTCCTTAAGGACGGCCTGCCCAAAGACGCCAACGGCATAGTCCTCCCATGGGACGGCGTATACACGATGAAGTCAAAGTAAGTTGAAAGTGGAAAGTTGAGAGTGGAGAACTGAAAGGTGAGAGTTGAAAACGAATTGTAATTGGAGTAAAATGGAAGCATGAACATTGCATTATTTTCCGACAGCTATTTTCCTACCAAAAGCGGCATCGTTACTGTTGTCGTTCAACTCAGGCATATTCTTGAAGAACTTGGACATCATGTTGTAATCGTGACTGTGTCCAATACTGACCCCACTTATACGGAAGAGCCGGATCCTCTTGTGCTCCGGGTAAAGTCGTTCAGGTCTCCGGTGGGCGACAATCAGAATTTCGGACTGCCAAAGACAAAGGAAGTCGTAGCATTTTTGCGTGAACATAAAGTTGAACTGATTCATTCACATACGGAATTCTCCATGGGTAAAAGTGCAATCAAGTGCGGAAAGAAAATGGGCATCCCGGTCATTGCTTCAACCCATACCATGTGGGAGGATTACTATAAGTACTACCTCAAATGTGCGGCCATCATTCCAAAGTGGGCAATCCGCAAGGCAGTCAAGGCGGCATACAAGAAATTTTACGCATTCATAAACGTGTCACAAAAGGCACATGATTATTTTGTCGCTCCATTCATGCTTCCGAAAATTCCTTCCACGGTAATTCCAAATGCAACCGACACAAAAAAATTCGTGGACCTGAATGTCACTGAAAACGGCAAGCAGGAAATACGCGAGAAATATGGCATAAAGGAAAACGACCGTGTCATAGTTTATGTTGGCCGTGTTGTGGAAGAAAAAAGGGTTTGGGAACTCCTGCAGATCATAAAGCGTGTGGTTCGCCAGCGTGACAATGTAAAGATGCTCTTCTGCGGATCCGGTGCAATGGAGGAACCTCTTAAAAAGGAAGTTCAAAAGGAAGGGCTTGAAGATAAGATTATCTTTGCGGGCTTTGTTGACTGGTTCAAACTGTCACGCTATTACTCGCTCAGCCACCTCTTTGTTACGACATCGCTTTCAGAGATGCATTCGATGACTGTCTTGGAGGCCATGGTAATGCACCTGCCCATAGTCTGCCGCTGGGATACGAGTTTTACCGATACAATCATTCCGGGTGAAAACGGATACATGGAAAACACCGACGAGGCCCTGGACGCACGCATACTGGAACTCTGCGACAATCCTGAAAAATGCTCCGCCATGGGAGAGGCAAGCTACCGGCTTTCCAAAAACTTCCTGCTGGAAACCCACGGAAAAAAGACTGTGGCATTCTACAAGGAAGTCCTGTCACATTTCCCGGGAAAAGTAACTTCCGAGGAACTGAAGGCCGCAGTAGAAAAAGAAAACCCTGTTTCATAGGGGAAGCCCATCCTTTGAGTCATTCAGTTGATTTTTCCACATTACATCCCGAAAGTCATCATCGGACATTTTCCGGTGCTGTCTTTCGTAGGAAGGTGTTATTTAAACTTTTCATCTATTGACTTTTGTTTTTATTTTCGTTACCCTATAAAAATAATATGGTTAACGAAAATAATTCCACCAAAGAGAAAGTCTTGAATGCCCTAAAGCAAAATGAAGGACCTCTTTCTGGAGCCGACCTGTCCCTGATGCTCAAGGTTTCCAGGACTTCAATTTGGAAGGCGGTTCAAAGCCTGCAAAATTCCGGCTATAGGATTATTGCGGAAAAAAAAGGCTACCGGCTTGAAGATGTAAACGCCGATATTCTCTGTCCCCTTGAATTTGGAATTGAAAAGGACCGCTTCATTCATTTTACAGAGACGGATTCCACGATGAACGAGGCAAGGAAAATCGCCCTAAAGTCCCTGGAGGAAAATGACAGGCAGACAAGGGTAGTGACGGCGGACATGCAGAGGGAAGGAAAGGGTAGGGGCAGTCACAAGTGGAAGACTACACAGGGGTCGCTTGCCTTTACCATGGTGACTTTTCCGGAAATCCTTTCATGCGAGGCAGGCAGGGAAGTGATGGCGTCTCAAATTGCGCTTGTCCGAACTCTGACTGAAATTTCAGATAGGGATTTTTTCGTCCGTTGGCCCAATGACGTATGGAGTAAGGATGGAAAGGTGGCGGGCATTTTGGATGATTTTCTCTGCACGGGTTCTTCATGCGGCTTTATGAATCTTGGTATAGGGGTGAATCTAAGTGCAAGACCCAAAATCAAAGGCAGCGACATAATCTTTGACTCAAAGCCTTCTTTTACCAGAAAGGAAATCCTCTCCATGTTCATCAGGAAATTCAACTCCATGCAGGCGCTTGTAAAAAAAGACAGCGATGACCTTCATAAAATGTGGAATCAGCTGAATTATGATGCGGATAAAAAAGTCAGCATTATGGAAAGGGGTGAGTTTATTTTTACTGGAATCAATTCTCTTGGTTTTGCGGCGTTAAAATCAACGAGGGACAATTCAATACAAATTTTTCCACAAGGAAGTATAAAATATGAAAAACATTAAAATTCAAAAGAACCTCATTCTTTCAGCCCTGTTTGCGGCACTGATTTGTGTGGGCTGCTTCATTCAGATTCCGTTACCGGGCGGCATACCGATTGCCATACAGGACATGATGGCCATGCTCAGCGGTCTTCTTCTGGGACCTGTTTTCGGGGCACTTTCTGTCATCGTGTTTTTGGTTCTGGGGGTAATAGGACTTCCGGTTTTTACAGGCAAGGCGGGAATTGCAGTTTTGCTTAACGGACCTACAAGCGGCTTTTTGTGGGGCTATCTTGTTTCGGCAATTGTCGGTGGACTTTTCCTCTTGGTTTTCCTGCCTGGTGGAAAATCACATTCAAAAGCAAAACAGTATGTGCTGATTTCTCTGGCGGCACTTCTTGAAACTGTGGTTTTGTTTGCATGCGGAATTGCCGGTGGAATGATGATCATGAAAATGAGCTTTGCAAAGACACTTGCGGCATATCTTATTCCGTTCATTCCGGGAAACATCATCAAGATAATCCTGATGGTATTCCTTACAAAAAAAATAAGGCCTGTGATTTACGGTTACACGCATTAAAAAATGAACGCAATCCTTCAAGTCAAAAATGTAAGCAGAGTTTTCTCGGATGGAAATAAGGCACTGGATGATGTTAGCTTTGAAATAAGCGAAGGTGATTTTACCGTAATCGCAGGATCCAATGGCTCTGGTAAAACGGTGCTGATGACACTGATTGCAAAACTCGATGAACCGACGGACGGAAACATTCAGCTTGAAGACGGCTTTGATGCGGGACTTGTATTTCAAGATGCTGATTCTCAGATTCTGGGAATGACTCCGTGGGAAGACGTTCTCTTTGGTGCAAGACATTCAGGATTAAAAAAAGAAGATGCACGGAGGGTAACGGAAGAGGCGTTGAGGGAAACCGGCCTACTGGAAAAAAAGGATTTGAATGCCCGTACTCTTAGCGGAGGTGAAAAAAGGCGTCTTGCGGTTGCTGGAGTGCTGGCGTTGGGAAGAAAACTCATCATCTTTGACGAACCATTTGCAAACCTTGACTGGCCCGGTGTAAAACAAGTCCTTGCCATAATGCAGAAACTTAAGGCGGAAAAAAAGACGGTAATCGTTCTGACTCATGAAATAGAAAAAGTTCTTGCCCTGTCAAATCGCTTCATCATCCTGGACAAGGGGAAAATTCAGTTTGACGGAAATGCGGAGGATGGCTTTAAACTTCCGCTTGATGAATACGGTATCAAGAATCCGCTTAATTCATACCAAAGCCTCAAGGATCTTTTATGGAGCTGACACTTTTTTCCTACAGAAGGGGAAACTCCATCATGCACAGGATAAATGCCGGTGTAAAGATTCTTTTCCTCATTGCGTTCAGTTTCTTTGTGTTCTGGAATCCTTCATCGAATCAAGATGAAGCTGTCATTGCAAAATCGGTGCTGGTTAACAGGGCTGCAATTATAAATCTGTCTGTTTGTTTTTTAATCTCTTGGCTTTGTTTTTTCCTGGCAGGCGCAAACTGGAAAAGCCTGGTTCTGCTTCGTTTTGTTTTTGTAATCGGACTTTTGCTCACATTGCTCAAGATGACTGATTCTTTGATTGATGGACTTGTCTACGGTCTTTTGTACACCGCAAGGTTCTTTACCACAGCATTTCTTGCGCAAACAGTTTTTGAGACCACATCGATGATTCAGATACAGGACTCACTGCACCTGCCGCAGATAATCAGTCTTTCAATAAATTTCATTCCACAGATTTTTTATGAATGGAACAAAATAAAGCTTGCATCAAGGGCACGCCGGACCAAAAGTAAAAATCCGATAAAGAAAGCTGCCGCGTTTTTATATGAGCTTGAGTCACTCTTTTTCGTCATGCTGAACAAAGCAGAAAATGTAAGAAGGGCGGTGGAAAACAGAACTGCAAGATGAAAAAACTCAAAGTATTCATTTGATGAAATTCATGCTATAATGTTTTCATGCCATCGATAGAACACCCCATACCGCCAGTTTGGAACGAACATAGCCGCGTTTTGATTCTGGGTACCATGCCTTCACCCAAAAGCCGTGAGTCAGGATTCTTCTACATGCACCCGCAGAATAGGTTTTGGAACGTAATGGCACAAGTCTTTGGCGAAAAATTCAAATACAAAAACAACGGCCTTCCATCTGGATCTGAAAATACCGCTACAAAATCCTCCGGCATAAATCCCGACATTCCCGCCGCAATCACCGAACGCAGGAATTTCCTCTTAAAGCACCACATCGCAATATGGGATGTCCTTGCAAGCTGCGAAATCGAAGGAGCCTCCGATGCCACCATCAAAAATCCCATGCCCAACGACTTTACACCCATCTTTGAGGGGTCGCACATACGAACTGTTTTCTGCACCGGCAAAACCGCCTTCACCCTCTGGAAGAAACATTGCGCCCACATCTACGAAGATCTGTACAAGCTGAACTGCATCTGCCTCCCCAGCACCAGTCCCGCCAACGCACAGTGGAGCCTGCCTAAGTTGGTGGAAGAGTATGGGAGGATTGTGAGGTAGAGGAGGTTTGTCTCCTCATCACCCAATCTGAGGAAATGCCGCTGATTCCTGCATCAAGTGGTTACAGTTTGTGACCGGTTCCGTAATCTCACTTCCGAATAAGGTATGAGGTGGAAGCTTTCCTGATGCCAGCACGTGGTTTTTCTTTCCCCATCTGAGCATTTTTACCTTGGCCACTGGGTCGCCTTTTTCCATAATTAGGATGCAGGGGCTTTTCTCACCTGATTGTTGCAGGGTGTCGGCATTCAATTCCGAAAGTTCCAGATGTTCTGACATAAAATCAAAGAGGATGTGGTTCACTACATTGTCCACACTTTGGTTGGATTCCTTGGCAAGCTGGTTCAGATATTCCACCACATCAGGTTCCAGATCCAAATCTGTTTCAACCCACCGCTCCAATGGGGTAAGGATTACGCTGTCAAAATTGATTTCACCGTTGTCTTCCATATTAAATCCTCCTTTCTGAGCATATCGCAATTTGCGATATGCTACTCTTCTCCACTCACAAAACCGATTTTACGTTTAGGCTGCGGTTCCTCTATCAGGTTGTCCAGGACTTGTATTATCCGGTTTATTTTCTTGTCTTGGTCTGAAAACTTCTTGTCGCAATGGTCTATGTGTAACAAAAGCAGACGGCGGATTTCTGTAAGCTCAGCCTTGTCGTCCGTTTTGACAATTTGTGAACTGACGTAATGCCGCAATTGTACAAATGCGTTCATTATACGAATGCTTACCTGTACAGCAGTTTGACTGTGCAAGACGGCAGAAAGCATGGCAACCCCTTGCTCTGTAAAGACGTAGGGAAGATATTTTGAGTGTTTTCCCCGTAGATCTTCGTTTTCGTTTTTTAAGGTCGCAAATTGCGACCTTAAAATCTTTTTTTCATCATTTAAGGTCACAATTTGTGACCTTAGAGATTCATCTTTCTCTTTTGAGGTAAAAAATTGTGACCTCAAAAACTCATATTCTTCAGATGTAAGTTGAAACCTGAATTCTTCGGGAAAACGTTCAATATTCCGTTTCACAGCTTCTGTAATACGTTTGGTTTCCACTCCATACAATTCAGCAAGGTCTCTGTCAATCATGACCTGCTTGCCGCGGATGAGGAAAATCTTGCTTTCTACTAAAACAGGGGTAATCTCTTCATTGTCCATGCCAATATTTTACGATGAATCGAAAAGAAAAACATTAAAGTAATACTTTAAAAAAATTTTACAAAATCCTCTTGCCGATTTGCCGTTTTCTTCTATATATTTAAATCACAGTGCAGTATAAAATATCACCGTCGTTTTCAATTCCCATAATCGATGTGGAAGCGACATCTCAAAAGTTAAGGCGTCTCAGGGAAGACCGTGGCATCAAAGTCCGCGTAATCCAGAAAATGTTCGGAATGGAATATCCACAGGCCATCTACAGCTGGGAAAACCCGGACGACAAAACCCTCCCGCGCATAGACAACCTCGTCGCTCTTGCAAAATTCTACGGAGTTTCAATAGATGAGATAATTGTAATCAAAACGGAGGCAACAGACAGCCTG
Source organism: Treponema sp. (assembly GCA_016281495.1). Lineage (GTDB taxonomy): Bacteria > Spirochaetota > Spirochaetia > Treponematales > Treponemataceae > Treponema_D. Next base: position 2,390 of record JAEEIU010000011.1, on the reverse strand, counting down.
TCCCTTTGCGAACCAGACCAACAATATGGAATTGCACAGGAAACACTGGAGTTTATCGAGCATAATGCCAGCCCCACGACTAAAGCGGCCTTGGAGAGGTATTATGGTTTTTCATTCTGACATCAAAAGTAAATCATAAAACATAGGAAAAATCATTAAAGTAATACTTTAAAAAATTCCCTTGACAAAAAACTTCTATTCCACAAAATCCTTGTTCAGCTTCTTGAATTTTTCCCACACTTCAAGGGCAAGCTTTACTGCATCCGTGTAATTTTCATGCAGCACCGACTTTCCGTTTGCATTCCTGAGCTTGTATTTTCCATCTTTGGTATGCTCAATCATCGGCACATGTTTATGGTCGCACACGCTGAACCACTTGCCGTCTATCTGTTCCTTATGCCATTTAAAATTGTTCTTCATCTTTCACCTCACATCATGAAGGGGGAAGTCTCCCCCTAAGCCCGCACTCCGTTGCGGTCTACCCCCACTCCTAAGGGACAAGCCCCTTAAGATCCCCGCATTCATCCTACGCAGACAGTTTGCTGTTTGCCTTTAATTTTACAAACTCACGCTGCACGATTTCATCAATCGGCACATCAAAGAGTTCCGAGAGTACAAGAAGATTGTCCACCGTAGGAAGATTCCGTCCGTTTAGCCAGGCATATACCGCTTGAGGATATTCGAATCCAAAAACAGATTGTAAATCCCGTACGGAAATTCCGCCTGCGTCCATGAGTAATTTGATTTTTCTGCCGGTAGCCTTTAAATCCGGAACCGGCCGTAAAAGATTGGTAATGCGATTCATGCTACTGCACCTCCGCCTTGTGGGAATGCAGCAACCAAATCACAGCGACCGCCCGTTCTTTGCAGCAGCAGTCGGCTTTTGCTATAAGTGTTGTACAAAAATAATAGCACAAAACAAAAACTTTGTCATTAAACTTGTGGTTTAATCGTCAACAAATGGCTTTGTTTTTTGTCCGATGGTGCAGAGCTTGCCGCGCAGGATGTAACCGATTTTCTCGTAGCAGGCGTTTGATGCGGCATAATCGGCATCGGTGTAGAGCATCGGGAGGAAGCCCTTTTGTTCGACAGTTTTTGTCACGTGATAGACCAGGTTTTCTGCATAATGACGGCGGCGGTATTCTGGGTAGGTGAATACAAGTCCAAGGGATGCCAGTTTGTCAACCGGGTTGTACGTGCAGCATGCAACATTTTTGCCCTCGGAGTTTTTCCAGAGGTAATAGGTTCTGTTTTTCAAGCCTTCGTCAATTTTGCGGCGGTATTCTTCCATGCTGAGTTCCGGAATGCCTGTTTCCTTGTAGAACATTTCCATGATATGAACAAACTCATCTGCATCTTCTGACTTACCCTGATATGGTCCACCATCCACTTTATCTGCCGTAGAAGGAGGTATGGGGTTTGGATTGTCATAGGCGAACATGTTTGTAATAACCGAAAGCTTTGAACCAGATTTGTTTATAAAATATTCAGCTAATCCGTATTTCATGTTGATGGTGTGCGTTCCGTCCAGAAATCCATGTTCCATCGAAAGCTCATAAGCCCTCTGCATCTCTTCCTCGGTCGCATCATCAGAAGTCCAAATCCAGACAGGATATGGTACGCTGCTCAGGCAAATGACAAGCCGCTTGTGGTCGGTCAAAATCAATTCACATGGAGTGGAAAGAATCCTCCTCAAGACAAAAAAAGTATACTTGTCCTGTTCCAATAGTTCAAAATCCCGTTCATCCGCAAAATTGTCCATATCAAACTCCTTGCTTTAATTGTATAAGAAATCCGCAAGTGTGTAAACTTTTACAACCTATTCTTCTTTAATTTTCCAAAGCATATCCGGCATAACCTTGACTTTTAATGACCACATGCTATAATTTTTTTAATAGAACAAAACGATGGAGGAGAAAAAATTGGATACAGTCAAGTGGAAAAAATTCTTTAGCATTCCCGTCATTATGTTTTTAAGTGCCGCACTTTTTTTCCTGGCAGCTTATTTCTGCTTCTGGTATATGGAGAAGGGAATCTTTGTTATTGATCCGGCACTCTGTTTTTCTGTTTTATCCTTTTTCATTGCATTTGTCGCTTTAATTTGTGCAATCATTCATTTAATCAGAAATAAAAAAACAAAGTTTAATGTCATTCGAAACATAGCCGTCATATTATTGTCTCTTGCAATCCTTTTCTTTTCATATTTCATGGCCGTGTTTTCACTTTTTTGCCCGACGCTGCCATTCCAGAATGAAGACAAGAAAATTACATCACAGCAGTTGAACGTAAATCTTGATAAAGGAAAGTATTTGAAAAGGAAAAATGATTATGGATTCCTGAATGGCGACGGATATTACTTTTCAATTATGCAGTTCAAGGACGAAGATGAT
>JAEEIU010000010.1 GCA_016281495.1 Treponema sp. | reverse complement strand
TAAAAGATCATTAAACGATCAATATAATTCTATATGACCTTTGTGAATAATTCAAGTGTCATAACGGTTGTTTTTTAATTCATAAATCATTATGTGGCATTTAATCAGAACAGCCTGTTTGCCTTGAACCTAAAATTTATTCCAGTGCACCTGCCTGTCAAAATCTATTTCAATCTGTTTTGTACGGATGGCATCTGGAGCAGGACGACCAATTCCTATGAAACATGGAATCAGATATCCGTCTGGGAAACCCAATGTTTTCTGTGCAATTTTTTCTTCATCCCCTCGAGGAATCCTTACGTTGCATCCATATCCGTCAGCAGTAGCGGCAATCCACAGGTTTTCTATGGCACACCAGATGGTAGCATAACAGTTAAGGTCAGACAAGTCGCGTGGATTTAGAATGTCAACTTTCTTCTTCATTAATGGAATGATTACAGCACCTGCATCAAGGAGCATCCTATACTGTTTGGGTACTGCAACCTGATAGTTTTCCTTTTGAACTGGATCTGAGATGAATGTCATGGCATCGACATCTTTTACAGTCAGGTTCTTTGGAATACCATCAAGCACTTGCCTCATAACTTCCTTGTCCGATACGACAATAAAATGCCAGTCCCGGAAATGGTCGTTGGTAGGAGCCTTGTATGCCGCATTGATAATCTTTTTAAGATCCGCTTCCGGAATTGCCTCGTCAGTAAAATCACGTATGCTGCGTCTTTTGTTAATTGCCTCGTAAAGTTCCATAATTCAATTCTCCTTTGCATTAAGATAATGTAATTATACAACAAGAATCTTGACAAAACTATAATTTTCTAGCAAGATTTTATAACAATATCGTATTTTTTAATGAAGGACACAAGATGAAGAATGCGAAATACACTGAGATTCGCGAAAAATGGCGAGCAATGATCAGGACCCGTGATGACAGGTCGGAAATAGTGAATTACGATGACCCGTCGTTTCCGTCATATTCATTTGAAGGCCACATGGACGGATCTTCCCCATGGATAAGAAAAGCCCACTGGCATGATGACATAGAGATGATGAGCGTGCTGACCGGTAAAATGGCCTATAACATAAACGGTTCTCTTGTTGAAGTTCTGGCAGGGGATACAATATTCATCAACTCAAAACAATTGCATTATTCAACCGATGTAAAAAACACATACTGTACATATATAATCACAATAATTCATCCGCGCATCCTCATTTCATCGCCAGAAGTAGAATCTGAATATGTCCTTCCAGTCATCACAAATCCGGAGATTCAATATTTGTTTTTTCCAGCAGGATCCAAGGAAGCTAAAAAAGTTTCAAAGCTTACAAGGGAGTTGAATGAATCAGCCGGAAATCAATTTGAAATTACAAAATGCTTTTTTAACATCTGGCATCATGTACTGAATGCGGCAAAAAATCACATTCCACAATCTTTAGATATAAACTATGATCATATCGACAGTCTTAAAAACATGATTGGTTTTATAAAAAATAATTATGCGGAGAAACTTTCGCTTGAAGCAATTGCATCATCCGGAAATATGAGCAAATCTAGCTGCAACAACATCTTTAAAAAATACACCGCCCACACTCCAACCGACTACCTTATCCGATACCGACTGGATAAAGCAATGGAGCTACTGGGCACAACAGATATGCCCATTGGCCTTATAAGCATGGAATGTGGCTTTGCATCCTCCAGCTACATGACCGAACAGTTTGTCAAATGCTACAAAATGACCCCACGTGATTTCAGGAACAAACGGCATTAACATATAATTATGGGGCAGGACGAGCCCTATTTCTTTACAAAATTCATTACATCAACTTTTTCAAGGATGTCGAAGCTGATGGTGCCTTTTTTGATGTAGTAGAGGGTGTGGCATTTTTCCCAGTGGACGCCTTTTTGGTTGCAGGTACCCGCATAATCAAAACCATATCCTTCGATTTCGGATTGAATTAATTTTGGAGTATAGGTCTTTTTCTTTCCCTGTTTGTCGCGCCAGTTGCTCAGGTGAACGGGAAGGATTGAAAGGACACCACCTGCTTTAAGGATACGGTTTGATTCTTCGTAAAGCATATATTTGTTGCTGGTGGCATGGAGCGCATCGTAGAGAAGTACCAAGTCCATTGAGTTGTCCGTAAAATCAGACAGGTCATTTACCATTTTGTTTATGAGTGTGATGTTGTTGATTTTTCTTTGGGTGATTTTCTCAGCCACTTCCTTCTGACATGCGGGACTTCCGTCTATTCCAAAAATCTTTGCGTTTGGATAAGCGTTTGTCAGGGCAAAGAGCTGTTCTCCAAAACCATAGCCAAAATCTAAAATCTGGGGAGAGTGTTTTTCTTTGAGTGGCATCTCCAGAAACAAATCCTTACCATCTGTCTTTTCCCACAGCGCGATATCGTCATATAGTTTTTCATTTGTATTTGCGTAAGCCATGTTATTCTCCTGATTACTTCCAATCATTTGCATGCGATATAAACATCCATACTTTCGCCGTCGGTTTCGAAACATGGAATTACATCTTTTTCATCTTGCTTGAGGCCGTTTACATTCATGTAATCCTTGAGGGTGTGATAGGCACCAGGAATTGCAACAAAAGGATTTTCAAAAGGATGTTCAATGTGAATTGCGGCATATTTGTGGTCACCCTGCTCGTGGATTTCCAGATGTTTGTTTGCAGGCTTTACCCCGTCAGGCAAAATCCATGCGGCTGTGTAACCGTGCATGTGGTAAACATTTACCTGTTCCAGACTAAGGAAGGGAAAATCCCAACCGATAACTTTCGGATTTTCAACCCCGCTTTCTTTTGCGTATTTGTGAACTCTTTCGATTGCATCTGCTTCGGGGTCGGTGCTCAAAACTGTGTGGCAGACATAACGAAAGCCCTTTACCTTTTCGACCCGAAGATTTGAATACAAGTCATCCGGCTGGCACATATCGTCCCTGAAAAGATTATCCATAGTGCAGTTAAAAATTTTGCAGAGTTCAAGGGCTTTTTCCATTTCCGGCATTGCTTCATCGGTTTCCCATTTGGAAACTGTCTGACGGCTGACATTCAATTTTTCTGCCAGTCCTTCCTGTGTAAGATTCTTGCTCAATCGGCGCAAGTACTGAAGATTTCTTCCAAAGCTCATTTTAGTCTCCTGTGTATGATGTCTGCAACGCGTTACGTAAATAATCATACCACAGACTGAATTAAAACACCAACAACTTGCAAATGCTTTTTTAGGAAGTTCCGCAACTTGAAGTTGCATCGCAAAATTGTAAGCATTACACAGAGTTTACTTTCAGTTTAAATGATTTATCTTTTGATATCCCAAACACCATCAACATTCAAAAAGTTTCTGGCTAGTTCTTTAGAAAAATCAAGACCATTGTCACTGTTAGTAATGCTGATGACATATTTATTATCAGCGGGATATAAGACATAAAGGCTTTGGAATCCCGGATTAATTCCTGAATGCCAATATGTTTTGCCTTTGCTTTCTGATTCAATTGCAATTCCAAGACCCCAGCTGTTTTTATCATCAATGGTCACGGCAGGCAAGAACATACCTTTCAGAGTATCATCACCATTGTTATATTGTGTCATAAGTTCGTTACAAAACAATGACATGTCTTTGGCAGTAGAGCGGAGTGTATATGCACTGTTTGCTTTTCTTGGGACGATGTCATTGGTTGCAGGAACGCATATCGGCACGGTAAAGCCCAGTATCAAAACCAAAATCGTCACAACCGGCATACATGAAAAATACAAACCCTTCTTTTTTCTGAAAAAAATCATTATCATTCCGACAACAACAAAATAAATCCAGAAAATAAAAGCAACCTTTGACACCAGAACAAACAGCATGAAAACCGTATTCAACAAAGCTGCGACAACAAATGCGATAAAAAAGGCAGTTTTCATTTTAAATAATTTGAATTTGCTTAATGCTCCTATGACAGACAGGATAATAAACAAAACAATAAAAGCCAGAATAAATCCCGCAAACGAATAAAGCACTGAAGAAGAAAGCCTTATATAAGGAGTGACCGTCTTTTTATACTCAAATGTGCTGTTGGTCATTCCAAGCGGTTCAAAAACATAATGTCTGGCTGCATTTTCAAGACTCATGCCGCTGATGTTTTCAATTACATTCTGCAGATAAATATATCCTACTCCAGAGTATCTGAATTCTTCACCAGGATTTGAATATATCTTTTTATCGACTCCCAACTCGTATGAAGGTGAAAATCCGCCAGTGTGACACAACAATTGCCTTAACGTTATTGATTTTATTCTTTCATCTTCTGTAATCAGATTGGAATCCAAATATTTTGCAATTGAATCGTCTAGACCTATCTTGCCTTCCTGAACAAGTTTAAGCGCAATATATGCAGTCACAGTTTTTCCATTTGAACCGAGCTCAAACATGGAGTTCTCATCTATTCCCTTCCCGAAATTCTCATATGTAATCTGGCCGTTTGTAGAATACACAATCGAATAATCTTTTATTCCATATTTATGCGCAAGGTCAATGTTATCCGCTGCATAAGCCGTAAAAGTGGCGGATAAAAGAATTACTGCAAGCTGAAAAACTAAACTGTTTTTTTTCATAATTTACCTCTCTTGTTCGACAACGCTTTTTCCTAGGAAATACATTGTACTTAGATATATACAATTAATTAATTTGTGTTCGTTAAACTGTGCGGGGGCTTTGGGCGCATCCTTTCCGGAATAACATTTGGTTAATGTAACATCTCTTATAATTCCGTCAAACGATGATATGATAAACGCCAGAATATCTTCGATTGGTAAAATTGGTTTGAAATATCCTTTTTGTGTTTCTTTGATTATCACTTCAGAAGTACACTTAATCAAATATTCAAAAGTTGATGTTGTTGTAACATTTTGGTAAATTCTTTCGCGTTTGTCCTTACTGTAAGCAAAAAATGTGCTAAGTTCAAAAAGGATTTTATTGTAACTGATCAGCATTTCAGAAAAATATTGTTCCGAAATTTTGAACAAACCTTTTAATTTTTCTTCCGCATTTACATCACTTTGCATAACTGCATCAATCTGTGCATGGTAATCACCAAGAGAATTTGCCTTATCTATAAGAGCTGAAAGAACATAATCTATATTGTTAAAATACTTATAAACCCCACCCTGACTCAGGCCGCTTTCTGCAACAATATCTGACATAGTTACATCATATGCCGGTTTTCTGTTACAAACCGAAAAAGCTGCATCCAAGATTTGATTCCGTTTTTCAACAAAATATTCTTCATTTACCTTAGGCATAATTGATCCCTTGAAAATAAAAACGACAATGTTGTCGTTTTTATTTATTATGCAAAAAATGAATTATTTTGTCAAGAAACTAGGGGGGAGGGGTTAAATATTCTTCGAAATATCAGGAATAAAAGAAAAATCAAGTATTTCAAAAGCAAAACATTTTTTCCCTAAATCTTTTAAACTGGCACCAATGTGATAAAGAATTTTGTTGTCAATTATCATAAATCGGTCATGCATTTTAGTGGTATGATTCATGGTGATTGTAGGATATTGTTCGTTAAAAGTCTGAATGTCTTGTGCAGTAAGCTTTGTTTTTGGATTTGTATAGATGATGATATTTACATTTTTTTTCTTTTTTGCAAGACGTTGGAGAACGGATAAATCCACATAGCCATCGATTAATATTATTTCTTTTTGTGCTGACTGAATAAAACTTTCAAATTTTGCGTAGGCATCAAAAATCTGTCCCTGAAAGAAAATGCCCTGTGTGTCGTTTACGTTATATTTGTCCATGAGATAGAACAATTGATTTATGCGATTATCAGATTCTTTTAGGTGAACGTCTGTTTCGATTTGGTGTTCCCGCATTGATTTGAGTTCGGCGAAGATTTGTGAATTGCTTTGTACAAAATGACGCATGGAGACAAATGCTTTCATTATTTGAATACTTACTTGTACGGCAGTATCACTTTTAAGAACTGACGAAAGCATTGCATAGCCTTGCTCTGTAAAAGCAAAAGGCAATTTTCTTGTGCCACCTTCTTGTCCTGCAAATAGATTCCGTGAAGTCACAATTTGTGACTTCACGGAATCTATTTCTTCTCTTGTTAATTGAAACATAAATTCTTCAGGGAACCGCTCAATATTACGTTTAACCGCTTGATTTAAAACTTTTGTTTCCACACCATAAAGTTCTGCAATATCACGATCAATCATTACCTGAGCACCGCGAACAACAAAGATTTTCTTTTCGATTTGTAAATTTGAAATTTCATTTTCCATACCACACCTCATGAGCAATCAGTTTATTCAGCACCTGTCCAACCTTAGGTCTGAATTATGGTAAAGAAAAGATAAAAAGAATATTAAAAATCCCCCTTAGATAAACTCAGGGAACCAGAAGGTCTTAACCGCACAGGTAAAAAAACATTAATCAATCGTTGGATATTACTTCCCATGCAGTAAGCTTTACAAGTTTATTATAGAGGATTTTGAAAAATAAAACAACAGTTCTCTCCGATTTTCAGTATCGCTCTCCATATTCCCTTCGAGCTTCCGCCGTCCATTTGGAGATGAAATCTTTTCTCATGCAACGCAGATACTCTTCGGCTTCTGTAAGTTCTCTTTGCGATTCTTCATCTTGAATACATTTCATGGCTTCATTATAGTCCATCAACACGATTCTCGAAACCTCTGATTTCTGCATGACGAATTCCTGATCATGGTATTCTGCCAGAAAATAAACATTTGTCTTTCTGTCATTCGGACGGCCTTCGCGCGCAAGTGAGTGTTCATCAACAGTTCGAAAATCATCATATAAGACAACATCTAACCCCGTTTCTTCTTTCACTTCACGGATGGCCGTTTCCCGTTCGGTTTCTCCCGCTTTCATATGTCCTTTGGGAAAACCATAGTAGTCCTGGTATTTCCCGACTCCGCGAATAATAACATATTTTCTGATATTATTCTGATTTGTGAAGATAATCACGCCACATGATTTTTCATTCGCCATGTCACTGCTCCCTTTCAGCAACAAATCGTGCAAGTTCGACATTACCGTCTTTTTCAGTTGATACAATATGAAACCCACATTTTTCGGTATAAAATTTTACATTTTCTTTCTTGCTTATTGGCGTTACTAGAGTTAGTTTCTTCCAATCCTCAAGAAATGTCTTTAAAAATTGCATTGTGCGAGTTCCTATTCCTTTGCCTTGAAATTCAGGAATGATACACAAACAGGAAACCTCATATTCTCCCATACCCAACTTTGTATAAGAAACGCAGCCAACAGGTTCATCATCACAAAGTATGATATGTTTCGGGTGCCGTATAATGGAATCTTCCATCATTTCTCTGGTATTTCCATAACCCGGGCATGAACCATATCGCAAATAATCGTCATAAAAAGAAGCGTCATAAATTTTTATCAGAAGCTCAGCGTCTTCTATAGCAGCTTGCCTGTATTCTATCGTCATAATAGTCACCTCCTAAAATTTGAAATTTACAGTTTTCTTTCCATCAGTCAGCAATCTTCCATTTTCCCTTCAAAGAAGCCCGAATGCCACATCATACATTTCTCTTGCATCAACGGTGTTCCTGATGTAAGTGGGATTGTCCGGCTCATACCTGACATATTTTTCAACCTCTTCAATAAGCGCGAGATAACAAACTGCAAGAGCATATCTGATTTCTGTTTCCTTAGTGAGGAGGATTTTTTCTGTGGCCATCTCGTTATAAATATCAAGTTCCTTCTGTTTGGCAGAAAGAGGCGCTTTTTGTCCGGGACCGAGTGTTATAAAATCAGCAACCGGATCACCCCAGAAGCCGCGTTCAGGATCTATCCAGCAGATTTTTCCTGTCTCCTTGTTATAGAGGATATTGCTGTCCCAGAGGTCAAAGTTCACCATTCTGCAGGGAACTGTCTCAAGCAGCTTTTTATGCTTATCAATCAGTTGCACAAAGCGCTCTCCGTCAGGCGTTTCATGGCCAAGGTTTTTACAGTCATCGATCAGCCTG
>JAEEIU010000001.1 GCA_016281495.1 Treponema sp. | reverse complement strand
CAGATTTCATAAGGATCAAATCCACGAGCCTTGCAGAGTTCGCGAGCTTCATTCAATCCTGCTTCGCCTTCCTTAAAACCATATTCTTTAAGAGCCTTATTCACCTGAGGAATGCGGCCTTCAAAATCTTCAAATAATGCCATAATAACTATTCCTCCTGATTACTCTTTGCGTGGGTCGATAAGCTTTACCATACCCTGATCTGCTGTTACACGACCGTAGTGAGTGCGTGCTCCTTCAATTGCTTCCTGAGCCGGCTTTCCTGCCTTGAGGGCATCCATCAGCTTACCGAAGTTAATGCAGTTGTAACCGATGATCTGGTTGTCCTTGTCTACAGCACAAGTCTCTACATAGCCTTCTGTCATTTCCAGATAGCGTGGGCCAGTCTTGCGTGTTGCAAACATTGTTCCAACCTGAGAGCGGAGGTTCTTTCCAAGGTCTTCAAGAGAAGCTCCAACCTTAAGTCCGTCCTTAGAGTAAGCTGACTGTGTGCGTCCGTAAACAATCTGCATAAAGAGTTCGCGCATAGCTGTGTTGATTGCATCGCATACAAGGTCTGTGTTCAATGCTTCAAGCAAAGTCTTTCCGATGAGGATTTCAGAAGCCATAGCTGCTGAGTGGGTCATACCGGAACAGCCGATTGTTTCTACCAAAGCTTCTTCAATAATACCATTCTTTACGTTCAAAGAAAGTTTGCAAGCACCCTGCTGTGGTGCACACCAACCGATACCGTGTGTAAATCCGGAAACGTCTTCAATTTTCTTTACCTTTACCCATTCGCCTTCTTCTGGGATTGGGGCAGGTCCATGATATGCGCCTTTAGCCAAAGGACACATATGTTCCACTTCTGCAGTGTATGTCATGATTTGCTCCTAAAATATGATGTTCTGACTTTCGCAAAAAGGTTACTTGCCGGGAATTTCAGCCAGTTCCCTTGAGAAACCCTTTTTTACCAGTCTTTACAATTATATAAGATATAATTTTTTAAGATATGTTTCAATACATAGGCGGGAAGCCCACAAGAAAAAAATAAGGCGAAAAACTGATTTCAGACTACAAAAAAACTTATTCCTGTGTTATAATTGAAGATACAAAATCCACATTATAAAGGATGCGTTATGAAAAAAATATTCTGTACATTGATGATGACTTCGGCATTGCTTGTTTCGGCTTTTGCCCTGAATGTTGATGAAGTTGAATTGAAAGTTCCTGGCTCAGTAGATGCCGTTCAATTTGAAAACTACGGTGGACCTCATGCCCACATTGATACTGCTGATGCGATTGTGAACATCGGTGCGGAATTGGGACGTGATGTAGCCGCCGATCTGGAGAAGAGCGAATATTACAGGCCTAATGCAAAGTATTCTTTGATTCATGTTGTTGATTCAGAGGTGACAGAGGGTCGTGATGCAGACATCCTGCTCTTGAACGAAACTGCCGGTGTTGACCACATCAAGAACCTGCGCCGCATAGTTACGGGATTCTTGCAGGCCGCATACAATTACAACAGGGAAGATGCAGAGGTTATTGCAACCTATGTTACAGTTTACAATGCAGTTTACAGACAGCAGATTCAGTACTTCCAGGAACGCTACAAGCCCGCTGTCCTTTCTTATCTGGATGCCGACAAGGTTGGTTTGAGCACCAACTGGGAAGACTGGGCAGGTAAGACTCAGATAGTGATTCCTCTCAATGACGTGAACGCGGGAATTTCCGTAGTTGATACGACGACAATCAGCGATGAGAATGTTGTTGAAGCCCTCCGCAAGGAAGAGGACAAGGCCATTGAAGTACGCGAGGACATGACGGACCTTAAGCAGAGGGAAGCCACATCCGCAACGGAAAAGGCTCAGGAAGCACAGAAGGATGCGACGGTTCAGCGTAATGCCGGAAATACCGAGCAGGCCGCACAGTCAGCCAAGACAGCCACAACCCAGCAGCAGATTGCCGACCGCAAGAACATAGAAGTCCGCAACGATACAGCCGCCATTGTGGAAGACAAGAACATCCTGAATGGAACCACAGTAGCCGAAGTTGACAATACAAACAATGTAACTGGTCTTTTTGTAGTGGATGAATCAAGGAGCCTCTACACCCTGATTACGGTAAACGGAATGACTGGAGAAGTCATAAGAAGGTCTCCGGTAAAGCAGATAAAGGGCAAGCTTGTATACATCGTGGACAACATTTCAATCGTTCAGGATGATGGAACCAACTTCTACGACAAGATGTTCCTGACAGTATGCGGAGTAAATGACGGACATTCTGCCACAAGGCTCTGTTTGATTGACGCAGACAAGCTTGAACTCCAGAAGCAGAGCACCCAGATTTTGTCCGACACAACCGAATTCCTGAGGAGCGGCGACAGCTACTTTGTTGTAGTCAGCGCATCAGACGGCTATCACGCAGCAGTATTCGACAGGAACTTGAACATGCTCAGGCAGAGCGAGCTTACGGTAAGCCCTTCAACCCCAATCTACATAGTGCAGGGCGGAGTACTCGTAACCGACACCGCCGGAAACCCAAGGCTCCTGGATTCCACAACCCTGGCAACATTGTGGTAATGTCGCAAGCTGGCGCTTGCTAAGGAGTTTTGCTTTGCTCGCGAGGGCTCACATTTTTCCTTATGGAAAAAACAGCAAAACTCCGTCGCAGGTTGATTTGCAAGTTAATTTTATAAGATAAAATTCTTAAATGCCCCGAAGTTCCGGGGCTTTTTTATTCATCCGTTGAAGGGAATCATCCGAGAGATGAAAAGGGGCGGATTGTGAGTAAAGGATATCAAAGAGTTGCAAATTCAAAAGAAATATCGTCTTTCCTGAATAAAGCCACTACGTCTAATGATTTTCAAAAAATTACAATGGCTAGAATCAAAGAGGAAACAAAGAATCATATTAAAGATTTGACGGGAAATGATTTGAAAAGAATAGTAGTGGATACTTGTTCAGTAAAGCATTCTCTAAAGAAAGACGAACATTTTATAGATACTGAAGATTTTAAGAAAATCCCAAGCATTGTCAATAAAACAAAATCCGTTTCTTTAGAAGCTAAAAATCATTTTGATAACAAGGTGATAAAATTTACAGAAGAAAAAGAAAATGGGTTAATCATAATTATGGAAGTAAGAGCTAAGAAGGGAGAGTTGGCTCTTATAACAATGTATAGACAGAAAAAATCGAGATAGGCGCATGGATACTGATTTTTCAATCCTCCCCTGCTAACGTCCGAAACGGTTCCTATCTCTGGGGTTGAAAGTTCAACCATTTGTATTATCGTCCTAAACCATCATTTTGTCAAGGTTTTAAACAGCCTGACCCGGTTCCCACCCTAATGTTTTTTTACTTGCTGAATGTGTCTATGAAAGTAACGAGGAGTTTTTCTTGCGGGGGACCACATTTCCCTGTGGGAAGAAAGGTGAAACTCTACATAAAAAAAACAAGCCTCCACTGCAAAAAAGAAAAAAATTCACTTTTTTTCAAAATTTACCCCAAAAAATTGTTAAAAACACTCAGCCCTATACTATTTAAATAGTATAGGGAAAAGTTTTTCTCCCTCATTTAACATCATAAACAGGAGAATTTCTATGAATTTTTCAGAGAAGACACAAAGAGAATACAAGGACCGTCTCTTCAAGGCAATATTCGGCCGCGAGACAGAGGAAAGCAAGCGATGGAGACTTGACCTCTACAATGCCCTCAATGACACGAACTATACCGACCCAGATGCGTTGGAACTAAACACTATCGAGAATGTCATCTACATCACCATGAGGAACGATGTTTCATTCCTTATTGATGACCAGATGGTGTTGTTGGAGCAACAGTCAAGCCATAATCAGAATATGGCTCTCAGGGGATTCCTGTACTTCTCCCAGCTGTATCAGATATATCTTGCCAAGAAAGAACTGGACGTTAACCGTTCTAAAAAGATCGAGATTCCCGCTCCAAAATTCGTTGTTTTATACAACGGTTCAACAAGAACGGAAGATGAATTTGAGATAAAGCTTTCCGATTCTTTCATTCTTAAGGACGGAAGTCATAACGGAGCCTATGAATGGACGGCTTTTGTAAAGAACATAAATGAAAACCATAATGAAGGACTTCAAAAAAAGTGCAATGCATTGTATGATTACAGTAGATTCGTTGGAAAAGTCCGGCACAACAAAGAGAGTGGTATGGAGATTCAGGAGGCGGTTAACAGAGCCGTGAATGAGGCCATAGAAGAGAATCTTCTTGACGGTTTCTTTGTGAAGCAAAAGGCGGAGGTAATTGGGATGATTCTGGAAGAGTTTGACGAGGAACGTTTCAAGAAAAACATGCGTGAGGAAGGTTATGAGGACGGGTTGGCGGATGGATCCTTCAAAAAAGCCATAGAATCAGCAGAAAACCTTCTTAAGATGGGTATAAATACACCTGAGCAAATATCTCAGGCAATAGGCCTCCCGTTGGAGCAGGTCTTACAGATTCAAAAAAGGTCTTGCGAAAACAGAATCAGCAATGATTAATTGTGAATAGCCATTTTGCAAGCTTGAACCTGCCTCCCCCTCCCATTGCGTAAAAACTCAAAAAATGTTAAATTTCTGCGGTATTTAAGGAGGTTACGGGATGCCTTTGAGAAACGTGGAATGGAAAATTGCATTTTATGATACACGCCCCTATGACTGCGATGCTTTTACTGAGGCCAACAAGGAATTCTTCTACAATATAGATTTCTTTGACTTTCATCTTACGGAGAAAACTGCCCTGACGGCAAAAGGCTACGATGTGGTCTGTGCTTTTGTAAATGACACGATCAATGAAGCGGTTATAAAAAAGCTTTCTGAATGTGGTGTCAAGCTGATTGCACTCAGGTGTGCGGGTTACAACAACGTGGACCTAAAGGCGGCGGAGCTTGCGGGAATAAAGGTTGTGCGCGTTCCGGCTTATTCTCCCAATTCTGTTGCAGAGCATGCGCTGGCACTTTTGCTTTCTCTGACACGAAGGGTTCCCCAGGCATACTTGAGGACCAAGACCGGTAACTTTACCCTTAACGGACTTACGGGGCGTGACCTGCATGGACTTACTGCCGGCATTTTGGGAACAGGCCGCATCGGTAAAATCATGGCGGAGATTCTTGCTGGCATTGGAATGAACGTAGAGGTCTATGACATTTATCCTGATATGGCATGGGCTGAACAGCATAATTTCAAGTATGTCCAGCTGACACAGCTCTTTACCGATTCTGATGTCCTGAGCCTTCACTGTCCGTTAACCGAAGATACCAAATACATCGTCAACGCACAGTCACTCCAGCTGATGAAGCATGATGCGGTAATAATCAACACGGGACGCGGTGCCCTGATTGACACTACGGCCCTGATTCATTCGCTTAAAAAACAGACGATTGGTGGAGCGGCCCTTGATGTATATGAGGAAGAGAACAAGTACTTCTTTGATGACTGGTCCATAAACGTAATCCGCGATGATGTCCTTGCACGCCTTTTGACATTCCCCAACGTAATCATTACGGCACATCAGTCATTCCTTACGACAAATGCGCTCAAGGCAATAGCAGAGACAACACTTTCCAACATCCGTTCATTCTACGACGGACCGGAACTGAACAATGAGGTACGCAATGCAGATAACGCTTAAACACCTGAAAAAGACATATAACACAGCGGACGGAACAATCAACGCGGTGGACGACATTTCGCTCGATATTCCTGACAACACGATTTTTGGAATCATCGGAAAAAGCGGTGCAGGTAAATCAACCCTTGTAAGGCTCATCTCTCTTCTTGAAAAGCCCGACGAAGGAAAGATTTTTTACGGTGACCAGCAGGTTGACTCCCTTGCCAGGGATGCCCTTATCGAGCGCAGACGGAAGATCGGCATGATATTCCAGAACTTCAATTTGTTCAGCTCACGCAATACTGCCCAAAACGTGGCATATCCCCTTGAGTTGTGCAAGACTCCAAAGGCCCAGATAAAGGAAAAGGTTGCCCAGATGCTGGAACTTGTCGGACTTCAGGACCGTGGGGATGCTCCAATCAGCACTCTTTCCGGCGGACAGAAGCAGAGGGTTGCCATTGCACGTGCCCTTGCCACAGAGCCGGACATCCTTTTTTGCGATGAGGCCACAAGCGCCCTTGACCCGCAGACCACGCATTCAATCTTGAACCTTATCCGCGACATTCAGGCCAAGATGAACCTTACGGTTGTGATGATAACCCACCAGATGGAAGTTGTACGTGATGCATGCGAGCAGGTTGCCGTTGTTGAAGACGGTCATGTGGTGGAACAGGGCCTGGTAAAGGAAATATTTGAAAATCCCAAGTCTGAGGTTACAAAGGACTTTTTGAGCAGGATTTCGTTTGCGCCGACGCCAGAGATTTTGCGCTGGTCGGATGACGGAGGAAAATACTTCCTGAGGTTTATTGGAGAAGATACTGACAAGCCGGTCATCAGCGATTTGTGCCATAAATTCAACGTGGACGTGAACATCAGGGCTGGTGGAATCCAGTCGGTTAAATCGGAAAAGGTCGGTACCCTGATTGTGGACATCAGCGGTGCGGAGGATGTGGTAAAATCCGCCATTGAATATCTTGGTCAAAACGGCGTAAAAGTGGAGGTTGCAAAATGAATATGGAAAATGTCCTGGAAGTCCTTTCTCTTGTGGGTGAGGCAACCTGGCAGACTCTGATAATGGTGTTCCTTTCCCTTGTGTTCTCTACCCTCATTGGTTTTCCGCTGGGCATCCTTTTAAGCGTTACCCGCCCCGGAAACATTATGAGCAAGCCTCTGCTTAATTCCATAATCGGAAAAATCGTAAACGTGCTCAGGGCATTCCCCTTCCTGATTCTTATCATCCTGCTTTTGCCCTTGACCCGCCTTATCCTTGGTACTGCCATCGGAACTTCTGCTACAATCGTTCCATTGAGCATAGCGGCGGCCCCGTTTGTTGCCCGTGTCATCGAAACTGCAATCAACGAGGTCAATCCGGAGCTTGTACTGGCTGCAACTGCCATGGGAAGCACCAATTTCCAGATCATTCGCAAGGTCCTGATACCGGAAGCAATGCCTTCGCTTGTGGACGGAATCACCCTTACAATAATCAACCTCATCGGTTATTCTGCAATGGCAGGTACAATCGGTGGCGGTGGACTTGGAGACCTGGCAATACGCTATGGATACCAGAGATTCCGCATAGACGTGCTTGTTGTCGCTGTAATTGTCATTCTGATTATGGTAGAACTGATTCAGTTTGTGGGAAGCCGCATCAGCAGGAAGCTTTTGGCAAGGCGGTAAAAAATTCTTTTATAAACCTATTGACATAGTAGGTAATTAGTGTTATAAAGAATCCATCAAACGGAGAAATCCAATTCACAAGGAGATAAAAAATGAAAAAGATTATTGCTACAGTTTTGGGTGCAGCTCTTGCGCTCAGTGCAGTTACAGCACAGACAGTTTTGAAGGTTGGAGCTACTCCTTCACCACACGCAGAAATCCTTAACCTGATAAAGGATGACCTTAAGGCTCAGGGAATTGACTTGAAGGTTGTTGAGTTTACAGACTATGTTACACCGAACGAGGCATTGAACTCAGGTGACATTGATGCAAACTATTTCCAGCATCTTCCATATCTTGAGTCATTCAACAAGGATAGGAATTTCAACCTTGTAAGCGCCGGTGGAATTCACATTGAACCACTCGCCATCTACTCAGGAACAAAGAAAGGTGCAAAGAAATATGCAAAGCTTGCTGACCTCAAGGCAAAGGCAACAATTGCAATTCCAAATGACCCGACAAACGAGGGACGCGCTCTTCTTCTTCTTCAGTCAGCCGGATTGATCACACTCAAGGCAAATGCAGGCCTTACAGCAACTCCAAAGGACATCGCTTCTAACCCTAAAAAGCTTAAGTTCAAGGAAGTTGAGGCCGCTTCTCTTCCACGTGTTCTTACAGATGTTGATGCTGCAGTTATCAACGGTAACTATGCTCTTGACGCAGGTCTTTCTGCCTCAAAGGACGGTCTGTTTGTAGAAGGTGCAGATTCACCATATGTCAACATCGTAGCCGTTAAGAAGGGAAAAGAGAATGATCCTGCCATCCAGGCTCTTGTAAAGGCTCTCAAAAGCGACAAGGTAAAGAACTGGATCAAGGCAAAGTATCCGAACGGAGATGTTGTTGCCGTATTCTAATTGAATACTGAGCATGTCATTGCCGGACTTGATCCGGCAATCTATAAAGGCTGTGCGTTAGACGTACGGCCTTTTTTTTGTGATAGTTCATGGCATCTCATCCAAAGCGGGTGGGGTGCCGTTTTTTTTGTATTTGGAGTAAAGTTATGTAAATTGAGTAGTCGGGTATACAAATTGCATAAAAGATGGTATACTGAAATCATGGTAGTGGAAAGGACAATCAAAGCAAAACTTACGCAGCTTTTAAAGGCATTTCCGGTCGTGACGGTCACGGGTTGCCGCCAGTGTGGGAAATCCACGCTTTTAAGGCATCTTCTGCCGGGATACACCTACATATCCCTCGAAGACCTTGACGTGCGGCAGATGGCAGAGGAGGATCCACGCCATTTTATCTCGGTCTACAGCAAAAACGTCATCATTGATGAGATCCAGCGTGTTCCGGGGCTGCTTTCATACATACAAACCCACGTAGACTCAATAAACGAGGCCGGGATGTACGTCCTAACCGGTAGCCACAACCTTCTTCTTATGGAGTCGATAAGTCAGAGCCTTGCGGGTAGAACCGGGCTTCTTACTCTCGCTCCTTTTTGCGTGGAAGAACTTCGGAAGACCGCCTTGCTTCCAAAGACCACAAACGAGATGCTGTATTATGGGAGCTTCCCCCGCATTTACGACAAGCATATAGAGCCGTCTGATTTTTATCCGTCCTATATACAAACCTATATAGAAAGAGATGTCAGGACGCTTCGGAACATCACGGATTATTCCGCTTTCACAAGATTCCTGAAATTGTGTGCCGGACGGTGCTCGCAGATTCTCAACGTCTCTTCCCTTGCGGAGGATGCCGGCATCACAAGGAAAACTGCGGAGGCATGGCTTTCGGTTCTTGAGGCAAGCTATATAATCTATCTTCTTAAGCCCTACTACAAGAATTTTGGAAAGCGAATAATAAAAAATCCAAAGCTGTACTTCTATGACACAGGGCTGGCGGCGTCCCTTTTGGGGATAACAAGCGGGGAACAGATGGAAAGCTTTTACATGAGGGGAGCCCTGTTTGAGAACTTCGTCGTGTCAGAGCTTTTAAAGAGGCGACTTTTTGCCGGAAAATCTGACGAGCTTTATTTCTGGAGGGATTCTAACGGTGTAGAAGTAGATGTCCTTGAAGAGGACTCCCTTGAGCTAAAGGCCTATGAGATAAAGGCATCCGAAACCTTGAACACGGCTTTCTTTTCAAACATAAAAAAGATAAAGGATCTGGCAGGCTTAAAAAGCGAAAACACAGCCGTAATCTATTCGGGGAAAAGCATTCCTTCCTCAAAGGAAAACGGCGCGTATATTTTCTGGAAGGATCTGTAATTTTTTGGAGTCAGACTAAAAATCTCCGCGAAAAAATTTGTGAAGTGTACACTTCACAAAGGGGTTGACAGATCCCTTTGTGCGCGGACTTCGCTTTGCTCGTCCGCGCACAAAAAAATTTACATCGAGGAGATACTCAAATGAAAAAAATTTCAAAATTCGCTGCTATCCTTACGGCACTCGCACTGGCCCTTACGCTCGCCGCATGTTCTCACCCAAACTCCGGGGATGACTCTTCCGGTTCACAGGCTGCAACAACTTTGGATGGAACGTATAGCGGGACTTTCACATCTGGTGCTGCAAACTTTACTTTAAATTTCTATAGCAATGGAACGCTATCAGTTTCTGTAGGCTCAACCTCTGATTCTGGCACATATTCTATCGATGGCACTTCTCTTTCCGGTTCATCTGGTACAGGTAACAGTCTATTAACCTATTCTGGTACTAAACATACAGACACAACTTGGAAAATAAATGTGACCGATTACAATGGTGGAAACTTTGCTTCAAATGTTACCATAACCAAGCAATAAGTCGCAGCCAGCAACGGTACGCATGACGGCATCCATCTGGGGGATATGTTACTCGGGGCGGGTGCCGTTGTTTTTACCAGACTGTCGCAACAGGATAAAGAGGAATTTTGCTGTCATGGGTCAGAATTGGAATGTTTTCTGCAATGGACTGGCAGATTATAAGACGGTCAAAGGGATCGTTGTGTATTTTCGGTAACTTTTGTAACTGATTTAGATGGGGTGGTAAAATCTGTTTAATTTGAATATCACGTTCAATGCAGATTGCACAAAGTTCCTCTGGTGAAAACGGTAAATCAAGTTTTCCGTTGCTTTGCTTTATGGCAATTTCCCATAAAGAGGCCATGCTGATAAAAAGTTCTTCTTCCTGCAGGATTATTTTTGCTGTTGCAGAAAGTTTGTCCTGATCTGAAAGGAGCCATAAAAGAACATGTGTGTCTATCAAATACATTATAGGTACTCCTCAAAGCCTTCAGGAATCGCATCAAAATCATTCGAGATTTTTATCTGACCTTCGTAACCTCCGAGTTTGCGTAGCGGGCGTGCTGTCTTTTGTTGCTGGACAAGTATTTTATACTTTAAAAGTTCAAGGAAATTAAAGACTTCTGGGAAATATTCCTCTGGGATTGTGCGAATTTGTTTTTCTAAAACTTCGTAAGACATTTGGAGCCTCCGCTTTACGATATTATAACACACATTATTGGATTAAAACAAGTTTTATAGTGTAAACTTCTAAAAACCTCGGATCTAAAGGCTTTTGCACCTTTTTTATTTCCCCCTACTTTTCACACCCTGCTTTTGCCGATATAATGGAAGTTGATGGAGGCCTTTATATGAAAAAGTTTTTGATTTGCACCCTGTTATTTGCGGCTTTGACACCCCTTTTCGCCAAGTCTTATTCCATAGGTGACATCGGACCCGGTGGCGGCATTGTCTTTTACAAGAGCGCGGAAGGATTTGAGGTGGACGACGGCATGGGTGACGTTCAGGTCTGCCATTACCTTGAGGTAAGCGCCGAAGATTTGGGGGCAACGACATGGATTCCCTCTGAGGCAAGCTTTCTGGAAGATTTGGACAACATCTACGGCATAGGAGCGGGAAAGGCCAACACATTCCTGATTGCAAACGCCGGCCTCTGTCCTGAAGATTTAACCAAGGAAAACTGCGCCGCCTATGTATGCTCAGTCTATTCAACCAAGACCACAAGCCCCGGAGATTGGTACCTGCCTTCATCCGACGAACTCAAGCTCATATTCAAAAACCTTACTCTTGAACAGCTCAAATGCACCAGCAAGGACTTCTACTGGTCATCCTCAGAGGAAGGAGAAGGTTCAGCCTGGGCCAGAAAGAACAAAACTGCCACAATTGATTCAAAGAATTCTAAATACCTTGTCAGAGCGATTCACGCCTTTTAAATTCGAGTTTTGATGCTTTTTCCGAAGGAAAAATGCGAGCCTTCGTGAGCAAATCAAAACTCGTTAGCAAGCGAAAGCTTGCATCTGTACCCTAAAAACTGGGTTTTATTTGACCAATACGGCATGAAAAATTTTTAAAAAAAATTTGTACCCGTAAAAGTTGAACAAAACCCAAAGAGACGCTATTTTTGCTTTCCAAGACCGCAAATGTCCACTTTTTTCGATATTGACTAATTACACCATCGCTAGTAGACTATAACCATAAATCCACCACATCTAGCGGAATTTTCAACAAAGTTACTCTGTTTCCTGCCGATAAAATAATTGGCGGGGTCGTTGACCTGTTGGAAACTACACTATATATGGTGTTATTGTAAAATGAGGTCGAGGGGATGAAGATCATCAAACGCAGCGGCGCAGAAGTAATTTTTGACCGCGAAAAAATCGTTACTGCTATAAGAAAAGCAAATGAACAGGTGGGAAGTAACAGAAGACTTTCTGAGTCAAGCATACAATCTATTGTTGATGACATAGAGATTCAGTGCCACAAAGAAGGTCATGCCCTGAATGTTGAGGATATTCAGGATCTGGTTGAGACGGGAATCATGGAGCACGGAGCCTACGAGGTTGCCAAGCTTTACATTACTTACCGTTTCCGCCACGAGCTCATGCGTAAGTCCAATACTACAGACAAGCAGATCCTTACTCTTCTGGAAGAAAACAACGAGGAAGTCAAACAGGAGAATTCCAACAAGAACCCGACTGTTGTTTCCGTTCAGCGTGACTATATGGCTGGAGAAGTTTCCAAGGACATTACACGCCGCTTTTTGCTTGACCCCGAGATTGCACGCGCACACGATGAGGGAATCATCCATTTCCACGACGCGGACTATTTTGCACAGCACATGCACAACTGCGACCTTGTAAACCTTGAGGACATGCTCCAGAACGGAACTGTAATCAGCGGAACAAGAATTGACCGTCCCCATTCATTCTCTACTGCATGCAACATTGCCACACAGATTATCGCACAGGTAGCCAGCTGCCAGTACGGTGGACAGAGCATTTCCCTTTCTCATCTGGCACCATTTGTTGACGTAAGCCGCAAGAAGATAGAAAAGGATGTTCGTCAGACCATGCAGGAACTCGGTATGGAGCTGGACGAGCAGCAGTTCAAGTTCATGGTGGAACGTCAGCTGCGAAATGAGATTACCCGCGGTGTACAGACAATCCAGTATCAGGTAATCACCCTTATGACCACCAACGGTCAGGCTCCTTTTGTCACTGTATTCATGTACCTGAATGAGGCAAAGAACGAACAGGAAAAAGCCGACCTTGCACTTATAATCGAAGAAGTTCTCAAACAGCGCTATCAGGGCGTAAAGAACGAAAAGGGTGCATGGATTACCCCTGCATTCCCCAAGCTGATTTACGTACTCGAACCGGACAATATAGAAGAGAATTCAAGATACTACTACCTCACTGAAATGGCCGCAAAGTGTACAGCCCGCCGCATGGTTCCCGATTACATCTCCGAAAAAAAGATGCTGGAACTAAAGGTGGACAAGAATGGAAACGGAAACTGCTATCCATGTATGGGATGCCGCTCTTTCCTGACTCCTTACATCGATCCGGAAAACGGAAAGCCAAAGTACTATGGTCGCTTTAACCAGGGTGTCGTAACGCTCAATCTTGTTGATGTAGCCTGTTCATCAGGTGGAGATGAGGAACAGTTCTGGAAGATAATGGATGAACGTCTGGAACTCTGCCATAGGGCACTTCAAATCCGCCACAAGAGGCTCATCGGTACAAAGAGTGATGCCGCTCCAATCCTATGGCAGAACGGAGCTCTTGCACGCCTTAAGAAAGGTGAGGTCATCGACAAGCTCCTTTACAACGGATATTCAACAATCAGCCTTGGATATGCAGGCCTTTGTGAGTGTGTCCGTTACATGACTGGTGAATCCCACACAAGCGATGCAGGTAAGCCTTTTGCACTCAGGGTAATGCATGCCTTAAACGATGCCTGCAAAAAATGGAAGGAAGAGGAGCACATCGACTATTCAGTTTACGGAACTCCGCTTGAAAGCACGACATACAAGTTTGCAAAGTGCCTTAAAAAGCGTTTCGGAATCATTCCGGGTGTTACCGACAAAAACTATATCACCAACAGCTATCATGTAAACGTAACCGAAAAAATCGATGCATTTACAAAGCTTACATTTGAATCAGAATTCCAGCAGCTGTCACCGGGAGGGGCCGTCTCGTATGTTGAGGTTCCGCACATGGAAAACAACATACCGGCGGTTATGACGCTGCTTCGCCACATATACAACAACATCATGTATGCCGAGCTGAACACCAAGAGCGACTACTGCCAGAAATGCGGATACACCGGTGAGATTCAGATCATCAACGATGCGGACGGAAAGCTGGTGTGGGAATGCCCCAACTGCAAGAACCATGACCAGTCAACCATGAATGTTGCTCGTCGTACCTGTGGTTATATCGGAACCCAATACTGGAATCAGGGTCGTACCCAGGAAATCAAGGAGCGGGTACTTCATCTGTAGGCCTTTGGTCATCTGGACGGAAAAAACATGTATTATGGGGAAATAAAGAAAACCGACATAGCGGATGGAGAGGGCGTAAGAGTATCTCTGTTTGTGTCGGGATGCAGGATTCATTGCCCCGGCTGCTTTAACGCAAAGACATGGGATTTTCTGTTCGGTAAGGAGTTTACAAAAGATACGGAGGATGAAATTCTGTCGTATCTTGCTCCTGAATACATAAGCGGACTTACGGTGCTGGGAGGGGAACCCTTTGAGGAAGAAAATCAGAGGGTCCTGGCTCCGTTCTTACATCGCGTCAGGGAAACTTATCCCAAAAAGACGATATGGTGTTATACAGGATATCTTTACGAAGAGGATCTTCTGCCGGAGAATGGAAAAAAGCATATTGAATGTACGGCGGACATGCTGTCGTGCATAGACGTGCTGGTGGATGGTCCCTTTATCCAGGAATTGAAGGACCTTAACCTTACGTTCAGGGGGTCCTCAAATCAGAAAATCAGGCATCTTAAAAATCAGGATCTGGTGTAGACAAGGCCGTCGATTGTGATTGTGCCGTCGTCGTTAAACTGGAGCTTTCCTTCGTATTCTTCCTTTGGAATCAATTCTCCCTTGTTTTTAGCCCAGCTTTGGCCGTTATCGTATGAGGTTTGCTTGGCGGTTGTGTAGAATTTTTCTCCGTCCAGACGGTATGTGCCCTTGATGCATATGGTCGTGAACATGATGTCGATGTTCAATTTGTAATCCGAATCCTCGAATTCATAGCTTGAGACATTATTGCTTGCAGTCCATTTGCCCAAAAGCTTGTTTTCCTTTTTGCATGAGCAGATGGAAAGTGCGCTTGCACAGATGAGGATTAAACCTGCATATTTGAAAAATCTTTTATAATTGAATTTCATACCTACATTATAAAATCGGACTCTTGTTTCGTCAACTTAATTTTCCGTTGCCCAATGATTTTCGGTATTTTCAGGTTCAATTACTCGTCAGGCTTAACTTCCAGCAGGTTGTGCATTATGTTCTGGATGTATTCCGGTGGAATGCGGTCCTGGCTCAAAAGGCTCTTGTCGGGGTTTTGGCGTAATGCAACAAAAGTGTTTTTTTCCTGCTGCGTAAGGTTTCTGGGGATGGAATTGTTTTTTAGAGGTGTACCTTTTTCCAGATATTGTGCAAAGTGAACGAGGGTCGCATCGTCCATGCAAAGGGGCTCTGTCTTGGGGTAGGAAATCCTGAATGTGGAAAGCATGTCAAATCCAAATTCGCTTATTGTCCCGAAATAGAACAGCCGGTACAGTGTGAACCATTGGCAGAGCTTTAATGCATTGAGTGTATAGGCGTTCCCAAAGATGCACAGACAGTTTTCCGTGCGTGGGAAGCTTAGGTATGCCCCCTCCGTGTCCACTATGATGACGGTGGTGATGTCCCGTAAAAAATCGGTTTGGTCAAGGTGAATGAAGTCGTTCAGTGTAAGTGCGATTTCTTCCGGGGCAAGGGCACCAAGGCGTGCGGGGTTTGCGATGGAAAGCGTGCGGAACCTGATGAAAAATGAGCGTGGTTTTTCCTGTCCGGGGTATTTTAGGCGTACTCTGGTCTCTGGAATGGGTTCCCTTTCCTTTTTTTCTTCAACTGGCTCCGGTTTTTTGTCTTCCTTTGCGTTGATTGCTATGTCACCCCAGAATTTTACGTTCTGCTTGTGGTCCTGGATCAGGTGGGGTATGTTTTCAAATGCCCAGTCCTTTAGCTGGTCTTTTGTAATCTTGCTATCTTTCTGGAGCATCAGGAGGGCTGTACGCAGGTTTTTAACCTCTTTTTTCTTGTCTATGAACGAAAGGTAGTCGTCCTCGGTCTCAAAAAAGATCTTACGGATGTATGATTGGGGGCCCTTGCTGCGTGTGACTATTGTTTCTACATCAAGTGAATATCCGCTGCCGGTGTTTGCCTTGGAATAACGCAGGATGTCCGGGTCTCCGTTGGCCTGTCCGGTAATCTGCAGGGGGAAAAAGGCTCCGGTCTTATCCCTTGTGGCTCCGCACAAAACCGTGATTATGTATTTTTGAAAATCTCCGTATGACTCAAGCGCACGTTCTTTTATCTCGTTAACAGTCATTTAACCACCCTAAATCCACAGGATACCCCGAAAAATTGCCATTTTTACACTAATTATAATATATCCCAGTAAATAACAAAAGTCCACTAGAATTTCTTACTCTTATATTGTAGAATATAACAACATGTGGAGGAAATCATGAAAAGAAATTCCGTTCTTGCCGTGCTTTTTGCATTGGCTGTTTCTGTTCTTACATTTTCATGTGGAAGCCTTGGTGCATTGGGAGGCCTTTTGCAAACCCCGTCTTTGAGCATGGAAGGCATCTCAATCAACTCTCTTGATACAGAAGGAATTACATTCAAGTGCAACTATGCCATCAGCAATCCTTATGGCGTATCCCTTTCCATAGCAGGTTTGAATGCCGACATCTCATACGACAATTCAAAAGTCACAAACGTAAGCACAAGCAACGGTATTCAGGCAAAGGCCCAGGGTACGACAAAAAACAGCTTTAATTTCAAGGTACCTTATACCTCAATAATAAATCTTGCCCGTTCCACAGCAGGAAAAAAGACCCTGCCATTTGCAGTTGACGGTACTGTTACACTGGACGTAAGCAATATTCCAGCCTTGAACTATCTGGGAAATACATTGGATCTTCCGGTTGCCGCAGATTTCGATGTTCCCGTGTTCAAGCCAAAGATGTCCGTTTCAAATGTTGCGGTAAAGATGCCTTCATTAAGCGAGCTTAAGGATCAGCTGGTTAACGGCGGTCTTGGCATATTAAAGGCAACACAGATTGCCACAACCCTTCTTTCCGGAAACAGGATTACGACAGACATTCTTGATGGAATTGACCTGAACATCGATTTTACCTTTGACGTAAATGTTGCCAACGAGGGAAATGCCGACTGGGAATTCAACATCAAGGACTGTTCGCTTAAAACTGCCGGTGGTGCCCTTGCAAAAGTGTCTCCTTCTGGAAAAGCAACTGGAATTACATCCAAGAGCGCAACCGTTCCCATGACCGTTTCTTTGAACACGATTCAGAGCGGAGCATTCATCGTCCAGCTGTTGAATAAGAGCGGGAGCAATCCGGTGTTCATGCTGGATACTGGACTGTCATTCCCGGATACAAAATATGCAAAGAACATTCCGCTTTCATATTCTTATGAAATCCCTCTTTCGAGCGTGAAGAAGCAATAAGATTTTTCGATTATGAAGCTGCCTTATCTTTTTTCATGGCTGGATACGCATACTGAAGAAGGTCTCCTGTACGAAAACATTGAGACAGTACATTTGTCCAATATACGTCTGTTCCGCTACCTGATGCTTCATTTAGGATGGATACAGGCGGTGCTTGGGTTCGTGGGCATTTTCCTCAATTACGGCTGGCCTTACTCTACGTTCTACTGGTTCCAGTCAGCGATTTCAATAGTGTTCTTTTTTATCTATCGTTCTGAAAAACCTTGGGTAATCAGGCGTTCAGCCCTTTTGATTCACATGTGTACCCTGATTTTCTATTTTCTGGGTATTTTCCTGAGTGTTTATTCTCCGTACGGTTCTCCGCATGAGGCCGTGACCTTTACTTGTCTGCTTCTTGCATTGCCTGTCCTTTACATCGACAAAAGCTTTAGGGTAATCATAGAGACGATTTTTGTTTTTGTCATTCATGTCATCCTGAGTTTCTGGTTAAAGCCAAGACCGGTTGCGATTCTGGATCTTCTTGATACGACTGTATTTGCACTTATGGGTACATTCCTTGGCGGTTATATCCGTTTGCTTCGTCTTGAAAGTTTCCATAAGGACAAGATTCTGATCAAGCAGCGTGATACCGATGTGCTTACGGGGCTTTCCAACAGACGCGTACTTTTTTCCAAGCTTGATGAGCTTCTTGATAAGCCTGTAGAAATATTGAACGTTGTCATGATGGACATCGATTTTTTCAAGCAGTTCAACGATACATACGGACATCAGGATGGTGACGAGTGTCTTGCAACCGTGGGACTTGCCATGCGCCAGTTCGGTCGTGAGCATAACCTTACTTTCTGCCGCTATGGTGGAGAGGAATTCACTGCAATCGGAGCTGACATTCCGGAAGAGGAATTTGGTAAGATGGTTGAACAACTGCTTCAGAAGGTACGTGACCTGCAGATTCCATTCGTGCGCGGTGTAAACGGTTTTGTTTCTTTGAGTGCAGGTTATACGGCAATAAAGGTTTTACCGGAGTATCTCCCTGAAGATTACATCAAGATTGCTGACGATGCCCTTTATGAGGCAAAGACTGCCGGCAGGAACCGTGCTGTTTTAGGCAAGGCATAAGGCCTTACTTTTCCGAGCAAAAAGCCTCAACTTCTTTTTCGTAAAGTTCCATTCCACCCTTCCAGAATTCCTTTGTCGTGATGTCAAATCCCGCTTTTGCACAAAGTTCCTCACAGCTCAAGTTTCCGGTCTGGCTCAGGATTTCCCTGTATGTCTTTGCAAATTCTGAACCTTCTTTTTTGAACCTCATGTAAAGGGCCGCAGAGAACAGCTGACCAAAGGCATAGGGGAAGTTGTAGAAGTCCAAATCCGGGCTGTAATAGTGTGATTTAACCGCCCACATGTATTCATGGCGTTCACCGTTCAAACCGCTGCCATAGGTTTTTTCCTGGGCATCCAGCATCAGGCGGCAGAAGTCATCGGCATTCAATTCTGATTTTTCCCTTTCGTTGAATACGGCATTTTCAAAATAATAGCGGCAAAGGATGTCAACAAAAATCTGGCTTGCATCCTGCAGGTCCAGATCCAAAATGCACAGCCTGTCGTTTCCTGAACATGCGGCAATCATGTCCTGCTTTGTAATCGTTTCGGCAAAGGTACTGGCGCTTTCGGCAAGGGTCATCGGGTAATCGTAGAATACCGGCGGTTTTCCCTTCATGCAGCTAAAGTGGTATGCGTGTCCAAGCTCATGGGCAAGCGTGATTATGTCACTGAAGGCACCTGTAAAATTGGAAAGGATTCGGCTCTGGTGTCCCTTGGGAAAGTCTTCGTCATAGGCTCCTCCAACTTTTCCCGCACGAACTTCGGCATCAATCCACTTGTTGTCAAAGGCATTTTTTGCAAACTCGTACATGTCGTCGCTGAATGATTTGTATTCGGAAAGGACATAGTCGCGTGCCTGTTCAAAGCTCCATTTCTTTTCAAGAAGAGATTCTCCTGAAGCGTCTGAACTGGCGGAAAGCGGGGCAAAGAGGTCGTAAAATGCAAGACCCGGGTCTTTGTCTGTTCCGGCTGTTTCGCTTGCAGTCAGGGAATGTTTCCTTAGGTATGAGGCCTTTGCGTTAAAGTATTTCCTCCACATGGGAAGTGAATCTTCCAGTGCCCCAATCAATGCGTCCAGAGTCTTTTTGCTCATGCGGTTTGCGTTAAGTGAGCGTTCCAGTGCCGTGCCATAGTTCCTGCGGCGGTTAAGCGTTACGGTCTGCCCCTTGAGGTTGTTCAGGGAGGCGGCAAATGGGATTCTGTTTTGTGCAAGAAGTTCCTTTTCCTTTTTCCATGCCTCTTTGCGTACCTTGGGGTCGGGGTCGTAGGCAAGGTTCCTTAATTCGTTGAACGTCCTTCCGTTTTCGTCGGCAAGATTGGAGATGATCTGTTCGTGCAGCATTCCCCATGCAGATCCACCGGTAAGGTTAAGGTCGGATGCAAGGTTTTCTTCCGCACTGGACATCTGGTGGCGTGTGTCTTCGATTGTCTGTTCAAGAAGGTATTTGTATTCGGAATAATCGGCAAAGCGCTTGTAGAAGTCGGGTAGAGAAGTCTGATGTGCCAGAAGAAGTCGTGAAAATCGGATGTCCTGCTGTTCAACCTTGAGTCCCATTTTTTCAACCGCGGTAATGTTGTTCAGGTAAGCGGTGTTTGTCGTGTCAGTTGAATAGAGTATGTATGCAAATGCATGAAGCGTCCTTGAAAGATAGTGGACCTTGTTCTTGCATTCCAGGTATTTGGAAAGCCATGTGGCAAAATCAAAACTGTCGTTGGCTGTCTTTGTAAGGGAATCGGCGGTATCCAAAAGGGAGGTAACGTCATCCATCGCAGACTCATAATCCTTTAAGGCCTGCCTGTATTCATCGGAATCAATGCCGGGATAAATTGAAGAAACGTCCCAGCGCGGTATCTTGTTTGTGTTTTCCATAATGCTGTATTTTAGCACATTTATTCATTTTGTGATAGGCTTTCGGGATTGGTACAGCTCCAACTGTTCCGTGATTTCTTCCTTGCTGTGGTGGATTCCTGAGTTGATGCCGGGGCAATCCTGACTTTCTTTCTGCCATGATTCCCTGTCTTTTAGAACTGATGTCCAGAATGGGTAGGTCCTGCATTGGGTGGGGCGTGCCTCGTATGCGGAACATCCCTTGTCCCAGAAAATGCATTCGTTGTTTTGCCTTTCACGCAGCGACAGGTACTTTTTGCCCTGGTCGTCTTCCATCCAGCGGCAGTACATCGCGGTGAACTGATCAGCAGTAACGTCGGCCCATTGTGCAAGCCGTTCAAGGTCATGTTCAGAAAGCAGGACTACACCGGAAAATCCGCAGCAGCAG
The DNA here is from genome assembly GCA_016281495.1 of Treponema sp. Classification (GTDB taxonomy): domain Bacteria; phylum Spirochaetota; class Spirochaetia; order Treponematales; family Treponemataceae; genus Treponema_D. Next base: position 56,942 of record JAEEIU010000001.1, on the reverse strand, counting down.
AAAGAACACTGTTTGCATGAAAAATCCAGGCCGTCGGAATAAAACACGTCTTCCATTTGAGTGACCGTCATTCCTTGTCTGGGGGTGGAAGCTCTGGCGAAAGCTTGCTCTTGTAAAAGTCTGTTTCCGTCTTGAGGTATTCCAGCAGGGGCAGGGCATCTTTTGCAATACGGCTGTCGTCAAATTCAACATTGGGATAAATCGGCTCAAGTATGATTCTGATGAAATTCTGTGCTCGCTTTATGATTTCAGCCGCATCGTCATCCACTGTCTTTCCCTTGATGAATGAATCTTCAAAATCGGCCTTGTACTGTTCCTTTTTTTGTTCAAGAATCGTGCGGTATTCGCTGTCGTTTTCTATGTGGATCTCGCGTATGTTTGAATTTTTATCCAGCTTTACGTGGCGCACTTCGGAAAAGAAATCCTTGTACTTAAAGCTTGGTTCGGTGGTGTATTCCGGTTGAATGCCCGTGATGACGACCGTTGTATCGTTGATTTTTGCAATCTTGATGTTCTGCAAATCCACGCCCCTCTGATATTGAACACAGCAGTCCATTACGGAAAGTATTTCATCGTAGTTTTTGGATGGAGAGTCGAGCCATTTCTTTATGACGTTGGTATAGTCGCTTTCGTTGAACTGTTCGCGGTTCTTTAGGGTTGCGTTCTGGCTGTATTCGCGGAAACACATCTTGAATACGTCCTGATACGTCTCTATGTTGAAGGTAAGGTTTTCCAGAAGATGAATTTTCTCCTTGAATGATTTTTGTTCGGCCTTGTATTTTTCGTTTTGCGTCTGGAGCTCGTCGATTTCCTTTTTCTGTTCGCGTATTTTTTCGTCCTTTGCCGTTTCCTGTGTGTGGACGTTATGGGAAATGTATGGCACCCAGATTAAAGTAAGGGGGATTGCGAGTATTGCACACATGATTGAAGAAAAGATGATTCCAAATTTGCCTGTAATCCTTAAGGAGCATGAAAGGAAAATGACAAAACTCATGCAGGCCAGAATCAGGGCTGTGCTTAAAATGGACTTGGTTAAACGCCATGCCTTTTTTGCTGGAGACGATAATGATTTTCTTAAGCGACCAAAAAAGTTTTCCTTTGCCATATTAAAAGATAATACTTCAAATTCTTGTAAAATACAATTATAATTCATGTCATGCAGAAGATTTTTTTTGACACAAGAAAACACGATGCCGCTGTCAGGGAACTCTATGGATTGAGCGAAGAACTGATGATGGAAAATGCGGCCTCAGGATTGGAAAAAGCCGTAGCCGAATGCCTTGAAAGGTCTGAAAAGAAGGGAATAGTCATTTTGTGCGGCGGTGGAAACAATGGAGCCGACGGTTATGCCCTTGCCCGTAGGATAATATGGAACGTCACGGTACTTGAATGCATTCCTCCCAAATCGAAGCTGTGCGCCATTCAGGCGGAACGTGCGCTAAAAGCCGGTGTAAAGATTGTGTGTGGGGATTCGTGCCTGGAATACCTTTCTTCTGCTGATGAAAATGGAATTGCCGTTGACTGCATTTTTGGAAGTGGTTTCCATGGGGAATTGCCTCAGGACATTTCTTCTCTTGTTGATCTTGTTAACGAAAAGGACTTGTTCAGGATTGCCTGTGACATTCCAAGCGGACTGGATTTAAACGGCAATTTTGAAAAAAGCGTTTTTCTTGCGGATTTAACCGTGACCATGGGGGCTCAAAAAATAAGCCTTTACTCAGACTTTGCAAAGGATGTGTGTGGAAAAATTCAAGTTGAAGATCTGGGTGTGCCACGCAAGCTGTTTGAGGATTCATATGAGGAGTATTCTCAGATTGAATTTTCGTTGCTGGAAGAAAATGACATGGATTTGCCGTGCCGTAAAAAGCAGAATGTCAACAAGGGTACTTTCGGGCATGCGGTGACAGTGGCGGGAGAAAAAAGCGGAGCGGCGGTTATGGCTTCCTGTGCTTCCCTAAGGATTGGAGCAGGGCTTGCGACTGTGGTGGATGCTGTTGGCGGATGCAAGCTTGATGGATGTACGGTTCCCTGCGACCTTATGTGTGCGACAGAATTCCCCTCGAATACAACGGCGGTGGCATGCGGCATGGGTCTTGGCCGTGGACGTGACATAAAGGGCATATTCGATTACCTTAAGGATAGAGATGTGGGATGCGTTCTGGATGCGGACTTGTGCCATTACAGAGAGATAAAGGATTTGCTTGATTCAAGGTCAAAGTCTGGGGCGGCTACTGTGATTACCCCTCATCCAAAAGAGTTTTCCATGCTTCTGGAAAATGTTGGATTGGGGCATCATGAGGTTCAGGAGGTCGTAAAAAACCGTGTGGAACTTGCGCAAAAATTCTGTTCTCTTTTCCCCGGTGTGGTCCTGCTTTTAAAGGGTGCCACGGTCATAATCTGTGTATCTGATTCTTTTGGCATAACAAGAATGTACTTTAATCCGCATGGAACATCGGCTCTGGCAAAGGGTGGAAGCGGAGACGTGCTTGCGGGATTGATATGCGGCCTTCTTGCCCAGAAATACTGTGCCATGAATGCGGCAATTACGGGTTCTCTTGTTCATGCATTTGCGTCACGGAAAGTTACTCCTGATTTTACGCTGACCCCTTCAATTCTGCTTTCTTCCATAAATCTACCATTTTGATAATAATTTGTTATATAACACCTTGTCTATTGTGTTATATGTGCTTTAAATTTTATACTTGAGGCATGAAAAGAGAGAAATTTATTATTTTGGTTGTAATTCTTTCATTCTGCTTTTTTACGCCGTTTTTTGGAGCTGAGAATGTTGAAGGATTATTGAGCGGTTATCTGAAGAACAGCCTTGATTTGCAGTCTCTTGTCGGGAAAACCCAAAAGGCAATCTTGGAAAACCAGCTGACTGGCATAAACTATGGATTCAGTTTTGAGCTTTCCACGGGGACCATAACAGTTACCACCGGAGATGACGGTTCGGTTCAGTTTACTCCAAAGGCCCAGGCTTCGATTCCACAGTTGAACAATCTTTCCGTAAGCGCTTCTTCCAAAGTACTGTTCGATTCAAATGATTCAAACAGCACCGTATTAAACACTTCGATTTCCCTGAGTGCGGATATCATTTCCAACAATTCAAAAAAACGGGAGATCAGCCTTCTAAAATCCGAGCGTTCGGTCCTGACGGCAAAACGCAATCTTCAGAACGGATTCATCTCTGCGGAAAAATCTTTCTATACTGAATTGAAAAACCTCTACAACATGAAGTCCCAGCTTTTGACTGCCCAGCAGGATGTCTATGACTCACAGCTTTCTTTTGAACAGGTTCGCGTACAGGGATATTCAACAAGCTCAACAAAATACAGGACGGCACAGCTTAAGGTTAAGTCCGATCAAAATACAGCCGAGTCAAAAAAACGTGACTTTGAACGTGAGGTAAAAATCTTTGCGGCAAAGTGTGGTGTTGAATATAACTACAGCGATCCGTCTGATTTTCTTCCAACTTCGATTCCAACAGTCGAGGCACTGGATGTAAAATCATTTGACCAGGAAAGCTACACAAAAATCGAAAGCGCAAAGTGGACCCAATACATCAATGAGCTTGAACGAAGCGCCGATTCTGCAATAACGCTAAGTGCAAACGCAGGCATGACGTTCAACTACAATGACATGGATTACAACACGATAAACGTAGGCAGTGACTTTACATGGAACAACACAGGCCTAAAACTCAGTGCGGGCGCAAACATTCCTGTGGGGACCGATTCAAGGACTCCGGTTTTGACAATGGGTGTTTCGATTGATCCCAATGCATTCCGCAAGGCAAAGATTAATTCTCAGATAGAAGAGATAGACGTTCAGCAGGAACAGATGGAAATAATCAAGGCTCAGGAAGACTATTACACAACCGTCATTTCTCAGGAATCATCGCTGCAGAACCTCTTGTGGGAAAAGCAGAGTGTGGCGGAATTCTATGACATGTATTCAAAGCTTGCGTCAGACATGGCGGGATATTACCGTCAGGGCATCATCACGGAAAGCGAATACCGTAAAAACCTTGGCAATAAGCAGAGCTATGAAATCAAGTCGCTGGTCAACGCCATAGATTTGATTGTCTACAATGACAACACACAGCTTTTGTTCTGTCCGGAAATAGAAGATTTGGATTTGGAAGCGATAGGAGGAGAAAATGAATAAAGAAAAGAAAGAGAAAAAGACAAACAAGAAAAAGATGAATAAATACCTCAAACGGTTTTTGATTTTTATAATCGTACTTGCCGTGATTGTTGTTGGCCTTGTAATTACCCGTCGCATCAGGTCAAAGGCAAATACACAGAATGTGACATATACAGTTAACCAGGAAACCTATGAGAACGTAATCGAAATCTCTGGTGTGGTGTCCGCCGCTAAATCTCAGAACCTTCAGGCCCTTTCCAGCGGAACGGTTGTCGCAGTCAATGTAAAGCAGGGTGATCACGTTAAAAAGGGTGATGTAATACTTCAGCTTGATGACTCAACGGAAAAATATAATCTTGCCCGCCATGACTATGATATGGAAACCACAAGGATTACAGGATCAGCTCGTCAGTATGAATTGATGAAGACACAGCGTGAAGCCCTTTTGCAAAAGGTTTCGGAAAGGAAAATCACGGCACAGTTTGACGGAATCATCGCAGACTTGAATGTTGCCGTTGGTGATGCCCTGGAAACAAAAAATTCAGTAGGAACTATTGTTGACGTTTCATATCTTACCGCCGAAGTTGAAATTGCGGAAAGAGACGTAAGCAAACTTGTTGTCGGTCAGAAGGTTGAATTTACTTTCTCTGCCATTGATGAAAAAGTTTACGGTACGGTTGTGTCATGGCCTGCAATCGGATCAGTTACAAACCGTGGTGCAACGGTCGTAAAGGCAACAGTAAGAATTGACGAATATCCGGAGGGAATATTGCCAAATTACTCTTTCTCTGGAAAAATCGAAATATCACCGACAGAAACCTATCTGGTAGTTTCCCGTTATGCAGTTGGAAGGGAAGACGGACAGGCTTATGTTGAACTGGCAAGTAGTGGAGAAAAAATAAATGTTGTGGTAACTCCGTATGACCGTGAATACGTAAAGGTAGAAAGTGGGCTCAAGGGCGGTGAAGTCCTCAAGCAGCTTACTACTCCTCAGGCTTCTGGATTCCAGCGTGGTGGATTTGGAGGCGGTTCAGGTGGATCAAGAAGCGGTTCTGGCGGTGGCATGCCAAGTGGTGGTGGATTCCCAGGCCGCTAAGGAGTGCTCTATGGCTGAATCAGTAATTACAATGGAGAACGTAAAGCGCTTTTATTCTGTTGGGGAAGAAGAAGTACAGGCTTTGCGCGGAGTATCCTTTGACATAAAGCAGGGAGAATTCGTTACGATAATGGGACCGTCCGGTTCAGGAAAATCAACCTGCATGAACATGATCGGATGTCTTGACCGGCCTACGGATGGCATAGTCAAAATCAACGGTAAGGAAACCGCAGAGATGAGCGAAAAGGAGTTGGCTGTACTCAGGAATCAAACTGTAGGCTTTGTATTCCAGCAGTACTTTTTGCTTTCGTCCATGACCGTGCTTGAAAACGTAATGCTTCCGTTGCGATATGCCGGACTTGAAAAAAGGGAACGCAGGGAAAAGGCCATTGTCGCCCTGGAAAAAGTGGGGCTTGCAGACAGAATGAACCACAGGCCACATGAACTTTCCGGTGGACAAAAACAGCGTGTTGCTATTGCTCGTGCAACTGTGACCGAACCAAAGATAATACTTGCAGACGAACCGACTGGAGCCTTGGACAGTAAGACTTCCAAAAACGTAATGGATTTGTTCTGGGAAATAAATGAAAAAGGCACGACTGTTGTAATCGTTACCCATGACCCTCGTGTAGGTGCGTCATCAAAACGCTGCATCAGGATATTTGACGGCTTGATTCAATCGGATTCCGAGCAGATACCGGCCGGTTTTGAAAAAGAAAAGGAGGAAGAAAAAAATGCTTGAAGATTTTCTTAATTCTCTTCAGAATTTCAGACGCAACAAAATGCGTACCTTCCTCTCACTCTTGGGAATCATCATCGGTGTTGCATCCGTAATCGTAATCATGAGCATGGGACAAAGTTCAACTGCTCAGATTGAACAGACTTTCGGCTCAAACGGACTGGATATGGTTACTGTGTCTGCGGGTGGTTTTATGTGGAGGGGAAGCTCTTCATCAATTACCTTTAATGAAAGTTTCAGGGAAAAGCTTTTTGCAGCAGTTCCTAACATCAAGACTGTTTGGTTCAAGAATACAGTTTCCGGAACAATATCAAGCGGAGAAATATCTTCTTCGACTTCGGCAACCGCAGTTGAGACAGACTACATGCAGGCCTATGGACTCCAGCTAGAAAGCGGTCGTTTCTTTGATGTCACCGACAATGTTATGGGAACCCAGAAAATAATCCTGGGCAGTGAGATAGCCTCTTCCCTTTTCCCAAACGGAAATGCTGTCGGCAAGAACGTTATAATGGTAATTAGTTCTGTTACGTTCAACTTTGAGGTAATAGGTGTCCTTAAATCACAGACTTCAGGTATGGAGGATGCCTCCAATGGATGTTATGTTACAAGAGGCTTTTACACCAAGAAGATAGTTCCGAATGCAAATGCGGCAACAGTAATGGTTCAGGCTGTCTCCAAGGACAAGGCCACCGATGTCCTGAATGCCGTTGAAGAATATTGTACCCAGTTGGCAGGAAGCGATACGGCTGTGCGTACGATGTCAATGCAGAGCATGCTTGATCAGATGAGTGAGATTACGGCAACAGTATCCATGCTTCTTGCGGCAATTGCGGCAATATCTCTCTTGGTCGGTGGTATCGGAATCATGAACATCATGATTGTTACGGTAACGGAGCGCAAACAGGAAATAGGAATCAGAAAGGCACTTGGAGCAAGCCCCAACAAAATCCGCCTGCAGTTCCTGATTGAATCCGCCAGCATCACAGTTCTTGGTGGAATTGCAGGAATAATTCTTGGCATCGGCTTAAGCTTTGCTGTGGAATATGTCCGTGAGTTGGATTTCGTAATCAGCACAGACTCCTGTGTAATCGCCTTTGTGTTCTCCGTCTTCGTAGGAATCTTCTTCGGCTTTAGCCCCGCATCCCGTGCCGCCAAACTGGACCCCGTAATAGCACTGTCCGGCGAGTGACACGCAAGCTTACACAAACTGTCATTCCGGACTTGATCCGGAATCTCAGTGTTGCCTAAAGACTTTTGCTTTGGTCGCGAAGGCTCCCATTTTCCCTTCGGGAAAAACAGCAAAACTCTGAAAGAAATTGAATAATGTCATTCCGGACTTGATCCGGAATCTCAGTGTTGCCTAAAGACTTTTACTTTGGTCGCGAAGGCCCCATTTCCCCTTTGTGAAACACAGCAAAACTCTACCTATGGAATAAAAAGACTCAAAGTTGTATGATGTAAACATGAAAACAGGTGCTATTATTGCTGGCGGTATTGTTTTTATTCTGGTGGGGCTTCTCTTTTGTGCGGCTGCGGTTTATCTGTCAAAATCTGCGGCATCCAAAAAATCTGCCATAAGCAAACCGGGTAGTGTTGTCTTCTATATAATTGGTGCAATGACTCTTGTGATGGGTCTTTTGGCTCTTGTGTTCGGCTCACAGCTGACCAAGTCCATGGTTCAGATTGGATGTTTCATCTATCTTGTGGCGCTTGTAGTTTTGTTTGCGGTATTCTGTTCAATGTTAAAGGTTAAAAATGGCACAGACGATTCATCGGGTAAAGGCGAGCACTCAATATAAAAGGGAGCATAAGGCCGATTACGGAAAGGAAAAAATCAAGATTCTTTATGAGGACAGGGACATCGTTGTAATCCTTAAACCAACAGGCTTGCTTTCGGTTCCATATCCGGGAAGCAAATCCCGCACTGCGCTTGATCTTCTGGAACAAATCATGCGGAAAAAGGGAAGCTGGTCGTCCTCGCACAGGCCCTTTGTCGTTCACCGTCTGGACAGGGATACTTCCGGGGTTATGATGTTTGCGCTAAATGAATCTGTTCAAAAAAAGGTGATGGACAGCTGGCATACCATGGTAAAGGAACGGCTGTATCACGCAGTTGCCGAAAACCCACACAACCCAAAGCATGCCCTTGATGACGAGGGTCTTATTGATGATGATCTTGCACAAAATGCATTTCATGTGGGATATGTTCCAAAAAAAGAAGATAAAAATGTAAAGACTGTTCCCGCACGCACCCATTACAAAATCCTGTACCGCGGAAAAACTCATTCGCTGTTTGAGCTTGAGCTCGATACCGGAAAGAAAAACCAGATCCGCGCACATCTTGCGTCCAAGGGATATCCTCTTGCTGGTGACGAAAATTACCGCGCCCACACCGATCCATTCCACCGGCTTGCACTCCACGCACGAACCCTGGCATTTGTCCATCCTGTTACCGGCGAATACATGAAGTTTGAGGAGCCTGAGGATGAGTCATGGCTTGAATATGTAAAAAAGGGAGATGAACACCCCGCCACTCCAATTTGGGAACTTGAACGGCAGGCATACCGAAAGGAAAAGTCAAAATCAGACGAAAGCAGAAAAGAGCAGGAACCAAAGATAATCTCCGGCAAAAAACTAAGGTCCATGGATTTTATCGAACGCGGAAAGAATTTCAGGGGATAAGGTCAGGCTTCTGAATTTGAGATTTATCCTGAGATATGTTGATTTTTTCCATCTAACGCACTAAAATTACAATAGAGGTACTTTTTTATGAAAAATGTTTTCAAATTTTTACCATTATTTGTTTTTGCATCTTTTGTTTCTCTTTTGACAGGATGCGGTGGTTCCGCCAACAAGGTGGATGCACTCAAGGCTTCCATTCCGCCAAGTGAAAAATCTGCATCGGAAGTGTTCGAGGTCATAGACTTTCTTCCCGGAGAAGAGCTTCCTTCGAATGTGAAATATCCTTCCATTCAGATTCAGTTCTCAGAGCCTGTCATTGCCCTGCAGAAACTGGGGGATCCGTCGGATAAGTCTCCCTATGTGACGATTGAACCGGAAATCAAGGGTGTTTTCCGCTGGTACGGTACTTCGCTTTTGAGTTTTGAAGCCAGTGACCCAATCATTCCGCAAAAGGAATATACTGTAAAGGTTGCCCCTGATATTCAGTCAGCTTTTGGAAAAGCAATTACCGGTAATCTTGAATACAAATTCCACACTGAACCGCTCAAGATGACAGCAATCATCCCGGGTTATGGAGAAGTTCAAAAAGGCAATTACGTGGATACCGAAAGTGTACCTCCTGAACAGGCCCGCGACATTGTCCTTGCATTCAACGCACCAGTAAATCCCGACCATATCAAGACACAGCTCAAGATATCTGCCGGCTCAAAGACCTTCTCATGTTCAGCAAAACTGGAAACTCCGCCGAATGATGAAGATTCAGATTATTCACCGAACCTTGTGCGCCTGACTCTTGATTCTGCCCCAGATGCCGATGAGGATTTGATTGTTGAACTTCCAGAAGGTTCTTCTTCCGATGAAGGCTGCTATCCGACACCGGAATCCCAGCAGATGAGGTTCCATACATTAAAGCCGTTCAGGTTGAATTCTTATACAACGGATGACATCTATTATTCTGAATATACCAATCCGGTTGAATTCCACTATAGCGCCATCCTAAAGTCCGGACAGGAAAAAAAGATAGCTTCTCTGGTAAGCTCAAGTCTGGATGCGACGATTACAGAAAAGAACATTGCCCTGAGGGGAAAGAACCTTATCATCCATAGTCTTCCTGTAAAATACGATTCAACATATACGCTGAATCTTGCTCCTGGAGTAGAGGATATTTATGGAAGAAAGATTACCGAAAAGGAATCCCTTACTGTAAAAGTTCCCAAGGCTGCAAGCTATGCCAACTTCAAGAATTCCGGCATGAACATGCTTGAGGCCCAGTTTGCTCCAAGGCTTGCCTTTGCATTCCAGAACGTAAAGGAAGGTTCTTACTTTAATGTGACACCGCTTACAAAAGCCAATGGTGCACTTGTACTAAACGAAAAAGAATCATATAAGGAATTGATTGATTCAGGATATCCGGAAAACACAAGGATTGTAAAAACAGTTGACCTGGACAGATTCCTTGATAAAACATCTTCAGGACAGTATCATGGCGCCGTTGCCTTTGATGCCGACGTTGCATATGAATACCGCTACAGGGATTGGCGTACCGACCAGTTGGTCTCCGAGATTTCCCATCACAAGAACGAACAGATAATTCAGGTTACCGATTTGGGTATGACCGTACGTTACGGCTACAACAAGGCTGCGGTTCTTGTAACAAGCCTAAAGACGGGAGAACCTGTACCGAATGCAACCGTAAATATAAGGAAGATTTCATGGAGGCTCGGTTCAAGGGAGGTTGTTCTTGCATCTGATGCCGACAATGCCATTGCGGAAGGACGTACGGATGCAAATGGACTTGCTGTCATAAACATTCCTGCGGGAACTTTTGGGTCAAACAACAACGACTACATTTACATTCAGGCCAAGACTGCCGATGACAGCGCCATATTCAATCCTTCAAGCCACAACATGTGGGCATCTTCTGTTGACCGTGTAAGCTCACCGGACTATGCGGAGGATGAAGAAGAGAATGTCTTTATCTTTACTGACCGTGGACTTTACAAACCAGGCGAGACAATGACATTCAGGATTATTGACCGCAAACTCAGGCTTGGTGAATACAGCCCGTATCAGGGTAATTATACTATCAGCCTTACTGATGCTTCATGGGATTCAACTGTTGTTGCAACAAAGGATGACAGGACCACAGCAAACGGTACAGGTTGGGGACAGTTCAAGATTCCGGATGATATTGAACCGGGCACTTACTGCCTCAAATACAGCCACTCCGGTGTAAATGAAACCATCTATGTTCAGATCCAGTTCTTTGAGCGCCTCCGTTTTGAAGTCAATTCATCAATTGCGGACATGACCTATTATTCAGGCGACACTCTTTCTGCAACAATTGCAGCACAATATCTTGGCGGCGGAAGCATGGGTGATTCAACTTATGATGCCTACTGGACACGTTCACCTCAGGGATTCAGGGCCAAGGGTGTTGAATTTGAAAAATACAGTTTTGGTCCTGTTCAGGGCTATGACGGAACATCTTCACTTGATTCAGATTCAGGCAAGCTTTCTGCAGACGGAAAGGCATCCGTTAGCGTAAAGACTGGCGGTGAAAAACTCAAGGGCATGGCATACCGTTACCGCATGGAAGCCTCGGTTTCTGATTCAGGCAACCAGTCTATTTCTTCTTCTGCGGCGGCGGTCGTACATCCTGCCAAATTCTACATAGGTCTTAGTTCTGCAAAAAATGTCTCGGGATTCCCAAAGAAGGGCAATCCGCTTAAATATGATTATGTCTGTGTAACACCGGAAGGAAATGCCCCTGACTCATCAGCCTTGCCTTCAGGTAAAAAGATGAAGGTAGAGCTTTTGCGCGAGGAATGGAAGGAAGTTCAGCAGCTGTCATGGAACGGTGAGCTTACTTCAAGATACCAGCGTTCAATGGTTACTGAGTCTGAGCAGACAATCAATCTGTCCGGTTCCTCAAAGGCCACGGAAATCAGCGTTACACCTCCAAAGGGCGGTGCATATTTAATCAGGCTTTCAACTGAGGATAACGCAGGAAACGAAATAATAACAGAGCGCCGTCAGTATGTTACAGGCAGTGACTGGACATGGTTCTCACGCTATAACTCAGAGGAAATTGAACTTACTCCGGACAAGGATGAATACGAGGTTGGAGAAAAGGCCCAGATCCTTATGCAGAGTCCTCTTCCAAAGGGACGCTATCTTATTACAGTTGAGCGCGAAGGCATTCTTTCTCAGGAAGTGCGTGTCGTAAACGAGCCGACAACTGTACTTGAATTTGACATCAAGGAAAACTATGTCCCGATCATGTATGTTGCGGTTTCTTCATATTCAACAAGAACTGAGCCTCCTGCGGCAGACTACAACACTGTGGACATCGGTAAGCCAAAGGGATACTTTGGTGTTACGGCCCTTAAGGTTAGCACACAGACCAAGAGGTTCAACATAGATGTAAAGATGGACAAAGCCCTGTACAAGCCGGGTGAAAAGGCCACAATCAAGATTCATGCATCTACAAAGAACGGTGCGGTTCCAAATGCGGAAGTAACGCTCATGGCGGTTGACCGTGGCGTAATCGATTTGATCAACTATCATGTTCCGGATCCGGTTGAATATTTCTACAACACGTGGTACTTCCCGGAATGTGTACGTGGTGGTGACAGCCGCTCACTGCTCATGGACCCAATCACATATACCAGCAACAACCTTGTCGGTGGAGATTCGGACAAGCTTCAGGAGCGCAAGAACTTTGATCCTACTGCATTGTTTGTTCCTGCATTGATAACGGACAAGAACGGAGATGCCCAGTATACCTTTACGCTTCCAGATTCACTCACTGCATACAGGATTACTGCTGTGGGTGTGGACGGAAACAACTTTGCCCTTGCAGAAGATGAAATGTCTGTTGCAAATCCTGTTTCTGTAAGGACCGTAATGCCAAGAAAGCTGCGTTTGGGTGATGTGAGCGAAATAGGTGCGACACTTTCCAATCTGGAGGGAACTGCCCACAACGTAACGATTACGATGAACCTCTACAGTGGAATTGAAAAGACTGGCATAATCCAGAACCCATACGACGTTCAGAAGCTTCCGGGTAAGGCCTCATTGGAGGACAAGACCACAAAATCCATTTCGGTTCCTGCCCAGAGCACAAAGCCGCTGTACTTTACGATAAAGGGTGACGAGCCTGGATGGATTACGGTTGAATATATAGTCAAGTCCGATGTGGTAAACGAAAAGATACTCATGCCGCTTGAAATTGAAAAGCCGTACATTTACGAGACGGTTGCAACAGTGGGTGAGGTTGGTCGTGACGAAAAGCAGGCCAGTGGAGCAGAAAAGCTCATTCTTCCGGGTGATGCCGAGGACAACATGGGAAGCCTTTATGTTCAGCTTGACCCGACGCGCATTGGTGTGCTTGGAGAGGCCGTACGTTATGTATTCCATTATCCTTATGGTTGTCTTGAACAGAGGTCAGCCGCAATTTTGCCTCTTGTGGCATTTGGTGAATACATCGATGCATTCGGGCTTAATTCCGAGGTTGTGAATGCAAAGGCTGTTGTAGAAAATGAGATAAAGAACTGGGCAAGCAGTCAGCTTTCCGACGGTTCATTCCCGTATTGGCCGGGTGGAAAATATTCAAGCCTCTATGTTTCAACTCGTATCGGTGAAATACTCGGAATTGCAAAGAAGAAGGGAATCAACATCACAAGCGAGATAGACCTTGATGACCTGGCTGATTATCTTAAACGTGAATCCTATGAATACCTTGAAGAAAATTCTCGTTATTCATGGTATTCTTATGATGCGGTTCACTCTCTGTATTCAGCATCAATGTTGACCTCTGATATCGACGAATCTGTGATTGACAATCTCCTAAAGGAAAGAAGTGACCTGGATGTCTCTACCCTGGCATTGTGCGGACTCATCTATGACAATTTGGGCATGACCAGCAAGGCAAAGAATGTCCTGAATAAGGTAAAGGCCCACATCAAGCTTTCCACACAGGGAGCGGAAATTGCGGAACCACAGTTCAACGGCTACTGGTCTTTCTACTATGATCAGTCAGAAAAGTTTGCCCTTGCGCTTCAGCTCTACAGCAGAGTTGCACATACGGACAAAACCAACCAGCATCTTGTGTACGAGCTGTTGAAGATTCAGCAGTCCAACAGGGGATACTGGTATTCAACTGCCGCTACGGCTCGCGTATTGATTTCAATGGATGAATACATCAGGGCCAACGACCTTACCAAGCTTGATTTCACGGCAGAAGTCCTGCTTAACGGCAAGAAATTGAACGAAGGCTCATTCAAGGGTGTTGCCGCAAAAGCTGTGGACAAAACAATGGCATTCAACGAGGATCCGATTAAGGACATGCCTCGCGACAAGGAACTGAACCTTGAATTCAACAAGAACGGTCAGGGAACACTCTATTACACAGTTTCCATGAAGTATGCAATTCCGGCTGCAAGACAGTATGCAAGGGATGAAGGCATCTGTATCTTTACCGAGATTACCGACGTAAAGACCGGAGAGGTTGTTTCAAGCGACAAGCTTGTGGCAGGAAACATCTATCGTGAGCGTGTGTACATTTCTTCTACAAGAAACCGCGAATATGTGGCAGTACGTGCCCCAATTCCTGCTGGTGCTGAAGTCCTGAACGCCGCATTTGTCACAACTGGAACACAGCCAAAGGTGGCAGGTGAGGAAGAGGACGATGACAGCTGGGAAAGCTACTGGAGGAACTACAACTGGGGACTTTCTTATCAGGGCATCTACGACAGCGAGGTCCAGTACTTCTGGGATTATTTCCCGCGTGGAAGCCAAAAGGTAGAGTTCATGTTCCGTGCAACACGCAAGGGTACGTTCAACACCCCGTGCAGTACTGCGGAATGCATGTACCAGGAAGAGATATTCGGTAGAAGCAACGGTAAAGTCTGGACGATAGAATGAAAAAAAGACAGGCGGCCGTAAAAAGCCCTGGTCGCAGGCTTACCGTTACCATTATAGTCATCCTGATTCTGGTGGCACTTGGCTTGATATGGCATGTTGTCATGGTCAGGTGGCCGGATCCGGAACTGGATGCATTCAGGGAACATCAGTACAGTACCCGCTTTTATGACAGGGAGGGGGTGCTGCTGCATGTCATGCCTTTGGATGATGGCCTTAGGCGCGAGTATTATCCGCTTGAGGCTATTCCCAAAGAACTTGTTGAGCGATTCATAAGCGAAGAGGACGCACATTTTTACCATCATCCCGGAGTCGATTTTCTTTCGGTAATCAGGGCGTGGTGGCAGAACAAAAAGGCAGGCCAGGTAGTAAGCGGTGCCTCAACAATTACGATGCAGCTTGTCCGCATGGTTCATCCCCGTCAGGAAGAGGTCGGCATTAAGACCAAAATCCGCGAGATGTTCCGTGCATTTTCATTTGAGGCAAAATTAAGCAAAAAAGAGATACTTGAGCTTTATCTGAACAATGTTCCCTTTGGTTTTCAGATTGAAGGTGTCGGGTCGGCATCCCGTTCATTTTACGGTGTGGAGCCTAAGGATCTTTCTGATGAACAGATTGATTCAATAGTAAAGATTCCGCGCAGGCCTTCCGAATATGCCCCAAAGAAAACCTATGACTACAAGACCCAATGCCCGCATTTCATTGTGCAGGTTGTCTCTGATTATAAGGAAAAAAATCAGCACATACCGCCGGAAGTGACCCTATCCGTTGATTCAGACCTGAACATAAAGGTTGAAAAACTCATTCAGGCCAAACTGTCGGAGTACAAGGAAGCACGTGTCCATAACGGTGCCGCATTTGTCATAAACAATCACACGGGAGAGATTATTGTCTGGGTAGGAAATGCCTCCTTTGACGATGTTGAGCATTCGGGGCAGATTGACGGTGTGCTTGTAAAGAATCAGCCCGGAAGTTCCATGAAGCCGTTCCTGTATGCCCTTGCACTGGAAAGCGGTTTTTCTCCAAGTTCCGTTCTGCCCGACATTCAGATGGATTTTGGTGGAGAGGGCGTTTATGTTCCGCTCAATTTCAACAACATGTTCAATGGGCCTGTCCTGTTCCGCAATGCGCTTGCCTCTAGCCTGAATGTTCCCGCCGTGTATCTTTTGTACAACGTGGGCATGGACAATTATCTGGAACGCCTGGACATGCTTGGGTTTGAGTCTCTGGCAGGAAAACGCGATTCAATGGGACTTTCTCTTGCCCTTGGTGCCGGAGAGGTGAGCCTGTATGAGATGGTACGGGGCTTTTCTGTGTTTACCAATGACGGTAAGCTGATGGAGGATACAACTTGCCTGAAGACTGATCAAAAAGCATCTTTAAGAAAAGTCTATGCCCCTGATACTGCAAGAATCATCTGTTCGATTTTAAGCGATAAAAATGCCCGCTCGCTGGGTTTTGGAAACGCCCAGGTTTTTGACACGGATTACCCATGCATTTTCAAGACGGGGACATCAAATCAATTCCAGAACATAATTGCCCTTGGTTCTACCTCCGAATTCACCGCTGGAGTATGGATGGGAAATTACGAGGGAGAGACAGTCGTACGTCAGACTGGAAGCAGCATTCCGGCCTCTGTTGTACGTCAGATTCTGGATGAACTTACGGATACCTATGGTGCCCTGGAATTCCTGGAGCCTGAGCTTTATGAGAAAAAACAGCTGTGTGCCCTGTCGGGAATGAAGCCTTCGTCCTGCTGTCCCTCAAAAATCAACGAATATGTCCTTAAAAACTCAAATGAAGACCTTACATGGAACACCACATGTACATGGCATCATATGAACAACGGCAAGGTGGCAATCTCTTATCCAAGCGAATATCAGCACTGGTCAAACGGCAGGAATTATGCCGGTACGATTTCGGGGGATGAGGCAGATGTTGAAATACGTTTCCCAAGGAACAAGGCCTCGTTTGTCTATGACCCGCTTTTGCCCAAGGAATCCCAGATGCTGCATGTTCTTGCTGTGGGTGGCGGTTCGTCTGTCACGTCATTGTATCTGGACGGTACTTTTGTTGGCAGTGTACAGGGCATATTGGAATGGGACATTCCTCTGGAGCGTGGAGTTCATTCACTAATGGTTACGGCCGGGAATTCCAGGGACGTGGTGACTTATACCGTACAGTAGCCGCCTATTTCTTTCCGGCTTTTTTTAGGGAGGCTTCCTTTACATAATATGCATCAAGCTCGTCTATGCCGTAGGTTTTTGCGTCAATCTGCATCTTTTTAATTGCCTGCTTGAATTTGTCCGTGCTTGTGGCCTGAATTGCTTCCCATGAATCTGTTTTTAGGACGGGGGCAATCAGTTCTGCGGCTTCATTCAGGCTTTTGCTCTGGTAGGAGAATGTTACGGTCTGTGGGTTTTGGTCCTGCTCAGGGGAAGCAAGCTGATTATTTTTGAACAATTCATTTAATGACGCGAGTTTCTGGATATAAGGGCCGTTTTCTTCAATTATTGAGTGATAGATTCCGGTTCTGGCATCATATAGGCCAAAGCCAAGTTCTTCCAAACCGTCAAAATCCTGTCCAAGGGGGGTGCCTGAGTTTCCGAAAAGGGTAATATATAGAAAATTGTCCGGGATTTCTTGGGTAGGGGTGTCCTCCGTTTCTTCCACCAGCGGTTCATCGTCTGTTTTTTCTAAATCCAGTTCCCCGGTTGCGGATGAGGTTTTGCCTTTGCATGACAGATTGAAAAAGATGCTCAAGGTGATGGCGCCGCACAGGATGATTTTTGATGTTATTCTCAAAGCAGTTCTCCTCTTTTTTCTATCTAAGTAATTTACTATGACTTGTGTTTTTATTCAAGTTGCCTGATTTTGCCGCATATACAGTTTTGCTGCTAAAGTTACGAAAAAAAACATAAAAAAAATCGTTAAATTCCTTAAAATCTTTCAATTTTACTCAACATATGTAAGGAATAATAGTAAATTTGTCCAAAAATCAAAAAAAAAATATATAAATTTCAGGAAAAACAATTTGACAATGGTTATTGCTTGCCATATACTGAATCTAAGTTAGGCGGGAAATGCCTAAGTAAGAAACGCACTCTTTCATTTTCACAAAGGAGGAATACATGAAAAAGTCAAGCATTATTTTGGGTATTGCAGCTTGTGCAGCTCTTGCATTGGTAACAGGTTGTGATAACAAGAAGAAAGAAGGAGCAGACGCTAGCGGAAAGACAAAGCTGTCTGTATGGTCATTCACAGACGAAATCGGTGGATTCATCGACAACCCTGATTATGGTTACAAAGTAACTCACCCGAATGTAGAAATCGAGTACACATTTACACCAACTGACCAGTTCCCAAGCAAATTGGACCCAGTTCTGGCTTCTGGAAACGGTGCTCCTGACGTATTCGGTCTTGAGGACGCTTTCGTTCGCAAATATGTTGAATCAGGTCTTCTTTTGCCACTCGATGACCTCTATGAGGAAGTAAAGAGCAAGATGGCTGATTACCCGATGAAGGTCGGTAGCTATAACGGACACGTTTATGGTATGTCATGGCAGGTAGCTCCTGGAGCTCTCTTCTATCGCCGCAGCTATGCAAAGAAGTACTGGGGATCAGATGATCCAGAAGTAGTTCAGGAAAAGGTTAAGGACCTTGACACATTCATGGCATCAGCTCGCCAGCTTCTCAAGGATTCAAACGGAAAGTGTAAGATCGTTTCAACATCTGGTGACCTCTTCATGCCATACAAGGGTGCTCGCAAGAAGCCGTGGATTGTAGACGACAAGCTTTACATCGATCCAGCTATGGACGCTTACATGGAAATGGCAAAAGTATTCTATGATGAAGAACTTGACGGACGCACATCACAGTGGGCAGAAGGCTGGTATGCCGGTATGAAGGACACACTGAAAGACGAAAAGGGAAATGCCCTTGAAGTTATGTGCTACTTCCTCCCAACATGGGGTCTCCACTATGTTCTCAAGCAGGATGCTAAAGAAACATCTGGTGACTGGGCAATGTGTGCAGGTCCTGCTCCATATCGCTGGGGTGGTACTTGGATTGCAGCATACAAGGGAACAAAGCAGCCAGAAGCAGCTAAGGAAATGATCCGCTATCTCGCTACAGATGACAACTTCCTTGAAGCAATGGCAAAGGCATCTGGTGACTGTGTTGGTAACTTCAACGTACAGAACAAGATTAAGGATACATTCTCTGAACCATATCTTGGTGGACAGAACCACTATGCTCCATTCTGCGAAATGGCTAAGACAGTTGACGGTTCTCTTACACAGGGAACAGACCAGCAGATCGAAGCTTTGTGGAGCGAATCTGTAACTGCATATGCAATGGGTGAAAAGACAAAAGAAGAAGCACTCAATGCATTCAAGGAACAGGTTGCTACAACAATGGGTTACTAATCTAACCTCTAAATACGGTGTCTGTTAAAGGATGCCGTATTAAAGCCGTGTTAAGAATCATGTCTTTGAAAGATATCTCTTGCACGGCTTTTTTTTGGTATATAAAAAAGTAATTGGATTTTTTTTGTCAGACAGGTAAGGATTTTTCCATATATTTAGCCTGTTCTTTCTTAAGGAGGTTGTTGCATGGGCAAACATGTCGGAACACAAGCAAAAGTGAATCGAGCAGGTTATTTCTTTGTCATTCCTTTTGTCGTTGTTTTCTTGGTTTTTAACTTTTGGCCTACAATTTATACTTTTCTGCTTTCATTCGGAAACCTTGAAGGTTTGAGGGTTAACTTTGATTTCGTAGGTCTTGCAAATTATAAAAAATTGCTGTCAGATCCCTATTTCTGGGGTGCGGTCGGCAATACATTCATCATCTGGGGTTTAAACTTTGCTCCTCAGCTGGGGCTCGCCCTCTTGTTTGCCATTTGGTTGACAGATGTTAAGCTTCGCCTTCGCGGTAAGAACTTGTTCCGTGCGCTTTTCTATCTTCCAAATCTTCTGACGGCAGCTTCTGTTTCACTTCTGTTTAGGTCTTTGTTTGGTCATCCTATTGGACCGGTAAACCAGCTTTTGATGAAATTCGGCATGATTGAGAGTGCATTTAACTTCTATCGAAGTGTTACTGCCTCCCGTTTGATTGTTGCCTTTATCCAGTGGTGGATGTGGTGTGGTCAAACCTTGATTTTGCTCATGGCGGCCATTACTTCTATTTCACCTTCACTTTATGAATCAGCAGTTATCGATGGTGCCAACGACTGGCAGTGTACATGGAAGATTACAGTTCCATTGCTGCGCCCGATGATGTTCTACGTTCTTGTAACATCAATGGTCGGTGGTATGCAGATGTTCGATATACCATTCCTTATTACAGGTATGCACGGTGAACCGGATTACAAGATCCGTACGGCAGCCGTCTACATGTACAATATTGGTTTCCAGGGTAAGACGAATTACTCATATGCGGCTACGATATCCGTTGGAGTGTTTATCATTACTACTGTACTTGCCATTGTTATTAATAAGATTACTTCCGAAAGAAAACCGCGTAAGCGAAAGGCCTATGTTGTTGCTGAGGGAGGTGCACAATGAAAAATTATTTGGTTCAAAAATCAATAAAATCAACAATCATCTATATTTTCATGATTATATTCGGATTGATTGCTGTTGTGCCTGTCTGGGTTCTTCTTGTTAACGCTACACGCAGCACTTCCCAGATCAATACTGGTCTTTCAATTTTCCCGAGCATCCATGCCTTTAATGACTGGACAGGTCCGGATGGCGTAGTCATAAAGTCTAACTGGTTTGCATTGACAAGCCGTGGATTTAAGATTGCCCATGGTTTTAAGAACAGTATCATCGTAGCAGGTCTTTCCACAATCCTGAACGTTTACTTCTCTGCATTGACAGCATATGCAATTCATATTTACCGCTTTAAGGGACGCAAGGTTCTTTGGGCTGTAATCATGACTTTGATCATGCTTCCTGCATCTCTGTCATTCATCGGTTTCTATCAGTTCATGGCAAAGATTCACCTTACTAACACATACATTCCGTTGATCATTCCGGCAATGGCCGCAGCTGGTACAGTTTTGTTCATGAAACAGTATCTTGAGTCAATCCTGTCCCTTGAATTGATTGAGGCTTCACGTATTGACGGTGCTGGTGAATTGTTGATTTTCAACAGGATTATTCTTCCTGTAATCAAGCCGGCTCTTGCTACCCAGGCAATCTTCGCCTTTGTTGCAAGCTGGAACAACTTCATGACTCCGTTCGTATTGTTGTCCAAGACCGAAAAGTATACCTTGCCTATGTTGGTACAGATGCTTCGTGGTGATATTTACCGCACAGAGTACGGTGGAATCTACCTTGGTATCGCAATTTCTCTGGTACCTATCATCATCTTCTACTGCTTTATGTCTAAGTTCATCATCAGTGGTTTGACGATGGGTTCTGTAAAAGAGTAGTCTTCTGGCGTGCCCGTTTGGGAGCCCTGAACACGAAAGCCGGTTTCCGTGTGGAGGCCGGTTTTTTTTTGTAAAAAAAGTTGTTATTCTGTTAAAATTTCACTTCCTTTTTTCTGAATTTGGGTTTATTATATTATTGAATATTCTTTTAAAAAATGAAGCTAAAGAGTAAATCATAGGAGAAACGAATGAACATTAAAATCAAAAGTGTTTTTTCAAAGGAATTTGCACGTTACGGAAAAGTTCTGACTGGTTATGACACCAAGGAACTTCTTGCCAAACTGGATGAATGTACTCCATTGCCAACTGATTCTGTAGTCTATGAACCGGGTGAATCACATCTTGAAGCCCTGCCAATCGCAAAGGAATTCAGCGACAATGCCTATGGTGGAATGCCGATTCAGGTGGGTTACTGCAACGGATTCAACACCAAGCTCAACTGTCTTGAGTATCACCGTGGAAGCGAGCTGAACATTCCGTCAACCGATGCAATCCTGCTTGTTGCAACTGTCAGCGACATTGAAAACGGAAAAATCTCAACAAGGAAGGTAAAGGCTTTCAGGGTACCGGCCGGAACAGTTGTTCAGGTTTATGAGACAACCCTGCACTATGCCCCATGCTGTGACGTACATGGTAGCGAAATTGCCCCGGGATTCCGTGTTGTAATCGTTCTGCCAAAGGACACAAATACAGCAAAACCTGAGATTCAGAACAAGAATCTTGAGGATAAGATGCTTTGGGCCAAAAACAAGTGGCTTCTTGCACATCCCGCTTCAAGTGAGGCAAAGAGCGGCGCTTATGTCGGCATAACTGGCGAAAACATCGACCTCAGCAAGAAATAATAAACTTTAATGCTGGATTTTTTCCGGCATAATCTATATTGAAATCATTTAAAGGAGCAAAAGAAATGATCAACAACAAACCAAAAGTCAAAATCGGTATTGTGGCCGTGAGCCGCGACTGTTTTCCGGAGTCTCTTGCAGTTAACCGCAGAAAGGCTCTTGTTGCAGCTTACACAAAAAAGTATGGTGCCGATGAAATCTATGAATGCCCGATTTGTATCGTAGAAAGCGAAATCCACATGTGCCAGGCATTGGAAGACATCAAGAAGGCCGGATGTAACGCACTCTGTGTTTATCTTGGCAACTTTGGTCCGGAAATCTCTGAGACATTGCTTGCAAAGCACTTTGAAGGACCTAAGATGTTCTGTGCCGCTGCAGAAGAGACATCAAAGGACGGCGGACTTATCCAGGGTCGTGGCGATGCTTACTGTGGTATGCTAAACGCTTCATACAACCTCAAGCTCCGCAACATAAAGGCTTATATTCCTGAATATCCTGTAGGAACTGCTGAACAGTGTGCAGACATGATTCACGAGTTTGCTCCTATTGCAAAGGCAGTTTATGCTTTGAACCACCTCAAGATCATTTCTTTTGGCCCACGCCCACTCAACTTCCTTGCATGTAACGCACCAATCAAGCAGCTTTACAACATCGGTGTTGAAATTGAAGAAAACTCTGAGCTTGACCTGTTTGAATCATTCAACAAGCACGCAGGAGACGCCCGCATTAAGGAAGTTGCCGCTGATATGGCAAAGGAACTTGGAAACGGCAACAAAAAGCCAGAAGTTCTTGAAAAGCTGGCACAGTACGAAATCACATTGCTTGACTGGGTAGAAGCCCACAAGGGATATCGTGAATTTGTTGCAATCGCCGGTAAGTGTTGGCCTGCATTCCAGACACAGTTTGGATTCGTTCCATGCTATGTAAACAGCCGCCTTACAAAGATGGGCATTCCGGT
Organism: Treponema sp.; assembly: GCA_016281495.1. Classification (GTDB taxonomy): domain Bacteria; phylum Spirochaetota; class Spirochaetia; order Treponematales; family Treponemataceae; genus Treponema_D. Next base: position 34,112 of record JAEEIU010000001.1, on the reverse strand, counting down.
ATCTTGCGAAGTAGACATCTACGGTTGTCTTTCTGAGTTCATCGGTACTGTTGTTTCCAACGATACAGTTACATTGCTGGACATCAACAACACAGTTCCACAGGACATCTACGACGAAGACATCAAGGGCAAGCACGGAACATACACAATCAAGGATACATTCATGGGCTTCCACTGCGGAAACACGGCTTCTACAAAGCTTTCATTCTGCGAGATGAAGTATCAGCTGATCATGGCACGCGCACTTCCAATCGAAGTTACAAACGGAACTCTGGAAGGAGACATCGTACCAGGACCAATCACATTCTACCGCCTGCAGAGCACATCAGACAACATCCTCCGCGCATACATCGCACAGGGTGAAGTATTGCCTGTTGCAACACGCTCATTCGGTGGCATCGGTATCTTTGCAATCCCGGAAATGGGCCGCTTCTACCGCCACGTACTCATCGAAAAGAACTTCCCGCACCACGGTGCCGTTGCATTCGGTCACTTTGGCAAGGAGCTCTACGAAGTATTCAAGTACATCGGTGTAGCAGTAGACGAAATCGGATACAACCAGCCTAAGGGCGTACGCTATCCGACAGAGAATCCATGGGCATAAAAAATCCGTTCGCATAATGCGTTCGGTTGAAGTTTCAAATATTCAATTAAAATAAGTAAATGTGGCGGTCGCATCCTGTGGCCGCCATGTTTTTTTATGCTTTTTCTATTGAATAAATCCCGATTTTTTGCTACTATTCAAAGAACTGTTAATCTGTAACTATTATCTGATAGTACTTTTTTTATAATGGGGACTCTAACATTGATTTGAGTTTTCCCAACAGCCGCCAATGCGGACTATTTTATTCAGGAGAACAGAGATGAAATGTTCTAAATTCGTTGTATGTGTACTCTTTGCTTTTGCAGCAGTTACAGTTTTTGCAGAAAAGGCAACACTTGATTCTGTATGCACTTCAATTGCCACCCATAAAGTGACGACCGGTTCCTTTGTTCAGGAAAAAACAAACGGAAAATCTAAACGTGTACTTAAATCCAATGGTACTTTTATTCTTTCCCAGGAGGGAGTAGGTCTTTCTACGGTTAAGCCGCTAAGGACCTTTCAGGGAATCACACAGACATCATTGATACAGACTAACCCGGATGGCAGTCGTTCTGTTATTGATGTTTCGAATAACCAGATGTATAAAAGCATCGCTCAGATTATCGTGTCACTTTTTAACGGTGACAAATCAGAGTTGGAGAAGAATTTTTCCATTCAATTTACAGCTGATGATTCCAGCTGGCAAATGTCGCTCACTCCAAAAGATAAAACCATTGCATCATCAGTTGGAACGATTACATTGGGCGGCAGCTCTTTGACAGGAAAAACCTCTATTGATACTTTAGTTATTGACAATTCATCTGGCGGGAAAGTGGCTTATACTTTCTCTGAACAAAAGTATAAAGAGGTTCTGTCAGATGCAGAAAAAGCCCTTTTCGCCAAAAAATAGTTTTTATGTAACCATGTGGCTCGTTTTCCACATGGTTATTATTTTATCTTTTGCACTGTCGATTGTTTTTGGTAAAAAGCTGTACATTGACAGTGACCTTTTTCATATGCTTCCGACATCAACCCTTGGACCAGCAATGGGTGAGGCTGATGAAAGGCTTTCGGATGCAACATCGCAAAATGTCTTTGTCTTGGTTTCCCACGAGGATTTTGAGGAAGCCAAGGCAACCGCAGAACTTGTCTACAATCAGTTAAAGGATAATCGTTTTTTCACTTCACTGAGCCTCTATGCGGGTAGCAACGCAATTGCCAGCATAGAAGATTTTGTTCATGATTACCGCTGGAACCTTTTGGATGATGAGGCTATTCAAGAGCTTTCTACAGAAGAAGGCCGCCAGAGTTTTGCAGACAGTGCAATTTCCAAGGCATACGGTTCATTTACGCTGTCTTCCCTTTCTTATCTGGATGAGGATCCATTTTTGCTTGATGAAGATGCTGTAACAGGCTATCTTGCAGGAATTCAGGATGCTGGAACTTCCATGACGGCTAAGGATGGTGTTCTTGCTTCTGAATATCAGGGTAAATGGTATGTAATGCTTCGGGGTACCCTTAATAAAGAGGGTACTGCAATTGCAAGCAAAGACAATGGAATTACGGCAATTTATTCGGTATGTGGGCCTTTGGAAAAAGATGGTATCCGTTTTGTATATTCAGGTACAGCTTTCCACAGCCATAAAAGTTCAACTTCTGCTATAAATGAGATAGGACTTATATCAACGATTTCCCTGTCCATAGTTATTTTGATCTTGCTTCTGGTTTTCAGAAGTGGTTTGCCTCTTGTTGCCTCTGTTGCTTCAATTTTTGTTTCTCTGGCAACGGCATTTTCCGCAACGCATTTTGTCTATGGCAGGCTTCATATCCTTACCCTTGTTTTGGGAACGTCTTTAATAGGTTCTTGTATCGACTACAGCCTGCATTACTTTGTCAACTGGAAGGCTAATCTTGCATTGGATTCCGGTGCTTCAGTAAGGAAGTTTTTGTTCAAGGGGCTTGCTCTTTCGCTTGTTTCCACAGAAATCTGTTATTTTATCCTGCTGTTTGCTCCTTTTGATTTGCTCAAGCAGATGGGCGTTTTCTCCATGACCGGCATCATGAGTTCTTTCCTGTCCGTCATTTGTATTTATCCGTTGTTTAAGCTGCCACAGGAAAACAAGCGCAAAATCCCGGTAATAAAGTTCTATAAGCATTCAACACTAGCACAGAAAAAACACCTTACCCTTATTGTGACATGTGCCTTTATCCTGATAACAGGAATCATAATTGCTGTGAATCATAAGAATATGAACATTCACAACGACATGTACAAGCTTTATGTTATGGAAGGCCGCCTGAAGGAAGATGACCTGACTGTTACAGAGGTTACTCAATACGATCCTAGGGGTTGGTTCATTCTTCATGCAAAAACAGAGGAAGAACTGTTGCAGATTGAGGAATTCGTATGCCAGCGCCTGAATGAGTTTGGCAGGGGAAAGGAGGGCAGCGGATACCTTGCCACCAGCCGTTTTATACCTTCAATAGCGCATCAGAAAAAATCCCGGGAGGCCGCAAGAACACTCTTGGATCTGGCACCAGGACAGTATGAAATGCTTGGCTATGAGGAAGGAGAGGAACAGTATCTTGCAGAGGTATTTGATTCTTCCGAGGAGAATTATCTGTTGCCGGGTTGTGAGCTTCCGGAGTCTGTTTCTTCGCTTGTGTCAATGTTGTGGCTTGGGCAGATTGAGGATGAGTATTATTCTGTCGTGATGCCCGTTAGGGAACTGTCAAGGGATGAATATATAAAGATAGCCGCAGAGAAAGGTGACAACGTAATCTATGAAAACAAGATGAAGGATCTGGGGCTTGGACTTGATCATTTGACTTTGATTGTAATCATAATGTTTGCAATAGCATATCTTTTGATTCTTGTTGTCCTTAAATTCTTCTACGGCTGGAAACATACGTTAAAGATAGCTTCGATACCGCTTTTGAGTGTTCTTGTAATTCTTGCAATGAGCATGATGATCGGGCAGTCAATAGAGTTCTTTGGCATTACCGGAATGATTCTGGTATTCGGACTGGGATTGGATTACATCATCTACATGATTGAAAACATCAAGCGTGAGAAAAAGGGCTTGGTTCAAAATGGAATGCCAAAACTTGAGCCATTTGCCATTTTCCTTTCGTTCCTGACTACTGCATTGTCATTTGGGGCTTTGGCATTCAGTACTTTTGTTCCGGTTCATACTATCGGACTTACGATATTCTTAGGTTTGATTAGTGCATTTGTTTGTACTTTATTTTGATATGGAGAGTAAAAAAAAATAAGGGGTTGCTTTATGAAAAAAGAGAAGAATGCATGGTTGATTAACTTTGCTCTGGGCTGGGTTGGTAGGAAATATACCAAACAGTTGAACAAGGCTGCAAAAAACTGCAAGGCCACGGAAGAACAGACTTTGCGTGGTATCTTGGAATTTGCAAAGGACACAGAATGGGGAAAAGCCCACAATTATGCACAGATTCTTGAAGCTGCAGATGGGGATGAACTCTATGCACGCTGGCTGAAAAATCAACCTGTATGTGATTATGAGGATTTCCGTCCATTTATTGAACGCCATAAGCATGGTGAGGAGAACATTTTGTTCCCCGGAAAGCCTATGATGTATGCAACAACAAGCGGTACAACAAAAGAACCAAAGTGGATTCCGATAACAGAGCGCTATTATTCTGAAGTTTTCAGCAAGATGACAAAGGTATGGCTTTATACATTCATGATGCACAGGCCAAGAGTATACTGGGGAAAATGTGTTTCTATCGTAGGAAAGGATGTTGAAACTCATGCTCCAGACGGAACAGTATGTGGCTCTGTTTCTGGTGTTACCCAGCGAGACTGTCCTGAATTCATAAAGTGCCTTTATTCTGCACCTCGTTCCATCTTTGCCATTTCAAGCTATCGCGCAAGAAACTATGCCCTGATGAGAACTGGAATTGAGCAGAACGTAACTTCCCTTGTTGCATGTAATCCTTCTACTATTCTTGAACTGCAGAAGACCGTGGACGAGAACTATGACGAAATGGTAAACGACATTGAAAAGGGAACATTATCCACAAAATTTGAGATAGAGCCGGAGATTCGTGCTGAACTTGAGTCAAAGTATTCTCCAAATCCGGAAAGGGCAAAAGAGCTTCGTGAGCTTAAGGCTAAATATGGTCAGGTTCTTCCAAAGTACTATTGGCCTGACATTCAGTTCCTTACAAGCTGGAAGTGTGGAAATACACATGTCTATATGGACAAATTCAACAATTATTTCCCAAAGAACATGCTGCATCAGGAATTCGGCTATTTTGCATCAGAATGCCGTGCAGGTCTTGTCATGAACGGAAAAGACGACACAGTTCCGTTTACACATTACCACTTCTTTGAGTTTACAAGTGCTGAGGATATGGAGAATGAGAATCCGAATCCTAAATTCTACCGCCTGCATGAGCTTGAGGTTGGAAAGCGCTATCTGATCTACATTACGACATATTCAGGACTTTACCGCTACAACATGAGCGACATGATAGAGGTAACCGGTCATTACAATTCAATTCCGACATTCCAGTTCATTCAGAAGGTAAACGGAATCGTAAGCATGACTGGTGAAAAGCTCCACGAAAGGCAGTTTATGGCCGCTGTAAAGGAAGCCGAGGAACAGTCTGGCATCAAGACACGTTTCTATGTCGGTTTTGCTGATATAGACAAATCACTTTATCATTTCTATTATGATTTCCAGACACCGGGAATGACAAAGGACAAGGTTGATGAGTTTACAAAACTTGTTGACGAAAAACTCAAGAAAATAAACGTAGAGTATGAGGCAAAGAGGGATTCTTTCCGCGTCAATGAACCAATCGGTCATTTGATGAAGGAAAATGCCTATGAGCTTTACAAGATGGCTGCACTTGAACAGGGTGCAAGAGACGGTCAGTTCAAGATGAACCTCTTGATGCAGGACGAAAAACGCCATGCAATGTTCAAGGAATTGGTTCAGGAATAATGTATGATTAAGGTTGGGGGACTGCCTGATTTGCACTGCTCTTTGGGCAATCCTTCAACTGTATGTGCTTTTGGATTTGAATATGGCATCTTCTGTTAAGGCTATCATTTTTGATTTTGATGGAACTCTTTATGATTTTACCCTTATACCCATAAGGCTTGTCCTTCGTGAACCATATCATATGTTCAGGATTCGGGCGGACCGTGTTATACGCAAGCAGCTGCGTGGAATGGACTTTGGAACAACAAAGGAATTTGAGGCTGAATATAATAAGCGAATGTCAAAACTGACCCATTTGGCAGGAGAAGAAAACTTCAAATGGTATCAGACCTATGTAGAAAAGACAATGACAAAGGTCCTTGAGAAAAGTTATAAAATCCGTGACGGCCTTAAAGATTTCATTATGAAATTAAAGAAAAAAGGCATAAGCATGGGTGTCCTTTCTGATTACTCTTTTGTTGAGAAGAGGATGCTTGCTGTCGGCATGGATCAGGAATTAGTGTCATTATTTACCAAAATATATTCTGCTCAGGAATTCGGCTGCCTTAAACCGGCAAAAAGGGCATTCCTTGAGATTGCAAGCGCACTTTCTGTTGCCCCGGAGGAATGTCTGGTGATTGGAGACAGGGATGACACCGACGGAGAGGGTGCGAGAAACTGCGGTATGAAGTTCATTCAAATCACTGACAAAAAACCAAAGAAGGGTGGTCAGGCTGTAAGCTGGGAACAATTCACCCAATGGGCAGAAAAAGAATTTGAGCTTTAACTGTTTTTAATTACCCAGATCTTTCCAACCGTTTTTTTCTATTCCCGCAAGATCACACATGCATTTATGAGCCTCCTGCAAAAGCTTTAGGGAAGCGTCTTTTCGTGTCATTGTTGAATCATGGACAATTGGTTCGCCTATGGTGATTGTCGTAAGGGGATGCTTGACTTTTAAAAGCTTGTAGATGCCAGTTGGCTTACGGTAGGTGATGACCATGGGGATGACCGGAAGATTATAGCGCACTGCCATTGAAAAAGAACCCAGCTTGAACGGACGGATTGGCTCGTACCATTCCCACCTGCAGGATTCCGGGAAAATGTGTATCCATTTCTTTTTTGCGTGGAGTTCGTCAAAGGCCTCCTTGAATTTCCTGAGGCCTGCCATGCTTTCTGGAATCGGGATGCCGCCAACGTTTCTGATCAGGCCTGCGTCGGTACCGTTCATGTTTGCTCCTCGTGCTGGGAACCACATCTTGCGGTATTTTATGGCTTGAAGTATTGCAAGGTAATCCCATTTGTAGACATGGTTGCACACTGTCATTGCACCGTTAGAAAAGAGCTTTTTGTTTTTGCGTATGTTGCTGCGTCCCTTTATCTGTAAGCCGTAACGTATGCGGTGGACGGGGAAGACCATTATGAAAATTCCCAAGTAAAACAAGAAATTCATAAAGCGGGCTTTAAATGATTTGTCCAGATACGGATAGTTTTCGTCTAGTTCCACATGTCGCACAATCTTTGGGTTGAACATCGGCTGGTCTGGAATATCGGGATATTGATCAAGCGGAACCGGTATGTAAGTTCCTTCCTTAACAATGTGCTCTTGGTTCATAATTCCATTGTAAGAAAAAAGGGGTAGAAAATCAATAGAGAAAGTTAAAGTATGAAGGCAAAAAGCCGGTGAAAAATCAATATCTTGAAACTGGGGCTGAAAGTCTATATACTTAAAAACATGAATGCTATTGAGATAAAGAATGTAACTAAAAAGTACAAGGACTTTACTTTGTCTGACATCTCTTTTGATGTTCCCGAAGGTAAAATTGTTGGTCTTGTAGGCGAAAACGGAGCAGGTAAAACCACTTTGATTCGCTCTATAATGGGTTCGTGTTCCTATAATTCAGGTTCCATAACGGTTATGGGAGTTGATAATACCAAGGACCGGGCATTTTCTGAAGTAAAGCAGTCTGTCGGTATTGTTCTTGACGAGGCATGCCTTCCTGTTCTAAAGGTAAAGGACATGGAGCCGATTTTCCGTGCGGCATATAAAAACTGGAATCATGAAAAATATGTTCAGCTGATAAAGGAATTTGAACTTCCGTTAAAAAAGAACATAAGGCAGATTTCCCGCGGACAAAAAATGAAGCTAGCACTCGCACTTGCACTTTCTCATAATGCAAAACTTCTGGTGCTTGATGAACCTACTGGTGGACTTGACCCCCTGGTTCGTGATGAGATTGTTGAAACCCTGAGTAAATTTGCCCATGAAGAGGGTAATTCAATTTTGTTCTCTTCACATATCATAAGCGACATTCAAAAAATATGTGATTATGTCGCCTACATTCACCATGGAAAGATTTTGTTCTTTGAAGAAAAAGACGCCGTGATGGCAAAGGTTAAGGAAAAGAATTTTGATAATCTTGAGGATTACATCATCTGGTGTGCAAAGGAGGTAAAGAAAAATGAAAGCGCTGTTAATTAAGGATCTAAAGACTGTAACGTTCTTTCTGATATTTATAGCCGTCTTCTCCCTGCTGTCCTCATGGTCAGGCTCTATGTACATTGGAATGATTTATGTGCTTATGCTTCCGATTCTTGTAATAAATCAGGATGAGCTTACAAAATTCAACCGTCTTGTTAGCATGATGCCGATCAGCAGTGCCACTGTGGTATTGGAGAAATATGTGCTCGTGCTTATAGGTCTGGGTGCCGCTCTTGTATTTACTGCCTTGGGCATGGTTGTCGGTACCTTTGTGATGGATATTGATGTTTTTGCAAGCGGATTGATTGGCACGCTGTTGATGCAGCTTATTATGCTGTTTATTTACATTGCGGTCACTATGCCCATTAATTTTGCGGTATCATCTCAAGTAGGACGTACAGTCTGCATGATTGTGAGCCTTGTGATTGTTGGTGTTGCATTCGGTATATGGACAGGCCTTTCAAGGACAGAGCTGTTTAACTACAGGTCCCCGACTTTTTACATAGTCATGGCAGGTTCCTTTGCACTTTGCCTTTTGAGCGTCCCTCTGACCATCGCAATCTATACAAAGAAAGATAAATAAAGTCATATTCCGATCTCATTTCACATCAACAACTCCCACGCCACAATGACTAATGTGTGTGGTGGGGTTGTCACGCGGATTCGAAACGATTACGTCGTTTCTTTAGATATTTGAAGGAACATTATGCTGGAAACGAGCTGACCAAATCCATTGAGGAAAAGGAGAACTTCGCCAAGAAAAACCTGAAGTGGAGGAAGCTGTACATGACTCAGATGCCTGCGATATCTATCATAACGACGAATAGGAATAAAACGACTATGACAGCCCCAATGATTATTCCAGCTTTAATTATTTTCTTCATGCTGTATCTCCCTAGAAACTCGGTGTAGTAGAAGTTGGATTGGAGATATCGGTTTTTTCTGACTTGAAAGATTCTGGAATGGGAATAGACGTAGAATATTCGGGGGTTATTGAATCGCTTGGTGTGGTTTCCTGGATAACTTCGGAGGAATCCACAGGGACATAATCCTTTACAAACTGATTTATGACGTTTTCTATGACGGATGGGAAGAAATCACAGACTGCCTGTTGATCCCAATTTCCATTCTTGTATCTGGTGTTTTCTGATGAGGTGGCTTCGTATGATTTTGAAAGTAACTTATTGCCTTGGGCATCACAAACATAAATCTTTAAAGTTACCATTGCGGCCACAGCCTTGTCAAAATGTCCTATCGGGACTTTTTTCTTTTGGAAAACAAAATGTGCAAAAAGAAGGCTCTGTGCTCCACATTCCTCTGCTATCTTTCGGTTTCTGGATTTACCGCCATTGCCAAGAGCCTTATATCCTGAGGCTGGTACATCCGAACTTAGGACATCAAGCCATGCCATGGAAGATTGTTTGTTAATGCCCTTTTGTGCAAGTTCGGAAGCATCAAGTACATCTATGCCATTGTCTTCAAGAATGCCACACAAGGATTCTGCGGCGCTGTCTATGCGTTCGTTTAATGTAATCAGTTCCGGGTTGTTTTTATTAAGTGAATTGTTGACCATATTGCTTAAGACACCAGGATTTGTCGCATCTGGAGCGGTTGGATCGTCAGTGTACCATGGAACGGATGGGTTGCAATAAACGCTTGCTATGGCAACAGGACTGTAATTTCTTATGTTGATTTCAGTCGTCTTACATCCTAAAAATATTAGGGTGGTAAATAATGAGTTAATAAGAATGATGGCTTTGTAAATGGTTTTCTTCATTTCATTTTTCCAGAAAAAATGGCACCAATCTTCCGACTGATGCCATTTGAGTTAGCGCTTGTTTATTGAACTCTTTGATTAGAAGTTCATGCTGAACTTAACCGGTACAGAGAACTTAATCTTCTCCTGAGCGGTTACTTCAACACCGGCATCGATGCCACAGTCGCCGACCTTGAATTCAACACCTGGGTTGATGCTCATCTTGAAGTTGTCCTGAAGCAGGTCATCATCCTGAACCTTGAGGTAAGCAGTTGTAGATTCTCCAAGCTTATAACCAAGATAGAGCTTCATGTTAAGATCAATCTTTGCCTTTGTATCAGCGCCATCAGGAGTTTTTGTGTTGAACTGGAATGCTTCAAAAGCCTTTACTGTAAGGGCATCCAATCCAGCTTCCTGGAAGGCTTCAACGCGCACATAGTTTGTAAAATCTTCTGTCTCATTTTCTTTGTCTGATGTAGCAAAGAGAGCGTTTACCCAAATTGTAAGCGGGTCAAATGTGTTCTTGTAACCTGCACCGAACTTGAGTTCTTTGAAAGTGTTTTTTGCATCAAAGATAGCATTAACAGTTCCAAAATCAGCTGAATACTGAAGCTTGAAACCAAGCTCTTCAACGACTGATTTAGCAGCATCAATGTATGCATCTTTTTGAGCTTCTGTTAAAGTATCCCAGTCATCACCGGCTTCTGCTGCATTTTCTCTGGCTACAGCGTCGGCATTTCTAAACCATCCCTTACCATATCCAGGAGCAAATGTTGCATCGAATGTGAATCCTTCTGTTGGAGCGAGAGTGAAAGTAAGTCCCTGACTACCGATTCCGGACTTTGTTCCACCCCAAGAAATTGATTCCTGGTTAAGGTTTGTATCCCAGTGACCAACATTTACAGTGAGCATGTCAATAGGCTTTACCCAGATGTTCCACTTGGTAAACTTACCTAAATCGTTACCGTCTATAGCTGCTTCACTGAGATGGAGAGTTGCACCAGCTTTTTCTCCAGAAACTGAGAAAGAAATCGGTGATTCCCAGTCGTTGTTGTGGTGGTTCACTTCGAGAGCCTTAAACTCTTTTGTGCCCGCATCATATTCGATTGCATTTACATCAATCTTGATGCCCGCGCTAACTTCTGCTGCGACTGCTGCTGCAGCAACCATTGCTGCCATCGGTAGCTGAAAAAAAAGTACAAAAAAAGACGCTGGCAAATCCTTGTTGAATTACCAGCGCCTGTTTTGTTAATTCTTTATTTTATATGGAATTATATCCTAGAACTTTGCCTTTCTTAGCCTTACGCGTTCTATGTCTTCGCAGAAGAGCTCGCGGAGGTCGTTCAGGCCTAATGCCATAAGGGCCATGCGGTCGATTCCGATTCCCCATGCGGCTACAGGTACGTCAACACCCATTGCCTTTGTTACCTCGGGGCGGAATATTCCAGATCCACCCAGCTCAAACCAGCCCAATTTTGGATGCTTTATGTGCACCTCGATGGAAGGTTCGGTGAACGGGAAATAGCCTGGAACATATTTGACTTCTGTGGCACCTGCAATTTCCACTGCAAACATGCGCAAAAATCCCAGGAGAGTGCGGAGATTTACGTTTTCGCCAAGAACGATGCCTTCTGTCTGATAGAAGTCGCTCAAGTGTGTGGCATCAACCTTGTCGTAGCGGAAACAGCGGGCAATTCCAAAGTATTTTCCTGGAATCTCTGCCTTGTGAAGCTGATGTGCGCTCAAAACAGTTCCCTGACTGCGCATGATGAGGCGGCGTGTAAATTCATTGTCGAACTCGTAATTCCAACCACGGCTGCCTGTGTTGCCACCATTCTTGTGGACGTTGGCGACGTTAGTCAGATATGGTTCTTCTATGAAATTTGCATGTGTCGGATTTTTAATGCGGTAAACGTCATGAATGTCACGTGCAGCATGAAACTGCGGCATGAACAGAGCGTCACCGTTCCAGAATTCGGTTTCTACAAGAGGACCGTCAAATTCCTGGAATCCCAATGCACAAAGCTTGTCTTTTACGCTTTCCAGGAACTGAACATAGGGGTTCGTGCGTCCCGGAATGATGCGTGCCGGTGGAATAGAGATATTGTATCCGCGGAAAGTTCCCTTTCTCCAGTCTCCGTTTGCAAGCATGGCTGGGGTTACTTCGCCGATTTCGTTTCCTGTAACGCCGGCAGACTTTAATTCCTGTGCAACCTGTTCACTGTCTCCAGTGAGCTGATATGTTACGGTTTCGCGTTCAATTGTCTTGAACGGAGTTTCGGATATGCCCCTCTTCTTGGTAAGTCCCTGCATAACCTGGGATTCAAGCTGAGAAAGCTCCGTGGACTCAATGGTTCCATTTTCCTTGTTAAGAGCGCGTGAAATCAGGTTTTTGGCCTGTTCAATGCGGGGTGGAAGGGGTGTGCCGGTGTATTCGGCTTTGGTACCAGCGCCCATGGAAAGAACTCCTTCTTTTTTCAAGCCACCGAATGCAGATCCGACATCCTTGCCTTCAATGCCAAGGGCATCGGCGATTTCCTGCATGGTATGGGGACCCTTTTCTTTAAGGAATGCAACAATACGCTCTTCAGCACTACCTTCCTTTGCAATCTTGCGGCCAAAATCAGTAAGCTCGTAGAAAACGTGAGGAACACGCTCTATTTCTTTGAGGAGATTTTTTCCCGACAGCCAACTGAACGCCTGGTTGGAATGACCCTCTTTATAATCGAGTTCCTTTTGCAGACGTTCAGACGTAAGCCTGTCAGTTTTTGTATAGTTCAACAGCACCTTTATTTCCAGCGGGTGCAGATTCTTTAATAGTGTTTTTATATCTGTCAATTTTTATATACCAATCCGAAAAGTATTAGTTAGTGTCAAAGCGAACCCATCTTCTGTAAGATGCCATTCTGATGTCACGGGAATCTTTGTAATAGCGGGTCCTGTCTTTGCGTACAAACGAAGGCTTCTTGGTGAACTGGTTTTCCTGTGTGAATTCTTCAAGAATTGCATCGATTGTGTTCATTGCTTCGCCCTGGTCAAAGCTTGCAGCCATACAGGTGTAGTTTACGATAACTTCGCCTGTCAGAGGTGTGTATTCAAGATCAAGAGTAACCATTGATGCAGTTGGATGGAATTCTGCATAGTTATCCTCAACTTGACGTACGCGGGTGGAAATGTCCACCTTTGGGTTCTTGTCTTCCTCAACACTGGTAGCAGTTGTCTGAGCGGTCATGAGTGATGTGGCAAGTAATGCACATGCACAAAGGGTTAATATTTTCTTCATATTTTTCACCTCCTGGGAAAAAGAATTCAATAATAACTGTATGATACTATTTTATCAGTTTCTAGAAAAAAATCAAGGTCAACAACATAATTGCCGTCCTTTATATAAACCCTCGGTTCCTGGATCAGTAACGCCGTTCCGGATATTTCCTTGGGCTTATTCTTTGTTTTGGTGCGCCAGTATTCCCTGACTGCATTCTTTAGGGCCTGGGCACATGCTTCCTGGATGCCGTCAAAGCCCTTTTCTACTGGGGCAGTACCATGTCCCCTGACTTTGGGGTTGGTTATTGTTTTCCAGCGCTGAAATGAAAGCTGCTGTTCCGGGGTCCTTTCGCATTCAATCCAGCAGAGAAGCCTTCCGTCTCCGGCTCTTGGAAGCGGTTCCTTGTATGTCACGGGATTAACGGTCTTGTCCAGTTCCCGGATTCTTCCAAACTCAAAATATTCGTCCACCTGACGGGTTTTATCGTATGGCACATAGTCAAATGTCCAGCCGTGAATCATTCCCTCAATCAGGAAAGGCGCGATTTCCTTGGCACGGGCAATTGCATAGGCAAAAATGGTGGCATCCCGGTTTTCTGTTTCCAGGGTTTCATTCAACTGCTGCTGGATTTTTTCTGCGGCAACAGTTGTGGAGTCTTCCATTTCCTTGTCAAAATGACCTGGAAAAGCATCCATCTCCGACCAAATCTGAATGCGAATTTTATTAGACTGGTCAATCTGCTGTGAAAAGGCAGGGCTTACGGCAAACAAAGCCACAGCAAGCGTAAAAAAGAGAATCTTTGGTTTTCCTAGCGTTTGTAAGCGTTTATCCATACCTTTACCGGATGTATTCCCATTCGTATTACAAGATACAGCCAGCCCAAAAGAAGTCCCAGCAGATGAGCGTAATGAGCTACACTGGACACTGATGAGAACTGGCTCACTAATTCTATAACAAAGTAAATGACGATAAGTAACGGTGCGGGAACAGGAAGTATGCCCCAAATGAAGATTTTTGCCTTTGGGAAGATGACCGAATATACCAGGAGCAAAGTATAGATTGCCCCACTGGCTCCAATAAGGTTGTAGTAGAAGTAAGGGAGCATGCGGTAATATTCACCACCCAGATAAATTGAAAAACCGTAGAAGAATGCCACGGAGATAAGGCCGATAAGGATTCCGCACAACAGGTACATCAGGAGGAATTCTTTTGTACCGATGGCTTTTTCGGTTGGGATTCCAAAGAAAAGCAGGGTAAGCATGTTGAACAGGATGTGCGTGATGCTTCCGTGCGTGAACATGTAGGTTAAAGGCTGCCAGAAGTAATGCTGGGAAAAAAGGCCTGAGGGGCTCAACCCAAGTATGCTTGTCATTCCGGGCTTGAAGAACGTGATTAAGTACACCAGCACATTTATGCCTATGATGTAGAGTGTCGCGTTGTAGTATGAATATTTGAATGGCCGTCTCAGTGGATTCATTTTGAGGCTTCTTTATGCTTGTCCTGTGATTCTAGGATCTTGGAGTCCGCAAAGGTGATGCAGTTCCTGCCGTTCCGCTTGGAAACATACAGAGCCTGATCTGCCTGGTCAACCAGAACTTTAGCTGAACCAACAGGATTGGTGTCCAGATCGAATAACGCCACACCGCCTGAAATCGTCACGTTCATGTGCTGTCCCTGATAGAAGAAGTCATGGGTAGCGATGTTCTTGCGGATTCTTTCGGCAACAGCCAGGGCATTTTTCTTGTTTGTCTTGCTCAAAAGGACTGTAAACTCTTCTCCACCATAGCGGGATGCCATGTCTGCCGAGCGGATGCTCTTTTTGATTATCTTTGCGACTTCCTGCAGAACATAGTCACCGCAGGCATGTCCGTATGTGTCGTTGAATTTCTTAAAGAAGTCGATGTCAAACATCATTACCGCAAGATTCTGTCCGTCTGTTGTAGCGGCGTCAAGCTTGTCCGTAAGCACGTTAAAGAAGTAATACTTGAGCTTGAGGTGTGTCATCATGTCGGTGGATGACTGTTCAACCAGGGATGCGTTATTTACTGCTATTGCGGCAAGGGATGCCATAGTGTAGATTTCGTTTTTCTCGTAGGCGGTGTATCCTTCGTCGTTGTCGCTTGTGGAAATGCGCTCACCAAGGAAAAGGAGGCCGTTTACGTGATTCTTGAGTATAAGCGGGACAATAAGGGTCGGATGCAGGGATTCAAGAATTTTGATTTCCCTGTTTGATCCAAGCTGCTGTTTAAGCTCATCCAGAGTAAATACCGTGTTTTGTGCGGTAAAATAGGCAACAATCTTTGAGTCCACCGGAATCGTGTAATTGATTGATGCGTCAACCTCAAAACCGTTGTAGTTGCTGCCGAGAAGGAGTTCCTGACTGTCAGATGAGTTCAGGATAAAGACTCCGGCACCAAGAACCCTCATCTGGGCCATGGTGATGTAAAGAATGGATTCGATAAGTGTAGGAAGTTCCAGAGTTGTACAAAGTGAGCGTGAAATTTCAAGGAGCTGCTGCAAATCATAAATCTGCTTTTCGTATTCCTCGCGTGTCTTTGGAGGTTCTGAGAATTCCTGAACTGTCTGCTCTTCCTTGTCCTTCTTCTTACGACTCATTTATTTCTTCTCAACATTAGTTATAATAACATAGTTTTTCATAATTTCAAGGAAAATCGTCCATAAACCGTACTGTTTTTCCAGAATTTCGGTATTATCCCTGTTCCTTGAGGATAATGTGAGAACTTTTAGATTGCTTATAGTATCGGAATTTGCCTTTTTTGATTCAAGCAGTATTTCTCCGGCTATCTTGTATACGTGGAATACGTGGTTTACTTCATTTTGAATCAATTCTTTGGCGGTTTTGTTGATGTTGTCAACAAGATCCTTCAGGCGGTTGACAAAAATGTTGTCCTTGTGGCTGTCACGGATAAGGCCTGTAATCTGTGCCTCGTCGTACTGTTTTCCGCGCTGGAATTTTTCCTCGAACTGGGTTATGCGTTCAGAGCTTTCGTTGAGCGAGAACACATAGGATGAAAATTCGCTCTTGTATGCGGGGTTACTGAAATATCCTTCGATAACGATGTCATTCAAAAGCGGTTTTACATGCTCGGTGTAGTACATGTTCAGGAAGTTCTTGAGGATCTGCATCGGCATGACGTACATGAATGAAACCGGTGAGCTCTGGATAAGCTGGTTGCTGAGCTCGTTGTTGTATCCTACGACAGGAAGCAGTGTTGCGCTGCCAAAGAGTTCCTTTAGTTCTGCACTGATGGTTTCGTCCTGAAGCTCTCCCTTTAGGCGTGTTCCTTCAACCTGGAAACGGTTCTCAAGGTAATCTGCGTATTTGCGGCGGGAATTCTCCTGATAAACGGCTTTCTTGGGCTCGTATGTGGCGTCCTTTTTGGCAACACGGATAAGGTTCTTGAGGTTTTCCGGGGTAAATACATGACGCAGGAGGCTCTGGACTTTGCGCAGGTTGGCAAGAGTCTGCTCTGACACGTCACGGATTGAGCTTGGCTTTTGATACAGCTGGTAAAGTGCGACAATGGCATTGCAGGTAGACTTAGAGATGTCCATGCCTGCGGTTACATAATACAATTCTTCCAGCGGGCCTTCCAGCAATTCGGCGGGAACACTCTGGAAAGTAGGTGTGTATGAATCGCTTGAGGTATATGACTGGTCAAACATCGTGAGCACTGTGGTGTATGGGAATTTACAGATGTCATAGAGCTGCTTGATGTTGTCCAGGACTGCATCTATTTTGGTGAATTCCGGAGTATTAAGGTATTTTATGGCTTTTTCCAGCTGACGGTGCTCGCTTTCAAAAAAACGGCTTATTGATTCAGCTTCTCTGGCCTCTGCCTTGCGTTTTTCGTAGGACAGGGACTCCAGGATTTCCTGAATTTCCGGTGGAAAACCTGTAAGAAGGAGCTGTTCGGTAAAGCGGTGGTTTCTTTCTATGTCTGGGCTGCAGATTGTGTCGGAAAGTATGTTCATGACTGGTTTTGTGCAGTTGAACATGATCCTCAAGCCCTCTGCGAATGTGTTCTGAACGGTGCCGTCTTTGAAAATCTGTGGATCGGTGGCTTTTAACTCTGACTCTATGCGTTTTAGGGCCAGTTTCTGTTTACCTTCCGGTGTGGAAGACGCAAAAATTGAGTGAAAAAAGTCCGTGATACTCTGAAAAAATGACATACTACATTCTATTCCTAAAATTGAATTTACTCAAGAGTTGCGGCCATGGTTGAAGCGAAAATCCGGCGGTAATCCTCTGCACTTTCAGCATGGACCACCAGCTGCCTCAACTGGGAACCTCCCCTGATTCCAGAACTGTAGGCGCAGAATTTTTTACGCATCAAAAGGCACGCTGCTTTTTCGTCTTTGTCCTGAATGTTCAGCTCCAGCTCCCTGAATCCGGCCGAGAGCCTCTCCCTTATAGTTTCGGTCTGATATTCTCCAGTTGTTAGGAATTGTATCGTCCTTTTGAACAGAAACGGGTCTCCCATGGCACCTCTGGCAAACATTACGCCGTCAACTCCGGTTTGTTCCAGCATTTGACGTGCTGTTTCCGGACTGTGTGCGTCTCCGCTGCCGAATACCGGTATTTTTCCGTTAACGGTTTCCACCACCTGCCTCTGGATGTCCCAGTCTGCCTTGCCTTCATATCCCTGTGCCCTGGTTCTTGCGTGGATTGTAAGTGCATCCGCCCCTGCCGCCATTGCCGCCTCGGTGCATTCCTTCCATGTCATGTGGCCTGTATCCCATCCGCTGCGTATCTTGATTGTTACGGGGACATTTCCGCGTTCGGGGTGGGCCTCCGTGTATTCCTGGACCGCCTTTTTTGTGGCAGATACAATCGAATAAAGCCTGTCGGGTTCTTTTGTGAGCATTGAGCCTGCACCGGATTTTATGATTTTGGGTACGGGGCAACCGCCGTTTATGTCTATGGATGAACAGTCGGTCTGTTCAAGCGTCATGATGGCTGCCCTTGCGACAACATCCGCATTTCCACCAAAGAGCTGTACGGCATAGATTTTTTCGTTGGGGGCCTTTTGCATCAGTTCCTGGGTTTTGCCGGATCCGCGTGTAAGTGCCTCCGCAGAAACCATTTCCGTGGTACAGTAAGCGGCGCCCTGTTCAATGCATAGGGAACGGAACGCCCTGTCGCTATAGCCTGCAATGGGAGCAAGAAAGAGGTTTCCTGGTAATTCCAGCTTGCCTATGGTAACAGGGTGATAGAGTGTCATTCCGGCAGGTTGAATATTCTGCAGCTGTTTGACCACAACTGCTCACAGAGTTTTTCGAGGTCTATCTCGAGCATGTCCGCCATGAATTTTGCCGTGGATACAAGGTAAGACGGCATGGTGCGCTTCTTTTCCCTGAATTCGGTCGGTACCATGAACGGGCTTTCTGTTTCAATCAAAATGCGGTCCAGCGGGATGTTCATGACTGTCTCGTGGAGGTTGCGTGCATTGCGGTAGGTAAGGTTTCCTGCAAACGAGAAGTAAACGTTCATGTTGGCATCCAGACATTTCTTGGCATACTCGGCATCCTCGCTGTAACAGTGGAAGATGGCGCCTTTTTCCGGGAGCCTGTCCTGCAAAATCTCAAAGATGTCTTCCCCGGCACTCCTGTTGTGGATTACGACGGGAAGCTCATGCTTTTGTGCAAGCTCCAGCTGTGTGATGAAAAGCTCAATCTGGCTCCTTTTGTCTCCAAACTGCTTGTAGTAGTCAAGTCCGGTTTCTCCTATGGCAACAACGTTGGGAAGCTTGACGTATTCTTCTATCTGGTTGATCCAGTCAGTTCCGGGTGTCTTTACCTCTGAGGGACCTACACCGACTGCATGGTAAATGCCTTTCATGGATTTGAGGATGTTGTATTCCTTCTTAAAATCCACGAGACCATTATTTATGCTTAAAATTCTGGTAACACCGGCCTGTTTTGCCTTTTGGATGACGCGAAACTGTTCTATCGGGTCGTCATAAATCAACCCTATGTGGGCATGAGTATCAAATAACTGCATGGCTTGCTTCCTTTCAATTAAAATATAATAAAAAACCCTGACAGAACTAAACGTCTAAATCAGAGTTTCCAAGCGAATAAACTTATTTAAGTATCCTAAACTACCGATAATTATAATGCAGAAATGTTTTTAAGTCAAATTTATTTTGAATAAAGTCTTAAAAGGGTTGAAGATGTCAAAATTTTGCAAAAAATAACAGACTTTTATCCTTATAAAAGGCATTTATGGTTTGACACTTAAAGCACGGATATGCTATACTGACAACGAAGAATTCGGAGGATCTCGTGGCACGCACACGGCATTATAAAAAAATAGAGAAAAACATTGTTACTCGGGTTGGTCATGGCATAGGTGCCTTTTTTTCTGCAATTGGACGAGGTTTTGTAAAATTCTTCCATATCTTTGATAAAAAGCTTACCATAATGGTCGTTCCGCATTCCAACGGCAAGGTCATCAACCTTCAGACCAATGTATTTGCAGTTTTGATGGGAATCGTCATCGTTGTGGGCATAATCCTTTCATTCATTCCGTTTACAAGACGTTCAGCCAGTACAGGTGCGGAGATTGCCCGCCTCAGGAACGAAAACCGTGAGACTTTGGCCAGTCTTGATGAACTTCGTGATGAAAACAACACTCTTTTGCAGACGGCAAAACGTTTTCAGACTTCTTTAAGCCAGTCACTTTCACTCTTGGGAATCAACCAGAGCGAGCAGACAACAAAATCCACCGGCAGCAACAGCGACCTTGCATCACTTTTTGACACACAGGACCTTGCATCCGGTTCACTCCGCGAGACAGCGGACATAAAGCAGTTTACATCTTATCTGGAAAGCGCAGTTCAGCCTGTAGAACAGATAGCTAAAATGCTCGAAAGCCAGGGAGAATTCTTTACCGACATTCCGAACATCTGGCCGGTTAAAAACGGTATCGGTCATATTTCAATGGCTTTTGGACAGAACGTACACCCGATTACGGGCCTTTGGTACATCCACCGTGGAATTGACTTTAGTACTTACCGCAGTGGAGATGGAGTTATGGCAACCGCAAACGGTCAGGTTGTCACGGTTGGTTATGACGACGGTTATGGAAACTTTGTCGTAATCAAGCACAAGCACGGCATTTACACTCGTTATGCCCACCTGGGAACAGTTCGCGTAGAAAAGGGTGATCAGGTGTCACAGAGGCAGATTATCGGAACCATCGGAAACACCGGTATTTCAACTGGTCCTCACCTGCATTACGAGATTCACATCGGTTCAGACGTTGTAGACCCGTCAAAATATATAAACATCAAATAAATGGCATTATTCAACGACGACGTTTCAATAAACAGCATAATCGGAAGGGACTCATTAATTCGCGGCGACATGAAGGTCAGCGGTTCAATGAGTGTTTTTGGTGATCTGGATGGAAATCTGGAGGCAACCGGAAATGTCATTGTTGGAGAAAACGCAAGGGTAAACGGAAGCATCACGGCAAAATCAATTATTGTCTCCGGTGTTGTAAAAGGCAACATCAATGCTGTGGAAATGGTAAGGCTTCTTTCTTCATCCGTGGTAATAGGTGACATTCAGACCCACAGGCTTCAGGCAGACGAAAAGGTAATCATCCATGGCCACTGCATTTCATTAAAGGATCCCACGCAGTACAGCGATGCCGTTGACTCATGGCAGAATACTCAGGCCATTGCATCAAAATCAATTTTACAGGACATACACATTTCGGTGGATCATTCGATGTTCTCGGATTTGTCTGCTTCATCACCGGTAACACCACAGACGGAGCCAGTTGCATCACAGAATGCATCGCCGGCAACACCCCAGATCAATATCCCCGATACAATTTTACCTGATCCTGATTTGGACGACGATTATCTGGAGTAGCATATGGACGGAGTGGATTCAGTCAGTTCCGGCCTGTATTTTAATGCTACCCAATTAGCTGCCGCAGAGAATGCCCGAAAAACCAACAAAAAAGAAAAATCGGGTGAAGTAAAAAAATCTGCATTTGCCACAGCCTTTGAAAAATCCCGTATGGAACATCAGCTGCAGATGGAGGGATTTCCAGTTGAAATTGCAGGAATGGGAGTTGAGGAGGCCGCCCGCTATTTGAAGGATGCCGCCGATATTGCCGCGGACAAGCTGAAGGAATGTCAGATGCCCGACAATTTTGCGGATTACCGGAAAAAAGTGAGCCAGTTCATGCGCTATGTGGTCAAGAATAATTTTACCATAGAACAGCATGCACGTCCCGCCAAAAAAGGCCGTAAAGGCAAGGTTCAAACTCAGGTGGTTGTAATCAACCAAAAACTGGATGAGCTTGCAAGGTGGCTTTTGACAGGACATTCCGAAACGCTTTTGATGCTGAAGAAAATCGACGAAATCAACGGTCTGCTTGTGGATTTGATGGCAACGTGACGGGTTTCAGGGGAAAAGCTTTTTAACGGGAGAAAAGAATGTCAGATATATTTGAAAAAGACATAGATGATGAAAGCCTGGACATAGCCGCTCTTGAGGATGATGAGGGCAGTGACAGTTCGTATTCCAAAAACTATGTATTTCCGGACAATCTTTATAAACTAAAGCTGGTTTATTCAAGCGAAGGCATTTATGCCACCATGCCTGAGGGAATTACCCCTGCAGACGGTCAAAAGGTGATTGTTCCGACCCGTTATGGCGATGACCTTGCAATCAATCTTGGCCGCTCAAAGAAACCTGTGGGAATCAAGCCGAATGATGTGGTTCAGGTTACAAGGATGGCCGACAAAAAGGATCTGGATCATGCCGAGGAGCTTGTGGAAAAGGAAAAGCAGGCGTTTACTGTGTTCCGTGAAAAAGTTGCGTACCACAATCTGGACATGAAGCTTATAACCGTGCATTTCCTTGTAGGTGAACCAAAGGCCCTGTTCTTTTTCTCCAGCGACAACCGTGTGGATTTCCGTGAACTGGTAAAGGACCTTGTTGCCGTGTTCAAGATGAGGATTGAATTAAGGCAGATTGGTGTCCGGGACGAAAGCCGCATTACAGGTGGCCTTGGTGTCTGCGGAAGGCCATATTGCTGCCATCAGGTAAATGACAAGCTTAGGCCTGTGAGCATAAGGATGGCAAAGGAACAGAACCTGAGCCTGAATTCAATGAAGATAAGCGGACAGTGCGGAAGGCTTTTGTGCTGCCTGAGTTATGAATATGACTGGTATGCCGAGGCCAAAAGGACTTTGCCCAACGAAGGAACCCGCGTTCAATACGACGGTACCATGTTCAGGATCAATGAGGTTAATCCCATCACCTCCATGGTAAAGATGAGTGGAGATGACGGCCGCCTTCTTGAAGTGAATGCTTCTCGCTTTACAAGAAAGGGCAACCGCTGGGAAATCAACTGATCAGCTTATCCTTGCAATGACGGTGTCTTCTTTTCCGGTAAAAGGGGACATCTCAAAATCCGAAAAATACTCGATATTGTTGAATCCCGCCTCTTTTGCAAAAAGCTTTATCTCGTCCGGCTTTGGCAGGAACACAACTTCATTTTCCATTACGGGGAGTATGCGCCCGCTTCCGGTTTCTATGGTTTGATTTACAGTCCACAGTCCGTCATTTGAGGCCTCGAGTTTGGTCGTCATTTTGGCACGCAGGCTTTCCCTTTGCGGCAGGTACATTCCGGGCTGATTGAATTTGTCATAATTGTAGAATTCAAGAATCAGTTTGCCGTTTTCAGAAAGAAGCTGTTTGCTGTCAAAAAAGAATTTCCTCAAAAGGGTCTTGTCGTGAATATATATTATGCGGTTGGACAGGTTGGACAGGATGTTGTAAAAGCCTTTTCCCAAAAATCTGGCCATGTCCAGCTCGGACATTTGAAAAAACCTTATTGCCATGAGCTGGTTTCTTCTTCGTAAATTTGCCGACCTTAAAAGCTCGGGAAAATATTCGATCCCCGTAACATCTGCGCCATCTCGTGCAAGCAAATGTTCAAAAAGGCCAGCACCACAACTGGTACGAAGATAACGCACCGGCTGCTGAAAATCCAGTGAAATTTTATCATAAAACTTTTTTTGAGCCTCCGATACCGGATAGAGCTCATCATAATACTCTACAAGATTTTGAATTGAAACCATAAAATTAATTATAAAGGCAGTTTAAAGAATTTGCAAATAATATTGAAATATTTTAAAAAAAAACAGAGATTTTTTATGCTCCCGTGTATGCTGATTGGTGTAAGTCAATTTTTTAATGCCACACGGATTCGAAAAATCTACGGTTTTTCTTTAAATTTTGTATGAATTGTTTTTTTGCTCTTATTCCGAATATGTCACTTCTTGATATTTCGGTGTGGAAATTTATTAAAATAGTCGCAACAAGCGACTTGCGAATCCGTGAGATTTCCCATTAATTATTTTCAAAAATGAAAGAATAATCCCTTATAACCATCAAATTATTTGTGTTTGTGCAATTTGCGTGGCACATGAATTTGTATGCCGTGTTCGGGTTGCCTGAAAGATTTGTAATAGCTTTAAATTCAAAATCATAATTATGTATCATTTCATCATAATAAGTTGTAACATAGGTATTCAAAAACTTGATGTTATCAGTCCGTGAATTATTACTTATGGCTGTAAAAGGATCTGTACCAGGAGCGGGATTATCTTTTATGTAATACAATTCTGTATTTAACCCGGTATTTGCAATGGAAAAGGTTTTATCTGATTGATTGAAATTACAGACAACACCGCTTAATTTCGCAGTATAATTTTGTCCTGCACTTAGGTTTGTTGAATAATAATCTGATATTTTATTATTCAGCTCATAACGATATCCGTTGCCTTCTTTAACGGTTTCTAGGACACAGGCCTGCATTCTTTGCGGGAAAATGTACCAGTCAACATCAAAGGTATAAGACGCTTCCATTAAACTAAGATCAGAAGTTATGAACATCATAAGGTATCTATAATCTTCTGAATGGAAGTTGAGCGGAATGACAAACTTTGTCTCTCCAACTTTATGGTTAAGACAACGGTTTCCGTCAAAAAGTTCTTGGCCATCAACCAAAGAATTGTCTAGAAAACTGTTATTAGTTAACTCTTTATAATACAATTGGGTTGCGGAAGGAATTGGATTGCGCCCCTTCATAGTTAAAACCAGTGCTATGGAATCTCCATTTTGAATTGAAGTGCCAGTAATTAAACTGGATAATTCATCAGTATAAACAAAAGCAGATCCACCATCATAATTCTTTTTGTTAAATTTGAATTGAACGTTATCTCTATGTCCGCTTATAACCTCATCATTAGAACTGTATTCAAAGTAAGGGAGTTTTTCTGCAAATGTAAAACCACCTTTAGATATTTTTGCTTTCCATTCTGTTGACATAGAATAATTTTCAGAAGTTGCAGATGCTGGAAACGAATAATAGTAAAGGAAATTCTTTATTGAGGAACTATTTCTGTCAAAGTTAAAGTCGTATGAATAATTCAAAAACGGTTCATTATTTTTTCTAACTTCATATGGTAACGAATACCTGTAAAACGAGTCAGGAAAATTTGAATTTGAGTTAAGCTCATAATATATGTCTCTAACTGGAAAAACTGTAGTATCATTTCTGTGCCAGAGTTTACCATATTCCTTGAACAATAGCAAATTGATTCCATAACCTGGTATGTCAGGGTCAGCAGCTATTGAACTCGGGTTCTCATATGTATTAAATCCGCCATCCTCATATTCGATTTTAAGTGAAATGGGGCTTGTGGTAAAGTTTCCGATGTTAACCACCACTTCGGTTTGGATGGAGGGCATTACTTCTATGTCATTTGAATTGCCGGACAAAACAAGATGCGGCAGGTTTGAATCAATTTTTGCAAACATGTCGAACATGACTTTGTAGGTTTGGTCAAACGGGACATAATCAAAAAGAAATTCAAGCTTATTGTCTGTCAGATATTGGCCTGATACGGGATAGCTGGAGCTTACATTCGTAGCCTGTACGGTCTTTATCTGGTAGTCGTGGAATCCCTCGCTGCCCTGTATTTGGACAAGGAAAATATATTCAGACTGTTCATCATTATTAGCGCCACGTGCTAAATAGGCATTGGCCGCCTGTATTGCATCGTCTGCAGAAAAGGAAAAACTGATGTCCCCGGTTTTATCAGAAAACAAATTGTTGCATGATAAAAGGATTGTGCATAAGAGTATAGCAAAAAGTCCAAAAAGTTTCTTCATGGCAAAACCTCATAAAAAGACAGGCCAAATAACTCTCCACTATATAAATGATAGTACAAAAATGGCGAGAAAACAAGTTTTATTTGATATTTTTTGTTTATGGAGGCCACCGGCACTTTTTTCTTCAAGCTGAAAAAAATTGTGGAATAACCATAGTTTATGTGTTAAAATGGAGGCATGGCTTATGCCCGACTTAATTGAAAATGCGAGGATATAGATGAATACGTTATGGTATAATCAGCCGGCCAAGGACTGGAACGAAGCCCTGCCTGTTGGAAACGGTCGCCTTGGTGCAATGGTTTACGGCAGACCGGGACATGAGATAATTCAATTGAACGAGGAGTCGGTATGGTCAGGATGCCGCCAGGACCGCAATAACCGGAGCGCAAAAGAAAATCTGGCCAGAATCAGGGAATACATTTCACAGGGGCAGGTCCAAAAAGCCCAGGAACTTGCATTTGAATCATTTACTGGCACACCGTCAGAACAGGCCGCCTACCAGACTGCAGGAGACCTCCACATAGACTGCTACACAAGGGAGAACCCCGGAATTACAGGTCCCATGCCGGACACCAGCCTTGAATTCCAGAACTGCACAGCCTACCGCCGGGAACTGGATTTGGAGACAGCTGTTGCAACCACGACATTCAATTCGGAGACCACAGTTCCAAGCACTGCAATCTTTTCCCGCAACACCAGGGGAAGCAGCATAAGCTATACGCGCGAAGTCTTTGTTTCCACCGCCATGGATGTAATCATAATCCATTTTGTTGCCAATACTCCAAAAAGCATAAACTTCCGTGCATATCTGGACAGGGGAATTTACACAGGACGATATTATTCTATAGAAGATGATACGCTCATAATGCAGGACAGCCACGGCATTCCGTTTACCGTTATGGTTAACGCCCTTTCTTCTGGTGGAACTGTCCGTGCAAGGGGAGGCTCAATCATCGTGGAGGATGCGGATGAGGCTACACTTTTTGTGGACATTCAAACCGCCTACCGGAAAAAGCATTATGCCAAAAAATGCGGCAACCTTCATCGTGGAAACAGGGGCCTCCTGCGTTTTTGCACCGACCGTGCGTTAAGGAAAATATGCTTTGCCTCCAGCGGAATATATCAGAACATCAAGGCAATGCACGTAAGCGAATCCGCCAGAAAATTCAAGAAAATTTCCCTGGATCTTACAAGCGGCCTAAAGGAAAAATCATCCGAGGAGCTTTCAATTCCAACTGACGAGCTCCTTCTTAAACATCCCGACAGCCCGGCTCTTGCAGAACTTTACTGGAATTACGGACGTTATCTTCTTAGGGCAAGCAGCAGTAAGCCGGGAACCTTACCTGCAACACTCCAGGGAATATGGAACAACGAGATTAATCCTGCGTGGGGAAGCCGCTACACGGTGAACATCAACACGGAGATGAATTACTGGCCTGCGGGAATGTGCCGTCTTCTGGATTGCGAAAAGCCTCTGTTCAACCTGATTAAAAGGGCATACAAAAACGGAAAGCAGACTGCACGCATAATGTACGGTTGCGACGGTTATGTCATGCACCACAACACGGACATCTGGGCAGACACTGCACCACAGGGAGCATGGATTCCGGGAAGCTATTGGCCCATGGGTGCTGTTTGGCTTGCAACTCATATCCGGGATTATTACGAATACACTCTGGACAGGAAGTTTTTAAAGAAGAATTTCAAGTACATGATTCGTGCCTGCGAGTTCTTCCGGGACTATATGGTGCCTTCTGCAGACGGAAAGCATCTTGTTGTTTCCCCCACAGTTTCACCGGAAAACAGCTTTACCCTTGCCGACGGACAAAAGGGCAGCTTTACTGCGGGCTGTGACATGGACAACCGCCTGATTGAACATCTTGTAAAGGCAACGATAGACTCTGCGCTGGATTTGGGAAAACTGGAGACCGATCCTGAAGTCCTTGAGCTAAGGCAGATGCTTTCCAAGATAGAGGGACCTGTCGTAAAGGAGGACGGTACAATCCGCGAATGGCCTGTTGAATGTACAGAAGTTGAACCGGGACACCGCCACATAAGTCATCTGTACGGGCTTTATCCGGGACACAGCATAAACATCCACCGTACGCCGGAACTTGCACAAGCCGCCGTAAAGACAATAGAAAAAAGGGTTCAGAACGGTTCCGGTCACACCGGATGGTCCCAGGCTTGGATAATGAACTTCTGGACATCGCTTGAAAATAAAGATAAAACCGCCTCATGCATTGAGGAGCTGTTTGCAAAATCAACTTATCCTAATCTGCTGGACAGACATCCTCCGTTCCAGATTGACGGAAATTTCGGGGCACTTGCCGCAATGACAAGGATGATTGTTCAAAGTGAGGTTGTGGATGGGGTAGTGGTCATCGACCTTCTTTCTGCACTCCCGGAGAAATGGAAGGACGGTTCGCTTAAGAATGTTGCAATAAAGGGAAATCTGAGCATGGACATTTCATGGAAGGATGGAACAATAGAATCTGCAAACCTTTATGCTGCATCAGGCAGTACCTACATGGAAACAGTAGAAATCTACTATCAGGACCGCCTGTACAAAGCGCCATTAACCGACGGCAAGCTGGACATAAAGAACATCCTGCCCACAACGATTTGAATTTGACGTCATTCCGGACTTGATCAGGCATCCCCACATTGCAAGGAAAGATGCTGAATCAAGTTCAGCATGACAGTGCCATTTCGGATTGGCTTTTACGTCATTCCGGACTTGATCCGGAATCTTACTATCTCATTATTAAAATGCTGAATCACCTGCCTTTCGACAGGCGTTCCGCGTGACAACCTTTCTTTTACAGGCTACCGAATATGTCAAAATATCCTGCAACGAAAACTGCAAGGATGATGAGCGGTGCAATCCATTTCAGATAGAACTGAATGACCTTTGACTTGGGGAATTTTATACCGTTGCCTGTGTCTGCTTCGGCAATGAAATTCTTCCAGCCCCATCCCCACTTGTGCATACAGAAACAGAGGAAGATCAATGAGCCTATTGGAAGAAGGTTCTGGCTTACGATAAAGTCCTCAAGGGCATCAATTGAACCGATGTGAGATCCAAAGTGAACGTTTGACCATATGTTCATTCCAAGTGCAGCAGGAATTGAAAGGAGAATCATTGCAACAAAGTTGACCAGGACTGATTTTGTCCTGCTCCATCCATATTTGTCCATCGGGAATGCGACAATGTTTTCAAATACCGCAATTACGGTTGAAAGAGCCGCAAATGACATGAACAGGAAGAAGAATCCACCTACGATACGGCTTGCAACAGGTCCCATTTCATTGAATACGTTTGGAAGGGAAACAAATGCAAGTCCTGCTCCGGAACTAGGCTGAACGCCAAAGGCAGCACAAGCTGGGAAGATGATGAGGCCGGCACAGATTGCAACGAATGTGTCCAGTCCGATAACACGCAATGATTCGCCTGTGAGTGAATTTTCCTTTCCGATGTATGAACCGAAGATTTCCATTGAACCAATACCAAGGCTCAAGGTAAAGAACGCCTGACCCATGGCTGCGTAGATTGTGTCTGCTATTCCATGTCCGTCCACACCGTTTCCGTTTATAAGGGCCTTAAAGTCCGGCTTCAGGTAGAATTTGTAGCCTTCCAGGGCACCCGGAATTGTTGCGACATAAATGGCAAGGCCTATCATGATGATGAACAGGGCAGACATCATGAATTTGGTGATGCGCTCAACACCCTTCTGAAGTCCAAGGAAACATGCGCCAAAACCAATTACGATGACAACGACCATCCAGATTATGAGGGTTTTTGGATCTCCAACTGTGGCACCAAAAGCATCTCCAATCTGCTCCGGTGTCATTGTAGTAAATTTACCGCTTACCATCTCAAAGAAGTATTTCAGGAACCAGCCGGAGACAACAGTGTAGAACATCATCAGGAGGTAGTTTCCTGCAACAGCAAATCCTGAATACAAGTGCCACTTTGAACCCTTTGGTTCAAGCTCCTGGAACGCACCTGCAATACTCTTGCGTGAAGCGCGGCCTACAGTAAATTCACAGATCATTACCGGCAAACCCAGGATTACAAGGAATGCCAGATAAATCAATACAAAGGCAGCTCCACCGTATTTTCCTGTAATGTAAGGAAATCGCCATACGTTTCCCAGTCCGATAGCACATCCGGCTGACAGAAGAAGAAAGCCGAGTCTGCTTCTAAGGGTTTCTCTTTTCTTTTCACCCATTTTTAAACTCCAATATATACCGATTTGTTTCCCTTCAAGCCGAAGAAAAACGTTATAAATTATACTTTAATTCCATATAAAATGCTAGGTCTGAATCATCCCCCCCCGCAAGAGCTTAACGATGACAAAAAAATAAAAAAATTTTTCAAGAAATTGTTAAAAAATCAAAAACTCACACCATTTATATATTAGAGGAATTCATAGGTTCCACTATATAATTAAACAGGAGTTATCTATGCCAAAAAAGAAAAAGTCGCCGTCATGGGAGGAACTGACCTTTGCCAACAATTTCCTCTTCTGCAAGATAATGGAAAGCGAGCCTGAACTCTGCCGTCGCATTCTGGAAATACTTCTTGGTATCAAGATTGCACGGCTTGAAGCACCACAGGCAGAAAAGACGATGTATGAAACATTGGACTCAAAATCCGTAAGGTTTGACGTCTATGCAAAGGACAAAAGGCACGTCTTTGACATCGAGATACAGACCACGGTAAACAAGAAGCTGCCTAAACGTGCCAGATATTACCAGAGCGTCATCGACATGGACACTCTTTCAAAAGGTGACAAATACAGCAAATTGAAGGATTCCTACGTAATCTTCCTATGCCTCGACTCTCCGTTCAAAAAGAGCAAGCCGGTATATTTCTTTGAAAACCTATGCCGGGAAGACACAGGCATAAAATTGAACGACAGGGCCTACAAGGTCTTTTTCAACGCGTCAGAATATGCTAATATGAAAGGAGAAGAGGCAAAGAACTTCTTCAAGTACCTGAAGGAGCATAGCGCCCAGAGCGACCTGACCAAATCCATTGAGGAGAAGGTAAGTTTTGCCAAGAAAAACATGACATGGAGGAAGCAGTACATGACATGGGAGCAGACAATAGAAGACGAAAAAGAAGACGCATACGAGGAAGGCCTTGCCGAAGGCCGTGAAGCTGGACGTGCTGAAGGTGCTTCCCAGAAAGCCATAGAAGACGCTGAAAACCTCTTGAGGGAAGGAATTTCGATTGAAACAATTTCCAAATGTATTGGTCTTCCAATGGAACAATTACAAGAGATTTATGAATCTAATATTAACAATTAAGCATGGAGTTTTTACGATTTTTTGCGAAAGCAAAAAATGCGAGCCCTCGAGAGCAAGTAAAAACTCCAAGAGCAAGCGACAGCTTGCGACTGGAGGAGATTTTGGCAAACAGTCTTACAGAATTTGATGCGGAAGAAGCCTACAGGGACATAAGGAATGACGGATACGAGGAAGGCCTTGAAGATGGACGTGCTGAAGGTGCTTCCCAAAAGGCCATAGAAACCGCTGAAAACTTCTTGCGAATGGGTGTTAACACTATTGAGCAGATTTCTCAGGCAATCGGACTTCCTTTGGAAAAGGTACAGGAAATTGCTGAGCAATTAAGAATGCAGAATGCATAATTCAGAATGCGTATCCGCGTGACAATTCTAAATCATGAGGAGGAGTGATTATTTAGCCATGAATTTGCAAGACGTGATTTAGCGGTTTCTAGGGGCTTGAATCTGCATTTCTAACGGAAAAATAACAAAAAATTTAAAAAAAAGCCCCAAAACAGAAAAAAAAACTTGCAAAACGGTAGAAAAAGTGCTATAAAATTTAAAAAGAGTTTGACGATTACCGAAATTTGTGGTATCGTCTAATAGTAACGTGTGTAGTTCACGTTAAAAAAACTAGGAGGAATTCTTATGAAAAAGATTATTGCCATTACAGCAATGGCAGCAATGGTTGCTGCTGCAGCTTTGGCCGACGAGCCTGTTGCAGAAATGGGCGTTGAGCTTAGCGGCGATGCAACTTTGACATGGGGTGTTGACCTTGACGAGGGCGACACTGGTTTCAAGAACGAAGCAAACGCTAAGGCTGTTGTAACTTTCGTAAAAGGCGGAACAAAATCAACAGAAGGCGATGGTGTATGGGCAGAAGTTGGCGTTAAGTTTGACGGCGACCTCAAGTATAAGCTGGACGGTGACGGATCAGACGCTTTCGTAAAGGACGGTGGGAAAATCGCTCTTGACGTGGCAAAGCTCCACATCGGTGACCTCTACATCGGACTCAAGTCTGGTGACATTCAGGTTGGCGAGTTCAAGCTTCCGAGCGCAGTTTTTGCAGACTCAAAGGATGCTCGCCTTGGTCTTGCAAACGTAGGATTGAAAGACGTGTCACAGGGTATTGTTGCCGGTTATGGCACAGATGACTTCGGTATCGCAGTTGACTTCCGCTCAATAAAGGCAACACACGGCGCTGCTGCTGGTACTAAGTTCTATGAAGTTTTTACTAACGCAAGCGGTACAATACAGTGGCTTGTAGCCGATGATAAGGGAACTACTACTGCTACCTTTGATGATGACAGTGATCCTTCAACACCTAATATTCCTTATGTAACTGAAGGTAAGGCTGCTACTGGTTATACAATCTTGAGGACTCAGGTTGTTGGCGCAGATGACGGTACTACAGACTACTTCACCAACCACTATGGTCTTGCAGCAGAAGCAGAACTCAAGGATTCAAACGCATTCGTTCCTGGACTTGGAATCAAGGCTGGCGTAAGCTATGCATTTGAGGAAAAGAACCTCGGAATCTCCGCTTCAGCAGGATACAAGGTACCTGTTGGAGAGACATTCTACATCAAGCCAACTGTAGCAATCGCAGGCTCAAAGGTTGGAGATGGTGACTTCGGTGCAAAGCTCGGAGCAAGCGTTGTATTCGGATGGGGCGATCAGGCTGATGCAAACCCAGGCGTATACTACCTTGACAGCGATGACGAGACAAAGAAAGTTATCCCAGGTGTTAGCGTTGCAATGCTTATGCCTCTTACAGGCGACAACAAGTCTTTCGAAATCGTTCCTGCCTTCTACTCAGGCGACATCGTTCCTGGACTTAAGGCTGCTGTTTTGGGCGACATCACCATCTCAACAGTTGACGGTGTTGACCCAACATTCGGTGTAGCCGCTGGTCTTTCTTATGAGCTTGCTGTTGGCGACTCAATCAAGGTAACTCCAAAGGCCGGATTCCGCTTTGCAAATGTTAACGGCGGAACATCACTTCCTGCAATCTCAAAGAAGAACACAGACAACGGTGGATACACAGATGTAGCTGCTGCTGACGGAGAAGCTGGTCTTCTTAACGTAAAGGCTGGAGTAGACATCTCTGGTCTCATCGAGAACACAACATTCGGTGCCTACTATCAGTCACGCAACCTTAAGGCTCTTAAGGAAGCTGGAAAGGCTGGTACATTCAACGTATTCGTAAAGGTTTCTCTGTAATCCTCTGCGGACTTGAATACAAGCATCAAGTCTAACTAAGACAAGGGGCTGTCTGTAACAAGGCAGCCCTTTTGTTTGTTATTATAATAAATAGAGCCTACTGAAAAAGTATTGAAGGCTTTTCCTTAAGCAGATTAAACTTAAGATTTTAGTCATGAACAACTGATTGTCCGAATCTTAAAGAAAAATCGTATGATTTCTCGAATCCGTGAGGCAATCAAAGGAGATTTATATGTCCAAGAGAATAATAACGGCTGTACTGGTAATCCTGTCAATTTTCATTGTTTCCTGCGCGTCAACAAGCCGGGTAACGATAGACAACCCATATCCGGATTTTCTTGCCGACATCAATTCCTTTGACCTTACATCCCAACCCACATTCTATGGCAAGGTGTTCGGGAAGCTCAAGCTTTACAACGCAAAGAAGCTCGTGCTCATCCCCCGCAGAAACCGTGTCGAGCTGCACTACCGCTCAGGCGCCAACGCATACTGCATAATAATGCCGCAGCACGCACGCCAGACCATCATAGATTCAACCGTCCAGTTCGCAAAAGACTGGGACGAGAAGAACCTTGTAGTTCAGAAGGCCACCGCCAAGAATGCCTACGGTGTAAGCCTCGTTGACCTGTGGTTCGGAGTGTCAGGCCCCATCAACGGAGCGGAGGACGTTCCAATGTACGTGAACTATCTCTTTGTGGACGAAAAGCCCTACCTGGTACTGCGCTTCCCCACAAAGCTCTGCAAGGACAGCCACGACCTCTACACCCCCTACGAGGAAATCTACCTGACCCGCGAGCAGGCCGAAAAGCTCTGCACCATCCTCGACCAGACCGCCCTAGAATCCCTGGTAGAAGAAAGGCAGGAAAAGACCATCTACGAGTATTAAGCTGCGGCTTTGTTATTTCTTATGATTTAGAATTGTCACGCGGATTGACGCAAGCTAACGCTTAGCAAGTTCACGAACTTCTTCCTGAGAAAGGCTTGTGATTTGGGAAACCTGCTCTATGGTAAGATTCATTTTAAGAGCATTCCTGGCTGTTTCCACAGCATTTTGCCGGATGCCATTGGAAAATCCCTCGTCGTAGCCTTCCTGATGGATGTCGCGGATGAATTCTTCCTCGTCAAATTCCGTCAAAGAGTTTGCCAAAATCTCCTCCTTTTGAATCCTGAAGAAACCGTCCAGAAGCTCCTCGTTAATCGCCCATTCAATTGCATCATCTACGGCTTCCCTCAGGCTCATTCCCTTCTTCTTGTTTTCCTTTACTCTGGAAACATACCTTACATAATCATACAACGGTTTGCATTTTT
>JAEEIU010000009.1 GCA_016281495.1 Treponema sp. | reverse complement strand
TTACCGTTGGAGTCAAACCAATTCTCATATCCGGCACTACTCTTCTCGTGGATTAGGGTACCGTTGGAGTCAAACCAATTCTCATATCCGTCCCTGTCCTTCTCGTAGATTACTTTACCGTTGGAGTCATAATCCCACCATTGCTCATATCCGTCTCTGTCCTTCTTGTAAATTAATTTACCGTTGGAGTCAAACCAATTCTCATATCCGGCACTACTCTTCTCGTGGATTAGGGTACCGTTGGAGTCCCACCAATGTTCAACTCCATGATCATCTGAATAGTATCCAAGGTTGGTCTCCAAATATGCTTCCATTGCCGTAATCTTTTTTTCGATTGTGTCAAAATCCATGTTCTGATTTGCGGTCTGTGTCTCGGTTTTGGTACAGGATAAAATCGTGACCGGCAAAATGAGGCCCAGAATCAGTGCGATGTGTTTCATTATAAACCTCCCTTATTTTTTTCCTCGTAATTCAACATTCATTATGATTGCTCCACCTCTAGAATGTTGATTCCCTTTTTCTTCAATAAAAATGCGAATGCTCCGCCGGAAACTATGCTGTCGAATGCATTCCCGATTCCAAAAAGCAGGGCGATTCCCGTCAGAGTCGGTGTCCATGTCCCTATCAGATACAAGATGAATGCCGTGCCGTAGTAAATCATGTTCGTTACCACGGACTCAAAAAGCATGTAGTTCGTTTTTCCAAGTCCGTAGAATTCGCAGTCAAATACATTCTGCAGGGCATAGAGCACATAGAAGCCGAGCAGAAGCATCACAAGATTGAAGAGCTTTTCAACGTCGGAGAATTGAAGGACGTTTTTCATGAACGGTTTCCAGAGCGGAATCGTCACAAACCAGACAAGGCACACAATCACAGTTAGGGCAAGGTATCCGAGGGTGTTGTTTTTGACGGCTTTCTCATTTGTCCCGACTTCCTGCTTAATCAGTTCGCCTAACTGGTTTATCGGAAGCAGTAGCCATCCCCAGATGAAGTTGTTGGCAACCCAATATGTTCCCTGTTCGTTCGCCATGTTTACCATCCGGCTTATCATGAGCATGTAGGCGATGTTACGAACGAATGACTCCAGTCCGGAAATTCCTCCGATTTTTATAAAATCCCTTGCCCACTTGAAAGAAAGTTTTTCCCTGCTGAATATTTTACAACCTTCCCTTAAAAGCAGTAGGATTGAAAGGATCATAAGAATTATGTTTACGATTATGTTGCTCAAGCCTATTCCGTTTACGCCAAGGTTCGCGGAGATTTTTAATGTCGAGACAAAGAATGTGTCGAACACAATGCTCAGGACAAGTTTTGCCGCAGTGAGTATGTAGACGTATCTTGATTTTCCCAGCGTGACAAGGCAGACAAGCATAAAGCTTCCTAAAAGTGAAAATATGTTCGCCACGCTTTCAATCCGAATGTAAACGGCTGATTCCGCGATTATGTCCTTGCTTGTGGCCATTGCACTTAGAAGCGGATTCGTAAAGCTGCAGATCAGGATGGAGCAGAGGGCATAAAAGCAAAAGGAAATAATCATTCCCGTTCTGATTCGGTTAATGTATTCTTTCTTGTCGGTAACAACCTTTCCCATGAAGAAATACAATGGAAGAATTATTGCCTCGTTCAGGATTTCATAAATCAAGTTTACCCACGAAAGCTGACCCGCAATGGAAAAAGACCATTCCCCAGGAAGCTGGCCCAGAAAGAAAACTCGCAGTGTCGTATAGATTGTGGGGCAGAGTCCAAGCACCAGAAGGGACGTAAAGAGTTTCCAGTTTAAGTTTTTAAGGGATTTTGTGATTTGTACGGGCATACTGTCTCTCCCTTGAGGCAAATCTTTAACGCAAAACGAGCGTAGCGAAGTTTTGCGTTAAAGGGCTCTGTCAAGCCCTTTGGTCATGGTACCATGACCAATTTTTTCTAAAATCTTTGGCTAGGAAGCAGATGAGTGAGCTTTCTTATGGAAATCGAGATGAACCTTTCTGTTTTCAGCTTTCACTTTCTTCTTTCCTTGCATAATTCCCTCAAAATGATATATAATGGAAAAAATATTCGAGGAAGGTGTACTAATGGATGTTAAGTCAGTAGGAATAATCGGAGCCGGTGCCTGGGGAACGGCTTTGGGCTGCGCTTTGGCCCGCGGAGGTCACAATGTCGAGCTTTGGGCCCTGGAAGAGGATGTAACTGAATCAATCAACTCCGAACACGAAAACAAGCGTTATTTACCTGGTTTTTCACTTTATCCCACAATGAAGGCAAGCTGCGACATAAAGAAAGTTGCTTTGGACAAGGATTTTATCATTCTTGCAAGTCCGTCCCTTTATCTTGCCTCAACAATCACTAAATTTGCAGATGTTCCTAATGTCCAGAACGGCACTTCAATCATAGGTTCCCTAACCAAGGGCTTTGTTCCTTCTGACGGTCTTCCACATTTTGTTCTTGAGACAATGGAGGAAGCCCTCCCCGAATGCTATAAGAATGCTACGGTTTACATAGCGGGTCCTTCCCACGCCGAAGAGGTTGCCATGGGAAAAATAACAGGCCTGATTACAGCCTCAGAACACCACAGAAACGCCATCCGCATGCGCGACATGATGAGGGTTCCGGGCCTTATGGTCTACGCTTCATTTGACACAATTGGTGTCCAGGTTTGTGCCGCGGTTAAAAATGTCATAGCCGTAGTCTACGGCAGCCTTGATGCCCTGGCTGAAACAAGCGATACTTTCGGGGACAATACGGAAAGCCTTTTGATGGCGGCAGGACTCAACGAGATTCAGACAATCGGATTTGCCATGGGGGCAACTCATCCTCAGACATTCACCTCAATAAGCGGGGTAGGGGATTTGGACGTTACATGCAAGTCAAAATATGGACGCAACCGCCGTTTTGGCCAGGACATAATCAAGACGGACATGCTCAGCCGCTTTAAGGACTTGGACGACCTGATTGCCAACGTAAACAAGATAGGCTACCTCCCGGAAGGTGCCATTGCATGCAAATATGTTCACCAGATTGCAGAACAAAAGAACCTTAAGCTTCCGATATGCAACGCGCTATACCGCCTGCTGAACAAGGAGCTTACCCCCCAGGAATGTTTGATGTCCCTTGTGCAGAGGTAAAATTCAGTTTTATTTGAATCTTAATTGAAAGTAAACTGATTGGAAATTGATTGTAAATTGTATGAAAAACCCAAAAGGAGAAAAATTAAATGCTTGAGAAAATAACCGGAACGTTCAGTTCGATTGTAAAAACGCTTAGCGGAAAATCAAAGATTACTGAAAAGAACATAGAGGAAACTGTTGAACAGATAAAGATGGCACTTTTGGAGGCAGATGTAAACCTCCGTGTCGTACGCCGTTTCGTAAACAGCACAATAGAAGAATCCAAGGGAGAAAAAGTTCTTAAAGCTGTTGATCCCGGACAGCAGTTTGTAAAGATCATACACGACAAGATTGTTTCCATGCTGGGAGACAAAAAGACAGACCTTGCCCTTAAAGGCCCAGATACTCAGTCTGTGATTTTGCTTCTTGGACTTCAGGGTGCAGGTAAAACCACCGCCGCCCACAAACTTGCCGCAAGACTTAAGAAAGAAGGACGCAGGCCATTGCTTGTTGCCTGTGACCTTGTAAGGCCAGCCGCCATTGAACAGCTTTCCGTATTGGGACAGAAAATTGATGTTCCCGTGTACAAGGAGCCTGACTCAAAGAATGCCGTAAAGGTTGCCAAAGCAGGTCTTGATTACGCAAAGAAAAACGGTCTTGATGTGGTGATTGTCGATACCGCAGGACGCCTCCAGATTGATGAGGAGATGATGGCGGAACTTGTTGACGTTAAAAAAGCCGTTAACCCTGTGGAAACCATTCTTGTTGCCGACTCCATGACAGGTCAGAATGCCGTTGACATTGCCAAAAGCTTTGACGAGCAGCTTGGATTGACTGGTGTAATCCTTACCAAGTTCGATTCTGATGCCCGTGGTGGTGCGGCACTTTCGCTAAAGACCATAACAGGAAAACCAATCCTTTACATCGGTACCGGTGAAAAGACAGAGGACTTTGAGCCCTTCTATCCTGACAGAATCGCAAGCCGAATCCTTGGTATGGGCGACGTCGTTTCTCTTGTTGAAAAGGCGCAGGAAACCGTAAACCAGGAAGAAGCCCTCAAGATGCAGAAGAAGATGGCCAGGAACGAATTTACGCTCCAGGACATGCTTGAACAGCTCCAGTCCGTAAAGAAAATGGGTTCAATGCAGCAGATACTCGACATGATGCCGGGAATGTCAGGAATGGATGCAAGCCAGATGGATACTTCAGGCCTAAAGAGGCAGGAAGCAATCATCCAGAGTATGACCTACAAGGAAAGGATGAACCACCTGATAATCGGACCTTCACGCAGAAAAAGGATTGCAAAGGGAAGCGGTACCAGCGTTCAGGAAGTGAACAAGCTCATAAAGCAGTTTGAAAAGACAAAGCTTACGATGAAAAAACTCAGCCGTAACCGTGGCGCTCAGGCTAAGATGATGCAGCAGATGATGGGCGGTGCAGGCGGAATGGGCGGCATGGATATGAGTCAGCTGGCATCCAGAATGCCCAAGGGATTCAAGTTCTAGAGAAGAGAATTAAATAGAAAAATACTGAATGCCTTACACTACCGTAGTTTGGTCGTGCTTCAGCTAAATTGAGCTATGGCTTAGTCGATTACAAGGCGGGAAGCGACTTTTCCGTCCGGGCTGTAGCTGCGGTTTGAATTTGTCTTGTCCGGGAAAGAAGTTACGCCTGTGTAATATGCGTAGTCATAGGTTCCTGGTGGTAGAGAAAGCTGTGTCTGATAGACTCCGGGCGCGACTTCTTCAAGCTGATAGATCCAGCTGTCCCAGTTGGTAAAGTTTCCGCCAAGACGTATCTGCTGTCCTGATTCCCCAAGATATACAAAGTGAATCAAACCGTCTTCCTTTTTCTCTGTAACAAGCGGAATTGAACGGTTTACATCCAGCTGTGAAAGCATTAGGTCAGCTTCCTCGTTGTATTCTGTAACGGGATTTTCCGGGTCAGTAGTCCAAAGTCCGTCTACTACAAGGCGGTAGTTAAGTTCCTGAACTGTTTTTGGCAATTTGAGTATATAGAAATACAGGGAATCTTCTATCTCGTATTCCTCGTTTCTGAACTGCTTGATCTGGAATTTGTGGATTGTACGGTATTTTTCAAAATCAAATGCTATTCCGATATAGCGGGCGTTGTTTTCCTGAGTAAAAATGACATAATCACCCTTAAGGTATGGTTCTCCTACGGAACGGATTGTGGCGGCAATATCTGCATATTCATAGCTTGCCATCGAGTCCGGATCTGGAACGACAACTTCCTTTTGCGTCTGTGAGCATGAAATAAAAAGACTTAATAAAATCCCCAAAAAACAAATCTTTCTCATAACTTTTTTATCGGCTCGTATTTTTTTTCACTTAATAGAAAAAACGTGATTTTTGTCTATAAAAAGGAAACTCTAAACACTCAAGAAATCTTTTCCGATAAATTACAGGAAGGGGACTAGATACCTTGAATTATAGATATTTGCGGAGTATAATCAAGTAATTATGCCAGGATTAAGCCAGCTAAAACAATTTAACGCCGACATGCTGAATGTCGGAGATGAAGTAAAGATACGCTCAGCCAGAGGGGAAAAGCCAGTTACAATTCCTGTTCCCAAAGGCATTACTGTAGAAGATGACTCAGAGGATTTCCGTGCAGGAATGCCTCAGCTTTCAGAAGAAGAACAGCAGCAGGCAGAAGCTCTTGCCGCAGAAAGAGACCGTGCTGCCAATGACTTCTCTGACATTACAGGTGAAACTACTGAATCCACCTCTGATTATCAGAAAGAAAGTGACCTTCAAGCTGTGCCCGATGTTTCTGACCTGTTCTCTCCTGTTGTTGCATCCACTGTGGATGATCTCGATTTAAGTGAATTTGAGACAGAAAAGGAAGAAGAAGAGGAAATTCCAGATGAACCCAAGGAAACTCCTATTGAAGACTTGGATCTGGATGCATTGTTGGCTCCTTCAAATCCTGATGCACAGATACCGCAAAGTGAGGAAGAGGAAGATACTTATGATCAGCCTCCAGCTCAGCCATACAGAACCGGCCGCCTGAATCCGCATAACCTGGCCGCAAGCAAAGAACCTTCCATATCTGACATAGATTTTGATGCCCTGATGAAGAGTGCAGATGAGTCGTCAAAACCGGCTCCCAAACCTGAGGCACCAAAGCCTGCTGCACCAAAACAGGCCCCCAAGGATGATTTTGGCTTTGACATGGACGATGCCAATGCAGATTTCGAGACAAACTCAAGCCTTGATTTGAACGAAACCATACCAGAGGAATTCCAGGAACACCCGGCTCCAGAATTTGTTGATTTTGGAAGTGCAGAGCCTCCTGCCGAGGATAAATCCGCACCAGAGATGGATCTGCCGGACTTTAATGTTGAGGATGAATTTGACAACGCCCCAGAGTCTGCAAAAGAACAGGAATCAGATACAACCGTCGCAGACAGTTCAGATGAATCGTTCTCAATGGATGACATGGATCTTCCTGATTTTGATGACGATTCCGGATTTGCCGCAAGTTCAGCTTCTGATACAGCTGTTGGTGATGCATCATTTGACTCGGATGAGCCGTCCACAGAATTCCTTGATGGAAGTGAGACACCACCAGAAGAAAGTCCTGCAGAAGGGGACAATGATGAGCCTCTTGAGACCTTTGACATATCTGCAATGGAAGGTATGGACTTCTCCGCTCCAGGTGCCGTAAAGGATAGTACCGATTTTGACATGGGCGATGTTGACGGAATGGAGATGAGTGACGATGACTTTGAGATTCCGAACTTTACTACTCCAGGAAAAGATACCTCAACTTCATTTGCCAAGAAAGACTTTGTATCAACTCCGAATTTTAAGGAAGCACTTGAGGGTGACGAAAAGAACAAGCCCAAGAACAGCTTTACTGATGCAGAATACAAGAGGTTCCGCAAGAACCTTTCCGAATATCCTCTTAATGTCCGCATTGCAATTGAAGACCTTGTCGTAAAGAACGAGTTCACGGATGATGCGGTATTTGAAATCCTTGAGAAAGTCTACAGAAAGATTCCGGCACGTCAGCTTGCTACACAGCTTGAAAAAATGCTGGACATCTCTCTTGATGTACCGCGTGATTACGAAAGACGTACAGCCGAGGAATACGAAAATTATAAGACAACCCTTGAATACAAGGTCAAGAACAAGATCATTCCGTTTGCAATTCTTGGAGCCTTTGCCGCTGTTGTCGTCTTCTGTCTGTTTGTACTCTTCAAGGCATTTATCTGGGATCCTCTGCAGGCCAACAAGTATTACAAGCAGGGTTATTCTCAGATTCAGGAAAACCTTTACGCACAGTCTGAAGACAGCTTCAAATCGGCGATAGACTATAAGCCTGTTAGAAAATGGTTCTTTAAGTATGCAGAATCCTATCGTGACCACAAACAGTACGAAAGGGCAAGAAATGTTTATAAGGAAGCCTTGTACAGGTTCGACCGTGACAAATGGGCTGGAATTGACTGGGCAGACATGGAGATGTCCGAGCTTTATGACTTTAAGGAAGCTGAACGTGTCCTGCGGCGTGAGGTTCTTGACTATCACAATAATGATCCTGATGCACTGCTTAAGCTTGGTGACCTGTATCTTGAATGGGCCACTGAACAGGATGCGTCAAAATTCTCGCTTGCAAAACTGCAGTATGACACACTGGTAGAACTGTACGGCAAGAAGAAAAAGCTTGCGGATCTGTATTATGCCCGTGAGATGCGTTATTTCATCCGTGTTGATGACTTGCAGCAGGTATTGAACCACAAGGAATACTTCTATCCTTCAAGGGTAAAGAAGCTTGACGGACAGGACCTTACAGAGTTGAGCGGTTATCTTTTGGACAAGAGATATGGAAACCTGCGTCCTTCCGAAGAAACAATGAGGGGTCAGATTGTTGACGTAAAGAATCTGCTTGAGCGTGCTGTTCAAAAGGATAATGAGAATGCAACTGCGCTTTACAATATGGGCCGCTACTATGTCGTTACACATGCAAATGACTCTGCAGTGCCTATGTTCAATGCCGCAATAGATGTATTCAAGTCAAAGACAAGACGCACACGCAAGGAAACATATACTTTCATCGATGCATACAGGCAGCTTGGCGAAGGATATGCAGACCAGAGGGAATACATACTTGCACAGCAGGCCTATAATGATGGTATTGACCTCTTTGAAAGGGAAAACCGTGCAAGCAATTTTGAAAGCAAGCCGGAAATCGGAAAGCTTTATGCAGATCTTGGTGACGTAAACTACTTCATCAACGGTGACATGGATGCATCTCTGGACAATTACCAGAAGGCAGTTTCCAACCTGAACGATACGGCAGCCGTAAGATACAAGATAGGATACATTCAGTATACAAACAAGAATTATACCGAGGCATGGGGTTCATTCGTACATGGTGCGGATTCAAATGCCGACGACATACATCTTCTTCTTGCACTGGCCGATACACTCAGCCTCAGGAACGACAATTATGCCGCACAGGGCTACTATGAGAGGCTCCTGAACATCTTGAACACAAAGTTTGCTGCCCTTGACATAGTAATTCCTCAGGTACGGACAGACCACGAGGATCTTGTTGACACATACATGAAGGCTACGAATAACCTTGGCGTAACACTTTCCCGCATATCCGAGGCAAACGGTGACAGCGATACAAACGGAAAGGCCATTGTCAACCTGCAGGAAAGCATTCGTTCTTGGGATGCCCTTACAAGAAACCAGGAGACCATGTTGAGGTTGAGTGGTTCAAATCTAGCAGAACAGAACCTCAAGTACATCGTCAATCCTGTATACGGTTATTCTCCAGCTATTTATACAGAAATTCCGCTGACACTTTACGGAGAAGAGGAACTTGCCAAATAATGAATCCTACGGAAAATCCGGTGTAATAAGAAAGCAAAAGACACTTTTTATTGCAAAGGAACTTTTCCGTAAGAGCATTCATATCTGCTCGGCAACCATTCCGTTTTTTCTGCGTATTGCATATTGGCCTGTAATCATTCTCCTTCTTTTGGCACTTACAGTTTACATCATCTCAGAGATCCAACGCAGGAGGGGAGTGTCCATTCCATTGATTTCCACGATAACTGCTGCTGCTGCCAGAAAAAGGGATGAAAACCGCTTTGTACTTGGTCCTGTGACACTTGTAATGGGAATTGTGATTGCGGCACTGCTGTTCCCACCGGAATGTGCGGCTCTTGGAATCTATGCCCTTTCTTTTGGAGACGGTCTTGCGTCTGTTGGAGGAAAGCTTTTCGGACGGATTGTAATTCCGTTTACAGATGGAAAGACTGTGGCGGGAAGCTTGACATGCTTTACTGCCATATTCATATCCGCATGGTGCTCAAGCCATTCTACTATTACTGCATTAGTCCTTGCCCTGGTAGGAATGTTTATTGAACTTCTTCCCCTAAAGGATTTTGACAACCTTATAATTCCGCTTGCAATAAGCGGAGCGGCATGCCTTTTGTAAAAATTCAGCTCCACATCCTTGAATGAAGCGGCTTAAGGTATAAGATTGTTCCTGTGATTAGGATTACGGTTCCCGCACATGCCGGCACATATGAGTCACATTCAGTTAAAATCAAATAGCCTATGAATAGAAGCAGGAAACCGACGCTTTCCTTGAGTCCTTTTTCATCTGCAGAATAATTGTTCACAAAAAGGGTGATTATTGCCAGCGTCACTATGCATATGCGGCATATCCTGAACATGTTTGAATAGCCCAGCTTTATCATAAAGTTGCTTGTTGTGATCATCGTGTCCAGGGGGTAAAAATATCCTATTACGGCAGAAACCAGAACAAGGATAAGTACATTCCTTTCCATGTCCATGCGGTGCTGTGGGCCGGAAAAAAGGGCAAGGAACAGTGGGCTGATGAATGCCATTGACCTTCCCATGACGATTATCCTTCCGAAATAAATAAGTGTTACAGAAGATGTCTTCCACATTCCATGCAGGGGGAAAAAGAGCCTAAGCTGCTCAAGAAGGCATCCCACAAGAAATGCAAAGAAGAATATGATTTCCTGCGACCTTGTTTTCTCAAATCCAAAATAG
Organism: Treponema sp.; assembly: GCA_016281495.1. Classification (GTDB taxonomy): domain Bacteria; phylum Spirochaetota; class Spirochaetia; order Treponematales; family Treponemataceae; genus Treponema_D. The sequence continues at coordinate 23,929 of JAEEIU010000009.1, read as the reverse complement.
AGGAATCCCATGGTCACCGGGAGATAAAGCGTAAAGGCGAAGATGGATGCCACAGTTCCCCAGAAATGATAGGGGAAAATGGAGAAAAGGATGTTCACTTCCCTCTGTACATCAAGATTCATGTCGATGTGGCCTGTTACTGTTGAAATAATGAAAAAGGCCGTACAGAGCAGTCCAAAAACTATAGAGAACAGGAAGAATATCATGAAAATAATGTTTCGGGTCTTAAGTGTCATGATAATTAGAATACCCTAAGCCTAAATTTTTGTAAAGTACACTTTTTGCATATCCGATAATCAAAAGAGAGTCAGAATCTTGTTTTGGGAGGGAATATGAAAAGAATTCATGCAAAACTAGCTTTCTTTACAATTTTATTTGTCTCTTCATTGCATGTTTTTGCTGGTGATGCGGCTGTTTTCCATGATATCGGATTCTCCAAGGACGGAAAAACTTATGTTTTTGCTCAATACGGCAGGACTGATGTCCGCTATGAGGCATGGGCTGAAATATATACGGTAGATGTTGCCGCCAATGATTATGTGTCTGGAGGTGTCTTCCGCACAAAACCAAGCGCTGCCACAAACAACAAGTCAGGAAAACAGGCTTTTACAGAATTGAATGCAAAGGCCGCATGGTCACTCAAGAAGTATGAGTGCAAGGCAGTTGAGGCAAAAAACCTTCTTTATGTCCGGGATGCCGAATTCAAGAAATCAACCGACGAAATCGTATTCAAGGATTTTAATTCCTCAACAGAGGAAATGTCATATTTCTATCACATTCAGCTGGTGCCGACTGTTACAGGCAGTGGCAAGAATGTTCAGTCAAAGTTTTACATCAACATGGAGAAAAAAGATTCAGAGGGTAACCTTCTTCTTTCCAAAAAGGTCGGAACTCCGGATCTTGTCCGCAAGGGAATATCAGGCTACAGGATAGACAGGATATTCACTGATGACAGCGGAAAAAGCATAGTATTCATAGTTGAAAAGACTTTGATTGATGATACTGGTACTTCAATACGCTATATGGTCGAAACCGTAAGGCTATAAGTATTCTTTACATTATCCTCCTTGGCTCCCCGTTTGTGTGTTGCGGGGAGTTTTTTATTTTTTCATAAATTTTTTCTCATTTTTTTGTTAAAAACCTCACTTTTGATGCTAATTATATTTCAGGGGAAAGTAATACCCAGGAGGTACAATTGAAATCAAAAAAGAATGAAAAAGTGATTGGCTTTATGTCCAGAACCATGTTGCCGGCGATAATTCTGGTTCTTGCTGTCGTGATGTCCATGCTGCCGTTTGGATGCCGTTCCTCGGTGGATGGAATTGATTTTTTGCAGGGTGATTTTTCTGTTCCGGAGATTGTCAATGTCCAGGTTACAGATCCGCATTCAATCTCTATGGATTTTTCCAAGCCTGTGCATGTGAATCTTGCCTGTGTGTCAGAGAAAGGGGGAGGGGAAAACAGTCCTGTCAGGGAGAATGCTGTTCCCGTTTCTTCTTCTACAGATGAAGAAGGCTGTAAGGTTGATTTTGTAATGGAGGAAAAAAGCGAGATAGGGAAAAAGTATGTCCTGGATGCAGAGCTTGAGGATGAATCAGGTAATACGCTTACAGTGCAGGTTGAATTCAAGGGCTTTAACGACAGGATACCGGCTTTGGTCATGTCTGAGCTTAGGATGAAGAAAAAATCCGGCATGAAAGGTCCTGAGTTCGTGGAATTCTATGCGGTCACTTCAGGGAATACTTCAGGTCTTGCCCTGGTGAGTGGTGCAAACGGAATTGAGAACTGTTATGAGTTTCCCGCGATTGAGGTAAAGGCTGGTGAATACATTGTCGTTCATTTGAGGAATGATTGTGATGGCAGCGTGGATGAAACTGGAACAAAGCTTTCACTTGCCACTGCTCCTGATTGCAGCAATACTGCCAGGGATCTGTTTGCCCCAAGGGGAGACAAGGACAAGCGTTTTCTGGGAATCGGAAGCGACGTAATTTATCTTCAGAATGCAAATACCGGAGAGATTTACGATGCGCTTTTGGTAATCGACAAAAAGAAGAATCCGGAAAAAATTCCAGAATCACTTCTTGAGGCGGCGGCTTTGGTTGAACAGAGCGGTTTATGGCTTGACAGTAACGGAAACCCGTCATGTACTATTGAATCTGCTGTGGACGGATCAAGCATAGACAAGGATGCACATTCGCTCAACAGGAAAAATGTAAGGGCTTTGAAGGGTGATGATCATCCGGCTAAGGCAAGCATGTGGTATGAGGTAAGCAAGACAAAAGAACAGACTCCAGGAAGTCAAAACTAAAAAAATAAGGGGCAGGTTTTCTGCCCCTTTCTTATGAACTGATTAACGAGCGTATTCGATGATACGTGTCTCTCTGATCATTGTTATCTTTATGCGGCCCGGATAACGAAGGTCATTTTCGATTTGTTTTGCAATATCCTTTGCAAGTTCCTTGACCTGATCATCCGGAATCTTCTCGTTGTTGACAAGAATCCTGAGTTCACGACCAGCCTGAATTGCGTATGCCTGTTCAACTCCATTGAATTTCTTGGCAATTTCCTCAAGGTTCTCAAGACGCTTAACGTAATTGTCAACGGTCTCACGTCTGGCACCAGGTCTTGCGGCACTGATGGCATCTGCTATCTGTACGATGATTGCTTCTACAGTCTCTGGCTCACAGTCATTGTGGTGGGCTGCAACTGCGTTAACAACGCGCGGATCTTCTCCCATCTTGCGTACCATCTCGGCACCGACTTCTGCGTGGTTCTGGTCACTGTCTGTCTCGGCACCCTTACCGATGTCATGCAGGAGGGCAGCTCTCTTTGCAAGGTCCCTGTTTGCTCCAACTTCGGCGGCAATCATGCTTGCAAGTTCTGCAACTTCCTTTGAGTGGACAAGTACGTTCTGACCGTAGCTTGTGCGGAAGTGTAGGCGTCCAAGTGCACGTACTCCGTCCTGACCCATGTTGTGGATTCCAAGATCAAAGAGTACTTTTTCGCCTTCCTCATAAATCTTCTGCTGAATCTCGCGTGTGACTTTCTGTACGACTTCCTCGATTCTTGCGGGGTGAATGCGTCCGTCTGTAATCAGGCGTTCCAGTGCCTCACGTGCAATTTCCTTGCGAACCGGGTCAAAGCAGCTGATGACGACAGCCTCAGGGGTATCATCAATGATGATGTCAACACCGGTGAGGGTTTCAAGTGCGCGGATGTTGCGTCCCTCACGTCCGATGATGCGTCCCTTCATCTCATCGCTTGGAAGGGATACTGTTGCCACGGAGATTTCGCTTGTGGTCTCTGTTGCAAGCCTCTGAATCGTTGTAACCAGAATCTCCTGGGCCTTTTTCTCGGCTGTGAGCTGTGCTTCCTGGTCAATTTTGTTCAGGAGAGCCTGTGCGTCATGACGTGCATCGTTCTCAAGGTTTTGAATGATAAGGGCTTTTGCCTCTGCCTGTGTGAGTCCTGAAATGCGTTCAAGCTCGTGGCGGAGGGTCTCTTCCTTTTCGTTCAGTTCATTTTCCCGATGATCCATTTGTGTAAGGCGGGCTTGGAAATCCTTGTCCTTTTTGTCCATTTCCTGGCTTCTTTGTTCAAGAATCTCTTCTTTTTTGCTTACACGGTTTTCATAAGCCTGTAATTCTTTGCGGCGTTCGCGGTTCTCCCGTTCCTGCTGGTTTCGGTCCTGAATGAGTTGTTCTTTTGCTTGAAGCTGAGCCTCTTTTTTAAGTGCCTCTGCTTCCTTTATGGCATCCTGTTTAACACGCTCGGCCTTTTGTTCCGAGGCGGAAAGTTGAAATCTGGCATAAACCCAGCGAATAGTCCATCCAAGAACAATTCCGGCAATGGGAAGAACAATGTACAAAACTAATTGTGGCATTTTTTGTTCTCCATTATTGTAGAATTATTCAATTACATAGTAAATTATTACAGAATTATTGTCAAACGCTTTTCTTAAAAAAAGCTAAAAAAAATGCAATTTTTTTCATGTTCATATTGATAAAATTGTATAAAATTACTATAATTATACAAAAATACTTTTAAGGAGTGCATAAAAATGCAGTTTATTGATGGCGGAGTTACAGCTCCTCAGGGATTTACCGCAAGTGGAATTTGTTGCGGAATCAAAAAAGGCCGGACCAAGAATGATACGGCACTTATCTTTAGCGAAAAACCCTGTGCTGCTGCCGGGGTTTTCACTCAAAACCGGGTTAAGGCAGAATGTGTCAAGCTTACCCGCCGTAACATTGCAAACGGTGTAATGCAGGCTGCAATTGCCAACAGCGGTAACGCCAATGCATGTACGGGCCAGCAGGGTGCGGAAAATGCAATGCGCATGGCAAAGGCCGCTGCCGATGCACTCGGTATAAATGCTGATGATGTCGTTGTATGTTCAACTGGAGTCATAGGTCTTCAGCTGCCTGTAGAAAAAATTGAGGCCCATATCAAGGAACTTAAGGATTCTCTGAGCAAGGAAGGCCACAAGGAAGCCCGTGTTGCAATCATGACTACCGACACCCATTACAAGGAATGTGCGGTGGAAACCCAGATTGGCGGAAAAACCGTTCATATCGGTGCAATGTGCAAGGGAAGCGGAATGATCCACATCAACATGGGCACGATGCTTGCCTTCATTACGACAGACTGTGCCATAAGCGCCCAAATGCTCCAGAAGGCACTGAACATGTCCGTTCAGAAAACATACAACTGTGTTTCTGTAGACGGGGATACATCCACAAACGACACCCTTACGGTTCTTGCCAACGGTATGGCGGGAAATGCGGAGATTGTCGCGGAAGGTGCTGATTTTGACGCGTTCATGGAGGCGTTCAATGCCCTTAACACACAGATGGCGATGAAGATTGCCGGAGACGGTGAGGGTGCCACACGTTTGATTGAATGCAGGGTCAGCGGTGCAAAGGATGAGGAAACAGCACGCGTGCTTGCAAAGAGCCTCATTTCATCAAGCCTGGTAAAGGCTGCCATTTTTGGAAAGGATGCAAACTTCGGACGTTTCCTGTGCGCAATGGGATATTCGGGTGCGGATTTTGATCCTGACAAGGTGACTATTTCATACAGGAGCCATGAGGGTGCCCAAAGGCATGGAGCCACCGACATAATCGGCGTGAATGACGGCAAGGAAAAAAGCGTGATGGTTTTTGAAAAAGGTGTCCCGCTTGTCTTTGATGAAGAAAAGGCTCTTGAAGTTCTGAATGAGGATGAAATAATTGTCGATGTTGTATGTGGTGATGGTACAGCCTCTGGAACTGCCTGGGGATGTGACCTTACCTACGAATACGTAAAGATTAACGGCGATTACAGGACTTGAGGTTTGATATGAGTGAAGAAATAATAAACGAAGAAGATCCGCGGCTTGACAACTCAAAGTGGTCTGACGTTCTGGTTCAGGCACTTCCGTATTTCAGGCATTGGGTCGGCAAGGTTGTTGTCGTAAAATACGGCGGAAATGCAATGCTCAACGAGGAACTCAAGGCAGACGTGATGGAAGACATTGTCCTCTTGAGTACAATTGGAATCAATGTTGTTCTTGTACATGGCGGTGGACCTGAAATCAACAATATGCTTGAACGCGTCGGAAAGGAAAGCCATTTTGTAAACGGGCTAAGGTATACTGATGCAGAGGTGATGGAGATTGTCCAGATGGTTCTTACCGGCAAACTGAACAAGGAAATCGTAGGCCTCCTGCTTCAAAAAGGCGGAAAGGCTGTGGGACTCAGTGGAGTTGACGCAGGACTTTTACGTGCAAGGAAAATAGACAAGGATGGAGAGGACCTTGGTTTTGTAGGTGATGTTACCGAGGTTAACCCGGAGATAATCCAGTCGCTGCTTAAGCAGGGATTCATTCCTGTTGTAAGCACTGTAGCTTTGGGTGAGGCAGGTGATTACAGCAAATACAACATCAATGCTGATACTGCGGCGGCAAAAATCGCAATCGCACTTGGAGCGGAGAAATTCGTTCAGCTTACGAATGTGCCTGGAGTGCTCAAGGATGTAAACGATCCCCATTCACTTTTGCAGCGTATCCGTATGTCTCAGATTCCGGAGATGATAGAAAACGGAACAATAGCCGGCGGCATGATTCCAAAAATTGAATGCTGTCTGCTTGCACGTAAGGGAGGTGTTCCCCGTACGCATATTATCGACGGACGTGTGCCCCATTCACTGTTGATAGAGATGTTCAGTGACCGTGGAATAGGTACAATGATATACTGATGATCATGTTTTATTGACATTCAGATTTCTGATTTTTATAGGAGAATTATTATGGGTAGCAAGATAGTTGTAAATAATTACGGTTCATTTGACGTGACCCTCAAAAGCGGAAAGGGCTCAACCCTTACCGACATAAACGGAAAAAAATACATTGACTTTTTGGCGGGCATTGCCGTCAATTCATTGGGACACGGATACAAGCCCCTTGTTAAGGCTGTCTCAAAACAGGCCTCCAAAGAAATCCACGTGTGCAATTATTATCTGAGCGACACAGGTGTTGCTTATGCAAATGAGCTCTTAAATGCCACGGGCTTTGACGGTGTTTATTTTGGAAACAGTGGTGCAGAGGCAAACGAGGCCGCAATCAAGCTGGCAAGAAAATACGGTCAGCTGAACGGCGGTAAAAAAAGAAAGACAATCGTAACGTTGGAACAGTCTTTCCACGGAAGGACCCTAGCCACAATCAAGGCAACAGGACAGGAAAGGTTCCATCCGGAATGTTTCGCTCCATATCCAGAGGGATTCAAGACAATAAAGGCCAATGACTGGGATGCCATTCAAACTGCATTTGATGACACTACGGCCGCCTTTATGGTGGAATGTGTACAGGGAGAGGGTGGCGTAAACCTTCTTGACAAAAAGTGGCTTCAGCTGGCTAGTGATGCCGCACGGAGGGCTGGTGCCATCGTAATCGCCGACGAGGTGCAGACAGGCATGGGAAGAACCGGAAGCCTTCTTGCAAGCGAGCAGCTTATGTTCAACCCGGAGGTGGTGACTCTTGCCAAGGGAATAGCCGGTGGTGTTCCGATGGGTGCAATGCTCTTTAGGGGAAAGGCTGCTGGTGTTTATGAGGCTGGAGACCATCAGTCAACATTTGGAGGAAACCCACTTGCATGTGCGGCCGCCAGAGTTGTTCTCAAGACACTCAAGAGTCCTGATTTCCTTGCCAAGGTAACACAAAAAGGTGTGTTAATCAGGTCAACGATAAAGAGCTGGAACCTGCCGAATGTAAAGGACGTGAGGGGACTGGGCCTTATGACGGGAGTTCAGGTGGACGGTGATCCTGTTGCATTGGAGATTGCATGTCTTGATGCGGGACTTTTGCTTGCTACTGCAGGAAGTGATGTCTTGAGGATAGTTCCGCCACTTAACATAAGCAAAAAAGAGATAAAGGCCGGACTGGAGATACTTCATCAAGTGCTTTCAAAATAAGGCATAGTCAGGAAAAGACAAAACCCCCGGATTTCACGTTGAGTGCATTCGGGGGATTTTTTTTTATTGGAATTCGTTTTGGTCTACAAAATGACGGTTAAGGATAAGTATGTGGTCTTCCGTGGCAAAACTCTGTGACGGGCTTAGTACATATGGCTGCAGCAAAACTTCAGAATTGTTTTCTGAACCGTCCTGTGCCTGTCCGTAGCTTATCCTGTATGTCTTTGTGAAAATCGGAGTTTCCGTAGCCGACCTGAATTGTATGTATGCTCCGTCGGAATAATCCAGCGCAACATAGCTTCCCATGTCATTTACAGTGTCTCCTGTTGCGGTATAGGTTCCGTCGGCGAATATGACTATGGTTCCGTCAGGCATCCTCCAGCTTGGTCCGGATTCAAGATTCTGTACGTATGGCTTTGATGTGGAATCGTTGTTTTCCAGTGACTTGATGTATGCGGTGGCATCGTTCATCTTCTTGTAATCACCGTTCCATTCTGCTTCTTCTGTTACAAGGATCCTTAAGTCATCATGAAGTACAACCCTGACTTCATCAGAGGTCCTTAGCGAGACATCAACCCTGCGCTGAAGGTTTTGAATCTCAAGGTTCGTGGCCGTGATGTAGACTCCGTTTCTTCTGTTGAGGTTGTTCTGCCAGTCAAAAACTTCCTCTTGATTTTTCAGGAGGAATGTAATCTGCTTGTTGTCCCAGTCAAAGAAAATGTAATGAAGGTCTTTTGAATGCTCGTTTGTCTTGTACCACAAGCCGTTCAGGAATTTTGCAAAAGTATCCCTTGAGCCGTCCTGTATTTTTGCCAGGTCAGTTGCGGAAATGTTTGCGCCGGTTTCCCTGGTTTGTTCTGCAAGCTCATAACGTCCAAGTTCTTCGTTCCAGTCATAGCGTGATTGAATCTGGTCTGTGGAATTTGGATGTGCCGGATCTGCCGCACGCATCCATATCGAATAGCTGTCTCCGTTTTCCCCCGAAAGGTTGTATGAGTCAGATCGTTCCGTCTGCTGTATGAAGATTGAACCGTCACACTCAAGGTTTGCAATCTGGGTTACAGACACTGCGGTTTCTGTTCGTGTTATGAAGAATGCCTGAAGAACCTCGTTTCCCGTATCAACAAATCCCTGATACACAAGGGCTGTCCTGTGGTCACCCGTAAGGTCGATTCCCGTGTAGGAAAAAGTCTTTATCTGACGGATAGGTGTTGCAATCGATGCAAGACGTTCGTATTCACCCTTCAGCGGATTAAAGAGGCCGACAATCAGCGTGATGTATGGGCTCGATTCTGTGCGTATGGCATTAACCTGGTCATTGTTCAGGTCACCGTCAAAATCCATGTCCACGGTGGCAAGCAGGGTTTCATCCGGATTAAGCGGAACAAGGGAAACCATGTCCGGATCCAGATACTCAGATGAACCGTCGTCAAAAAGCTCGTCATCAAGCTCCTGGTCGTCATTCACTTTGGGAACAACAACGCGGGAAGCCGTTACCTTTTCTTCCGGGGCAGTGAAATAGCGGTGCTGAATGTAAATCAGGGCAATTGCACCTATTGCGAGTACAAAAACTGCAAATACTACTTTCTTATGCATAGATTATTTACCGTAATACCTTTTATAAGCTTTCCATGTGCTGTCCAAAAGCGTGTTGATGTCGCTGTACTTTGGTTCCCAGCCAAGTTTTTCCTTTGCAAGGGTTGAGCTTGCCGTAAGCTGTGCTGGATCTCCCGGACGACGCTCTGAATACTCTGCCTTGATTTCCTGTCCCGTGATTTTTCTGGCAGCCTCAAGCATTTCTGTAACTGTGATTCCAGTGCCTGTTCCAAGATTCAGGGTAAGGCTTTCTTTTTTGCTGACAATGTATTCAAGGGCAAGGGCATGTGCCACAGCAAGGTCCGTGACATGGATGTAGTCGCGTATGCATGTTCCGTCGCGGGTGGGGTAGTCGTTTCCAAAGATGCTGAGCTTTTCCCTTTTTCCGCAGGCCACCTCCATGATTACCGGAAGCAGGTTGGCAGGATTGCGTTCAAGTCCATAGAGCACTCCCTCGGGGTCATATCCCGCCGCATTAAAATACCTCAGGGCCGCAAAGTGAAGACCCTTGAGCTGTTCATACCACTTCATGAATTCTTCTATTTTAAGTTTTGTAAAACCGTAGTAGTTTTCCGGATTCTTCGGGTGATTTTCGTCTATGGGCAGGTACTGTGGCTCACCAAAGACGGCTGCACTTGAAGAGAAAACCATGTTCAGGCAGTTATGTGCCACAGCTGAGTTCAGGATGTTTATTGTTCCGTTGATGTTGTTTACAGAGTATTTTTCAGGCTTTATCATTGACTCTCCGGCCGCCTTGAATGCCGCAAGGTCTACAAATGCGTCAAATCCCCGTTCAAAAGCGGAATCCAGGTCTTCTGGATGAAGGATTGAGCCTGAGATAAAGTCATTTTCCGGGAAAAGGTTTTGAATGAGTCCGCTGGAGAGGTTGTCAAAAACCGTAACCTTGTGTCCGCGAGCCATAAGTTCCTTTACAACATGGCTTCCAATATAACCGGCTCCACCAATAACCAAAACTTTCATACAGGACCTCCTTAGGTATGAACATACTTTCTTTAAAACTGTAACTATAATATACTAAAGGCAGTTTTTTAACAATAGAGGGGGAGGGGAAATATAAAGGCATAGGATTTCCTGAATCATATGGGTATATGGGCTGAAAAAATGGAGAATTTTTAGTTTTTTTGTAAGAAAGGTAGAATTATTGTAGATTATATATTATAATTTACCGATAATAGATGGGTGGAGTTTAAATATTTTAAAAAACTCTCATATTGCTTTAGTCTAAAAATTTGAGATGAATGAGTAAAGAAGATATGGAAACGACTGAAAAAAAGAAAAAGAAGGGTGTGAGTTTACTCCGCTCAATAGGTTTAAAACTGTCAGTTATCATCGGAGTGGTGGTTATTACATCACTTCTTATCGTCACATTCATGACCAGCCACTTTATTGAGGGTGATGTAGAGTTGACGGCTCAGGATAACAACATGACAATCAACTCCCGCTCTGCTTCTTCTGCCGACCTTAAGCTTACCAATATCCGCTCAAACGTATTTCAGCTTCTTGACTTGATAAATGCTGCCGGAACCGGTTCCAACGCCGCTTTGGCACGCCAGGCACAGTCTTTTTTCTTTGAACGCAACTCCGATGTTGCCTTTATAGCCGTACAGTCACTGGAAAACATCAGGAACGGGGAGGTTTCAAGGACTTCTTCCACCGACCTTAGGTTCTTCAACAATCATTTTTTTGCAATAAACGAGCTTGAGAACACCGTTGTAGACGATTTCCTTAATGCAAGCACCGAGGATCTTGAACGTTCATGCCTTGGAGAGACCATTGCATTGAATGCATCCCCATATTTCACCATTCCGGTAATGTCCCTTTTGTTCCCGTACACAGACAACGGAACCCAGCAGACATGTATCATAATCTTCTCCATCGAAACTCTTTCTGATGCAATAGGTTCAGGCTCTGGATCAACATCAAGCAATACATCGTTTGTAATCAACAACAACAATGACCTCCTTATGCATCCCGACGGGGACCTTATTCTTGCAGGCGCAGGATTTGCCACACATCCTCTTGTACAGGAAATGAGGCAGAACAACGACAACAATACATCCAGTTATCAGACCAGATTCTCCATGGAGGAAGACGGTAAGACTGAGTATTATTATGGTGCATACGAAAGGCTTTCAATAGGTGACATAGTTGTTATGACGACCGTTCCGGAAAGTGTCATTCTTGAAATGGTCAACAGCACCAGAAAAAGCAATTTGTGGGTGACCCTTGTGATTTTCTTTATTGCAATTCCGGTAATGCTTTTCTTTGCCCACTTTGCACTTGCCAAGCCTCTTGCGAAACTGACGGCCGCTGCGGAAGACATTTCACGCGGTAACTTCAACACAGAAATAATCGATACCCTTAACAGAAAGCGAAAGGACGAAATCGGTGTCTTGAACAAGGGTACCGTGGACGAAAGGGAATTCCTTAACACATTTGCAAAATTCACGAACCAGGGTGTTGCAAAGGCTATTGCCACAAAGTCAATCGATTTTGAGCCTCACCTCAAGGACTGCACCATATTCTTCAGCGACATCCGCGGATTCACAAAAATATCCGACGGCTTCAAGGACCGCTTTGGAAACGAGTCTGCTGCGGAAATCATCGGCTTCTTGAACGACTACATGGGACGCATGGTCAACTGTGTATCTTTGAGCCATGGTAACATCGATAAATTCGAAGGCGACGCCATCATGGGTGTATGGGGACTTTTGCGCGAGGATAATCTTGACTACGAAAAACTTCCTGACACTGACTTGAACAAGGCTAAGCTTCAGGCTGAACATGAGGCCCACGTCAAGGGTGATGCCGTAGACTGTATCCGCGGTATTATCAGCATGCGCTATGCCCTTATGGAATACAACAAGGCCGCAGAGGAATTCACAAAGCTTCATGCAGGTGAACCAAAAGCCAAGTACAAGCCCCACATTCAGATTGGATGCGGTATAAATACAGGACGTGTTACAGCAGGTGTTATGGGTGGTGGAGAAAAGATGGAATATACTGCCATCGGTGATGCCGTAAACTTTGCTTCACGTACAGAAAGCACGAACAAGCCTTGTGGTACAGACATCCTGATTACAGAGGACACATACAACCTCCTTAAGATGGAATATATCCGTTGCCAGGAAAACCACTTTACGATTCCGTCAGAGAATATGGAAAGCGAAATCCTTGTTGAACGCATTCCTGTAGGCATTGAAGTAAAGGGAAAAGGCGAGCAGCATTTTTACGGTGTGGTAAACATGCCGAATTTTGACATAGAAAAATTCTTCAGGGGAAATGATCCTGATTTTAAGGCTGATCCGGACTGTCTCAAGGCGGTAGGCCCCACAGGACCAAAGACCCTGAATGAAGTTAGAACCCTGTTAGGAATTCCGATCCCAGATTTTGCAAAGGTAAACCTTAATGAAGAAGAAAACAAAACAGTCATTAAGCAGTAAAGCTTCCCTTGCATTCTGGCTGGCAATTTTCTTTTGCGTTGCAGGGGCTTCGATAAGTGCAGTTTTATTTTCTCAAAGCTTGAACATGGTGCTTTCTAAGAACGAGGCACCTATCGCCACCATTACGTTCAAGAACAAGACAGCTCAGCGACGCTTTATTGACCGCGTTGTTTGGGACCGCCTGAGGCAGAATTCGGATTTGTACAACGGTGACGTCATCCATACAATGCCACTTTCTTCTGCGACTATAAGATTTAATTCCGACAGCATTAGTACGATTGAAGTCCAGGAAAACACGATGATCCAGGTTTTTGCTGCCGAGGGACAAATTTCTGCGGATATATCGGAAGGTTCTGCAACAGTTACTGCCGGCGAGAACGGAATGCAGCTCATGTCCGGCGGTGTCCTTGTTTCTGTGGGAAGCGGCGGTATCGTGAGCGCCATATCATCAGACGGAACAACATCTTTTCAGGTCATACAGGGACAGGCCAATGTTGACAACAGGTCTCTTGCCGAAGGAGATGCCCTTGCAATGGATGAAAACGGCCAGTTTGCAACCCCATCTTTTGTTGTCACAAGTCCTCCACCCGAATACAAGTATCTTTATTTTACACAGGGAGAAGCACAGGTTCCATTTGCATGGAGGCTCAACAATATTTCCGATCAAACTCCGATGGAACTTGAATTTGCCCGTGACAAGAAATTCAACAACGTAGTCCGCACTGTTTCGGTTACAGGTGTTACACAGCTCTCTGTAAATCTTGAAAGCGGTGATTATTACTGGCGTCTCAAAACCTTGAATCCTGATGGCAGCACTGCTTTGGAGGCAGGAAGCAAGCTTCGTGTAATGCAGTCCCTGGCTCCGGAGACAAAGGTTCCTGTTTCAGATTATGAGTATACCTATCGCACTCAAAAACCGCCTGTCCGCCTTATATGGACAGATTCTGAATATGCCACCACATATCAGTATGAGATAGCAAATAACCCACAGATGAATAATCCTGTGATAAAACAGAGGAGTTCATTGCCTTCTGCCATTGTTTCCACACTTGAGGAAGGCCAGTGGTACTGGAGGGTCACTCCATTCTACAACATAAACAATCTTGGGCTGGCTAATACGTCTGAGGTAAGTTCATTCCGCATATCAAAGAGGGGCAACCTTAACCGTCCGACACTCAAGGTTCCTGCAGAAGGAAGCTTTGTTAATACTCAGATTGGTAACTCAAGCGTTAACTTCTCCTGGAAAATGGAAAACGAGGCCGACAGGTATCAGATTGTAGTTGCTGATAATGCCCAGCTTGTAAATCCTGTTATCGACAGGACATTGAGCGAGAACTTTGTTGCAATATCACCCAAAGCAGACGGAATCACAAACCGCCAGTGGTATTGGGCTGTACGTCAGATAGACAATGAGGGTAACAGGTCGGAGTATTCAACTGTACGTTCATTCTATGCAATAGACGGACAGGTTGAACAGCACACGATATTCCCAAGCCAGGATTATTCTATCCTCCAGAGCCTTTTGGTGGACAGCCGCTTTACATGGAAATCTAATCTTCCTCTTAAAAAGCATGTTCAGGTTGCAACAGACCGTGCATTTACAAATATAATTTATGATACAGAGCAGGACGGCAACTCACTTTCCGGAGTAAAGTTGAATCAGGGATCATATTACTGGCGCTTGTATTCCAAAGACACCACAACCTCAACTGAGTATGTAACAGAGCCAAAGCTGTTCCATATAGTTCCTCCTCTTCCTGCTCCGACCAACCCGAACCCGAATCAGACAAGCAGGGCAGTCATCAGGCCATATACTCCATATCAGTTCAACTGGAATTCTGTTAACGGCGCTGATTATTACCGCTTAAAGCTTTACCGCTATGGATCAACAGAGTCTCTGCTGGATGAAAACTTTATTCCGGGCAGTTCTCTTGAGCTTAATATGGCAGAATATCCGGACGGATATTATCAGTGGTCAATTCAGGCTTATGCAAACGAAAGCGAGAAGGGCACACGTCGAAACGGTCTTCTTACAGAAAGCGTATTTGAGCTTAAGCATCTGCATCCTGTAGAGCTTACATATCCGAATGACTCAGAACAATTTGACGGACTTGAGGCAATTGACAATCCTCCTGTGTTCAAATGGTCATCAAAGGAAGCAATTGCAAATCAAAGCATCCTCCTTTACCGTGTAAATCCATCCGGTGGTATTACACTTGCATTCAAGGATCCTGTAGACAGAAATGAACGCAAGGTTCAGATAAGGCAGCTGACCTCGGGTGAATATGTATGGAACATTGAGGCCATGAGCACCGATGACCTTGACATTACGGGACTCAAGACAAGAAGGTTTACGGTTCTTCCTATTGATCCGTTTGATCCTCCACGTGGCCTTTCAACCGGAAAAACAAATTACTTTGACGCGGCATACTTGCGCAAGACTCCTATAATTGATTTCAGCTGGAAACCAGTAAACCGCGCTCATGATTATATTCTTGAAGTAACAAATCCAAAGGGAACAAAGGTTCTTACAAAGATCCTTAACGGAAATGGAAATACTAATTTCACCATGGAAGATCTTACAATCCTTTCTAAGGGTGATTTTACGTGGTCTGTACGTGCAGTTCGAATGGATGTGGAAAACAAGCAGGTTCTCATAGACGGTATCCCGGCAACATCCTCATTTACAATCGATTTCTCTCTTAATGAAAATGGCGGAAAGAAAAAGGACACTGGTAAGCTGTATGGAAATTAAAAAGCTGCTTTTGAAGGCCGTATTGTTATTTTCCCTCATTGCACTGACTGCACAGGAAAACGAATCAGTTAATCTTGATCTTGATTCCCTGGAAGAACAGCAGATTGATTCCGCACTTGAGCTTAGGTTAAAGATGGAGCAGGAGATTGCGGAGAAAAACGTCCTTGTTCAGCCTATCAGTTGGGAAGATGCCGGAGAAGTCCTTAAATACGGCGTAATAATTCAAAAACGCTCATCATCCGCTGGAGCCAACGGTAAATATACCTACACAGAAATTTACAGGCATGAGACAAACGAAGAGGAAACTGATGAATGCACGGTTTTCCTTGATCCCATTTTGCCTGCCGGAAACTACCGCCTTATCATTCAGGTTTACAATGTCCTTGGCATGCTTGAGGAAGATTATACATCAGTGGAAGATTTTACGATTCTTCCCGCATATCTTCCGGAGGTAAAAAAGGTCTCTTATCCGCTTAACTTGGGAGACACGATTTATCTTGATGACGGAGACAATAACGGTATCATACGTGCAACGGGAAAAAATTTCCACAACATAAAAAAATCTGATGATGACATTTCTTACATGGATTATACCCTGACAAGTGACAGGCGTACTCTGCATGCTCAGGATATCATAAGCCTAAAGTCTGACGGTACCGAGATTGAACTTCAGTATGATGTTAAATCAATGGATGTCGGGGTTTATAAATTTGCCGCAGTGGATGCATCAGGACTTCATTCAATTCCGGACAAAAGCACAGAGATAACGATTAAATTCAAAAAGCTCATTGACCTTGATGTTTCAGGCGGATACATGTGTCCGATAATCCTGTTTGACGATACGGTCAAGACTTATATGGAAACCACACTCTGGCCAATAAGTATCGTTGGAAAAGTAACGTTCATACCGTTCAAGCAGTTGTGGGGATATCTTGGTGTGGGACTTTCTGTTTATGGAACACATTTCTTTGGTGGAAAAGCATTCCCTGAATATACTGTTGACGGAAACTTTTTTGCAGCAGAGCTTAACTTTGTATATCAAAAGCCGTTCTATTTCAAGAACAAGTCCACAGGACGCTCATCTCACCGTTTGACACTTGACGTTCATGCAGGAGCCGGATTTGTCATGTTCAACAACCTTACCCTGCATTTTGAACATGACATAAAGTCTGATCCACAGAATGCAATCAACTTTTCCGCAGATGTGGGGGCAGCCCTGCAAGTTTATATCACAAAGCGTCTGTATGTGGAAACTGGTGCTGATTTCCTTATGGCATATATTCCATATATTGGATCAGCAGATGATCATGCACCGGTGGACATGCTGCTTGGAACCGTGATTCCTTCTGTAAGTGTCGGATGGCAATTCTAGAATTACCTGGAGGTGATTTATGGATGAAATAAAATATGATGTAAAGCAAACCTTTGGAACTTTGTCAGAGTCAAAAGGCGGATGGAAGACTGAACTTAAGCTTGTTTCATGGAGCGACAGGCCTGCAAAGTATGACATACGCTCATGGGCACCTGATGGAGTTAAGATGGGAAAAGGAATTACCCTTACAGCCGAAGAATTGGCAAAGCTTAGGGACATCCTTAATGAAATGAAAATAGAATAGGTCTGGTGGTCAGTTATTTTATAAGGCGGATATTGTCAACAAGCAGTGTTCCGCCTTTGTTGTTTCCGATTACCTGAATCAAAGCACAATAAAGTTCGTTTCCTGCCTGAATGGGCTCGCATTTTGAGTTTTTACCGTCCCTGATGTTTTCTGTCAGAGAAAACCTTACGTCCTTGTTTTCCCCAACTTCAAGGGTTGCGGATTTGCACACTGTCCATTTCCAGTTCTCTTTGTTTTGAAACGCAATGTTTACCGAAATCTTTTGGTCCGTCTTGTTGTAAAAGTCGATTATGATTTCCTTATATTTTCCCCAGTCCGGCTCAAAAAGTTCCGTGCATGCAAAGCTAGATTGATGGACTTTGTTCATTGGACCAAAGGAAAGGCTTGCACATTTTTTCCCCTGTGTGCTCCATTCCGTACTGATTGAGCATTCTGTTGCCATATTGGAGGAAGTCCATTCCAAATCTGACTCATTGACTGTTTTCCAGAAATTACCGTCCTCAAATCCATCCAAAAGGAATGTAGATTTATCCTTGACTTGTGCAAACGAAAGGGCAGAGATAAAGAGCAAAATAACGGTACAAAAAACAATTCTGGAAGAAAGCCTCATCATTTTCCTCCAAAGACCTCAAAGCTGGGAGTGTCACCGTCTTTCTTGTCAAAGTTATCGCCGTCACCCTTCTTTACGTTGGCTTTGACGGAATCAAGGCAGCTGTCCAAAAGGCTCAAGGCCATGTTGATTTCCTTATTAGTTTTGGAAGGAAGCATCTCTTGAATTCCCTGCCAGTTGTCAAAAAAAGAATTGTAAGCCTGATTCATCCCAACATAATGATCCCAAGAAGATTTTTCCATTTGATTCCTCCAATAAAAAGTATACAGTCCAAGTGAATTTTCTTCAAGTATCAATGTTAATAAAGTCTAACGAGAGTAAAGAAAATTAGATTGAAAGGATAGGAAGCTGTCAAAAAAATTGATTTGTCATTGCCGGACTCGATCCGGCAATCTATAAGTGTTTGTAATGCAAACATATAGATTATCGGGTCAAGCCCGATAATGACGGTTTATGAAGTTAATGGACTTCGCCGAATTCGTGTGACAATAAAGCATCAATCCCAGCTTAACGAAGGATCGCCTGTAATTGGAATCTGGTCTCCAAGATATTTTGGCTTTGCATGGAAGGTGATGTCAAAGAAAGCCTTAACCCTTGCAAGGAATTCCCTGATTGCCCAGGAAAACTTTGTCTTTCTGGCATAGGGGTAAATCTCAGGTGCCTCGTAAACCACAGCATCAAGGCCGAGTTTTCTTGCGATATAGGCCGCACGAGGGGCAAATTTCTTTTGTGTTACAATCACGACATCGCTTACGCAAAAGACATCCCTTGCACGGTACATTGTCTCGTAGGTGGAAAAGCCTGCATGGTCAAGGAAGATTTTCGATTCATCCGCATCATAGTTTTTCTGCATGAAATTCTTGATTACGTTTACTTCATCGTAATTCTTTGTACCGTGATCACCGCTAACCAGATAGACCTGGCACTTTCCGTCATTCACAAGATTTACGGCTGCACTTATGCGGTCGTTCACAACATGCGAGACGGATGAAGTATAAACCTTTGCACCCGGAATCAGCACCGTATATTTTGAGGGAACGTCAGAGGCATTTGAATAGATGAAATCTTTTGTTGATTGAACCTCGTAAATGTTCACTATGACACAGAAAATGAAAAATGCAACGCACAGAAAAAACAATTTGGAAATGAATTTCCTAAACCTGGATTTAGGCTTTTTGTTCTTTTTCAAATCAAAACCTCTCTAGATATTAACGGCAGACAGGAAATGTTTATCAAGTAGAAAAGAAATCTGAAACAGGCACTCAATGTAAAGATTCCGGGTCAGGGCCCGGAATGACGGGCGGTAAAGGGGCATGCCGGACTTGATCCGGCATCTTGCCCATGAAATTGTCTTCCAGATCCATTATGTTACATCAATAAACGCCCAGAATCTTTTCCAGATCCTCACGTCCGATTATCTTGAAGAAGCTACCCAGACGTGGTCCCTGTTCCTTTCCGATAAGCGCACGGTAAACGGTCTTGAACAAAGCCTTGCTTTCCTGTCCCGCATTTGTTGCAACATCGTAGATTGCCTGCTGGACTCCGCGTTCATCAAGCTCATCGAGTTTTGGAAGTACATCCTTGACGATTGCCTTAATCATCTGAACGTCAACATCGGTAAAGTCTTCCACCTTTGAGCCGTCCTTGCAAAGTGCAAACTGGAAGTCTTCTGGTGCACATTCTTTTACCCAGTACCATGCGCATACACAACGGCGCCTGAGGGTTTCAACCTGCTCCGGCTTTATGTCCTTTAATGTGGAAATAACCTTGTCTATGTCGCCTGAATATGTCTGGAGTAAAGTGGTA
This sequence comes from Treponema sp., assembly GCA_016281495.1. Lineage (GTDB taxonomy): Bacteria > Spirochaetota > Spirochaetia > Treponematales > Treponemataceae > Treponema_D. The sequence goes on along the minus strand of JAEEIU010000009.1, from coordinate 4,633 downwards.
AGCTGCCTGAACGGAACCTGATATGGCATTACAGAAGGAATGCCGTCAATCTGGCTCAATTCATAAACGCGTTTTTCAATCCTTTCAAGATTTTCGTTCTTTGCCTTGTCCACACCCCATGCAATGCGTTCAGTGCGGTCGTATGCCTCGTACATCGTGATTACGTCAAGGTCAAAGCTGATTGAGAATTCATGGTCAACCTTGTTTACGGCAAATATGTAGCGCAAAACTTCCGGCTGGTAAACTTCAAGAGCATCAACCAGAGAAATGACCTTTCCCTTGGAAGAAGACATCTTTCCTGGAATGCCCTTGAGCCTTACAAAGTCATATTTCATTGTTACAGGCGCATCCCATCCGTAGACTTTCTTGCTTACGAGTTTTGCAGTGTCATAGCTTCCACCAGGAGAGATGTGGTCTTTTCCACCCGGCTCAAATACAACCTTCTCCTCGTTCCATCTCATAGGCCAGTCAACACGCCAGCCCAGCTTGAATTCAGAGCTTGTGCGGAGGTCACCTTTTTCCTCGTGTCCGCAGCTTGTGCATTTATATGTTACGCCATATTCACCATCGTAATCCAGAATCTCTGTCGTGTCCTTGTTGCACTTGCAGCAGAAGGCAGAGATAGGCCAGTAGACGTCAGAGTCCTTCATCTTGTGCTCATCATCGCGGTAATTGTTAAGGCACCATTTGATGAGGTCGCGGTTCTGCAGGGCCTTTTTCATTCCCTCTGCATAACGGTGGGCCCGGTAACGGCTTGCCTGATACAGGAATTCAGGATGAATGCCCACACGTGGAAGCTGAGACTCAATGTCAACCTCATGGTGGCGTGCGTAGTTCTCGTCACGTTCAAATGTATCCGGTACCATTGTGATAGGATAGCGAAGGTATTTCTCCAGTTCCTCCGGTTTTGGCATGTTACCCGGGACCTTGCGGAAAACGTCATAGTCATCCCATGAATAAATGAAGCGGACCTCTTTTCCCCTTGCACGAAGGGCACGTACGATAAGGTCTACTGTGATGATCTCACGGAAGTTTCCGATGTGAACTGTTCCGGACGGAGTGATTCCAGACGCACAGGTATACAGAGGCAAATCTCCCCTCTGCTCTATAATCTTCTTTGCCATCTGATCTGCCCAGTGGCACAAATCCTTTTCATTTCTTTCGTTGCTCATGCCGCCATTATAGGATAAAAACGGGGTTTAGGCAATTACCCCCGTAAAATGTGTGTAAGGCAAGTGCAAAGATAAAAAAAATTAATAGGTAATGTGTAAAAAAAGGGAGTGCTTCCATTTCCGGCAAGAACCATGTCAAGCCTACATGATGTGCGGTATAAGGTATCTGACTCGCTATCGCTCGCACCGCACAAATGTATGCTCGCCACGAACCTTGCCTACATTACAGCACTCCCTTTGTAATACATTTTTCATTCATTTCTTCATTTATGGCACTTGCCTTCCACAGGCATTTTTTATCATAGATTTAGGATTGACAAATACAAAGAATGGAATCGTGTAGGGCATAAGGCACTTGATATATTTGTAAATTGTGGTATTATTGAAATATAGGATATTCAGGTTTTGTTTGTTGCGGATATAAATGCCGGATAAAAACTTGTGCTGGATATGGGGAAGGATTGTTTTGTGGATGCCCGCGGTGGGGCGCTGGGAGATATTATATGAAAAATATTGGAAAAATACTACTTAGTGCTATTTTATTGTTTTCTGTTTTTTCTTGTTCTTCAACTACGTTTAAACTTTCTTCAATAAAAAATAATAAGAAAAAAATAGCTGAAGCTTCTAACTATATTGTTTTCTGTGATATTTCTGATATTGGTTTAAGAACTGAATTAGAAAAAAGTATAGTCCAAGAATTTGCTAAGAAAGGAAAAACTGCAAAAGAAAGTATTAATTTATTTCCCCCATTAAAAGAATATGATCCTAATGAAATTAAATCAGAATGCTTAAGGAACAACATATATACAAAATTACAAATCACTCCAATTAATTCTTCATCAGAAACTGGATATATGCTTATGTATGGAGTTCTAATACCCTTGACTGAAAAAAGTAATAGTTTTGATATTATTATACAAGACTTTAAAGATGATGAAATGATTATGCGTTCTTCGCTAAATACAGAGGGAGATCTAAAAAATATTGTTTCAAAAACTGCTGTATCAATTGTAGATGAAATTCTTAATGAAGAATGCAAAGAATATATTCCTATTCTTGATGAAGAGTTAAAACCTGAATTAACAGTTAATTTACTTGCCGAAAATAAATGGACAATAATGGGAGAAAAAAAGATTTGTGATTTAACAATAAATAATGGAAATCTCGAATTTAGACTTCCAATAACATTTGGTTCCATCGAAGATACTAAAGGAATTGTTGAAAAAATTACTAATGGTAGTGTTCCTTATTATAGAATCCGAACTTATAATTTTGATGACCTTCAATATATTTCAATGCTGTTAAAACAGTATTATGAGGATGAAAAATAAATCGTCCAACAAAGTTTCAAAGCCGACAGCGGATCTGTTTACAACGGCGATTCAAGCAAACTCGCTGCGGTACAACCAATTGATATGTGGAAGCTGCATGGAGCATTTTGAGGAGAAAATGAAAAAAACGATTATTATTTTTTTTGTTGTAGGAATAATAGGAATTCTAATTACAGAAATCGTCCTTAAAAATAAAATCCCTGGAAATTTTGAGTTTCCAATTCTCTTGATATTTCTAGGATTTATTTATATTCCATTTTATATTGGGTATATAATTAATAGGAAGAATGGGGAAGCGGAAAAAGATGAAATAAATTTCTGGAATTTTAGGTTTTATCTTGGCTTGATTTCTTATCCAATTATTGTAATTGTATATTTAATATATAAATTGTTTGAAATTATTAAATGAATTAATATAAACATATAAATGGTAGCAAAGTATTTTCCGTCGGGTCAAGTTCGATAGAGAAGAAAAAAAAGCCGACAGCGGGTCTGTTTACAACGGAGTTCAAAGCAAACCTGCCTTTATATTTGACAAAAGCAATATAATATGATTATAATATAATTATGGACGAAATAATCTTTGAATGGGATCCTGTAAAAGCTGAATTGAATTATGCAAAGCATAAGGTCACTTTTGAGGAAGCAAAGACTGTTTTTTATGATGAAAATGCCGTTTTAATTACTGATCCGGATCATTCAACACTTGATGAAGACAGGTTCATTATGCTTGGATTAAGTTCAGAATTACATATGCTGTTGGTATGCCATTGTTACAGAGAAAATGACAGAATCAGGATTATTTCTGCAAGAAAAGCCGACTTGCAGGAATCAAAACAATATGGAGGCAAGTAAAATGAGAGACCACTACGATTTTTCAAATGGAATAAAGAATCCTTATGCAGATAAACTCAAAAAGCAGATTACAATTCGTCTTGACGATCAGGTAATTGATTATTTTAAAAATATGGCAGAAGAAACAGGTATGCCATATCAAAATATAATTAATTATTATTTGCTAGATTGTGTAAAAGAAAAGAAACATCTGGAATTGACATTCAGTAAGTAAAATATCACATAATAAAGCTTCGTAGCCGACAGCAGGACTATGTGCAACGAAGTTTCAAGGCATGCCGGCTGAGGTTCAATCGGTTGTGCTATGGACATCCCACTGCAGGCTGTCTGATTATAAAACAACTGGTCAAGTTACTTGTTTTTTTTAATAATGTACGTTATAATGTACATGAAAAGGAGGCTCGTATGAATGCAATGACAGCGACAAAAGCAAGGGCAAATCTCTTTAAAATTATGGCATTTGTTAATGACAATTCTCAGCCTTTAACACTTACAAATTCAAAAGGAAAAAATGCAGTTCTTATTGGCGAGGATGACTGGAACGCAATTCAAGAAACAATGTATTTGAATTCTGTTCCGGGAATGGCGGAATCTTTGGAAAAAGGAAAGAACACTCCTTTAGAAGATTGTCTTTCCGAAGATGAAGTTGAGTGGTAGTAATGTATTTAATAAAATACGATAAGCAGGCTGCCAAAGATATAAAGAATCTAAAATCTGCAAAACTTGACGGAAAAGCAAAGTCTCTAATTGAAATTCTAAGAAACAACCCTCTTGAACCACCATATGAAGAACTTGTAGGAAATTTAGCCGGATTATATTCGAGACGAATTAATATTCAGCATAGATTGGTGTATGAAATCTTTAATGAAGAAGTTGCCATTGGTGATGTAAAGTACGAAGGAACGGTAAAAATAATCCGTATGTGGACATATTATTCAAAGGTTAAATAAGCCCGCCGTTGTACATTCTGTTATTATGGCGACAGATCACTGGTCTTGCTTTTAGGAGGAAAAAATGAAAAAATTTATTTTATCAATGATGCTGATTACATTCTTTTCAATTAGTTTATTTGGACAAACTATTGAAGATTTTGAAAAAGATTTTATCAATGCAACCAAAACTGAGTTTTCTGAAACAGATTTAAATAACATGTATCAGAAATATTCAATTTTACTGGAACCATACTATGACATGATGGAGCTTATGGAAAATGATGAACAAATTGTTGAATATCCACTGTCAAAATTTAAAGAAACTGCCAGTTACAAAAACAAT
>JAEEIU010000008.1 GCA_016281495.1 Treponema sp. | reverse complement strand
GCCGAGAATAACAAAAATAATTGATTTTGAAATTAAAGCTGGAAGTGGGATTTCAGCGCCGGATGCAAATTGGAGCGCAGATTGGGTAATCATCATTACGGCAACAACAATAATTGACTGTAATAAAATGGCATACAAAACTACACCGAAAGAATCTTTTTTTCTCATGAGAATCAGCGCAATAAAACATAATGGTGAGATGATGCCAAGATCCAAAACATAGGTAGGTTCTGTCGTATAGTTTTCTATCAGACTCAAAGAAGTTCCGTTGAGGATAGTTGGAATTATATCCGGCCACCAGGCTACACAGAGTGAGATTCCAGAAAATATCAGAAAGACTGCATCTGATTTTTTCATTTCAAAAGAAAAATTGAATTTGTTTAAATCTCTCATTCTATTAATCAGTGTAAAAAATAGCAGAGAAAACAGAATTACATATATCACAAAAATACGATTATATTTTACACCAATGCACAAGCTTACTGCATAATACAGACTTATCGCTTCGATTGAGACAAGACGTAACTGAGTATTTGCTATACTGGCCCGCAAGTCTCTTATTAAAGAAATTAAAAAAAGCGGAACAAGGAAAAACAAGACACACAAATCAGAACCAATAAAAATCGGGGCTTTAAAATATGAGTCATCTTTATAGATTCCGCTTCCAAAAAGTTTTACTTCATCACCATATTGATTTATGTACGAATAGGCATTGGAAAAATCCAATGATAAAACTCCGCAAAGGGAAACTATAATCAAAAGCAGAATGATTATGATTTCCGGTATTCTTTTTTTCATTTATTTTCTCCTGCCCCACCATGTCTAGGTGTTGAACACTTTTTCATAGCCGGAAGCTCATCGTACATCGCGCGAAGGAGCTTGTACAGGAACTCGCGGTTATCAACATCATCAACAAGGAGCATTTCTTTGGCACCTTCGTAGGGAAGTTCCTTTTGAGCATCGGGCATTAAATCTACGGCGGCTTTTACAGGCTTTACAAGAAAACGGTCGTCATAAATCCCACCTACAATTTTCCCCTTGTAATAGATTATATATTCTCCCATCATCGCTCGGTATTTTACATCTTGCAAATCCGAAAGCTGGTCCATTATAAAATCAAGATATTCTTTACTTGATGCCATTGCACAACTCCTTTGACATAAATAATAATAGTTCATCGTCATTTACGCAAGGGTCATACGGATCCAATGGCTTCCCCTTATACCAGACACCGCTTCCATCAAAGTTATATCCTCGTTTTACATACATTCGTTGAGCCGGACCATAACCTGAATGAACGCCTACAGCCAGATAGACCATCTTGGAAAACTTTGAGGCTTCCTGTTCCGCCGCATCCATCAGTTTGCTTCCTATTCCCTTATTGTGAACGTCAAAGAAAACGGTCAGGTCTTCTATATATGGATACCGCTGATTTCCCCAAGGTCCCTCGGTAGGATTCAAAGCAAGGGTGCATTGTCCGGAAACTCTATCTTCATATTCTGCAATGAAAACAAGACTCTTTTTTTCTTCCTGATCCCTGTAGTAATTTTCGTATGTTTCGATTGAAGGATGCCAGCCGTAAGAAAGGTAAGTGTCAAAAAGTATCTTGGCATCTTCCGGGACCATGCTTCGTATTTTTATTTTCCCATCATCATGATAAACCTTCATCTTAACCTGCCTTAAAAGATGTAAACCATATAGCTCTGGTTCAGCTCAAACCCGAATTTAAAAGCAATATTTCTGGAGACCTCTGTCTGCGCATCCCAATGGACCAAAAGACCGCGCCCCTCACAATCTTTGAGCATTTCACTTATGCATTGGTTTGCAAGTCCCCTCCTACGGTAATCTTCAAGAGTTGAAAAATCCAGTTCAACTTCATTTTCAAAACTGATGAAAGAAGAAGCCGAAGATACGATTTTACCCTCATGCCATATAACCGCACCTGTACCGTTTGTAATAAAATCTTCCGCGCTCTTATAATTCTTCCCATGAGAAAAAGGCTTGGCATCAAATTCCTTTTCACCGAACTTTTGCAATTCATATCCGGTTGGAAGCTCATCTAAATCGGGAAAAACAAAATGATTCAAAGCCTTCATCTCATAACGTACATAAGTTTCTGCATCAGGACAATTCTGCCGGATAAAGTTTTCCCATTCTTCAGAAAGACAAACCAGATGTCGTCCGCACTTGGGCATACAAAGTTGATTAAAAAGAGTCTCATTTGGTTTCCCGGAAAGATAAGTAAATAAAGCTTCTGCTATTGAGCCATCTTCGTAAACATGATTTTTTCCAAAATGACCCTCCTCACAAGCACGGAGCAAAAGTGGTTTTGTAAGAATAAAATCAAAAGTTTCCTGTCTGTCCTGAACGCTAAAAATCATTTTTTCTTCAGTTTATCAATTTTCTTCTTTAGGGATTTTGAAAGGTCTCCTTCTGAAATGATGATGTCTTGGAATACCCAACCTTGCAACTCGGGATTGTAATAAACTGTAACATAATCGTTTTGCTTAAAGGAAGGGAGCTTCCACAAATCAGAAAGAATTGAATTAGCGGCTATAAGCTCATTGTTGAACCTCACATAAAGGGGAAGTCCTTTTATCTTTATGCCCTTCTTCAACTGTAGTTTATGTCCGTCTGGATCTGTTCCCAACAGAGAAGAACCGGATTTAATGGTTATGGATTTGTTGATTTTTGTTCCCCAGACATCTTTGTTTGGAAGAACGACAACCTGAGCCTTGTTTTTTACTGTCAGAGATCGGCATTCATTTTCAATAATCTTTGAAACAGACTCTGTAAAAACCATGTCATAAGTGTCATATGATATTTCTTTAACTGCTTCCTTAGGATTAATGTCGTTGTCATTAACTATGACGTCTTCAAAGAACCAGCATTTTAGTTCAGGTTTGTAAGCAATAGTATAATAGTCGTTTTCACTTAATGCAGGAAGAGACCATAAATCAGAAGTTATTGTGTCGGCGGCAACAAGGGTGTTGTTATTTCTGATATAAAGGGGAAGGCCTTCTATTTTTATGCCCTTTTTCAACACCAGTTTATGTCCGTCAGGTCCTGTACCAAGAAGGGAAGAACCGGATTCAATAATTAAGGATTCGTTAACTTTTGTTCCAAAGACATCTTTTTTAGGAAGGATGACCACCTGAGAATTGTTTTTTACAATCAATGAACGGCATTCAGTTTCCAACACTTTTGAAACAGACTTTGTAAAAACCATGTCATAATTATCATACAAATTTTCATTGAAGGGATTCATAAAACGGATTTCATTTATGGAAACCCAGCCCTTTAAACTTGAACTGTAGCAAAACTCTATGTTTCCAACCCATTCAATCAGCTCTTGATTTCCGCTCTTCCAGACTTCATCCAGAGTCATTGGCAATTTTCTTGTAAACACAAGGTCATCTGAAACACGCACCTTGTAGTATAAATCTATGCCCTTTACACTGGTTCCCTGTTTGAACACAAGATAGCCTGCACCATCTTTTGCCGCGACAAGGGAAGATCCTTTGTCAACTACAATGTTTCCGTGAACAATAGCATCTGTCATTGTAAAAGTTGAACCATTTGTGACACGCAGGGTTTTTCCTTTTGAAATTGTGTTAAACTCAGTCTTTACTGTATAATTCTTATTATATGTGCCGCTTAATTCAGCTGCAAACAGGGGTGAGATACCAACAAACAGAAAAAATAAAACAAGGATGAATTTGTTACGCATAATAAAATTATACTACCCTAAATGGAAACTGTCAATTTTTCCCAGGGCAAATGATTTTATCAACACAGCTTGACTGTAAATCCTTGGGGATTCGGTTTTACACTAAACTCTTTGAAAATGATATGTGCCCTTCGAGTTCAACAAAGCCGTTCTTTTTATAGAATTGATATGCAGGAACATCTCGACCGGTCTGTAGGAAGATGCTCACCAAACCGATGCCCTTGATGTACTTTTCAACTTCTGCCATAAATCTTGTGCCAATGCCTTCGTGCTGTCGATTTCGGCTTACACAAAACTCATCAATTACATATTCTGTTCCACGCCACCAGTGTTTGATGCTCCCCATCGAAAGACCCACCAACTCATCACCATCAAAAAAGCCGAGGGTAAGGGAAGACGGCTGTCCCGTCAAATCAAGAATATAATTTTCCAGCTGATTTTCATCGCTCCAGTCATCGTTCCATGGCTCATTAGTAAAAACATCTGCAAAGAAAGCCTTTATCATTTCAAAGCTTGAAGCATCAAGTTTTTTAAGGATTAAGTTGGCACTCATATTTTGTTTCCCCATCTGTACAAATTGATTTACTCATTCACCCTGAGGGACATTTTCGTTAAGGCTTTTGTTTCTATAATTCAAATTTGTCCTCAATGTATATCCCTGTTTTTCCCAGAATGCATTTGCAACATCATTATCCTTAAATACAAGGCCAAAGATTTTATTTATGCCTTCTTTGCGGAGAGCCTCTTCTGCCTTTTGAACAAGCTGATGTGCAATTCCTTCCCTTCTGAATGAAGGATGAACACACATATGATGAATGATAGCACGGCGGCCGTCATGACCTGTAAGAATTACACCTACAATCTGATTCTTGTCTCCAGAACCATCTTTTGATTCTGCCAGGAAACAAGTTGTAGGATTCCTCTTAAGATAACGTGCAATTCCTTCGCGGGTGTCATCAACAGGATTCAATGCCCTCTTGCTCTGCTCAGTACTATTCCATAGTTCATAAATGCCATCATAATCTTCAATTGTAACCAGTCTAAATGAAATGTTCATTTTCATACCTCCATTTTATTTGAAGAAATCATATTATACTGCCTTTATCATAATCATTTCCATCGGCTGCTCATATCCCGGAACATCAACGACAAATCCACCGCAATCCTTATACCCAAGCTTTCGATAAAAATGTTGGGCGTCTTCATCAACCTGAGTGGATGTCATCAGCATTCCATAACCTTTGGATTTCATGTCCTGTTCCCAATGTTCCATCAACTGCTTTCCATATCCCATATTGCGATAATTTGAATCGATAAAGAGCATCGTACAAAACGGTGTGTTATCCCAGAAAAGATTATACCTGAGCACACCAACTATCTTTTTGTCTTCAACATAAACATATCCCTGTCCGCACCTAACCTTTTCCTCAAATTCCGACTCCGGCAGATGTTTGTCCAAAGAATACCACGCTTCCTTATCCTGCATTTCAACTTTTCTTATCATTGTTGTTCTTTCTCCAAGCGTTGGAGTATGTCGGGGTTGGTGTCTGTAATCATCTTGAGTTTTTCGCATGACTTTAATTCCGTGCAGTTTCCGCAAGTTGCAAATTTCTTTTCCTCGGCACACTTTTTGATGTTGCACATGGATTCGCAAAAAGGGAACTTAACACCGGGAATTTTACATCCCACACAATTGATCATCTCCGGGGTGATTTTCGCTCCATTCCACTCCGACCATTTTTCCGCAACCTTGACCTTCATAGCTTCATCATTGTTGACTGTCGCAATTCTGGCCTCACAGACCTCACAATCAAGACCGCAATACGCAATAAAATCATTCATAGTTTTTCTCCCTTATAGCCTTTGTTTTATTATTTTTTTTTCAGCTTCAAAAATAAGATGGAAACCATGTTGATGGATCTATGATTTCACCTTTGTATTTCATCCTTATGTTTAGCACCATTCCGTTATCTCCTCCTCCAAGCATTGTTGAAAGATATGTTCCTTTTTTTACTTTGTCACCAACTTTAAGTTTTTCGTCAATTCGCATATATCCAAAATACTGTATTTCCAAATCTTCTGTTTTAATGGTGATGGAAGTGCCCAGTCCTAAATTTTGTTCAAGATTTTTTAATCCAGTAATTTCGATGATTTCCCCGTCTAATGCAGAACATACTTTTCTTATGGCATAATATGGGTAGGATATATAATCCCTAAAGAATGATTTCCCAGTAAAGGGATTCTGTGCTTCTCCGAATTTTCCCGCAATCTTTATGTCATCCGCCGAGTATTTTTCATTTGTCGTTTCCATTATTACAGAATGAGCGTCGGCCATTATGTTTTTTGAAATGTATTCGTATACGTCGCTGTTCAGTTCTTGTGCAAAAATATTCGAGGATATAAAAATTGTGATTGCAGTGATGAGAATCTTTTTTATAGATCTGAGTTTATTTTTTTCGATAATAG
>JAEEIU010000007.1 GCA_016281495.1 Treponema sp. | reverse complement strand
GATACCTGGACCCCAAGTACAGCCGATGGATCAGCACGGATCCGGCCCTGGGCGAGTATGTGCCACAGGCTCCAATAAACGATGAAGCTAAAAAACATAATCAGAATCTTCCTGGTCTTGGTGGAGTTTTCAATCCAGTTAATTTGAATCTTTATCACTATGCTGCAAACAATCCAATACGCTATATAGATCCTAATGGAAGGGAAGATAATAAATCCCAGTATACACTTGAAGAAGTATATTTCTTTGGATATGGAACTATTGATACAAAATTCGATGGCTATGGTTTTAGTTTTGACAAAATAGTTTTTGGGGATAGTTTTCAAATAGATAAAGAAATTAAAAATCTAAAAATTCAAAAGTATGATCAGTATAATGGAGGCAGAACAACTGTTACAAAAGATACTAGAATTTTTTTATCAATGAGTAATTTGGAGAATACTGTTGAAGATATAGAATTAATTCAAAATTTGAAAGGGACCATTTATTTTTCTGATCAAAAGGCTCCTGATCAGTATTTAAATAAACAGCGTTCAATTTATTTTTATTATGTATCAGAAAAGTATTATTTTTATATAGATGAAGAATCAGGAAAGCAATATTTGCTTGATAAGAATCATAAGGTGGTTGCAGAAAATGAATAATAAAATAATGCTAATTATATTATTAAGTTTCATTTCAATTCTTCTTTATGGAGGGGATATCAGCACTCTTGAGAAGGATGTAATGAATTATCCTAAAGAAGGATATAGGTTGGAATCATATGGAAATGAATATTATATTAGTGCGCAAGGTAGTATAAAACAAATTGATTACAAATATGCTTTCTGTATTTGTGGTAGAGGTTTTTTTGTCTTACAAAATCAGAAGAATGAAATATTATTCACACGAAATGGTTTTTTTAAACTTAATGAAGCTGGATTCTTAGTAAATCAAGACGGTCATTTTGTTCTTGGATCAAATTCTGATATTCAAAATAAAAAATATGAATATATCTCTTCTGATATGATATTAGATAAAAAAGATATAAAACCAACAGGTTTAATGAGAGTTGATTCAAATAAACAAAGAGAAATTGATTATTTTTTAATAATGGAACCAATAGATATTATATCTTTTCATAACGATTGTGTAACTTCAAAAGAAGCAATAAGAATAAAAACATATATTCAACAATATGCTAGAGAAGCTTTCCCAGTTAGTTTTGAACAATTACTAGATTTAGCTCTTGAGATATTTGAAAATACAAAAGATGAAGAAAACATCGAACAGAAAAAAAACATATGTTGCTTGTTGGAATATCAGAAAGCGATTATTTTTAATGAATTCGTTTTTGAAGTAGAAGATAAACAGAGATTAGAAATGAAAATGCAGCAAATAAAAAATAAAATTTAATTATTATTTTATTTCATTAAACTCCGTAGTTTTCGAAGAAAACTGCGGAGTCGCAGCCACAGGTGAAGTGAAACCACAAACCATTTAACTGTATAAAATTATAAAGGAAAGAAGAAAAATTGAGAGAATTAGATACGTCAGAGAACAAAAAAATTCTCACTCTTATGTTGATCACAGAACCAGCAGACCATATTGAGTATTTATATACACCCCTGGAACTCACCTTATTCCTCATAAACTATTCTTTTATTTTAAATGACAATGCAACCGAGGGGAAAATTTTAAAACAAGATTTTTACCCTCACGGGGGAATTTTTTTTCAAAATTCCAATGGTGCCAGATACCTGGACCCCAAATACAGCCGCTGGCTCAGTACTGATCCGGCATTGGGAGAGTACATGAGCGGCTCTGATGCGGGATGTGGTGGGGCTTATAATCCAGTGAATATGAGTTTGTATCACTATGCTGGGAATAATCCTGTGAAATACACGGATCCTGATGGGAGAAGTGATTATGAAAGAAAAGAGAAGCCTCAGTTTGTCAAAAAAACAGAGCATGCTGAATTCTTACAGTTTTTGTTGGGAGATGCTGGTTCAAAAGCATATTGGAATGCGAGCATTTTTACTACATCAGGAGATCGCTCCGGTTCCTTTATTGGCGATATTATTTTTTATGAAGAATCTGTCGTAATCAATCCTTTTGAAAATCGGAAGACAGTAAATACATTTGTTCATGAAATCTGGCATCAAGTTCAATATGATACTGATCCTAAAATATTTTCAAAGTTAGTAGATGAATTTGTGTTAAATGAAAGAGTCGGAAAATTTGGCTTAAAGCCAGATATAAAGTTTTATGATACCAATAGCATAATGGGAGGAAGTTTTAGTATTACTCCCGTTGGACCGATTAAAGGTTTCACTTATATATACAATGAATATACTTTATCAGATTTAATGACCTTATCTGATTTACCTTATTATGAAGCACAGGCTCAGTTTGTAGGAGATTTCGGATCTTTAGTTTATGAGGGATATTATAATAATGGATTAGATAAACATCAAAAAGACTTGTTAAAGCAAATGGCTACAATTATGAAAAATTCTGGATATGATACAGGAGCCGTAAAATGGGTATTAAACGAAATGGAATAATTATATTAATGGTATCATTGTTAATTATATTAACCGCTTGTTCAGGAAACAAACAAGTGGTTAAATATATAGGTATTGAAAACAATGAAATAATCATCAAGCTAGATAACACAAACAGAAGAAAAGGTATTGGAGAAGTTCGTGCTATAGATTTTCTACAAAGAATTTATATACGAAATTATAAAAGAAATAACGATGAAGTAATAATCCAGGAAAATATAACTGATTTAATTGATAAGTTACAGGATAATACAGAATATGAAATTGATATAGACTGGTTCGGAGGATATTTAGAAGTCTATACCCTTTATCAAAACGGTATATTTGAAGTCTTGAATGAAAAATATTCAGAATATTAACAATTAGCATGAAAAACCATTTGTAAGGAAGAAGATTGAGCGAGCTTAGAATGTTGAAAAAGAAAAACTTCCTCACGCTGCTGGTAGCAGATGATTCTGCATACCAGAACTGTTTTCTCGATTCATTTCTTGAGCTTGCATTATTCCTTGTAAGATATGAATTTATTTTGTCTGAAAATAAAGTTGGAAATTATTTTTTTAAGCGACAAATTTCCCCACTCGGGGACATGTCGACCCAAAATCCCAATGGTGCCCGATACCTCGACCCAAAGTACAGCCGCTGGATCAGCGTGTATCCGGCCTTGGGAGAGTATGTGCCTGCTGCCGGGAAGTCGAATGAGGCGGATAAATTGCCGGGAATGGGTGGAATATTCAACTCGGTGAACTTGAGTCTGTATCATTATGGGGGAAATAATCCTATAAAATATGTTGATCCGGATGGAAGGGTTGATATCAATTCAGGCCAATCTGTAGGAATTAATATAGCAATTCAAGTGTTGGATACTTGGATACCTTCATATGAACCCACAAAATCTTATTATGGAACCTCAGCCTTTACAGAAGGGTTTAAATCTGAGTACGATATATTTATAACACAAAAGGCAAAAGTTGTAAAAACTGTCGGAGCTATAGGTTCATCGGCATTATGTTTAATTAATCCTTATGCAGGAATACCAATAACAGCAGCTCAAATACTGTATGAAAAATGTGTTCCAGCTTTTTTATCAGATGAGATTATTGCTGAAAATCCTTTCAGTTATCTGCGAACAGCAGAATTTGAGTTAGATAGATTGGAGTATTTTATAAATAATTCAGAAAGTTTAAACTTAAATAAATCTCATTTAATTACTCAAAGAGATTTATTGAAGTCTGAATATTATTTAAACAAGCTACAAATTTACTCTAACTATATTCCAACTTGTGAAGCTCAATATTATGGAGAACAGTTTGAATCTCTATGTGAAAAAATAGATAATTATGAAAAACAATGGAATAATTTTTCTAAAACATATGCATCAGGAATTGAGTTTTGGCAATTAGATTCTCAAGGAACTGTATTGCCTGATAAATGTATTGATTATTTAAGATATAAAAATTGAGGATTGTCGAATGAATAAAATCTTTTATTTTGCTAAAAAAATTATGTTTTCAAAAAAATCTTCCTTTTACTTTATATCTTATACATTTATTTTGATGTCTTTTGTTCTAATTTTGATATATTCGTTAAAAGCATATAATATTAAGATACACGAAAATGAAAAAAATAGGAGAGAAATGATTCTAAAATATTTTACTATTAAGGAAGGCAGATTTAGTCTGTTTTACAACGAAAGAGAAATAGGATATATTTCTATAAAATTTGAAAATGATTACTATTTAATTACTGCAAATATACAAATCGAAGAAAAAGGAAAAAATATTCAAATTGATTTGAATAATTGTTTGTTTGAAGAAAAAACAGATTTGCATGATAATCCATATTTAATATACTCTGATGTTGATTACAGGTATTTAATCCGCCCAAAAGTTCCTCGGAATGATTACACAACAGCTTCTTATTACAATTCATTGGATTTTTTACATCAAGGTCAAAACAAACTTGAATTAAATTTGTGTGATAAATATGACCTAAAACAATACGATGGAAACATTGATATTTATACAGTAAGTTTTGTTTTCTTTCAATAAATATGATGCTTAAATAACGAAAACAACTTGAGCATTTAGATAAAAATTTACTAGAATAAAAAAATAGAAGGAGAAAAGTTGAACGATCTTGAAATGTTAACTAATAAAAAGATTTTCACCGTGGTTGAAACATCAGCCCATCAAGAAGAATTTTATTTTAAATTTGATTTCTTTATCTTTCTCCTACAATACTCATTCTTGTTTTCAAACAAGGACACAACCCAAAAAACATGCACTTTAAAAACAAACCATTTCCTTGTTTCTCAAGGAAATGGAGAGAACGGTGCACGATACCTGGACCCCAAGTATTCTCGGTGGATCAGCGTGGATCCGGCCCTCGGAGAGTATGTGCCTGCTGCGGGTAAGTCTAATGAGGCGGATAAACTGCCGGGTATGGGTGGAATATACAATTCTGTGAACTTGAGTCTGTATCATTATGCGGGGAACAATCCAGTGAAGTATACGGATCCGGATGGAAAAACTCAAGTATATTTTTTATATACATATAAGAAACATAGTTTTTATGATCAAAAGATGCTTCGAGATGAGTGGTCTTCAATTATGGATGATGTAAAAAAGTTGAGGGATAATGGAATATCTGTTTTTGTAAATCTAGCAGCAACGAAAGAAGATATTATAAACGCCTTTAAAGATGAAGAAGCTATTCTTATTGTTACAAGTGGACATGGTTATGAAGATGGATCTATTCAAACTACAGGAGGTTTGCATTTTTATCCACATGACTTACCGGCTGAAATAAGTAAAAATCTAAAAATTGTAGTAATGGAAAATTGTTGTCAGGAAGGGTCAAAATGGTATAAAAATGAAAACGGTATTAAATGGCGTGATAAATTAGGAGCAAAAATTAAATTTATTGGTTGGAAAGGATCTACAACTAAATATGAATCAATAAGATTTAATGATAGTGGTTGGTTTGATAGACAGAAACAGTCTTTAAATCAGTTGGTTGATGAGGTTATTACACATACTAACAAACAAAAGGAGGAGAATTATGCTGAATAAAGCAAAAATTTTATCATTATGTTTATTGTTTTTGTTAGGTAATCTATACGGGCAAAACAGTTTAGATTATTCTAAAAAGAACATAAAAATCTTTTTTATTTCTCCAGTAAGAGGTGAAATAGAAATAACCTATAAATTTAATGATTTTGAAAAGGGAAAATTAGTTGAAGCGTTAAATTGTAAACAAAAAGTACATTTATTTAAACAAAAGAAAAAATTATTAGATTATGGTTTTTTTGTTATAACTTTAATGAATAACAGAATTGAAATTGATTCCCAGAACTATATATATATAGTAAATGAAAATAAAGAGTATGTATGTGATGCTGGCAGTATATTATGTAATTTTTTATTAATTGATGAACTTAAACTTTTGGAAAATGCCAAATAAAACTGTAATCGAGCATTAATAGAAGATGAAGAATTGTATTAACGACATGATAATTACACATTATGATTGAGGAGAAATATGTGTTTATCAAATCACAATTTACAAACAACCTATTTCCTTGTCTCTCAAGAAAATGGAGAGAACGGTGCACGATACCTGGACCCCAAGTACAGCCGCTGGATCAGTACGGATCCGGCTCTCGGCGAGTATGTGCCCTCTGCGTGTAAGGGAAATGCCAGCGATGCAGGTAATCTGCCGGGTATGGGTGGCATCTATAATTCGGTTAACGGAAACTTATATCACTATGCGGGGAATAATCCGATTAGGTATGTGGATCCGGATGGAAGATTTGCAGGAGACCCTTTTAATTCTCCTGAAGAAGCTGCAAAAGATTGGGCTAAAACTTATGCAGATGATTCTATTCATGATGATCGTGAATATGCCTCTGTCATTTATTCGTACGAAACCGATGAAGGAACAAAGTTTTCTTACAATATACCTTTGCAGGGGGAAAGAAAAAAATCTATAGCAAATATGAAACTTGAAAAAGGACAGAGATTCGTTTCAAAAATCCACAGTCACGGTTCTTTTGATCCTAATCATTTAGACGATATTCCTTCAGATGCTGATTATGATTCCATGTATAAAGATAAATCAAACTATTGTAATTCACATATTGGAAAAGAATATCTGGTTACTCCTGATGGAAATCTTAAGTCTTTTGATATATATGGCAACGTTATTACAATAAATTCTGACTTACCAGTTGATCCCAAAAGTATTTTTTATTCTTCACATAATAATTCATATATCAATCCTCAAATGTATCATTTATATAATGAATATGTTGATGCACAAACAACGACTTCTTGGGATTCAATTTATTACAGAAAAGACAGTTATATACCATATAATCCAGGTCTTTTTTGATATTTAATTAAATGGAGAAGTAAAATGAAAACAATAGATTTCCAACGAAGTAAAATAAGCCTTACAATAATTTTTATTTTCTTTTTAATTCTTTTAGGTTTCTTCTGTTATTTTAATATCAATATAACATATCAACAGAACAAAGAGCTTTCGCTGGTACATAAGTCCGAATTTTATAAATTGATGTATAAGGAAAATGACATTGATTTTATTAAAACCGCTGAAAAAGAATTGGAAAACATTGATTCATACATAGAACGCTACAAGGAAGACTTTCCATTTTATTTTTACATTAAAATTCAGAGGGATTGTCTGTTCGGGGAACTCAACAATAAGGTTTATCATCTTTTGATAAAAAACCAAACAATCAGAGAAGATACGGATTATAATTCGTTTTTGGAGCAGCACCCGGAAAGTCTTTCGAACCTTAAAGAAAAAGGAAGAATCCTGGAGTATAAAGAAATCGATTACATAGATTTATTCAGAAAGTATTGTATCGAGTGGGATGAATATGATAAATATCTTTATTTTTGCGAAAATCATTCCATAACACCAGTAAAAGAAATTACAGAATACGATAAACAAAACAATGATTCTGATGCTCAAAATTATTTTCCAAAAGGAGTATTAAGTCAATTTCAAAATGAATTTCTATCTAGTTTTCTTGATTATTTTGATCCCGTCAGTATTGTGTCCATGAAAAAAGGACAGAACGAAATCAGGTTTTATTGCATTGATTCAGGAATGATGAAAGATTCATATTCGTATGTCATTAAAGTCAACTGGACAAGGTTTTCAAGAAGCATGGAAGTGATAGTGGAAGACAGTCCGGCCAGACATGAAAAAATTGAAATCAGTAAATCGGAGTTGGATGAACTGATTGATTTGCTTGATGAATGTGATTTTTACAATCAGGAAACAAGCTACGATGTAAAAGCATCCGACGCTAATGAATATATTTGTGAAGCAAATATCAATGGAAAATATAAGCTTGTCTCACGTTGTGACTATGCCATGGAACCTTTTATGTATAAAATACAGAATTTTCTGGTTAAAAAAACAGGTGGTGCTCCGCATACAGGTAAAAGAGCCTGGGAATTTCTACGAAACTAAACTTTTCATGTAGCTAATGGAAAAACTTAGCTAAAGACTGTATCAATTCTAGCCTCCCCCTACACCAGCTGGCCCAGTTTTCCGCAGATGAACTCGCACTTGGTGTTCAAGTCTATGGATTTTGTCTTTAGCATAAGTCGGTTGGGATGCTGGGGATCCAGTGATATTGACGACGGATCTGACTTTATCATTCCAAGCAGCTTGTCTACGTTCACCTTTGCCACCCTGCTGAATTCCACCGTTGCCGTCTGCTTTCTTTCGACAAGGGAAGTGATGCCCAGCTTGGTGCATATTATCCTTATGGCCGCCAGATTCAAAAGGCTGCTTACCTCCGCCGGTACAGGTCCAAAGCGGTCGTTCAGTTCCTCGCTTATTGCCTCAAGTTCCTGGTCCTTCTTGACTGCCGAAATCTTCTTGTACATTTCCATCTTTGTCTGATCGTCGCTGATGTATGTGTCGGGTATGTATCCTGAATATTCAAGCTCAAGCAGGACTTCTTCGGGTGCCATCCAGTCGGAGTCGCTCAGCTTCTGTATTGCGGAATTCACAAGGTAAAGGTACATCTCAAAGCCGACCGCATGAATGGATTCACCGCTCTGGTCGCGCCCCAGTAAGTCACCTGCCCCGCGGATTTCCATGTCCTTCATCGCAATCTTGAATCCGGAGCCAAGTTCCGTAAAGTCGCCTATTACCTGAAGCCTCTTCATGGCATCCTCGGACAAAGCCTTGTGCTCGGGATAAAAAAGATATGCGTATGCCTTTCTGTCGCTTCGTCCCACACGACCCCTGAGCTGGTAAAGCTGGCTTACACCGTACATGTCCGCCCGGTCTATTATGATTGTGTTAACGTTGGGTATGTCGATTCCGTTTTCTATGATTGTAGTCGCAACCAGAACATGAAAGCCCCCCATCTTGAACCTTCGGAAAATGTCGTCAAGCTCTTCGGCCTCCATCTGTCCGTGTGCGGTCTCTATCAGCATCTCGGGAACCATATGCTGAAGCCTTATGCGGGTCTCCTCAAGGGATTCCACCCTGTTGTGGAGGAAGAAGACCTGTCCGCCCCTTGTAACCTCATGCCTTATCGCGGCCGCTATTTTTTCCTCTGAATAGGCCTCAACGGAAGTTTCTATGGCCTGTCTGTTTTGCGGTGGAGTCGCCAGAAGCGATATGTCGCGGATTTTCAAGAGGCTCATGTGGAGGGTCCTTGGAATCGGGGTCGCGCTCATGGCAAGGCAGTCCACGTTGTTTTTCATCACCTTGAGCTTTTCCTTGTCCTTTACTCCAAAGCGCTGTTCCTCGTCGATTATCAAAAGCCCCAGGTCCTTGTAGATTACGTCTTTTTGAAGGATCCTGTGCGTGCCTACCAGAATGTCAATCTGGCCTTCCTCAAGAAGCTTCAATGTCTTTTTCTGATCCGACGGACTTACAAAACGTGAAAGCTGGGCAATCTTTACGGGGAAGTTTTTAAAGCGCTCAATTGCATTTTCAAAGTGCTGCTCACTAAGGATTGTGGTCGGAGCCAGGAATGCCACCTGTTTTCCTCCCATCACCGCCTTAAAGGCCGCACGCATTGCAATCTCGGTTTTGCCGTATCCTACGTCTCCACACACAAGCCTGTCCATCGGTACGGGGCGTTCCATGTCTGCCTTAATCTCTTCCGTCGCAGAATACTGGTCTGCCGTGTCCTCGTATGGGAACGCCGCTTCAAATGCCGCCTGCCATTCTGTATCCTTTGGGAATGAAAATCCCCTTGAAGACTGTCTTTTGGAGTACAGATCTATGAGTTTTTCAGCAATTTCCTGTGCCTTTTGCTGTGCCCTTGCCTTTCTTGCATTCCAGCTCTTGGAACCGATTTTGTCCAGCTTCGGAGTTGAATTTTCATTTCCGATATAGCGCTGTACCATGTTGACCTGTTCAATGGGTACAAAGATTGACTCCTCATCCGCATATTCAAGCTTGATGTAATCGCGTTCCGTGCCCGCCGCCTTGATGCGTTCAATCCCCTTAAAGAGGCCGATTCCGTAATTTGCGTGAACGACATAATCTCCCGTGTGCAAGTCGACAAAGGTGTTGATTGCCTCTGACCTTACTTTCCTAAGGCTCTTTGGCGTGTGTTTCTTGCGTCCAAAGATTTCGTTTTCCTGGATTACAAGAAGCTTTTCATCGCTTATGCAAAAACCTTCCGTAAGCGGCTGTGACAAAACCTGCACAGGGTACAGACTTGTATCCTCCGGGGTAATGTACTGCCTTACCACTTCCTGCAGACGAAGCGCCTGGTTCGGGTTATCCGCAAAGACGTAAACATGCCAATGGTCCTTTTGCTTTTGTTCTAGCTGTTCCTTAAAGTAATTGATGTTTCCCAGATAGTTTTCGGCAGGCTGACTGTGCATGCGGAATGTTGCGGGACTTGTGGAATCTGTTCCCGTTTCATCTGTACCCTCTGTTTCAGCCTTTTCAGAAGATGGAAGTGCGCAAAAACGCAGATGCCTCTCGTGCTGGGCCATTAGGGTGCCAAAGTCCAGTAGCATGTAGGATGGCGGAAGGACAGGAAGGTTTTGCCTTGCGGTGCGGTATGAGACTTCAAATTCATTCCGGTAGACATCCTGGGTATTTGAAAGCCGTTCCCAGTCGTAGCAGAAAATGGTGTCGTCATCATCAATATAATCTATAAACGAATAAAGCCTGTCCCATAAAACCGGATAGAAAAGTTCCTCTCCCTCGCTCTCACGGTTTACGGCAAGTTCCGTCAGGATGCGCTCTTTTTCTTCCTTTCCTTTTGGAGTAAAGGCAAGGTGCACTTGATCCGTCTTGTCATAAAATACGCTGCTTTTATCATCATCTTTTTTTTCTTTTATTTTACCAGAAGAAAATGAATGGTCCGTGCCGCCCTTTTTCTTTTGTTCATCGTATTCTGCAAAATTATTTACTATTCCGCCTTTTTCCTGATTTTCAAGAACCTCCTCCAGTTTTGACACAAGTTCATCAGTCCATAAGACTTCCTTCATCGGGTAAACCAAAAGGGAATCCTTGTTTTCTTTTGAGGATTGCGTTTCCACGTCAAATGACTTGATCTGCTCAACCGTATCAAAATCAAAGACAATTCGGTCAGGCCTTTCTTCTCCCGGCATGAAGATGTCCAATACTTCACCACGGATGGCATATTCTCCCCTTACCCCTACCTTTGGAACACGCAGGTAGCCCATCGAGGAAAGATGCTCGGACAAATCCATTATATTTAAACTCTGGTTTTTCCTTATCCTGAAAATCTGTTTCCTCAAATATTGTGGAGGAGGCAAAGGAGAAAGAAGCGCCCTCTGGGAAACTATGAATATTCTTGGTTTTGACTGGCCGGAATTTTTTTGGCAAAGACGTGCAAGAACTCCAGCCCTGTTTCCAAATACCGCAGACCCCTTTCCCGCGGCACGATACGGCATCATTCCCCACCATTGGAATACATAAACCTCACAATTATCTCCAAAAACCGTTAAAAGGTCTGATTCACATTCCTCGGCATCCTTTTGAGTGGCAACAAAAATAACATAATCCTGAGAATTTGACTGTATCTTTTCGTTGAACTGGCGGTTATGTATTAAGAGAGAGTTCTGGTATTTGAGCCATTCACTCATGAAAAATGCAGGGAGGCTTCCGTACAAACCCTGTATGCTTATCGGAAACACCGTTTTCTGATCATTACTTGAAAGTACAGCCTGTTTAAGCTCTTTCCATGAGGAGATTAAGGGAATAATTGAATTTGTTGATAATGTATTTATCATAATCTACCGATATATAAAGAAATACCGAGAAACGTCCAGAATTTATATTAAATCTTGGAGTCATCTCAATCTACATTGTCTGATAATCAGACGGGAGTTGTATCGTGAAACGAATACTGTTAAGCATTATAACTGTTTTTTGTCTTTTTGCACAGAGCCTGAGCGCACAAACCTACGTTCAGTCAAATAAGACGCTTGATAACGCCGAAATCTCTATTAAATTCTATAACAGGACCTTGTATTATCCTGGAAGCGGAGATGAAAACCCGATATATGTTCACATCACGATCCGCAATACTGGATCTGATACACTCAGGTTCAAGCTTGCAGATGACAGGGCATTCAGCCTTGACTTTAAGGCTGTTGACGCCAAAAACATCAAGCTTCCGGAAAGTGCCGCCCTTACAGAAAAAAGAACAACAAGCCAGACAGTTTATTTCCGTGAAATAGCACTTGAACCTGCCGAGGAATACTCTTTTGTAGAAAACGTCAAGGATTATCTGGACATCACAAATCCTTCAATTTATTATCTTACAGCTACATTCTATCCGGATCTTTTCCGCAACAAGAACACAGGAATCGAATCAAGAAGGCTTTCTCTTGAAGTTCGTCCTTCTCCAACAATTGCTGCATCATCATACATTCCGGTAGAAACAGGAACAGCTTCAATCCTTGAGGCAGAAGCAATCAGCCCGGATAAGGTAGTTGAACAGACAATCATCGCCCGCCAGCAGGGTGCATGGGACAAATTCTTCCTTTACATGGATGTTGAGGCAATTCTCAAGAACAACACAAGCAGGAACCGCCGCTACAATGCAGCCAGCGCAGACGAAAGGATCCAAATGCTCCAGCAGTTTAAGGCAGACTTGATGCAGAGCAGGATTGACACTGACATCGTTTCTATTCCATCAAAATTCCAGATTGAGACAACCACATATTCTCAGACTCAGGGTACAGTAAAGGTAATTGAATGGTTCAGGAACACAACCTTCACAGAGAAAAAGCGCTACACCTACTATGTACGTCAGCGTGACGGAATCTGGCAGATTTACAACTATACTGTAGATAATCTTGGAACAGAGAATTAATAATTATGGGAAGTTCAGAAAAGAAACCTAAATATTTTTGCGAAAACTGTGGCGAAGAAGTAAACGCAAAAGCGCGTTTTTGTCCACATTGCGGAAAATTCTTTTCTTCTGTACGTTGCCCTAACTGCGGACATACCGGATCAGTTGATAGTTTTAAAAAAGGCTGTCCGGCATGTCATTACGCAATAAGCGAGGAAGAATTGAGGGGTGAAACTGTTCCTCATGAGAAGAACCGCAAGCCCTCAATTTCCCTGCCAAAAAGAAACAGATCATTCAGGCATTTTGCCTCCAGCACCGGAAGCTCTGCATTTATCTCCGGAGATACGCCTGTATGGCTCATGATTACAAGCATAATCGTTTTGATCGGTCTTGTAATCACAAGCTTTTATCTTTTTGCAAAATAATCAAAACCAATCCTTTTTTAATTTATTCCACATCCTCTTGCCAATGCCTCTTTATAGACATCAAGATATCCCTGTGCAGCCTTGTCCCAGCCGAATGTCTTTTTCATTCCTGCCTGCTGCATTTTCTTGATGTGATCCTTTCGATTGTAGTATGCCCATACCGCCCATCCTACCGTATCATATACGGCACGTGGAGTAAGCTGGTCAAAGAGGAATCCAGTTCCCTCACCTGTCTGCTCGTTGTAATTTTCTACAGTATCAGCAAGTCCTCCGGTACGTCTTACAATAGGAAGTGTTCCGTAAAGCATTGAATAAATCTGGTTCAATCCGCAAGGCTCATATCTTGACGGCATAAGGAAGAAGTCACTTCCCGCCTCTATCAGGTGGCTCAAATTTTCATCATATCCGATATATGCCTTCATGTTTGGAAGCTTTGACTGCAGGGTGTTGATTTCGCTCTCACACCATTTTTCTCCGCTGCCAAGGACTACAAACTGAATCTTCATGTCAGTGCACATCTGGTAGATTGAACCGTAAGTCGGGGCAAACACTTCCGCAATACCCTTCTGGTCTACGAGACGTGTAACGATTCCAAAGAGCGGAACATCGGGATCTACAGGGAGGCCCATCTTTTCCTGAAGGGCTGCCTTGCATTTTGCTTTTCCAGACATGTCTTTTGGAGTATAATTGAATGGTATCCTCTTATCTATCGCGGGATTCCACTGCTCAACATCTGCACCGTTCAAAATTCCCTTTATTACATCGCTCCTGATCCTAAGAAGACCGTCCATGCCGAATCCACCTTCCATCGTCTGGATTTCTTTTGCATAAGTCGGAGAAACCGTGGTTATCATGTCTGCAGAAGAAACACCAGCCTGAAGGAAATTGATTCCACCAAGATGTTCAAATCCAGCACCATAATAAAGGCCCCAGTCAATGCCCAAAGCGGGGAACTGTTCCTTACCGTACTGTCCCTGATAACCCTGATTGTGGATTGTAAGTACGGATGCTGTAGATTCAAAACCGCAGTAACGGCATACATGCTTAAGAAGAACCGGAGCCAGACAGGTTGACCAGTCGTGCGCATGAATTATGTCGGGATACCAGCCGATTTTCCTGCAAAGCTGGAATGCACCGTGGCACAAAACTGCAAAACGATAGGGATTGTCATGGAAATCTGTCTCTGTTTTTGTTCCATAAACACCATCACGGCCAAAGCACTGTTCATGATCAATGAAATATACAGGAAGTGCATCACATCCGGGCATTGAGGTATAATATACCGCAGTCCATGTCTCTACCTGACCTGCCGCAACAGCCATCGGGCCTGAAAGCAACTGGAGCTTTTTGCGGTCAATCTTATAATAACGCGGCATGACGATTTTTACATCATGTCCCATTTTTGTAAGCTGAATTGCAAGGGCACTGACCATATCTGCCAGACCACCTGTTTTTGCAAAAGGAACAACTTCCGCGCTCACCATCAGAATTTTCATGTAAAACCTCCTGTTACTTTCGTATGATATTTCTATAAATCTTTCATAGCGGCTGTAAATGCCTTTCTTGAATTGATTATGCTCTGTTCACTGACACAATAAGCCAGACGGAAATACCCTTTTCCACCGAACGCACTACCCGGGGATGCCAGTATCAGGTATTTTTTCATGTAATCACAGAATGCCATGTCGTCGTCACCGTATTTTTCCGGGACCTTGCACCAAAGATAAAATGCTCCTTCCGGATTTGCATGCTCTATCCCCACATCATCCAGAATTGACACAAGCTCATCACGGCGCTTTTTGTACAGGCTGAAGTCTGCATCCGCATCCCATGTTTCCGCAACAACCCTCTGCATCAGGGCAGGAGCGTTTACATATCCCAGAATGCGTGTACAGAATATGCATGCCGAAACAAGGTCATCTTTGTCAGGACAGGCCGGATTTACGCAGATATAACCGATTCTTTCTCCAGGCAGGCTGAAATTCTTTGCAAAAGATGTCACAACCACAGAACTGGGATAAACAGGGAATGCCGGGGCAACCTTTATTCCGTCATATACAATGGCGCGATAGGGTTCGTCACAAATAAGATATGGCATTCTTCTACATTTTTTTCCATGCTCGGTAAGCACGTCTGCCAGCTGCTTTAATTCATCTTCTGAATATACGCGACCCGTCGGATTATTCGGGCTGTTTATAAGCAGGGCCGCGGTTTCCGGTGTAAGGGCCTTTTTTATGGCTTCTACGTCCGGTGAAAAATCACTTTTGGCAGGCACTTCAATCAAAGTTCCTCCGAAATTGCGAACATAATGGCGGTATTCGGTAAAAAATGGAGATGGAACCACAACATTGTCCCCTGGAGACAAAATGGCCTTTAGAAGGGCGTTTATTGCACCTGCGGCACCCACGGACATTACTACACAGTCCCCCTGAACAGGAACTCCCTGCTCTTTTGCCGTCTTTTGTGCCATGGCCTCGCGTGCAAACGGATAACCGGCGTTGGGCATGTATCCATGAAAGTTTTTTTCACGTATTTTGGCCAGTTTTTCTATTGATTCCGCTACTTTTGCAGGTGGATCCAGGTCCGGGTTTCCAAGGCTAAAGTCAAAGACGTTCTCGTCCCCATGAATTGACTTTAGCTTAATCCCCTCCTCAAACATTTTCCTGATTACACCGGCACCCTTGCTGGTCATCGTTTCCTTTATATATGGTGAAATAGGCATAAAAATAACTCCTGATATTTATTTTTTTTGTAATTATATCACAGTTTGGTGGTTTGTACAAATGAAATGTCAATAGATTGAAGGTCAATTTATTGGCTACTCTAGCCATTTGTCCTAAAAAATGGTATTATTGGAGGTATTATGATGCATTTGAACAAATTTACTCTTTCACTTGTTGGAACATTGGCACTGGCTTTGAATACACTTACAGCTCTTCCTGCTGCATTCAATAGTAACCTTACTGCTGCAGAACGTACAAAACTTGAAAATGGCGAAATGGTCATCAAGAACCTCAAGGCCCCAAAGAACATGAGCATAGAAAGCAGCGCTCCTTCCGTACAAAAGGCACTTGACGTTGTAAAGAAGCTTAAGCCTGCCTATCTTGCAGAGGTAATCCAGATTTATCCATACGCAGGAAATGAAAAACTGCTTGAGAGCTTCGAACAGTCAATCCTTGATGTCTCAACTTATGTAGGCATCCCATATTATTCTGAACGTGCCGAAGAATGGTATGACCTTTATTCCAGCGCAAAGGTAAAGTCCAAGACAAAGACTTCAAACGGCTATGATGTGGTCGCTGACCTTGAGATGGAGCCTTTTGGAATAATCAATACATCAATTCACACTGAACGTGGCTCAGACTATTTTTACTATGAGTCAACAAACTTGAACAAGCTCAAATATTATGACAAATATACATGCGTAAAGGAAAAGAACATGAAATCCATAGTCGTCATTGTCAAGCAGGGCGATTACTGGGTTCTGTACGGAGTCGGAGCAGTTGATGCACCAAGCATTTTCTTCCTTCGTGAGAGGGTTGAAACCTCTTTCATGAACCGCATAAAGACTTTCTGTACCTTCTTTTTCAACAAAAACAAGGATAAGCTCAAGTGAAAAACGGTTCATTTACTGACATAGTAATTCTGGCGGGAGGTATTGGAGAAAGGTTATGGCCTGCTTCCCGCCCGGATAATCCCAAGCAATTCATTAAATTTAATGATGGATTCTCTTTTTTGCAGGCCTCAATTCAAAGAGGTCTGTATCTTAAACCACTAGGTAAAATACTTATCATTACCAGGGCAGATTTGCTTGAACCAATGTCAAGTCAATGTGCCGAACTTATGAAAACTCTTCCGGAAGAAGAAAGAAAAAAGCTGGAAAAAGATCTTTGCATTATTGCTGAGCCTGTTGCACGCCACACAACCGCCCCAATTTTACTTGCCTGCCGTTACATCAAGGCCACAGGAAGGGACGATGGAACAGTTCTAGTTCTGGCAAGCGACCATGTCATAAATCCAATTGCAGATTTTGCCGCAGACTGTCAGAAAGCCGCCAAACTTGCAGAAGATGGTTCGTTTGTGTGTTTTTCCATTCCCCCAACAGAGGCATCTACAGGATACGGATACATCAAGCAGGGTGAAATATTGGACGGAGACAGCTCATGCTTTAAGATTGCCCAGTTCAAGGAAAAGCCGGACCTGAAAACCGCACAGGAATATCTTGACAGCGGAGAATATTTCTGGAACAGCGGCATGTTCGGATTTACCTGCTCATTCTTTGAGAAAGAGATTTTAGCACTCGAACCCGACGTATACAGGGCATTTGATGTGTTTACGGGAGCATCTGGGCCTCAAAGCAAAGTCTTGAACGGAATACAGTTCATTGACGACTGGGAGCCCATGATAAAGGCATATCAGACAGTTCCTGCAATAGCCGTGGATAATGCCGTGGCAGAAAAGACATCAAAGGCGGCTTCTGTAAAGGCTACTTTCAGTTGGGATGATGTAGGCAGCTGGGATGCATTTGAGCAGCATTTTAACCAGAATACAGGCGAGCTTGCCTCTGAAAATGCCAGCAATAATTTTGTCTATTCGGACATTCCGGTAGCCCTGTGCGGAGTTGATGACCTCATTGTCGTCATTAAGAACGGTAATGCCCTTGTGATGAAAAAATCCTCCAGCAACATGATGAGGAACCTTGTAAAGAAAATCAAGGAAAAAGGCATAAACTAAGCTGACAAAAAAAGCCATAATTATTGTTTCCTCAAGATAATTGACGATTATACGTTAAAACTCTATAATAAAGCCATGAATAGAAGATTAATTACATCCGCATTACCTTATGTTAACAATATCCCCCACTTGGGCAACCTTATTCAAGTGCTCAGTGCAGATGTCTTTGCACGCTTTTGCCGGAGTCGCGGCTATGAAACCCTTTATGTATGTGGTACTGATGAATACGGAACTGCAACAGAAACCAAGGCCCTGGAAGAAGGAAAAACATCCAGGGAACTCTGCGACTATTATTTCAAGCAGCACGATGAAATCTACAAATGGTTTGACATTGCCTTTGACAAATTCGGACGCACTTCAAACGATGAATGTACGGAAATTACTCAGGAAATATTCAAGGACCTGGAGAAAAACGGATACATTACCGAACACGAAAACAAGCAGCCATTTTGT
This sequence comes from Treponema sp., assembly GCA_016281495.1. Taxonomy (GTDB): domain Bacteria; phylum Spirochaetota; class Spirochaetia; order Treponematales; family Treponemataceae; genus Treponema_D. The sequence goes on along the minus strand of JAEEIU010000007.1, from coordinate 44,133 downwards.
CCAAAATGTCAGCGCTATCTTGCCGACCGTTTTGTAAGGGGAATATGCCCCAAATGCGGCAGTGATGATGCACGCGGCGACCAGTGTGACAAATGCGGTTCCCTTTTGGATCCTGTTGACCTGATTTCTCCACGCTGTTCTACCTGTGGAGCTGAACCTGAAATCCGCAGCACAAAGCATCTTTACATAAACCTCCCTGCAATATCCTCCAAACTTGACGAATGGATGGACAAGGCCAGCAAGGAAGGAAACTGGTCTGAAAATGCAATAAAGATTACCAAGGCATGGATCCGCGACGGCCTTAACGAAAGGGCCATTACCCGCGACCTTAAGTGGGGAATTCCAGTTCCAAGGGATGGATACGAAAATAAAGTCTTCTATGTTTGGTTTAACGCACCAATCGGTTATATTTCTATTACAAAGCAGCTTGAAAATGAACTTAAGGCTCAGGGCAAACCTTCTTTTGATTACAAAAGCTGGTGGCTCCCGGAAGAAAGTGAAGAGGCAAAGGGAAAGGCACCGGTAGACCTCTTCCAGTTCATTGGAAAGGACAACATTCCGTTCCATACTGTTGTATTCCCATGCAGCCTTATTGGTAGCGGCCACAACTGGACAAAACTCTACCACATGTCTTCAACCGAATACCTGAATTACGAAGACGGAAAATTCTCCAAGAGCAAGGGAATCGGTGTCTTCGGCTCTGACGCAAAGGAAAGCGGCATAAAGGCGGATGCATGGAGGTTCTTCATATTCTACAACCGCCCGGAAAAGCAGGACTACCAGTTTACATGGAAGGAATTCCGAGACAAATACAACGGAGAGCTCATCGGTAACCTTGGAAACCTTGTGAACCGCACCCTCCTTTTTGTAAACAAATATTATGAAGGTAAAATTCCGGATGCACCTGTTGATGAAGAAATGTGGGAAGCAGTCCGCATGCATGAAAAAAAGATGACCGAATATCTTGAATGGGCGGAACTAAAGGATGCATTCCATGAGGTTTTTGCCATCAGTGACATCGGAAACAAGGCATTCCAGGACGGAGAACCTTGGAAGACACGCACAACAGATCCAGACAAGGCCGCCAAGCTCATTCATAATCTCTGCTACATGATAAAAGACCTTATGATTATGGCACATCCATATCTGCCACAGTTCAGCGAGACAATTCTTGGTTATCTTGGCAAAAAAATCTCTGAACCTAAATTTGGTGAAACGGCAGTTGAAGGAGGATTAAACTGGAGCGATCTTGGAAACACAGAAGGACTTGACACTGTAGCCGATACAGCCATATTCTTCTCACCTCTTGATCAGAAAACAGCTGATGCTTTCAGGGAAAGATATTCTGGAAGCCAAAAGGACAGACAAGAAAAAGCCGGAGACAAGAAAAAATCAAAGAAAGAAAGCAAGAAAATTGAGCTTGCAGAAGATCAGGTTTCATTCTTTAATGAGAAAATTGAGCTAAAGGTCGCAAAAATCATAAAAGTCGAGAACAACCCTGAAGGTGAAAAACTCTATGTAGAAACTCTTGATGACGGAAGCGGCACACCACGCATAATCCAGAGTGGCCTCCGTGAATTCCTAAAACCCGAGGACCTTCTTGGAAAACACATAATCCTTGCCTCAAACCTTGCACCTAGAGCAATGCGTGGAATAGAAAGCCATGGCATGCTTCTTGCGGCAGATTACAAGGACAAGGACGGAAAGGATGCTGTAGAAGTTCTTGAGGCACCGTGGGCGGAACCTGGAACCCAAGTTGTTCTTGAGGGAGCAGATCCTACTGTACAAAAGCCGGCCGAAATCACCGCAGATGAATTCTTTAAGGTTCAGGTGAATGTTGTAAACAAGTCTGTTGAAATTTCTGGCAAAAAGCTTGTTGTAAAGGACAAGGCAATCACAACTGTGTTTACAGAAAACGGCGGGGTACATTAAAGTGCCTTACAATGAACAGCGTTTTTTACAGACAGAATTTTGGGCTGAGTTTAAATGCAGGCATGGTTGGTCGTCAATGTATTTCAACATTTTGCCGGACGGAAACCTTAAGAAAACCGAGCATTTTTCGCCTGATGCAAACTCACAGAATTCACTGACTCTTTTGATCCGGAAAATCAAGGGGTTTAATCTTGCATACATTCCGATGGCACCGGAATATTCAGATGAAGGCCGAGAGAAATATCTTGCCAGGGTTTCTGAGCTTGCAAAAAAAATTAAGCCCCTCCTCCCCAAACGCACTTTATTCCTGCGTTTTGACATTCCTGTTGATTTTGCTGATTTAACTGAACGCGACAGTTTTGCACATGATAAAATTAACCCATCGTTGGGTATTAAAAAGAGTGCTGTAGACATTCAGCCGCCTGACACAGTTTTACTGGACATTACCCGAAGTGAAGAAGAAATTCTTTCCTCCATGAAAAGCAAATGGAGATACAATGTTCGTCTTGCCGAAAAGAAGGATGTAAAGGTATCAAGACATTTTGCAGGAGAGGAAGGATTTGAAGAAGCATTCAACAATTTTTATTCTTTGTTCGAACAGACTTCAAAAAGGGATGGTGTAAGTTTTCACGGAAAGGCCTATTATATGGATCTCCTTGAAAAGGGATGCCCTGATGACAGAGGGAACCCCCAAATTACCCTCTATCTTGCAAAACATGAAAATGATTATCTTGCAGGCATAATAACTTTATTCTGTCCTAGGGAAGCCGTTTATCTTTACGGTGCAAGCGGTAACATAAAGAGAAACCTAATGCCCGCATATTTGTTGCAATGGACTGCCATTAAAGATGCAAAAGCTGCCGGTTGTCCTGTCTATGACTTTTACGGATGTCCTCCTACAGAAGACCAGAACCATCCGATGCACGGACTATTTTTGTTCAAGACAGGATTTGGCGGAAACCTTGTTCACAGGCCGGGAAGCTTTGACTACAAGCTTTCAGGTTTATATCCATTTTATTCTTTTGCGGAAAAACTCAGGGCATGGTGGCATAAAAAGGCTTTGAAAAAACTTAACGGCAACTGATTGCCTTATGATTTTTTAGATGGAATTATGCTAAGATTTATTGTCTTTTCCATTGCCCTGTCTGCGGCAAGGTCTACATTCCACCAGAACTGAGCACATCTTGTGTTTGAGATAACCTCAGGTTCGGAACTTCCAACATCACGTCTGAATGCTATGTTTGACGTTACGAATCCTGACTCTTCGTTGGGTTCAAATAAAAACAGCTGCTTGTCCGCCTTATCTGAAATCTGCAAAAGGGAAAGCCCACTGTCAATCTTGAATACGGAATTCTCGTCTACGGCCTTCTTTGTGCTGTCAACAATCAGTTCGACCTCATATTGGGTATAATTCATGTCTTTTTCAAAATGAGTTTGAGTCAAGTTTAGTTCAACAACGAAAATCCCCTTTAATGAAAACGGACTTTCATTTTTCAAGATGTACTGAACAGACACTCCATTAGAAGAAAAATTGAAATTCTTTTTCAGGCTTACAAGAAGCTTCATTGATGAAAAATTTCCATGAGCCTCAAGCTGAATCTCACGACGTTTATTGTCAAAACGTTTTTCCTCATAATTGCATGTTGGGAAAAGCGTGTTTGGAATATTTTTGTTTTGCAGGAAAGAATCAAACTGGTCATATTCCAGAAGATGGTCCACAAAGAAACCGCGGTTATAAAAATCATTTACACCATCAAAGCGCTCTATCCTGGAAAGACTTGATGCGGGATTTGCTCCTGCGTAAAGAAGGTTCAAATCAACTATCTGGCCTCCATTTTGAGATACTACTGCATTGAATTTTTCCATCTGGCAGACATATTCGTTAAGGCCATCTCCGTTATAGTCAAAAGAAGTTATTGACTCATTTTGACTTTTGCTTTCACGTATATATCTTTCCGCCTCATTAAGCAGTTTGTATGCCTGCTGTCTTTTTGCGGCTACAGATGGTAAGGCGGTGTTATATGAGACAAAATTATCTCCAGCCTGTGCTTCCCAGAGTTTTTCCTGAGCCAGCTTTTTCCTCATCTTGTCGCCACCATGACAGGAAGATATAAGCATGCTTATGTACATCATCCTTTCATAAAGATGGCGTGTCTGTACATATGTATTAAGATAATCATGTATTGTATATGGAAATTGGCTTGAATTATGCTGATTGGCAAATTGAACGGATGTCCTATCGCTTAGTTTTTCATGCATTCCTGCCGGAATATAATACGGGATAAAATGCCTTGCGTTTTTTAAATACGATTGTGGAATCGTAAGTTGAATCAAAGTATTCTCTGACTCGATATAATCAATAAAAGAATGGAATCCTGGATCTTCACGTACAGAAACAAAATTTTCCAATGTAAGTTTTAGACAGACAATTAGAGAACGCGCTTCTTCAAAATTCTCCGGCAAGCTTTTTATTACCCTTACCGACCATTGATTGCCATTTTCTCCGTGCTGAGGTAAAAGATCATTGTGAACTGTCAGTATCTTTATATTTTTTCCCTGCTCGCTTGATATAATCGGCAAAAATGAATTCTTTGATTGAGGAACAAGCGATTTATCCAACAGAACGTATTCAATTCCACAAGACTGGAATGTCGTAACAAGAGACGGATCCCATATACTGGAAAATAAAGAAAGGCCTCTAGGACGTTTACCGACTGTATCACGCATAAGTGTATTCAGAGTTTCTATCTGAGCACTGCGGTCTATCGGAAAAAGAAGAGGGAAAATAGGTGAATAATAACCGTTGCTGATTATTTCAACCTGATGGCGGTTTGTTAATTCACCCAGAATTTGAATTGCCTCCGGATAATGCTCCTTGTAATAAGAAAGCATTGGACCGGAAACAGAAATACCCATTAAAAGACGCGGATGTGCATAAAGAAGTGTCAACAAAGGTTTTAAACCGGATTCATAGAGATTATTCAGTCTGTCGGTATCGAGCAAGTCTGTTTCATGAAGATCCAGAATAAAACTTACGTTTACACTCATCGGCCCAATACTCCAGGATTAAGCCATGATGCCCCCCATGAAATTAAAACAAGAGTAAGGACACCGATGCTTATAAAAAGAAGTCCCAGATTCTTGAGTTTTTCTGCAGGTGCGTTCATCTCTATTTTCTTTCTGATTGCATGCATTATTGGAACACTGACAAAGAATGAAAGTAGGCATGCTATTGCGTTGATCAGGCAGTCTACAAACGAAACGCTTTCTATTACAGCAATCAAAATGCAGAGTATTGAAACTCCATATTCAGCAACCGTTGTTTTTGAAGAAAGCCGCAGGACCCTTTCCACAAAAAGAGAAACCAAAAAGAACATTGCAACACATACAAAAGGTGCCAGTTCACCAAGATTCAATTTAATCAGCTGAATGGTAAGCAGATATGTGAAAATCAGGGAGGCAATTACTGTTATCAGCATTTTTGAGAACTGAAGTACAAGATGCTTGGGTTTCAGGCTGCTTTGTATTGCAGATATTGTACCTGTTCCATATACAAAAACGGCGGAGGCATAAAACATATAATAAAAGATATTACTCAACATTTTCCAACTCCTCGTCCTGAGCTTTGCGCACCATCGTGTTCTTTATGTTGCGTTTCCTGAGCATGCTGCTTATGACAATTCCAATACCAACAAGGAAAAATGAGCCTGGAATTGAAGCAAGGGCAGTTCCCGCTGACACGCCGTTTGGAACAGTTTTTATTATGTGTATGACTGCAAGGTCCTGATATCCTGGGAAAGTGATTGTACCGAAACCGACAATGTCACGCAAAAGGAAAACCAAAAGCATCCAGCCGCTGAAAAACAAAGCCTGACGTGAAGTATTGTTTATTTCGGCAGAAGAAATCCTTTTATCCTGATATAGATTATTCAACAGGAATGCCGAAAGAGCTGGCATGAAAATCGCATAACCCATTGTAAGTGCCATAATCGGACAGAACAAAATCAAAAGCTGCTTAAGAAGGATTGTCATAGCCACAAGGAAGATCGAAATCAATACAACCTGAAGTTCCTGAATGCCCAGCTTGTATATGAGTTTCTTGAAAAGAGAGCCTGACAGTACGATCAAAAATAAAATCAGCAGAATGCAAAGTCCATAGGCAAAACGTCCTGGAACTGCTATCAAAAGCATAAGAAGGATTGAAAGATAGGTAAATATATTCTTTGTCATTTTTCTTCCTCCTGATTTTTGTCAGAGGTACTGATGATAAGTGGAATCCTGTTTTTCCAGTACTGTACCTGCATGTTTTTTGCAGAAGATACAACAGCCTCTTTTGATTTTCCATCTATCAGAAGAAGGTCAATAAAATCAACATTACCGGATGACTCATCATAAACATATAATGCAGGGAAAGGTCCGTACAGAGTTGGTGTCCTCAACAGAACTATATGAACGGATGGATTTTCCGCATCAGTATAAGATACGCAGCTCATTGAAATTGAACTGTGCAAACGGTCCTGTTCTCCAGTTTTATATTGCAGCTCATTTGCCTCAAGTGCAGAGTTGATTTGATCTTTCATTCCTTCGTTCCAGGAATTCCGGCTCAGTAATGTAAACAAAAGCAGAATCGCAAACAGGACAACTACAATCAAAGTAAAGATTCCGAATTTCATCATTCGGGTTTTGTTGTAGTCTGCAATTCCGGTTTCATCAGAATCGTGTGTATCAGACATTTCCTGCCTCCTGGAATGAATTTATGCGGGGAACAAGAACTGTTTCAATTTTCTTTCTGACGTTCTGGCTTTCAATCCCCTGAATTACAGTTGAGATGATGTTCATCAATAGAATTACACAGGCATAACCTGCAGAAGACATTCCGTATCCCATGATCAGGAATGCAAGAATTGCCGCTATCACAGCGTATACGCATTTTCCTGCCCTTGATATAGGAACAGTACCATACCACTGCAAAAGATAAAGTGAAGAGAAAAGAGTTCCGCTTGTCATCAGGGCAAGAATCATGTCACCCTGCATCGGCACACCGTGAATAACCAGAGGTCCTATCAAACGGACAAGAAGTGAATACAGCACGATGAAAATGAACGGAATGACAAAATCAACCATATCGCTTGCAATCAAAACAATAGAGGAAATAAGAGTTATAAAATTAAACCTGAATGCCGGAATCAAAGAACCATTGTCCCAGAATAAAGAAACATAACCGTCGGGAACTACAATTCCAAATAATTTGAAAACTGTCCTGTTAAAAAATCCTGTAATGGCAGGATCTACTTCCAGCATAGGAATGGAACCGTTCTGTATCAGGACAAGGGCCGCATTCCTTGACTGAAGATCTTCAAGACTCAGTGGAATGGCTGGGAATGCGTTGATGTTAAGGACATAGGCAACCACTATGGTAAGTGCAGGAACCGTAATCCATGAGGAAGCAAATCCGCCAAAGAAATATTTTCCCAAAGTCATGACAAAAAGAGTCAGCACAAAGGCAACTATGGGAGAAAAAGTCTGAGGGAAAAGCATTCCTGTTATAATGCCCTGCACCAGCGGAGACATGATTTCTATGCCTTTCTCCTCATGATAAAGAAGTGAAAGGATTTCTGCTCCTATGGAAGCAAGCACTGCAGCAAGTATCACAAACAAAGCGGAATATGTGTGTGTGATAAAAAGCATGACCAGCTGTGGAACCAAAAATAAAAGCAAAGCATTGCGCACCCTGCCGATTGACGGAGTGATGTATATGTATGGCTTTAATGAAGGAGCCGGCTGTGAATATTTAAAGATCTTATTTATTGTCATATTCATTTTTCCTCAACTGTTCTATAGTTTGGCACAATGGGAGTCTTGACGGACAGATGCTGTTGCACAATCCACAACCCGAGCATAGGATTGAAGTTGCAATCATGTCTTTGCCCACTTTCTTTCCTCCGTTGCAGTGCCTGTACATCAAATCAGGATATATCTCTTCCGGACAGATAAGACGGCATTTTCCGCATCTTACGCAAAGGTTCTGGCGATGATCGTTCAGCTCTTTTGCAGGAACAAATGCCACAGACTTTACACCGCGGGTAATTGCGGTCTCCAATGTTTCCACTGAACAACCTGTTATCATTCCGTTGATGATTATTTTTGAAGGCTTGGTCTTGAAACCACCGCACTGATTCACAAGGCTCTTGATTGTTGTTCCGATTCTTACCTGAAGCATTGCCGCTGTCTGAAGGCATGAACCTTCCACATGAACAAAAGTCTCCAAAACAGGCTTTCCAAATACAACAGCCTCATAGACAGAATAAAGTGTCTCCGGGTCAACAAATAGGCTGAAACGGTTCACAGAATTGAATGACTCCTGCTCCGATGTTTTTGCTGCCTTTCTGATAATATGAACTAGATTCTGCTTAAAACCAGAAGGATATTTCTTGCCGTCAGTCTTTACGATCAATACAGGAAGAGGTCCTTCTGCCTCAATCTGAACATTCATCTTTTTTGAGAGGACGAATACTACACCCTTTGCATCAATAGCCTTGGCAAGAATCCGGCTTCCCTCCACCACTTCCTTTGTAAACGCCTGGGCTACGAATGAATCTGTCTTGTGGCTGGGATCATCGTCAAACATACGGACAACAATATAGCGGCTTTTTTCTACATCAGGATTTGCTATCTGCTGATATAAAGGGGCTGAGGAATCAAAGGTATTTATGACTCCCTTGTCTGCTATCAAGTCAAGGAGCTCATTCCTTGAATACCACTGCCATTCCATCTGATGAATGTTTTTTCCCAGATATGAGAACGCTCCTTCCATTCGGATTTTTACTGCAGGCCCCATCTCATTGTCCGGCTGCATGCAGTCCTCAAGCGAAATCACTGTACCGGGAATTGGTGCATGGATATAGGCTTTTTTCTGAGTCTTTTCGTTTAGGGAAAGTGCTATAACCTGTCCTTCGCTTACTACATCGCCCTCTTTCACAATGCACTGATATTCCAGCTCATCATGTTGCCTGAACGGTACAAGAGCATACCTTGGCAAAAAAGCCCTGACGGAGCTTTCAAACTGTTTTTTCTCATTTGGTACTAAATTACTTACTGTTTTCATATTTCTTTCGTCCAAGTCCTAAATATGCCGCAAACAAAGCAAGCGGTATGATTAAGGCCGTCAATAATAACGCCAGATTGATTCCGTTGTGCTGTGAGTCAGATTTGCTCTTTATGCCGCTTGAATATTTAACGACAACATCGTCATCCTGGCTCGCAAGAAGTTTTTCAACCGATACGGGGGTCATGTTTTCTTCTTTTACTTTTTTCCTGAACTCATCATTGTATGTAAGAACAGGCTCCTCCGTGACAACTATGCCTTCATCGGTATTTGTGTAATGGGCGACATTCACGCTGTCACCATCTTTTGGGTCCTTTACTTCGCTCAAATCATTAAGAGTACGGTATGGATATGAAATTTGTTTCCATGCCCATGAATAAAATGAATTCATGTTGGGAAGGCTGTAGGTCGATGCATTCGGAATTGTTCCGTCTGATGGAGATGGAACCGCAATTCCCTGTATGGATGCCGCAGGAGTAGTCGTAGTTGAAATCAGGAACATGATCAGGAGTGCAAGAATCGGAAGGCATGTTCCAACAAGATATTTTGCTGTTTTTCGGTATATGACCGGTATCTGCCATGCGGAGAAAATCGGGATATATGTAAATGAAAGCTTGTATTCATTATACTCATGGAGAGCCCCCAGGAAAACAAATGCACATGCGGCGGTGGCACATACACCAAGAGCCAGCAGGAATACCGTTGGAGAAACGGCAAGCATGATCATAAGGGAGGCAACAACAAGTATGTCGATATACAGCGAACGGAAAACCGCCGAAATGAATTTACGTCTTGTCCAAAGTCCGTTGATAAGATAAACGGCAAGAAGCATGAGGCAAACACCTGCGGCAACAGAATAGAACGGCTGAGACAGTGACAAAAGCAGAGGGAACAAGGCCGGTAGGGCAAAAACGCTCCTGTATTTTGAGGCAAAAAACAAAAGCAGATATGCCGCAAGACAGATTAACGGCACCAGCCACGGATAACGTTCTACAGAATCAACTCCGGCCTCAACACTCAACTCCCGGCTTAGCCTTGCAATTGCCCTTGATGCATTGTCCTGATATTTTTCCGGAATATAAAAAAGACGGTATGCACTGCTTTCATCAGAAAAATACTTAAGCCTCTGGTCAAGGTATTCGGAATCATATGAGGCAACCGGTGATATTGATGATACAAAGGGCACAACCTGTCTTGAAAGGCTGATTACGTCCTGGCATCCTTCATTTTCAAGATAAAAGACTACAAGATCCTCGGAAACGCTGTTGTTGACATAGGCTACACTGTAATTGTTCCAGATTTTGGCGACAGGTATGCTCCTTAAGCCATATAGAAAACCGCAAAGCACGAGAAAAACTACAAGTGAAAAAAACAAACTGAACCTAAACTTCATTTACTTTAACACGCTGAACGCTAATCCTATAAAAAATCCGAGCACACAACCTATTGCCACCTCAGCGGGGCTGTGTCCCTGTACTTCCTTTATGGGAGTGAAATCAATGAGTCCTTTTTCTTTTAGCACGCGTCCCACCTTATTCAATGTCCTGGCTTGAATTCCGTTTGCACGCCTTACTCCCACGGCATCACGGATCGTAACCAGAAAGAATCCCAAAGAAAGAATGAAAATGTCGGAATTGATTCCAGACCTAAAACCAATTGAAGTGCACAAGGAGGCAACAAGAGCCGCATGACTGGACGGCATGCTGCCTGTTCTCCATAGTAAAAGCTCAAACAGTTCCTTGAGGCTGTGAACCTTACCTGAGAACAATTTGATCAAAGTCTTGAGAAGCTGGGCACAAAACCAACTGGAAATACAAGATAGTAATACTGGGTTTTTTAAAAATAAAAGTAATTGTCCTCTCGCATTTTCCATAACCTCTATTTTACTTTATTATAGAGTTTTGTCTAGTAGCCTAACAGCATTTTTTGTTCTATAATTTGTAAATATGGACTTCACTGATTTTATAGCTGGAAAGGATGATGACGGACGCCGGCTGGACAGGATTTTACAGAAAATTCTGCCAAAAAACTCAAATTCCGGCATCTATTCCGCCATAAGGAAAAAACTTATCCGCATAAATGGCCAGGGATGCAAAGGAAATCAGACAGTTTGCCAGGGAGACAGCATTCAAGTTGCAAGCTTTTTAATAAATCCCCAGCAGAATCCGCAAGACAACTATTCAAAAGACAAGATTATTTCAAATCCGGTAAAACCTTTGGATGAATCAGACATAGTTTTCATGAACGGGCACATACTCATTGTCAATAAAAAGAGCGGCATAAGCGTTCAGCCTGGAGGAAAAGGCGAAAGCCTCTGGGAGGAAGTCGTTCAGTTTTACAGGGAAAAAGTTGGCACAGGCTCAATTTCATTTAAACCGGGACCACTTCACAGGCTTGACAGGTTCACAAGCGGTCTTGTTGCATTCTCACTCAGTCTTGAGGGTGCAAAATGGTTTACAGATGCAATGCAAACCCATCAGATTAAGAAGGATTATCTTGGAATCACGGAGGGACAACTAAATCAAAAGGAAACATGGACAGATTTCCTTGAGGATACGGATTCAGGCAAAAGCGCTTTTTTTACGGTAAAAGTATCCCAGAAAGGAGAAAAAGCCGTTACCGAGGCAATTCCCCTGGCAATTTCCCAGGCAAGGCCACTCACTCTTGTCCAATTCAAGATCCACACAGGGAAAAAGCATCAGATCCGCTGCCAGAGCGCACATCACGGCTACCCTCTTTACGGCGACAGCGCATATAACCCTGGCGCCAGGTCTAAATCCCAGCAAAAATTCTTCCTTCATGCTTGCAGGCTGTCATTTCCCAAAGACAATCCCCTTTCACTTCCAGAGCAAATTGAGGCTCCAGTTCCCCATGACTTTGAAAAATTCTTAAGTTTAAACTTGATAAATTGGAATAGTCAAATTATACTTTAAACATACGATGAATTTTATAGCTAATATTTTACACCGCAACATCTCAGTTTATGCTCTTGTAGGGGAAAGCGGAACAGGAAAAAGTTTCAGGGCCAAGCTGCTCGCACAAAAATACGGCATCCACGCCCTGATTGACGACGGCCTTTTGATTAATGATGACAAGATCCTGGCCGGAAGATCTGCCAAGCACGAGAAAACCTATATGGGGGCTGTACGTGTGGCCCTGTTTGATGACAAGGAGCACCGGGATCAGGTTGCACGTGTATTGCAGAAAAACAAAATTAAGAAAATCCTCATCCTTGGAACAAGCGAGAGAATGGTAAAAAAAATCGCAGAAAGACTCCAGCTTCCACCGCCTGAAAAAATCATCAAAATTGAAGACATCGCAACAAAAGAAGAGATAGAAAAAGCCATCAGAAGCCGTCAGATAGAGGGAAAACATGTCATTCCGGTTCCTGCCATTGAGGTTAAGAAAAGCTATCCCCAGATTTTTTACAAGTCTATACGGGAATTTCTGAACAAGCAGAAAAATGTACTTGTAAAGAAAAATGACGCTCTTTCGGAGAAATCAATAGTCACCCCGGAATTCAGCAAAAACAGGGGACGTGTTGAAATCTCGGAGGCGGCATTGTCACAGATGGCCCTGCATTGCGTCAACGAATTTGATCCTGAGATACGCGTCAAGAAACTTACCATAAAGACGGATTCCCATGGTTACAGGCTCATAATTACGGAGGACGTTCCGTTCGGAAAGCAGCTTACAGGCCTTATCCACAACATGCAGCAGTACACAATCGAGAACATAGAGCGCTATACTGGAATTTTGATAGAAGAAGTGAGCATAATAATCGACAAGCTCACCGGTGTAGAATCGGCTCCGAACAAATCAAAGAAAATATAGTATTTATTCCTCAGGCGGAAGCATTATTTTTGTGCGGGTCCTCTTTCTAGGTGACTTCAAGTGGACTCCATATTCAGCAAGTATTTTCCTTACGGCAAATTCAAGCTCTGTCCTCTGTGGGTTCATCGGAAGAATGAAATTACGGCACCTGGCCCAGGTCTGCTTGTACAGGTCCGCAGTTGACGTACCTGCCTCTATCTCCCTTTTCCAGTCTGTAAGTCCAAATACAAAATCCTTGAGCACAAAATAGAGCTTTTCCCCAAGCCTTTCGTTTGGATTCCTTGCGTTGAACTGATCAAGCTCCTCAAGCCTGTGAAGATAATTCTGCCTGAATTTCTTATCCTCAAGCATCATATTTGTTGCCGCCGGCTGCAGGTAGATGTACAGGTCAGTTTCTAGGGCCCCCATGACAATGGCATGAGAATGACCGCCGTTTATTATCTTGAGCCATTCCTCCGTGAGTCTGGATGGAGAAACAGGAGAAAGGAGATGAGAGCTTTTTCTTATCGTTTTCTTTAGTTTTCCAGGCAAGCGGCATCCCGTTGTGGCTCCGTATTTTACGGCACGAAGCATTCTGACCGGATCCTCAACAAAAATCCTGTCCATGGGGATAACAGGCCTTACAACACCCTTCTTTATGTCCTTTAAGCCATCCACATAGTCTATGACCTGTTCCTTTACGGGATCATAATAAAGTGCATTAAGGGTAAAGTCCCTTCTCTGGACATCCTCGTCCATTGAGCCGAATGCATTTCCTATGGAACCGTCCACTATAGAGCGGAATGTGCTTACCTCAAATATCTTCTGTCCGAAAAATACGTGTACAAGACGGAACCTCTTGCCGATTATGCGGGAATTCCTGAAGATTTTCTTGATTCTGCTGGGAGTGGCGTCGGTTACTATGTCAAAATCCTTTGGAGTGTGGCCTACGATTAGGTCACGTACCGCTCCACCGACAAGATAGGCATCAAAACCCGTTTCCCTGAGGCGCCGTATCACATAAACGGCATCCGGGTCTATGACATCGGGAGAGATTTTATGTTCATTTTTTGTATATATGACAGCCTTTTGAACCGGTTTTCCCTTACTGTCGGTAGAATATCTAATTAACACAGTGGACCCATTTTAATGTTCAACGCAAATCTAGTCAAGGTCGCGTCGCAAGCTTCGCTTGCTCTTGGAGTTTTACTTTGGTCGCGAAAGCTCCCATTTTTCCTTCGGAAAAAACACTAAAACTCCTGGTGGTGGAAAATGGTCGCGTCGCAAGCTTCGCTTGCTCTTGGAGTTTTACTTTGGTCGCGAAGGCTCCCATTTTTCCTTCGGAAAAAACAGTAAAACTCTGATAAAAATATAATTAACAGAGACTAATCAAGACACGTCAATGCTGATGCTTGCTGAAGAGTTTTAGTTTGGTCGTGAGACTTCCATTATCAACAGTGATTTTCCAGCCATGAAACTACGTCTGACATGACCTCTTCCCTGTTGGTCTCGTTTAGAAGCTCGTGGCGGGCATCCTCATACAACTTGAGTTCCACATCCTTAATGCCGTTGTTCTTGTATATCTCAACAAGATTTTTGACTGTCTCAGCGTATGAGCCTACAGGGTCTGCTGTTCCTGTTATAAAGAATACCGGAAGTGACTCCGGGATTGCCTTGATGTGGGAATTCCTGTGGATATACTTGAAGCCCTTGAACATGTCGCAGAAAAAACCGCTTGTGCACAGGAAACCGCACTCACCATCACCCATATAGGCGTTCACCTGCTTTTCGTCACGGCTAAGCCAGTCAAAGTCCGTCTTTTTGTCTGTAATCCTTTCATTATATGAGCCGAACGCAAGGATGTTCAGGAATTTTGACGGACGCTTTTTGCCACCAAAAAACGATACAATTCGGGCCAAAAACAAAGCCGCAGATATAAGGGCCTTTCTTGGACCTGCTGTACCGCACAGGATGCAGCCGTCAATTGATGAGGCATATTTTTCAATATAGCACTGGGAGATGAATGAGCCGAAGCTGTGGCCAAAGAGATATATCTTCTTGCCTGGATAACGTTCATGCAAAGAAAGGATTTCCTCGTGAATGTCTTCCACCACCCTGAAAAATCCGTTTTTATCGGCAAGATAACCGTATCTTCCAACAGCACTCTCGCCATGTCCACGGTGATCTTCTCCAAATACATCAAAACCTTTAGAAACCAGCACGCTTGCAAAATCGCTGTAACGGCTAACATGCTCTGCCATTCCGTGACTCAGGACAATGACAGCCTTGGGTTCTTTTTCCCCAGTCCAGCTGTGGAACATGATTTCTTTTCCATCACTCATAGTTATAAAACTTTTTTCGTAATTCATAAAAACTCCTTATTTACATCTCATGTGGTTCCAATCATATGTATTTTCTGATATACTGCCTTAAATGTCAACCGAAATTATTACAACAGAAAAAATGGTCTTTGGCGGGGACTGCATCGCAAAAATCGACGGTAAAACAGTATTTGTTCCATATGCCGTTCCAGGTGAAAAGCTTGAGGTAGAAATAACTAAGGCCACAAGGGATTATTCAACAGCACAAATCGTGAACATACTTGAGCCAAGTCCACACAGGGTAAAACCCATATGCCCATATTACGGACTGTGCGGCGGGTGCAACATGCAGCATATCAGTGCCGAACATCAGGAGGAGCTGCGGTCATCCATCTTAAAGGACGCTTTTTTAAGGGCCGGTGTCACACCCCCTGAGATTCAGGTCGTATCAGGTCCAGCTTTCGGATACCGTGCCAGGTTCCAGCTCCATGACGGCGGTTTAATGCAGAAAAAATCAAACAACATCATCCAGATTGACTCCTGCCCCTGTGCAACTGACGAAATTAACGGATATTTGAGGACGGTCCCTGTATCAGACAGGCCTAAAGGAAGATGCCACATATTTGGAAGCGATAAATCCGGTGGTAAGGTGATTGTCGCCAAGGAAGAAAACTTCATCCAGGAACAAAAAGCTCAAAAGGGTCCAAAAGGCAAGAAAAACAGGAAACCTGCCAGACGCTTTACAGGTACAAGTCTGGTCCCCGAAAATACATGCACCGTATCCCTGTGCGGCAAGAACATAAGCTTTGACGTAAAGGGATTTTTCCAGTCGAACATGACGGTTTTGGAAAAGGCCATCCCCCTGATTACCGGAGGAATGGAAGGAAATGCCTGCCTTGACATGTATTCAGGATGTGGAACCTTCTCTGTGTTCCTTTGTGACAGTTTTGACAGACTGACTTTAGTTGAGCACAACAGGGATGCACTTGTACAGGCAGAACAGAACCTGTGCGGCTCCAGGCACGAAAGCTATGGCCTTAGCGGTGAGACATGGGCAAAATACCATGCGGATACATGCATCAAAAGCAACGGAGGATATGATGCTGCGGTAGTTGACCCTCCAAGAAGCGGAATGGAAAAGGAAGTATGCAAGTGGCTGTGTTCATCCTCAATTCCACGCATAAACAGCCTTTCCTGCGACATTGCGACCCATGCCCGGGATGCCTCATTTTTGATTAGGGCAGGATATGAGATGAAGGCCCTGTATTTGCTGGACTTTTATCCCCAGACAAGCCACATAGAAAGCCTTGCCGTTTTTGAGAAATGAAGCGGAAAGACCGTACAAAGCCGTTTGACGTTTGGCTTGCCTTTTATAGATGACAAAAAAAACAATATGTGATATAATTTTTGACATAATCGTAGAATCGTGGAGGACTTATGAAAAAGTATAAATGGCTTGCGGTAATGGCCGTCATGACAGGATGTGCTTTTTACGCATCTGCACTCAGTGTAAACGAGGAAGAGATCAAGAGTACAGGAAGCGAAGTCGTTGAATTCAACAGCTATTCCGGACCACATGCACTTATTGAATCAGCCGCTTCAATTACAGAAATTGGTGGTAATCTCGGACGTCAGGTTGCAATTGACCTTAATCAGGCCGGAGCCTATGGGCTTAACACAAAGTACTCAGTCATACATGCAATTGACACAAGCGATGACAAGAAAATGGACGCAGACATCCTTTTCATAAACGAGGATGCAACCGTAGACCATATCACAAACCTCAGGCGCATCATTGCAGGCTACCTTATCGACGCTTACGGATACAATGCAAGCGATGCCTCAACAATCGCCACGTTCATAACGGTTTACAATGCAGTTTACAGGCAGAACCTCTCTGTCTTCAATGCAAAATACAAGTCAGTGGTAACACGCAACCTTACCGAGGAAGACTGTGGTTTAAGCACGAACTGGAGCGACTGGCCGGGAAACACACAGATTGTCATTCCCCTCTTTGACATGTCCAGCTCACTTTCTGCGGTAGACACCTCTGTAATCTCTGACAAAAAGGTTATCGCCTCAATCAAGGAGGAAGATGACTTCGGTGTTGACGAAAGGAAAAATCTTGCAGACATAAAGCAAAGGGAAGCAACCGACTATTCAAACAAAGCTCAGGAAGCAGCCCAGACAGCAGCACAGCAGAACAAGCAGCTTGCACAGCAGCAGGAAGCCGCAAACAAGGCAAATGAGAATGCGGCACAGGCAGCGGCACAGGCAGCAGCAAACCCTGATGATGCAGATCTACAGAAGAAAGCTCAGGAAGCACAGGCAGTAGCACAAGCCGAAAAGGAAAAGGCAGAGGCACAGAAGCAGCAGACAGCACAGGCTCAGAAGGATGCGGAAAAGGCACAGGCAGTTGCAGACAAAAAGCTTGCAGAAGCCACAACAGAACGCACCGAAATCGCCAAGGACAAGCAGAAGCTCCTTTCTCAGGCACTCGCAGACGAACAGGACAGGAACGCCGCCATCGGCATGATCATAGTTGACGAGAAAAAGCAGCTGGCATCTCTTGTAAAGATTGATTCTACAACCGGAAACATCATCACTCAGTCTCCGGTTAAAGTCATTCGCGGAAGAACGATTGTTCCCGTATCACAAGGCTCAGGCTCAAATGCAAAGACTGTAGGATTTGTTGCTATTTGTGGTGATACAGCCGGTGCAAACTCTGCCATAAGGCTCTGCTACATTGACGCACAGTCTCTTGAGGTAACAGCCGAAAGCAAGGAAATTGTATATCAGGATTCCGTTTTGGTTAAGGACGGCAACTATTACTACTGTGTGATTAAATCTGGCAATTCATATTACATTGCAAAGTACGACAGCGACATGAACTTGATCCAAAAGAGTACAGCCACTGTTAAGAATACAACCCCGATTACAGTCACAGACAAGGGTATAATCGCAACAAGCTCTGCCAACAAGGTTATCCTGCTGAATACTGATACACTTTCAGCATTAAACCAGTAGGTTTTATGGAACTGAAAGACAAAATACCTCCGCACAATCTGGAGGCTGAACAGGCTACTCTCGGTGCAATGCTCCTTAACTGGGAATCTGTAAACGAGGTAGTCCTGTACATCAGGTCGTCTCATTTTTATGACCAGAGAAATCAGATAATCTTTGACTCTCTGGTACACCTCTCTGAATCCAGCGTAAAGGGTGACATGCTTACCCTTATCGATGACCTTACCAAAAGAGGCAAGCTCGATGCGGCAGGAGGAGTTTCATACATCTCTTCACTTACGGACATGGTTCCTACCTCTGCCAACATAGACTATTACGCAAACATAGTCCTTGATCAGGCAATAAGGCGAAACCTCATCCGCATATCCTCAGAGATAAAGGCAGAAAGCTTTGATGAGACAAAAGAAAGCCGTTCAATCCTTGAGGAAGCAGAGCAGAAAATATTCAAGCTTACGGATACAAACGAAAGCTCAAGCATATTCAACATGAGGGACATCATTCCTCCGACAATTGAGCTGATCGACAAGCGCTACAAGCAGAAAAACTCTTTCTCCGGCATACCTTCAGGAATAACAGAGCTGGACAGCATGACAAGCGGTTTCCAGGACAGCGAAATGATTATCGTAGGTGCACGCCCTTCCATGGGTAAAACAGCCCTTGCACTTTCCATGATGCAGCATATTGCCATCGAAAAGAAAATTCCATGCGGTTTCTTTAGCCTTGAAATGTCTGCAAACCAGATATGCCAGCGTCTTTTGTCCCAGATATCAAGGATACAAAGCCGCAAACTCCGCGACGGTATGCTTCGTCTTGAAGATTTTACCGCAATTCAGAATGCCGCAGGTTTGTGCTATGAGTCACCCCTCTACATAGTTGACACACCGAACATGAAGCTGCTTGACTTGCGCACCATGGCACGCCGCATGAAAGCCCTGAATGACGTTAAGATCATTTTCATAGACTACATCGGACTTATTTCCAGTGAAAACGAAGATGCGCCTGTATATGAACAGCAGTCGGCAATATCCAAATCCCTTAAGAATCTTGCACGTGAGCTCAACATACCTATTGTTGTATTATGTCAGGTTGCCCGTTCCGCAGAAGGTAATGAGCCTGGATTGAACGAGCTCAGGGGTTCCGGTTCAATTGAGCAGGATGCCGATATGGTTATTTTCATACACGGTAACCGAAAAGGTCAAAAAGCCGATGGAGAGGAAGGAGAATACAATCCAGTTCAAGACAGAAAGCTTATAGTGGCCAAGCAGAGAAACGGTCCTATCGGTGATGTCGATGTCCTCTTTATTTCAAGCTACACCAAGTTTGAGAATAAATCAAAGGATCATGAATAACTAAATCCTAATGCAAATAAAAAAGGCTGCCGGAGTTTTTCTTCGACAGCCTTCTTTTGTCAAGCTAAGCTAGAATTATTTTGCTTCTTCTGTTGCGCTAGGAGCATCAGCTGGAGCTTCCTCTGTTTTTGCAGGGGCTTCCTCTGTCTTTTCTGCTTTTGAAGACTTTCCTGATTTACCTTCTTTCTTTGCCTCAGCGGTCTTGTCGATCTGGGCAAGAACAGAAAGCTTTACTTCTGCAACATTTGTTTCATACAGGTGAACCTTGAATGTGTAGTTTCCTACATTCTTGATTGTAAGGCCAGGGATTTCGATGCGCTTGCGTTCGATTTCCAAGCCGTTCTTTGCAAAGTATTCTGCAAGTGAAAGGTTTGTAACGGCACCATAAAGTTTTCCGTTTGAGCCGGCAGGAACTGTAAGCTCTACAGTCATGGCCTCGAGTTTTTCCTTGAGAGTCAGGCTGTCTGCGCGTTTCTTTGCCTTGCGTTCTTCGATTTCAGCCTTCTTACCCTCAAAGTAAGCTACTGTCTCATCGTTGTATGGAACTGCAAGCATGCGTGGAAAAAGATAGTTTCTTGCATAACCGTTGGCAACATTCTTTACGTCGCCCATTTCACCAAGATGTTTTACATCATCATTCAAAATTACTTTCATAACAAGCTCCTCTTGTAGTTTAAGTTTATGGCCGCGTTACCAGGAGTTGGATCGCAGGCCTTTTAATTGATTTGTTTACTCTGTAACGTACTTACTCCGTAACGTAGGGCAACAGGCAGATTGAGCGGGCACGCTTGATTGCTACTGCAAGCTCTTTCTGGTGCTTTGAGCATGTGCCAGTGATGCGGCGTGGAAGAATCTTTCCGCGTTCAGTTGTAAAGCGGCGAAGTCCATCTGCATCCTTGTAATCAATCTTTGCCTTGTTTGCACAGAAGCGGCATACCTTCTTGTGGAAAAATGCCTTTCCCTTGCGGCCTGCACGGCTTTCATCCTCACGACCCTGTGCCTCAAGCTGCTCTGTATTTACATCTTCATCTTTCATTTCTACGTTTACTTCATCAGACATAGTGTTTCTCCTTGTGACTTTTTGTCACGTGTGACCTCTTGTCACGTTTTATTTTAGAACGGGATATCCTCTGGGAAATCAATTCCATCTCCGCCAAATGAATCTCCGGCATCTGGTCCGTCATAAGCACCCTGAGCCGGGCCTGTTGACTGACCGTAATTCGGACGCATCTGATACCCCCCGGAAGACTGGCCTGAAGGAGCTGATCCTCCACCAAAACTTCCACCATCAGAGCGGCCACCAAGCAGTTCAACTGAATTGGCCACGATACTCACCTTGCTGAATTTCTGACCGTCTTTTTCCCAACGGTCCTGTCTTAAGGATCCCTGAACCGCAATCTGTTTACCTTTAAGGAGGTATTGTTTGAGTGATTCAGCCTGCTTGCCGAATAATGAGACGTCAAAATAATTGACTTCATTTACCCACTGCTCACCTTCACGACGGCTGCGGTTAACGGCGATGCTCATCTTTGCCACGGCAGAACCCGACGGCAGATAAGAAAGCTCTGCATCTCGTGTAAGACGTCCAATCAGAATTACACTGTTTAAATCACTGCTCATATAAACCTCCTTTTATAAATAGATTTCGATATTAAATTATGCGTTCTTTTCTTCTTTTACGACAAAAAGATACTTCAAGAGATTTGTGTTGAATTTGAACTGTGCGTCAAGTTCTGTAATCTTTGAAGGATTTGCCTTGATGTTCAGGAGAACAAAGCGTCCTCTCTTCTGCTTCTTTACCACATAGGTAAGGTCACGGTCACCAAACGGCTCTTCCTTTTCGATTTCTGCACCGAATTTTGCCAGGTCAGCGCGGAGTGTTTCAATTCCGGCCTTGTACTTATCATCCTCAACGGGATAGATAGTCATAAGTTCATACTTTCTCATTTGTACGTTTCTCCTTATGGACATTATATGGGAGCCACATACGCAGCTCCAAGGGGTAAATAAATCTATCAATTTTAAGCCTTTTAGTCAATACCACAGAGGTTTATCGAAAAAAGTTAAAAAAGGAATTTGACTTTTTTTAAATGAAAAATTACAATATATGTAAGGTCTTTTTGGAATTTCAAAGGCTTTTGACAAGGGATTTTTAATGGGAAAGAAAAAAATAGCAGTATTAACATCCGGTTGGGCGGTTGATTATGTCCTCGCTGTTCTTGAAGGACTGGAGAAAACATGCCGCAAAAGAAACGCAGACCTGTATGTTTTTACAACCTACAAATCTTATGAGTCAGACGGATCCCCAAACACGACAGGATTTGCCATTTTTGACCTGATCAATCCGGCAGATTTTGACGGCATTGTTTTTATGCCCAATCTCCTGAATGACAGGGAAATGGCAGAGAAAGAAAGACGCAGAATCCAAAAATCAGGAGTTCCGGCCGTATCCATAAATGAGCGCATGGAAGGCCTGCAGTATGTAGGCAGCGACAACCACCGCGTATTCAAGGAACTTGTATCACATCTTATAGAAAAGCACCGTATAACAGAATTCGCATATATAGGCGGTCCAAACGGAGAAGAAGGGGCAGAATCAAATTTTTCGGCATTCAAGGAAGCATTGACCGAGCACAACCTGCCCATTCCGGAAAACAATGTATATTTAAATGGAGACTGGACCTTTGATTTTGCCTACGAGAAAGCCCAGAAGATATTTGCCAAAGGGAAAAAACTGCCCCATGCTGTAGTCTGCATAAATGACTGGGCGGCCATGGCTGTTATCAAGGCGGCTTTGGAACATCAGGTGGATGTCCCTAATGACCTTAAGGTAATCGGTTTTGATGACATATCATTTGCAAGCTGTGTAACACCGTCTATATCCACAGTCAACATGAAATCGGACAAAATGGGAGAAGAAGCGGCTAAAATTGTACTTGACGGGGGTGAAACTCCTGTATTTAAGAAAATAAGGGCCATCCCCTATTACAGGCAAAGCTGCGGATGCATGAAGGAACTTACGGGCAAACAGAAAATCTACAGCATGTTCTCTCCACAGAAAATTGACGCATCTCCAAGATTTGCAAGCCACCTTCGCCATATAGAGAACGTATTCATCCAGAATGAAAGTATCGGAGGCCTGGAGGATTCACTTCAAAAGTATTTTGAAAGAAGGAATAACTTTGAGGGAAAGGATTTTTCAATCTTGATAAAGGAAGAAGTCATTAAATCCCTTGTAAACGTCAAATATACATACCAGAGCAGCACAGACTACGGAAAAAAGATGCATGTCCTGGTCAACATAAAGAGTGGAAAAGCTCAGCCAAAAGATCCTTCAAAGCAGGTCATACCTACAAGAAACCTTATTCCCGAATCAATGGAAGATGATAACCCCAGCACATATCTTTTCATTCCCATTTTTAACCTCAGGTACCTTCAGGGGTATTATGTTTCAAAAGATTCATTCCAGATGCTTCGTGACAAGGTTGGATATAACTGGAGCAGGGATTTTGGAGCAAGCATAGAAAAATTCAGGCAGACACTCGGCTACAAGCTGATGAGCGAACAGCTTACAGTACTTTCAACCCAGGACGCCCTTTCAGGCCTTTTGAACAGAACGGGACTTGATATTTTTGCACAGGACCTTTTCTTCAAAAATAATGTTACGAACAAAAACACCCTCATAATGTTTGTCGACATCAACGACATGAAGGTAATCAATGACAGATACGGTCACCTTCACGGAGACCTTGCCGTAAAAACTGTTGCCGAAGCGATAAAGGACATTTTCCCAAAATCATTTCTTGCAATACGTTATGGTGGAGACGAATTTGTAGTAATCGGAACAAAAACAGGGAACGCAAAAATTGACTATCAGGACAAGCTCAAGAAAGACCTTGCTCAAAGAACCAAGACAATGTCCCTGCCCTATTCCCTTTCCGTCAGCATGGGCATAAAGGAATTTCTTCCGGACAAAAACGCAAAGCTCATGCAGGCCATAGAGGAAGTAGACGAGATAATGTACAAATCCAAGGAAGAGTACCACCGCAAGAAATTAAAGTGAGCTGGATGTCGCATAAGCCCTGTCAGATCTTTTATCATACCGGAAAGTTATGATTATGACATAAAGGAACTCTACACTGAGTTAAGGAAATTGAAATATGGCACAGCAGAACATTTATGACAATGATTCATTCTATGAAAACTTTAAGAATCTTAGGGCATCTGAAACCAATTTTAATGATGTAATAGAAACGCCCATAATAACCAGGATGCTGCCTGAGCTTAAGGGAAAGAAGGTTCTTGATATCGGATGCGGTATGGGCCAGCATGCACTTCAATATTCAAAAAGCGGTGCCCTGTCTGTCCTTGGAATTGACATCTCTGAAAAAATGCTCTCTTATGCACGGGAAAACAATTCGGCAGCCAACATAACATACAGACGGATGGCATTTGAAGATCTGGAGGAGCTTGATGAAACTTTTGATGTGATTACAAGTTCGCTGGCTTTTGATTATGTAGAAGACTTTGGCAAACTGATGAAGCGCATACATGACATGCTGAATGAAAACGGTTATTGCGTGTTTTCAATGTCTCATCCCATATCAACTGCATACGATGGAGTTTATGACAGATATACGAGGACAGAAAAAGGTGAAAGGCTTTATGCAAACCTTCATAATTATGGAATTGAAGGTCTAAGGCATTTCCGCTGGGTTGTTGACGACTATGAGGTTTATCACAGGAAATTCTCCACATTGATAAACGAGCTTGTTGCAGCCGGATTCATAATTGAGGAATGTCAGGAATCATCACTGCCCGAAGAGATCCGCCTTAAATATCCGGATATATTTGGAGGCGTCATTCATCAGCCTGACTTTATTTTCTTTAGATGCAGGAAGTAAATTGTATATTCCTGCAATCAGTACTTGAAACTTGATTTTTAATTATTGCTGTGTTAGAATTATTCTTATGGTTATCTGCATGACGCTTTATGATGAAAAGTGCTTTATGCTGATTATATTAAAAACTGTTATTGCCACACCCAAACAGTGGCATTGGAGGAAAAAAGTATGAAAAAAACTGTTTTTTTGGTTTTAATCAATTTTATGTTTGTCATGTCAGCTTTTTCACAGAGCAAGGCTTTTGACAAGATCATTCTGTTTCAGTCAAATGAAGAATTAAGTGAACGCAGCCCAGATATACAGGAATTCTCCAACTACATTAAAAAGGTCCAGGAAGAAATCTTTGCCTTTAACAAGAAAAACAATGACATGGGCGAAGGCTATGTAATCATTGCCTTAAGGCCTGTCGGAAAGTCAAATGTCTGGTTCGACGTAACGGGAAAGAAAAACCTTAACAGCCTGAAAAACAAAATCCTTTCAATTGCACCATCACATGTTCAAGGCGGTTCCGTAGTTTTTGCCATTTCCAACCTGGACAATCCTGACGAAGTATTGCCTGTTCCTGAGGAATGGAAAGATGTAATTGAAAGCCATAAGAACGCATCATCTTTTGGTATTACAGAATTAGTCGATGAAATCTGGCCGTCAGAGATTACAAAAAAGGAAAAGGACCAGATGCTTAAACTCATCAGCAGCTTTAAGAAGGAAAAGGATTTCTCTGAGAAGACTTTTAAGAAATATTCTGACATACTTAATTATGCAGTAGAAAGTGACCTCCTAAGTGTAAATGTCGATTATGACGCCCTGCCGAAAGAAATATCAGATAGCAAATATGGATCCATCTTCCTGTTAGCCTTTATCGCCGGCAATATTGAACAACAGCTTAAGTCCGGAGTATATAAGAATGCAAAAGAAGAAGGCATTGCGTTTCAATTATCTAAATACGAGCAGTTAAAGACAATTGACAAAAACATCGTTTTCAAGTCATTTGAAGACAGGCTCAAAAAATAATCATTCTACACATTCTTTTTTAATGAAAGAATTAAAGCCGGAATTTTGCGAACACAAGCCTGATATGCCAAGTTTTAATGTCACTTGTGTTCACTTAACGGCATATACAGGTATGGTGGAGCATAGAAATGGGTTTTATAAGCATTCTGCTTGTTGACATCTTAGGTTTGTTCATTTTTCTGGGCTTGCTGCTTGGACTGTTATTTGGAATAATAGGAATGATCCTTCATGTCATTGGCCGCTGCAGAATAAAAAAAGGGAAAACAGTTTCAAAAGCCATGAGGGTTCTGTCAACGATTTTCATTGTATTGGGATCTATTGCACTGGGTGCCATAATACTTATAGTCCTGATATATTTTTTTAAGATTTATAAAAGATGAAAACAGGAGGAATTGTTATGAAAAAAGGATTTTTGTTTTTGATTGCCGCTTCCATTTTTTTATCTGGATGTGTGATTACTGGATTCAACACTTCATTCACTCCATGGTATGAGGCAAACTATTTTCCTGAGGCATCTTATTTAAAGGCAGATGAAGAACCCGAAATCATCGCAGTGACCGACCTGGACACTAAATTCTGGGAGCTTTCTTCAGACTGGCATCGCTGCATAGGCTATACACAATTCAACGGCACACAGTTTCCAATTGAAGAGATAAATGCTTCCCTTAGGGATTTGTGCAAGAAAAACGGTGCTAAAATCGCTATTTGGACCAAGGATTACACAGGCACAGGAATCTCCTACAACATGGTTCCATATACAAGCGTTCACACCGTTGTAAGTCCCTTTGGTTCTGTAAGCGCATATACTACCACAAACTACACGACACAGACATATTCAACTCAGAGGTTTGATTATTGCGCATATCTGTTTATTTCCATTCCAGAGGAAAACAGGATTGATTATGCCCCAGGCTTTTCAATTTCTAACCTTACAAATGAAGACAGGAATCACTACAAGCAGAATACAGGCTGCCTTATAAATACAGTTTACAACAACACTCCAGCATATTATGCAAATCTCTTTCATGGTGACATCATTACAGACATAAACGGAACTGCCATACATTCGGTGGACGATTACTTGAATTTCATAGAAACTGCCAGTATAGGTGACACCTGGAACATAACAGTCGTTCGGAACGGCATGGAAAAAACTGTTCAGGTACCATACAGGCTGTAGCTTAAAATATTTGGATTTCCCTGTTATATTGTGACATGGTTTTGTGGAGATAAAACATGAAAAAAACAAGTACAATTATTGCCGTCATTGTTTCCATATTGGTCCTTATCATCCCTGTTTTTTTATTATGGATTATGGCTGCGTTTACCGGATTGGATTCAAGTTTACTTGTTCCTCTTATTGGAATTGTTCTTGTTGTTTTAATCGGATTCATAACATACAGTATTGCAAATAAAATTTTCTATAAAAAAACCATAATAGGTCTTTTCATCGTTATACTTTTAATGACCGGTTCAATTTTTGCAGAAGAGTATTATAAGAATTCCTACATACCTTCCATTACAATCTATCAGCCAACTCTTACATATTACAGCTACAGGCCATTTTCAAATTCAAAGAATCTTGCCCATCTGGATGCAGAACCTTCTTTAAAGTTTACAAATGACGACAAGCTTCCCGTTGTTGATGGAGCTACAGCCCTGTTTCCGATTTACTGTTCTTTTGTGGAAGCGGTTTATCCTTCTGACTGTGATGTCAATAATCTGGTCAACTATAACACGACCACTGGAGCCTATGATTGGTTGATCAATGGAAAGAATGACATTATTTTTGTGGCGCAACCATCCAAAGAACAGCTTAAGGCAGCAGAAGATGCCGGAATAGAATTCAACATGTATCCCATTGGTTATGAGGCTTTTGTTTTCATTGTAAACAAAGAGAATCCCGTAGACAGCCTCACAATCGAACAGATAAAGGACATATACACCGGAAAAATTACAAACTGGAAGGAACTAGGCGGCAATAACAAGGAGATAAGGCCATTCCAGCGCGATACAAACAGTGGAAGCCAGACAGCATTTCTTAAGGTCATGGGGAAAGATGTGGAATTGCTCAAGCCGGAAACACACCAGGTCATTGACGGAATGGGTGGATTGATGGACAAAGTTTCGGACTATCAGAATCACAGCAATGCAATAGGATATTCATTCAGATATTACGTCCAAACCATGAATAATAATATAAACATAAAAATACTTAAGCTTAATGGAGTTGAGGCAAGCAAAGAAACAATAAGGAACAAAACCTACCCCATTATGGACAATTTCTATGCCATAACTGTAAAAGGCAGGGAATCGGAGAATACTAAAAAATTCATAGACTGGATACAGTCTTCACAAGGACAGGAGCTGGTTGAAAAAGTCGGTTACGTGTCTCTTGATTAAAACTTAGGAGGTAAAATATGAAAAAGATTACATTATTATTTGTTTTACTGTGTTCTTTTGTATGTTTTGCAAAAACTGTTGACTACAAAAATGAAAAGTATGATGCGATGGACAAAAACAAACAATATGAGGCCATTATCTCTTCCATACAGGAAAATGATGAATCCTCATATACCATTTCTGATTATTTTTATCTGGGACTTGCAAATTTCAGGATGGGAAAAGATGCAGAGGCCAAAAAGTATTTTAATACTGTTATTCAGATGGATCCTGAATTTTACGATGCCTATGATTATCTTGCCGGTACGTACTTCTTCGCCGAAGATTATGAAAATGCCATTGTTTATCTGAACAAATGTAAGGAACTGGATCCCAAGAAAGTCAGGCCCTATGAAATGTTGGGTGTGATTTATGAGGGTATGGGTGATTATCAAAAGGCATACGAAAATTACTCAAAATTCTACGAGCTGGACAAATCTCCTGATTCCGCATATGCAATGGCTTTTGTTTTATATGAATTAAAGGATTACAAGAAGGCTAAA
The DNA here is from genome assembly GCA_016281495.1 of Treponema sp. GTDB lineage: Bacteria > Spirochaetota > Spirochaetia > Treponematales > Treponemataceae > Treponema_D. Next base: position 15,729 of record JAEEIU010000007.1, on the reverse strand, counting down.
CCTTATGTGGAAGAATACCTTAAGCATGACAAGGATTCTTTTGCAATGAACAATCTTATGGTTGTCATTCTTTATTCCACAGGTGATTATAAAAAAGCAGAGAAATATGAGAAAAAGATTGTAGAGCTCTGGAAGAAATCTGATGACGAAGAAATAAAGAACTATCAATACATAAACATATATTCCTTTGATTACAAGGGTTATGACTTTGCAGTATACAAGAAAATTGACCAAAGCGGAGAATTTTACAATTCAATAACCTGCTACCAATATAAAGATGGAAAACTCATCAGGGGAATCAATCTTGAATATGACGGTTATACTGCTATGCTGGGTTATGATGTTTATTATCTTGGATATGATGACGTCGAAACAAATACTCATTCTACAACCACCGTTTCATACAAAAAGATGCCAAAGTTCGATGATTTCATAAAGGATGTGAAACTGCTTATTGATGGCAAGATTGAAACTGTTAGCTCCAGCACATACAAATAAAATATTTCACATAAGAAGGAAAAAGAGAAATGAAAAAGATTATATTTATGGTTCTTGCATTTGTTGCAGCCGGGATTGCATTTGCAAATGACTGTGTTGATTCAAGTAAAACGGAATTCATCTTTGCGGACAAGGCCAAGGGAAGCGAACTCCTTAAGACCGAAGATGATTTTACAAACAACCTTTCTGAATTTGACATGTCTGCCAGATTAAAGACAAGCAAAAAGGTTACAAAGCAGGAATATCTTGACTTTATTGGCAAACAGGCCATGGACTGGACGGATGAGGAAAAGCTTTACCTCAATACCGCTCTTGGTGAAATCATACCCTTGTTCAAGAAATACAAGGTAATGCTTCCCAAAGAAATCTATCTTGTAAAGACAACAGGAGAAGAAGAAGGAGATTCGGCATATTGCAGGCATAATAATGTCATCGTTTTCTCCAAGAACATGATCAACATGGCAGACCTTAATGCCATGGAGGAACTTATGATTCATGAAATCTTCCACATTTTCTCCAAGAACAATCTTGACGTAAGGGAAAAACTCTATAACAGCATCGGCTTCTATAAGACAAATGAACTTGAATTTGAATCAACCATGGCACAGTATAAGATAACGAACCCTGATTCCGTTAGCAATTCATATTACTTCAACTCAACAATCAACGGTAAAAAAGAAAAAGTAATGCCGATTCTGCTTGCTGTAGGCGATTATGACGAGGCTAAGGGTGGAGAATTCTTTGATTACATGATGCTTGCTTTCTGTGCATTGGAAGAAAACGGAGACAATACAAAGGTCAAGAAAGTGAATGACAACTATGCACTGTATACATTCAACCAGATACCGAATTACCTGAGTCTTGTAGGAGAAAACACAGGCTACATCATTCATGCAGAAGAAATCCTTGCTGACAATTTTGTCCTTCTTGTTACAAACTCAAAAAATGTAAAGACAAAGAAAGTCATCACGAACATGAAAAAGATATTAAAGAAATAGTTTTTTTTACATGTGATTCTTTATTCCACCGTTAAACTGCAGAAATCCCACAACAGATGCCTGCAGTCTGACGGTGGCATTTTTTTAAACCAATTCGTTAAAGGTTTAGAATCTTGCAGAAAGGCTGATGTTGAAATTCTGGTGCCATAAGTCGTCGAAAGTTATTCCGTTATTTGGATTAAGTCCTGTACACAAATCAACCTTTATATAATTGTTCAGGATAAATGAGAAGCCGGCATAGAATGTCGTATAGAATATTCCTGTCTCAGAATCTGCATTTTCGTGCAGGTATATTGACGGGAACATTATCTCTGCGCCTGTATTGAACAAGAGCTTGTCTGGCTGCAATGTAACGGAAAAGCCGTTGGACAGATTAAAGTCAAAGGTAACATCCTTTGAAATGCCGTCTCCTGAAACAAAACTTATCGGGATGGAAGCATTCAAGCCATAAGAGAAATTCCCTGACTTGTACAAAAGCTTTGCACCGTTTGTTATGACGTTCTTGCTGTAATTTGTCTCTGTCTGTGTATTTCCTACAGTTGCCTTTCTTGCCGCAAAATCACCGTCATATCCCAACAAAAGCTTGAATTTAAAATTCTCCTCATCCTTCATATTATAGACAAGTTCTGCCACTACAGTGAAATTTGAATAATTGATGTCCGATGTATTTATCCTTCCTGTAACCTTGGAAAAACCTAGTCCTAGCTTTGCCGCAAACATTTGATTTATCAAATATCCGAATTCCGCCTTGCCGCCAAGGTTCTTATAGTCCGAACATATGTCAGAATCCATGTACCATGCCGGGCTCATGTATTCCGTAAAGTTCAATGTAAATGCATATTTATCCCATCCATAAAAACCAGTAAGAGAATTATACGATGTTTCCGACCATAAATTGCCTTCCCATGAAAGTCCCAGGACATTCTGCTTGTTTATGTGAAAAACTCCTGCAAGATTTCCTGAACTTGTTGAATTCATGTTTGAGAATACCAGCGTTTTGTCAAATTCAAGCTTATTCCAGTCAAGAACGTTCATCATGGCATAGGTGTTGTCTTCGACAGTATGGGCAGTTCCCTCATATGCAGCAGATTCAAGTGCCATTGCATTAAGGGCATTAAAACAGATCGCAGCAGACATTAAAACAATTGTCATTAACCTTTTCATCTTTTACTCCTTGTCATATTTGTTTTATTATTCAAAACTTATTATTCCTTTTTCACCTTTTACAGATTTCTCCTGTATGTTTGATGGCATGGAATTCTTTGAACATTGGAAAGTATATTTTCCAGTACTTCCTGTGACGGCATTTACAAGGTAACTTGCCTTACTGTTTGTAAAGCTGTTCTGAGTGCATGTTACATGACTTTGAGTTTCATCCTTGTTTACAACAGTAAAAATTGACTCATCCGATGTAGTTAAAAGTCTTGTATCCTTTACAGTATTGTTTGAGAATACAAAATTTGTAACACGGTCATGTTCCACTTCCCTTCCATTTGATCCCAGGGCAATCTGACGGTTCTTAAGAAGCACGACACATCTTCCTGCAGCCTTGCTTGAGCGTTCAAAAGTATTATTGTGGACAACGATATTATCCATGCAGTATTTCTGAAGGTCACTAGCTCCCAGGGTGAAATAAAGATTTGTTCCAAAGCCCGCATAATCGTTATAAAAATACATGTCACAAAAACCAGGATTCCTGAACGTGCAGTCGCTTATGTTTATGATGATGTCTGCCTCTATCAGCTGAAGGTTTACAAAGTTATTCTCCAGAAGGTTATTGGCAAAATTTACCATTCCACAGCCTTCAAGTATAATTCCACAGCCGCATTTCCTCAGGTCATTCATATTTGAATTTGTAAAGGTTGAATCGTTTACTGCCGGTGCAGAAAGATTAGGCATGCAGTTTGTAAATCTACATCCGAATATATCAAAGTCAGAGGCATAAAGTGCATAAACACCCACACAGCATGAGTCAAAGGTCGTGTTTTGAATCTTCTCTATATATCCACCTATGCTTCTTATTCCCTCCATAAAACCTTCGATCCTGCAATTATATACCGCCGCTATGGAACCTCCACTCCAGGTTTCATTTGACAGGGCGGCGGTACCCGCATTTGTCGGTATGGTACTTCCCTTGAAGAGATCTGGATTTCCCTTTAGGTATATTCCAAAAAGATTCATGCTTCCCTTTGTGGTAAAGCTGAAAATGCTTATGTTTCCGTTTGTAAAGAAACCATTTGAAGGCTTGTAATTGTCATCATAATAATTTTTCTTGCAAAGTGATTCGTTCCAGTCCGGGCTTCTTAAATTTACGCTTTTTGAGACAGTAATTACTGAACTTACAGGATAAAAACCGTCTACAATCAGGGTATCGCCCATACAGCCAAGAACCTCTGCGATTATTGCGGAATTCTTTCTTGTGTTAGACTTTTCCTCCGACAAAACCGTAGTAGCTCCAAACCATGAAAGATTTACAGTCTTATTGATCAATGTTCCTGCAAAACTTACATCCTTGAATTTTACTTCACCTTCAAGATAAGTTGAATTAAAGGTCACATTTCCGTTTACGATTTTTCCGCCTTCTGAAAAAACAAGGATTGAATTCCCAGGAATGGAAACGGAGCCACCCTTAAGGTCAAACTCATCGTTCAGGACATATATCATTCTTTCTCTGGTAACTATTTTCTTAAACTCATCCTCTGGTTCAAGTACTGCATATCCCAGACAATGTTCAGTAGGAGCTTTTTCCACATAGATGACTTTTTCCTCATGATCTAAGGGAATCTGACTGGTACATGCCGTTAAGGATAATATCAGGCAGCCTGTTAAAACTTCAATTAAAATCTTTGACACTTTTTTCATTTTATTCCTCCACTTTTTATTCTGAAAGTTTTAACACAGAACTTGTTCCGGAAACCTTTTTAACTGAGCCGTAATCGTTACCTGAAGCCTTTATGTTAAAGGTTCCTGAACTTCCGTCCACAATGTTGTAAACACTCTTTGCCTCTGAATTATAGAAAGAATTTCCCCTTACAGTGTAGTTTGTTCCGTTTGAAGAAGTGTTATAGATGTCAAAAATATAATCCTCGTATACTACATCAATTGTTTTGTCCACTTCCATGTTGTCCGAGACAATGTTGTTTGTTATTTCTATGTTTGCACCACGGTCTCCCTTGTCGCAGATATAGAAAATTCCGAATCCTGAATGGCTTTTCTCGTTCTGGACGTCACATCTTGCTCCACGTGCAAAAGTACATGAGTTTATCTTTACGTTGGAAAAAGCCGGATTTGATGCAGAATAAGAGCCTGAGCCCTGATTGTTGATCATCAGCTGGCATAAGGTGCCCGTATCAAATATGGCATTGTGGATGTTTACGTTTTTGTTTGCATTGTCCAATATGGCATGCATAAAGTTGAACTCAAAGCGGCAGTTAATTATGTTCACGTTAGAACAGTTGTTAATGTAAAGACCTCCACCAAGACGAGCAATGTCTGCGGCATCAGTCTGTTTTGTAGGACTTAACTGTGTCTTGGAAGGATCGTTCAATGACTTTTCATAAAAGTGGAAGTTCAAAAGGTTTGTATTCAGGCGGCATCCCCTTAATTCAAAATCAGAGCTGTCCTTTGCCCAAAAACCGAACCTGTTGGAACTCATGTAGGAATTCTTGATTAATCCTATTTTTCCGCCCTGACTTCTAATTCCATAAGTAAAGGCGACAAAACTTGAGTCATGTATCTCCGAAATCTTTCCGCCCTGCTCCACATCAATTCCGCACATGCATACTGGAGAGGAAAGAGCTGCACCGGTACTTCCATAGTATTTTTCGTAAATATGACCGCCGATATACGTGCTTATGCTTCCAACAACAGATATTCCCTGCATGGAAAGATCTCCGCCATTTTTAACCACAAAAGCAGACTTGAACATCAACTGATAGAATCCATATTCCATATTCTGTGGAATCATTGTTGAATAGATTCCCTCGCTTCTGTCCACTCCCTTAATGCTGATTTTTTTTGTAATTGAAACAGGCAATCTTATAATGTAGATTTTTCCAACATTCAACTGTGCGCCTGACTTGCAGATATCCAACACCTGCTGAATCTTGGTCGCATCATGTGTTTTTAATGTGGCACCATTATATTTTGTTGTATTGCCGTCCTCAACATTAAACCATCCAAGGTTCACTTCTGAATTATCCAAACTGCCCTTAAAAGAGCAATTGTTGAACAGCTCAAAGTTCTGATCAGTAAGGCTGGTGATTTTTGTTTTGTTAAAGTTGATTGTTCCGTTATAAAGTGTCCCGCCAAAAAATTTAAGGACAGAATTTGAAGGAATGGTCACTTCCTTATTACCAAGATCAAATCCATCGCGGATTACATAAGTTTTTCCAGATTCCGTAAGCTGGCTTTCGATGTTTTTTGATGAATCAAGAACTATCTCTCCCGACGCAGGCTTGTAGATTTCCCTTTGAACATAATCCACAAGATTTTCAACATTAATCTGACATGCCGTAAAGCATAACATGATTAATCCCATTGCACAAATTACTTTTTTCATACGCAACTCCGTTTTTTAAAATTTTTCTATTCACAAACAATTACGTTTGAATTGTTGTTATACAATTTTGACTCTGACACTCCTATTGGGAATTTATTCGAACTGTTTACAAAAGTAAATTTTCCATAGCTTCCGTCCATGAGGTTCGCATAGTAATTTGCTTTTGTAGATGCAAAATTATTGTTATTGCATGTTATCTTGCTTTTTAATTCCTTTTTGTTTGAGACCACAAAGATTGCCTCGTCTTCTGGAACAACAGGCCTCTTATCAATAAAATCATTATTTGCTATTATCAGGTTTGTTGTCCTGTCACTTTCAATAAAGCCATGGTTATAAAGCGCATGATATCCGTTTGCAAACATCACAAAGCTTTTTCCAAGGGCATTTTTATCTCTTGTAAAATTGTTTTCCGTTATTACAACGTTATCTATGCATATGCGGTGCATGTCTTCCTTTCCCGTCGTAAAGTAGAACGGCCCCCTTACATAAGTGTAATCATTATATACATAGATGTCATTGAAAACGGGATTCCTGAATTCATTGTTTGAGATATTTATGATTATAGCAACCTCATTTATTATAAGGTTTATGAAATTGTTTTCAAAAAGGTTATTGGCACAGTTGACCATACCGCAGCCTTCAATCATAAAGCCGCATCCAACCTGCCTAAGGCCAGAAACGTCAGGGACAACATTCAGCTTGTAATTAGGCATGCAGTTTGTGAATTTGCAGCTGAATACTTCAAAGTCCGATGCATAGATGGCATAAAAACCAAGCTCACAGGCATTGAACGTTGTATTCTGAAGCTTTTCTATGAAACCGCCCAAGGATCTGATTCCCTGAGTAAAGCCCTCAAACTTACAGTTATACACGGCGGCCAGTGATCCACCCCATGGAAGGAAAACACCGCAAGTAAGCTTTGATTCATCTGTCTCATATTTTGTGGCATTCAGGTATTTTTCCGGATTTCCCTTAAGATAAATACCGAACATGTTCATGCTGCCCTTCACCTTGTCCTTTCCGTTTTCATCCTGATATTGAAAGAATTTGAAAATAGAATTGTTTCCGTCTGTTGAATAAAAACCGTTTGTAGGTTCATAGGGATTGTCGTAGGTTCTGGTGCAAAGGCTTTCGTTCCAGTCCGGACTCCTTAGGTTTATGGACTTTTTGATGTTGATTATTGAGCTTACCGGGTAAAAGCCATCTACAATCAGGGTGTCACCCATACATTCCAATACCTCGGAAATGATCTGTGTGTTTTTCCTTGTGGCATCTTTTTCTTCCTGTACTGTCCTGTTCGGTCCAAACCAAGAAAGGTTTACTGTCCTGTTTAGAAGGTTTCCCTCAAAGACAACATTCCTGAAGCATGGGTCCCCATCAAGATATGTATTGTTGAAAGTTACCGTACCGTTTTTAATGCTTCCGTTTTTCGTAAATTTTAATATCGAATTCTCTCCAATGGCAGTACTTGCACCCCCCAAATCAAAACTTGAATCAACTATGTAAACATAATTCTGGGACGAAACCTGGGATGCAAAAGAAGTTCCGAACCTGAGCGTCTTATATCCCATGGAAGAGTTTTCCGGCGACTTATCTGTATATATCTTGCCGCCCTCATACTCCAGGTCAATCTTGCAGCTGGCCAAAGCCGTCAAACATACAATTACTGATATTACTTTTATAAACTTTTTCATTTTATTTCTCCACTATAGTTATAACAGAAGAAACGCCAGACTTTATTGTTTTGTCCCCATAATCATTTCCGTAATCATTTATCCTGAATGAACCGAAGCTTCCTTCCACTGCATTGAATATCTTTGTGGCATCGGAATTGTAAAAAGAGTTTCCCTCAAGGTTCAAAACACATGGATTTACGTAAGATGTTGTAAAGATGTCAAATATATTGTCTTCGTAATTTGCATCTATCGTCTTGTCAACTTCCATGTCATCGGAGACGATTATGTTCTTAAAGTTCAGGAGGCATCCCCTGTCTCCAAGATCTGCGATGTAGAATATGCCAAATCCAGGAACACTGGGTTCATCCCGTATGTCACACCTTGCCCCGCGTGCCAATGTACACGAGCTTAGGGTAAAATTGTCTATTGCCCTGGCATATCCGGAAGGAATGGTATTCCCCTGGTTGTTTACCGCAACATGACATAAGGTGGCAGTGTCCATGATGCAGTTGTGTATCGTGATGTTCCTTGCCGAATTGTCAATTATTGCCTGGATAAAGTTGAACTCAAAGCGGCTGTTGATTATCTTTACGTTCTCGCAGTTACTGAGGTATACGCCGCCTCCAATTCTTGCAATCTGGTCAGCATCTGTTTCCTTTAACGGTTCCCAGTTGGACTGAGGTCCTACGTAATTCAAGTTTTTCTCGTAAAAGTGAAAGTTCAGCTCATTTGAATTAAAGCGGCATCCACGGCATTCAAAATTGGATGTGTTGTTTGCCCAAAAGCCAAAACGGCACAAGCTGAAATAAGAATTCCTTATGTAACCAATTGAACCGCCATCACTTCGTATTCCATATGTAAAGGCTACAAAACTTGAATCATGAACCTCTTTGATTTTTCCACCGCGTTTTACGTCTATGCCGCAAAGAGCATACGGTGCACGCAGGGCATTACCATTGCCATAGCTTTTTTCCCAAAGCTGACCACCCATGTAAAGGCTTGTGTATCCGACTAATGAAAGCCCCTGAACTGAAACTTCTCCGCCTTCTTCAACAATAAAGAGTGATTTTATTCCACCGCAGTTATGGAATCCATATTCCATGTTCTGGATTATTCTGTCCGCATAGATTCCTTCGCTACGGTCAAAGCCTTTAAGGTAGATTTTTTTTGTAATTGTAACTGGATCCCTTATTCCATAAACCTTGTCAACATTCAGTTGTGCGCCCTGTTTGCAACAGTCTATTATCTGCTGGAGGGTATCTGAATGGTAGGAGTTGATGGTTATTGTCACATATTTCCTGTCGATTTCCTGAGTATACGAATATGTTCCTCCGTCCTCAAATTTGAACCAGCTTAGGTTAACCTCATCATTCAAGATGATGCCCTTGTAATTGCATTCGGAAAAGCAGGCATAACCGGCAATCTTTGTATTATTGAAATTTACGGTTCCGTTTTTTATTATTCCACCGGCGAATTCCAGAATACAATTTGACGGAATGACTAGCTCCTCTCCATGCAAGTCAAAAGTATCCCGCACAACATAAACACGCTCAGATTCCGTTATTTGCGCTGTCAAGCTTTGGCCCGCATTAAGAATTACCGTATCCGTAACCTCATGGGCACAGGAAACCAGGCACAATAGTGCCACCATAATGAACAAACTTTTTCTCATAATGTCTCCAACTTTTTTCCATAACAGCCGGATTTCATATTTCAAGTCTTGCATTCAGGTTTTCCCAAAAGCAACAAATCAAATATGAAACCTGCCTCCCAACTACTTTAAATATATTATGCCCCAATCAACAGCAGTTTTTTGAGGCTTACTTTATTAATTTTTATCTGGCATTACCCATGTCAGACCTAAGCTGCTCACAGTTTGCAAGCCATTCTTCATCCTTTTGTTTCTTGAAGTTTTTTTCAGCCTCATCAAGAGCCTTATTTGAACTGGCAACATCTCCGGTCATAAAATAAATCTGTGCAAGGAAAAAGTTAAAGAGTCCGGGTTTATTCTTGTCCTTGTACTTTTTCATGTTGCGCTGGCAGAAATCTATTGCCATCTGAGGCGTGCCATAGGTCAGGTACAGTTTTATGCAGTTAAATATTACCGTCTCGTCACAAACTGTCTTTACGGCTTTGTCAAAGAATGTATTAGCCTTGTCAAAGTTAACGTTGTCCTGGAATGATACATACAGTTCCCCAAGCCGCTGATAAACGATGGGCTGGTTCTTGAATTTCTTTAGGGAGTCGTTGAGGGTCTTTTCTGCTGACTTAAAGTCTCCGGTATAGGCATATGCATCGGAAAGAATCAAATAGGCGTCAAGATGGTATTCCGGGTTTTCCTCTGGATATTCAACAGCTTTTTTGGCAGTCTCTATTGCCTCTGCATATTTGTCCTGCCACATTTTTGACACTGTAAGGTTATACCAGTATGTTCCGTTTTTTCCATCAAGAGAAGTAAGCATATTGTAAAGGGATTCCGCACCAGAAAAGTTTTCTTCGTTCAGATAAATCGAAGCAAGATTGTCTAGAACCCTTTCGTCATAGACACCTGCTGCAATTGCTACTGGATATACTCTCTTTGCATATGCAATAACCTCATCGGTCGGTTTGAGCCATTGGTTTCCATAGCGGTTAATGGCATCGAAATAATAGTTTGCACGAGCCAGGTCAATCACAACTGATTTTCCATGCTCTTTTTCGTAATTGTCAAGAATTGTATCCGGTTCATCCCTGTATTGCATGTTGAAGGAACCTTCACCAGTCCTTACATCATAAAGGGTTTCATTTTTTTCAAGATTCTTAAATGCAAAAAGTGTGTGCATTATGCTCTGTGCAAAATATTGAGTACACACTTCTATGTATTTATAGATTATGTATTCGTTTTCGCAACCGCCTACCGTATAAACGGCTGACTGATACTGTTTCTTTTCAATCTGCTCGTCACACGTATTGATTATTTCCAGAGTCTTTTCATCAGCTCCGTTATACACACTTGAAAACTGCTTTGCAAAAACACTTGAAAAAGCCAATACAAACAAGAATAGAAAAATACCTTTCTTCATATTTCCCCTACCTTTAATTTGATCTGTTAAAAAAATAAGCAAACACTTTTTAGCCTGTTTCTATTATAAGAATTGTTTAAAATGGTGTCAATACTAAGTCAAGGCAATTGTGAATTTCTTTTTAAATTTATTTAAAAACCTGTATAATTCTTTATGATTTAATGACTTGCATTTGATTACAGTGTAACCTGACGGTTGAAATAGTTATGGAAAAATGTAATAATTTAATTAAGCATTTATTTGGAGGTTGCTTATGGAAACGCCTGTGTTTGCATTTATTTTACCAGTATTAATTCTTCTTTTTATTTTGGCCGCACTTGTTACCATGATAGTATGTATTGTAAAGATGGTTACCTTACCAAAAGAAGAAAGGGACAAGCGCCTGATCTTTACTGTTTTTTTCTTTGTTTCCCTTTTTATACTCGTGATATTCACTCTTATTGTTGTTCTTTCCCTATGGATGTCATTTAACATGATGTCTTTGGTTTCCTGATATGAAAAAAATACTTTCATTGTTTTTTTTCATATCCTGTATCCTCCAGCTGCACTCCCAGCAGATAAACAAAAACGGGGCCACCATTCAGGAAAGGTTTATTCCTCCTGCAAACTACAAGAGGATAAAGGCAGATGACAGTTCATTCGCCTCATTTTTGCGCTCTTACCCGTTAAAGGACTATGGAAGCCCGGTTTTGCTTTATAACGGTAATGTCAAATTCAACAAGGTCCATGTATCTGTCTTTGACATGCCACTACTGAACTCTGATCTTATTCAATGTGCGGATGCGGTAATCAAGTTAAGGGCAGAATATCTTTACAGTAAAAAGCGTTATTCAGAAATTCAGTTTCATATTACAAACGGAATGCTTGTGCCTTTTTCCAAATATGCGGAGGGAGAACGCGTCATTGTCTCTGGGAACAAAACCTCGTGGAAAGCCGGTTACAAAAGCGGCTATGGCAGGGATGTTTTTGACGAATACCTTAAGTTCATTTACACCTATGCGGGAACCTATTCACTTTCCCAGGAAGCAAAACCAAAGAATATTTCTGACATAACCATAGGTGATTTCTTTATCTATGGTGGGAGCCCAGGTCATGTCGTGCTAGTCCTGGACATTGCAGTTGATGAGTCTACAGGCCGGAAAATAATGCTTTTGGGCCAATGTTATATGCCGTCCCAGGAATTCCACATATTAAAAAGCTATGAGAAAATAAGCCCATGGTATTATGTTGAAGATTCCGTACTTAAAACACCAGAATGGACGTTTCAAAAAGGCAGCCTGATGGGATTTTGATTTTTTTATGGAATGGATTTCCTGAACTATTATATTCCCACATGTTGATTTTTTCAAAAATCCATATAAGCAATACCTAGGCCATACAGAAATACCTTATCATCAACATATCTAATAACTAAAAAAATATGGTACCAATCACTTGAACCTTCAAGTTCTGGCTCAATAAAAACATCAACCAATTCTGAATCTTTAGGGAATGGTGCCAAAAGAATTGGAATGCTGTAATCCTCATATATGTAATCTCTTTCAACAATAGTATTTGTTTTAATCTCTGAAACTCTGCTTAATTGAAATGAGAAAAACTGGTCAAAGACTTTCTTATTTGTATAAGGGAAAAATACCCCTGGAGCTGAAAAATAGAGGTCATGGATAGTATCGTCTTCATCGATTTTTGCCACTTCTTCTTTGGATATGGTAAAATCTAAATTTGGATTGAAAATAGCCTCTGTAGAAATCATCAAACCAGCTTCTTCATCAATATATTCTGAAAGCTTTGAAAATTCTTGATTTACAATTAATTTCCAAATTTCCAAACCATCTTTTGAAGTTTTATCCAAATCATTTTCATCTAATAAAAGACCGTCTGCATTTTGACTCTTTTCATCATTGTTTACTTCGACTTTGCTTGATTCTTGAAAATTCTGTTTATTCTTGCAAGAAAAGAAAATGAGAATAACAAACAAAATATATAAAAACTTATTCATGACCTACACCATCATATGCTAACTGCCTTATTTTTTTATCGGCCGCTTGCACCTTAAATCCGCTCCCTTTTCTGTGTTGTTTTACAAGCGCATTATACATTATATAACAAGCATTTTTATTAAGGATTTTTGGTTAAAATGCATTCTTTTCATCCTCCACTTTTATACATCATTAAGTATTATTATACATTTGGTGGCTGGAAAATGCAAGAAATATTTAAAGCAATGGCCTCATTTATATTTCTTTAACATCCAAAAGAAAAATCCTTTTTATAACCACCCAAATATTTTTTTGGTAATCATTTTGTGAAAATTGCAATTCAATTTTTTCTTTATTTTTTTTCAATTCTTCTGGTAATTCAGTCGTATTAGCTTTTCGCGCCAATAACAAAAACAAATCTGCTAATTCGTCAAGATATTGAATGTCGGTCTCTGAAAGGATATAATTGATTAGAAAATTTATGGCATCAATACATTCAAAACTTTCCAGCTGCGAGACAAATGATTCATTAAAATTTGATAAATACCATTCATCTTCTGAAAGTTTTATTTTCCATTCTGTTTTTAGTTTTGCAAATATCTCGTCATAATTCATTTTTTTCCCTTAGAAGCAGTATTAATTCTATATTTTTCCAATTCAGGATGCAACATAATTTTACTATTGTTTTAACATTTCGTTTTTTATTCTTTTTATATTCTTTATAACCAACAATACTGTAATCAAAATGAAAAACAATTCAAAAGAAATATTTATAATCAATATTCCTCCATTTGGAACGGTAAAAAAATAGAAAAGTGAAATACTTAGCATAAAAACTGTAAAAATCAATAAGATTATTTCCAAAATACATATTGGGATTATTATGTGTTTTTTCCTTAATGCACAAAATATAAAGATCCCTAGCGACACAATGATAAAACCCAATAAAAACCATGGTATTAAAGTGCCCCATATACCCGTTATATACTCAAAGCCAAATATCATTAGGACAAGAATAAATAATTCAAACAAATATTTTATCCTATACATAATTAAACTCCTGTTAATTCTCAAGTAGATTAATCGCCTGTCGGGATTGATCTACCTTTTAATTTGACCTGAATTTACTTTTTCCCTTATCTTAAAGATTATCCATAAAACTGCTTTTCCCATCAGGAAACCCGCTGAGCTTCCGAAACTTGTCATTACAATATCAATTGGCACACCAATTAATAATGTCATTGGATCATATAGATCATCCAAATAGATAGCAAAGCTTTTAAAGATTATTAATAATACTATTACCATATAATAACGTGGTTTAAACTTTTCTGCATAAAACACTGTACAGAGAAAAGAAAAAACCAATATACAGAGTAAATAAATCCCTATGCCAATAATATCATCCAAAGGGAAACAAACAAGACTTATAACAAAAAGACCCAAAACAAAAATGGTACCAAATATATAATTACGCATCTTATTCATTTTTTATATCCATATAGAAACTCTTTTCATTTTCTTTTTGTATTTTATCAAATACTTCTGGAAAAAATCTGACACTCCAGTCAGTTAGTTCTGGAGATGAAAAATATTTACTTGCCAAACGTTTCTTCCCTTTATACAATATGTAATCTAGAATGGCAACTCCGTAACTATTTAATTTATTAAAAAAACAAATGCGAATGGTAAAATATTCATCATTTTTATTTTCCTTAAATGATATCTCTCCATATGGAACGCTATGGCCAGTTGCATATACTGGTCTTGCATTCCTTATATACCCTGCAAGTTCATTCATGTCTGCATGTTCCAAATCAAAATCGCAATTATTTGTTATAATTTTGCAATTTTTCAAAAACTCACCTGTAATAGTATTCTTTATTTCCAATAATTTCTGATTAGATTCTTTTGTTCCAACTTCTGAATGTCGTGTCCCACACCATATAGGAAAAATTAAAAGAAAAGTCCAAAATGGAATAGTTAAGATAAGACTAATCTGTTTTTTCCTTTCATCCATTATGTACCTCCTTCTAGTAATCAAATTATGGGTGTATATTTCTTGAAATCTTCTGTTTCCCAAATGATATACCCGTCAGTAATGTCTGTTTTTTTCTGAGCATATAAAACTGTTGACATAACTAATTGTAAAATAAGCAAGACTTTTTTCATGATACATCTCCTTCAACAGTATCTACCTTTTGGATCGGTCCAACGGCCCCATGTTTAAGGTATATAAACATTACTGTTTGTAAATATTGCATGAAAGAACTATTTTCTCTTATAGACAAACCATCCGCCTTCTCCATCAAATGCAAGCGTATCATCATCAATAATTTCAATACCAAAAAATTCATCAATGACAATTACATACTTATATTTTCTGTTTTCTGTTAATAAATCTATAAAATAAGAACATCTATATACTCTATTATTCTTCGATTTATTATTCAGATTGACAACCCCATCTTCATTCGGTAAAGCTATCCTGAAGGACGGCCTGTCATGTTTAGTTCCACCGACAATAATTTTTTCTTGTGAAAGAATCAATTTATTAAATCCAGTTTCAACTAAAAAATTAATTCTATCGTTGTCAATATTTTTATATGGTGCAACAAAATAACTGTATTCATACTCGCCATAAAACTTTTCGATACTGAGATCTTCACAATAAAGAAAATTAGAACAAAAAATAACTATAAATATTGATAAAAACTTACCACGAAAAATCTTCACTATAATCTCCTTTTTTTATAAACTTTTGCCTCCAACATAATACCATTTTATAAATTTGTTTTCTACAGTATAATGACAAGTTAGGTAGAAAAACTAAGTTAAATTCTAGTCGAATTTTGGGGTTAAACCAACTTGTTAACTTAGTTTTGAGCTGCAATTGGTAAAATCTTCTTTTTTACAGTAAGTTTATTGGACTTTCCCATGAATCCATCATATCTT
>JAEEIU010000006.1 GCA_016281495.1 Treponema sp. | reverse complement strand
GCCATTCTCCCCTCCGTCAGTTTTGACCAAGGCATCTACATCAGATTGACTTATTCCCAGTTTCTTATCCAGCCAGATAGAACGGTACACCGGAGAACATGCAACAACGAAAAACACGCCGCTTATGATTATCTCCTTTGCATCAAGTCCGAGAGATTTGCCGGAAAAAAGAACAGGTACGAATCCCTTGAGAAGGAAAAGCACCGCCACCCACACAATTGCAAGCACAATGGCCAATAAGCTCACAGTCTTTGCTTTCATAAATTACCCCCTGAATTTAATGATTATATGCCCGATTTTGATGTCCTGACCTGCAGGACGGATGATTTTCTTGAAGTCTGCAACAGGCATCTCAATGTCATTGCCCCGTACGTTCTCATAGCGCGTTCGGTAATCTCCCCATGGATCATCAATAACCAGTGACAGGACGTTCCCTTCCGCGTCAGTCTTGTAGCCGACTACGGCAACCACATGACCGCATACCTTTTTGTTCTTGAACGTAAAAAGACCGCTTGTAACACATGCCCCGCCAAAGTCAATCGCCCTTATGAACTGAGACAGGGAACGCCTCTCGCTGAACTCCACGGCATCAGCTTCATCCCCGAGAAGCCCCTTCTGCCTGAGAAAAAGATTTGTGCCGTATGCCAGCACCGGGTGCCACTCGTTTGGAGGATACCGCCTGGACGGATCCACCTTGAGCCACGCATCCCTGACGGACCTGTCGTTGCAGAGAAAGAACATGAGCGCGTCCTCCGGCTGTGGGTGCGCCGAATCCGAGAGCCTGTCCACCGGCCATCCAGCCGCCGAGAGAGCCATAATCATGGCCGTTACGTTGCACGCGCTTCCCGGCTTGAGTTCATTGTTTCTCTGGGTGTAATAGGGTTTGTTTTGGGAATTGTTGATCTGCATTCTGCCATCCTCCTCCTTGGATTAGGATAGCAGATAAAAAAAATCCCCAGCCTACGCTGGGGGTGGGTGGTAAAGGGATTAAATAACTTGTTTTTTCCTAAGCTGGTCTTTCATATTCTTTGCAGATTTATCTTTTTTCTGCATTTTCTCATAATCAATATGGAAAGCATCTGGTGGTTGGCGAATTGAAAATACCATCTGACCGTTTGCATTTGTTATAGACAAATCTAGATGTTTTAAAATATCCATTCCTATGATAATATCAAATCTATTATTGTCTTCATATTCTGCAACAGATACATTATTAAACCTTACATTGTTTGGGAGAAAAACATCAACAGTATAAACATTTACGACAGCAACACCACCCGCATTTTCCATCTTAGTTTTTTGGAATGCAACAAGTTTACACGTGGCTGCAAGTCGCTTACTAATAGATGTTTTTGAACAACCTGTGTCTATTAGAGCTTTTACAGAAATTTTAACTCTCTGATCTTGAGGCGTTCCCGGTTTTATCAAGTAAACTGGAATACCAATTCCAGAATCGACAATTATGGAATTTGATTCAGATGCAGGAATCTTTTTTGTGTAGGCATATACCGGATTAGGCAAAACGTACCGCCCAATTAGTATAATATCCAGTCTCTTCCTTTTCTGTAAGACACTGTTGTAAAGCAAAGGTTCCAAAAGGAATGCTATTGTCGTTTACATACTTAATTCCTTCCTGCTCTGAATTAAAGTAATCAACAACAGATTCATCTTTTATTAAGACAAATTGAGAATGATGACCTTCAATAATTTTTTCTCGGTTTTTATCAAACCATTCATAGTTGCGTGTTAATGAATCCATCTTTTTTGCCTCCTTATCCAAGGCATTTTCCCTACTACGCTTTTGCGTAGATTTTTCATGCTTTCCAGCAAATGACGGAAGCAACTCTACCGACAATCTGCCGGATTCAAATCTATTATACCACATTTTCGGTATAATTCACGAGAAAAATATATCATTTTTTATTATAATTCGTCTAGAGTTTGGAGCGAATTTGCGTCACATAATGGCACAGCAGGGCACAACAGGACACGTAGAGGCACATCACATCCCCAGCCGCGACACGACCCCGCGCACAAGGTACAGCGCACGCAGGTCCTTTTTGTTCACGTTGGTGTCTCCGGCATACGCGGGATTGATTGATCGCAGGATGATGTATTCCTCGGTGACTCCAGGGTGGACGGTCTTGACCACCCGCCATGCGTCCGTTATTACAAGGTAAATCTCTCCCCAGAGGATCTGGTCGCAGGAAACCGCCTGACTTACGGCAATAACGTCACCGCTTGAAATCTTTGGCTCCATGCTGGATCCGTACACAGGGAAGCAAGCTATGCAGTCCTGAAATCCGGGAATTGAGAGCACTCCGGCCGGAACCTCGTCCTTAAGGTCAAGGCTCTCTGCTATATGCGCCATAACGTCGATGTCATAATATGGAATGTTTGCAACCTCGTCTTGCCGCATTACCTCTGTACTGACCAACGCCCCCGTTGATGATGTGCTGAACATTTCGCCTTCGCCTGTAAGTAGCCAATCAATATTGATTCCTGCATCTGCAAATTTACGATAATTTTCTGAATCAATGGTGGTTTTCAATTGCCCATTGAGGTACCTTGCTAAATTTGCATAAGCAAATCCGAACTTTTCAGCGAAATCCTTCTTATTTGCTATCAGGTTCAATTTAACCATTTCTTCATAAAGTTCTTGAAGTCTAGACATAAAAATTCCTTTTTTTCGTAAAATTTACGATAAATTCGTAAAAATTACTTGACATTCATCATATTTAATATATAATCGTAATTGTGATGAATAATTGATAAGTCAATTATGGATTGTTTCTAAGGAAACTTAGCGAGATTGACTTAACAACTATTCAATTATCGAGAGAAAAGGAGGAATGAATGAACGAAATGAGTTTGCTCGGAAAAAAACACCTTTCCGAAGACGAGGTAATGCGCCTAATTGAGTCAGCCCGCAAATATAAGGAAAAGAACACCCAGCGGCAGTATTCAAAGAAAATTACATCCGAACAGGGCCTGTACATCAAATACAGACTTAAATGCATAGGCGTAAGTGGTTCCGACATTGCACAGGAAGTTGGCTGTACCAAGCAGATTGTCAGTGACGTTCTGTCCGGCAAGTCACACAGCCAGCGCATAGAGCGGGTGGTTGCGTCAAAGCTCGGCTATCCAAGCTGGAACGCAATGGTGCAGACGCTCAGGGAGATGGCCGCATGAAAAAAGAGGAGAATCCGGGAAAGCTTCTGGCGGTGTTCAATGCAATGTCCCTGATGATTTCAAGCAACTGGGAAAACTGGGAGATCCATGCCAACGTCAAGGGCTTCTGTGCATACCCCAAACTGGGAATCCCCATCGAGAACTTCGGAGTATTCCACTGTGGAAAACTCATCGCTTTCCGTTGTATTCAGCCAGCAGCTGATGCGGCAATGCTTATGAAGGAAATAGCGGGTGCCTTTAATGATGCCCAAAGAAAAACAAGGAGGTGGAAGAAATCATAGCAATATGGAAAAACGGCAGGAAACCGCCGTGCATGGACAGCGAGGAAAAGGATCTGACCCCGGAGAAAATCCTTGGTGCGGTAAAGAACCTTTCCTACATCGGCTTGCAGTATGTGGCAGTCTACGGACTGCTGATGCTTGCAAAGTGTAAAAGTCCGGCTGAAATATGCCGTGACCTGGAAAACCTTGAATAAAGGAAGGAGAAAGACAGATGAAAATCTATGTAGACGGAAATCCCGTCGCAAGACTTCCTCAGCTTACAGTCGAGGAAAAACTGAGGAATGCAAGCGCAAAGCTTACCCGCTTCTGGAACACACCGCTCAAAGGCTTCTGGCAGAGCGTGTACGTCCATTATCGCGAGGAGCTGTATAAAAAGAGAAAAGCCGGAAAGCCTGCAGCAACAGGTGTTCCGGCACCGGATAATCACGACGACAACCCAGCCGCATGATTTCACAAAAACATTATATCACAGAATAAGAGACTGTGGAAGGAGATTTAACATGGCAAACAGATACAAGCCAGAAGGTACAAAGGTTGAGAGTTTGGAAGACGTAGAGCTTGCTCTCACAGAAATCAGGAATGCAGAAAACGAGATCTTTAAGATTGATTCCGCTGCAGACGTGCAGATTGCCAAAATCCGTGACAAGGCTGCAAAAGACGGAGAGAAGTACCGCAATTCCATTCAGGCTGCCGTTGCAAAGGTTCAGGCCTATGCAGATTACAACAGGGACGAGCTTTTCAAGAAGAGCAAGTCTGTCGAGCTGGAGAACGGTACTTTCGGTTATCGCCAGAGTACAAAGGTAAGTGTAAAGAAAGCCACCGCCGAGCTTCTGCATAAGCTCATAGAACAGAAGACAGAGGAACTGAAAACAGAAACAGACCGTACCATCAAAGCTCAGCTCAAAGAGGATATCGCCAAGCTTGAGGTCTGCATCAAGGTGGAAGAAAAACTCCAGAAAAAGGCTATCGGTGAACTTTCAGATTCTGACCGGCTTGCAATCCAGGCACAGAAAATCGTTGTGGATCAGTTCTTCTGTGAAACCAAAAAAGAAGAAGTCAATCAGGAACTTCTTAAAAAAGCCGTATGACAAAATCAGCGGGAGCTTTCTGGATGTCAGCTTCCGCTGTCAAAGGAGTCTTAAAAAATGAACGAACTTGTAGCAAGCAATACAGCACTAACGCCCGAACAGGCTTTTCCGTTTCAAAAGGAAATAGATACCTGGAGCATGGAAAATGCGGTCGCAGAACTCCGTCCCAAGGTTGATCAGTTAAAAAAAGTCAGCGTGGATGTTTGCCGCTCCCTTTTCATCGCACACGAGGCACTTGCCCAGCGCGGTGGAGACAGGCGTAGCGAGGATGCCCGGACTTTCGGCTTCATAGATTTTCTGGAGCTTGTGGGAATCTCGAAGAAAACAGCCTATGTATGGCTCAAGCTTTATGACCCCGCCACAGACAGCTTCATAACGCCGGAGGAAATCGAGGTCAAGAAGCTGAAGAGCGCAAATCCAGCATTGCCGCAGACTGACAGCGAGTTCGAGCGTCTGATTGCACATGCAATGGCGACAGGAGAACGTCTTGCCGGCTGGACCAATGAGCATGATCGCGTCTATAAGATCAGAAAGGCAAACGAACGTCTGGCAGACCTTGCAAGGACATGGGGAAAGAAGAAGATCCGCCTTAACTGGGGCGATGACGATTACTTCTCCAGGACGCTCCTCCACAATGGAAAAATGTACACAAAGATCAACCTGGAGTCAAAGGCTCAGTACGAGGCACAGCTCAACGTATTCGGAGTGCTTACGGATTTCCTTACAAGCATCTCTGATCCGGCAACACGCCTTGCCGCTGTCTGCAACATAGGGCTTCGTGTACGAGAGCTTGTCAATGAGATTGCAGAGGAAGACAGAAAGCTTAATTCGTTTACAGGAGTTGAAGAGTGAGCGGAACCGTAAAGACCTTCGCACCGGTGACAGACAAAAAGTATCCCATTCGTGCTGCCGTTTACGATGCGTTCCGAAAGAGAAGCCCGCTCATTTCAAAAGCACAGGCCTATCTTGAGATTGCAGAGCAGTTCAACATCTCGGTCCCGACTGTCCAGCGTTACATCCGAAGAATGGAAAACGGATCCATGTTTGCCTTGCCGGAAGGTCGGCAGGGTCGGCATGTCTACGCCTGGAGCGATGAGGCTCTGAGTTTCTTCACGAATTTCCTGCTTGCGGCCATTCAGGAAGTGGGCGGCTGTACCGTGCGCAATGCCTACAACTACACAAAGGCGGAAGCGGAGCGTCAAGGTTGGAGCATCGGAAGCGAGGCGAGCGCATATGTCCATGCCAGGAACATAAGCCCTGCAATGAAGATGCTTGCCAAAGGCGGTCAGCGTGCACTCGACAACATGTTCTACATCAGCCGTGACCTCTCAAAGCTCAAGCCCTTCCAGCTGATAGTCGGGGACCAGCACATCTTTGACTTCTGGTGCATCAATCCGAATGCAACAGGAACAAAAGACAGGTACATCCGCGCTGAATGCTATCTCTGGCTCGACATGGCGACACGTCTTGTCTACGGAATCAGTTTTGATGTCGCATACAACACGCACACGGTGACACGCGCACTCAGAATGGGAATCCGACGCTTCGGCAAGTTCGAGAGCACCTACAACGACAACGGTTCAAGCGAAAAATCAAGGCTCGCTGATGATGTCGTTGAAAGGCTCCAGAACTACGGAGTGCGCTTTCTTGATGAGGCAGACCTGTATCACGCGGAAAACGGACGCTACATCGTGGAAGACACGGAGGGTCTTGTAGTTGATGTAGTTCCTACAAAAGCAGAATGGGAAAAGCATCACCGCCGGATTTTTGCCCGCGTAAAGAACGCAAAGACAAAACCGATTGAACGCTTCTTCAACACTCTGGAACAGATTCTTCGCGACCTCTGCTTGCCTGGACTCAAAAAAGGTCTTGCAATCAGCGCCCCGGAAGAGGAGAAGGCAACGCAACGTCTTGAATGGCAGAAGGAAAACGGCTTCATCCTTACTTATGACGACTTCATCAAAAGCGTAGTAAAGGCTCTGGAAATCTACGAGACACGCGAGCATTCAACACTCGGATGCAGTCCACGGGAAAGACTTGAGCAGTACAAGAGTGACGGCTGGCTTCCAACCTTCATTGATCCAAGAGACGAAGCTTACCTTTTCATGGAAAGCACCATGCGCCAGGTAAAGGGAGACAGAATCGAGCTGAACGGAATCGAATACATCGGTCCCGACCTGACACAGCAGATGATTCTGGAGAACCGAGGAACACTTGTCGCATACAACCGCCAGAAGATAGAAATCCGCTACGACCCGGAGAATCTTGAACTTGGAGTGTTTGCGATAGAGCCTGGAACAAACCATGCGATAGCGCTCCGTCCAGTTGAGAAAATCGACATGATGGACCACGAGGCAATGGTCAAGCAGCTTGAATGGAAAAAGCGGAATATGAGGGCCGTGCAGGAAGCATTTGAAACGGCAACAAAAGCCGGAGTACGGGTGCTTTCAGAACCGCAGAAATTCGCAGAGCTTCACAAGGCAGAAAACCTTGCGGAAGAAGCTTCGTCATATCAGCTTGAATACAAACAGCCGGAAGTCCCAGTCCCGGAAGTTATAAAAAAAGCTGCTGCAGAAACAGAGGAAGAGCGTGGAATTCCGGTAGCCGTAAGCAGAAAGGAAAGCTCTGATTTTGGAGACTTGCCCAAGGCCATGAGCCACAGGGAAGAACCAATCTCACAGGATGATTTCCTTTCCGCACTTACACAGCGAATCGGCAATGAAAACGTTCTTCGTGCCCACGGAAAGCCGGTCTTCTACACCGAGCGTGAGCGCTATGAATACATATTGAACCAGTTCTACTCCGGCGAACATTTAAGCCGCGAGGACATGGACTTTAAGTTTGATTTTGAGAGTCGGATGGATTCCAGCCTGGAAAACTATTACACCTCATACATCAAGAAATTTTCAGAATAAGGAGAAAAAATTATGGAAAGCACATTAAGAGCATGTATCGAAAACAACCGTCTGTCCATGCAGGAGGCAGCCCGCATCATCGGAGTGGACAAATCCCAGATCGTAAAGATATGCCAGCAGTCTTACCCCAACTGGCAGGACAAGGAAACGGAATATGTCGCAAAGCTCCGAAATGCAGGTTATACAAAGATTATATCACGAGGCATAATAATTGACACTGACGTACTGGTGCTTACACCGAGCGTAGACCGCTTCCAGTCTCTTGCAAACGATTTGTCGGATCCAAACGGAACTCTTTCATCATCAATCGGAATGGCAATCGGTACCGCAGAACGTGGCAAAACACATACTGCAAAATGGTACTGTCAGAACAACCAGAACGCAGCCTATGTACTTTTTGTCGACGGTTCCTCGCAGGTTCAGCTTCTTCGCGACATCTGTGATGTTGTTGCCCATACCCGTCCATACAGCTTCAGCGCATGTCTTACAACTTTGGAAGAGTCATGTAAATACGCCCGCCGTCTTATCATAATAGACGAAGCAGACAAGCTCCCTGTAAAGCACCTGGAAATGCTCCGTGGAATCAACGAACGGTGTCAGCTTCCGCTTCTTCTCGTAGGAGAGGAAGGATTGAAAACAAAGACGGACAGAGTACCGCGCTTGCGTTCAAGAATCCGTAAGCCGATTGTCCTGTTTGACCGTGCAAAGAGCGTGGATGTAGCAGCCTATTATCACGAGGCGGCCCACATCGACATCACAAAAGACATTGCAGACAGACTCGTAACACATGCAAACGGCGGTTTCCGCTCAATTGTTAACGATTCAATCGCAATCAGCAAGATGGCAAAAGCTTCAGGCCTTTCAACAATCACAGACAACATGCTCGACAAGCTGTGTGCATAGGAGATGCAAATGGAAAAGTTAAAGCCAGCAAAAGACAGTGCATTTATGGATTGTGAAAAATATATAGAAGAAAATCATCTTGAGTACATTGCAGATGAGATTAGAAAAGCCTATAGAAAAGGCTGGGATTTCGGTGTAAAGAAACAACCGGCAGTTCATGCTAGACTCGCAAAGGAGAACGACAGATGGAACAAAAATCAAACAGAAGCCGCTTAATCGGACTCATACACGTACAGAAAACTGTAGCAAAACTGGATGATGAAACCTATCGTACCATAATAAGTGGTGCAACAGGAAAAGAAAGCTGCACCGAATGTACGACACAGGAACTTAGAGCCATTTTCAGAGATCTCAATTTGATTCTGGGAAAGCAAGGCAAAAAGACCTTTTCATTCTATCCAAGGTGGGAACCGCCAACACTTAAAGACGCTGTAATTGCCCGTGCCAGAAAGATACTCGGTGATGACTGGGAAAACCGGCTCGACAGCTTCAGTCAGTCCAAGTTTTCTAAGGCAAAATTCAGGCTCTGCAACAAAAGTGAGCTTTTAAGAATCATGGCTTTTCTTACCAATGTAGAACGCAAGGAGCGCATCGCAGAATGAAAGAACCTTGGCTGTTTCCAACCGAAGAGCTTGTTCCTCAGCCACTTTCACCGGAACAGAAAAACGAGTTGATTCACAGCGTAATTAACAACGCTCAAATCGGACATCGTTATATGTACGAGGTAAGGGAAACCTGCGGAATGCTGCATGTCACGTATGATGAGATGCAGACACTCTTGAATTACTACAAGCTCGACTGTGTAATCATCCGGGATACGATAGTCCGCATCCCATGGTGGAGCCTTGCCGAATACCTTATAGACCCCGCCGATGATGTGGAAACAGCCATGTATGAGTATTTAAAATCCCTTCCACATGGAAGAATTAGAAACAAAAAAACTGCTTAAAGAAGACAGGGTAAAACAATGAAACAGTTACAGATAGTAGACATGTTCTGTGGTGGTGGCGGAGAAAGCACCGGCATCATACAGGCAGCAAAGCAATACAATTTCAATGTAAAACTCAGTGCCATAAATCACTGGGACAAAGCAATAAATACTCATAAAGCCAATTATCCATTTGCAACACATTACCAGGAATCAATTCAGAATCTTGATCCGACAAAAGTCGTACCTGGTGGAAAACTTGATTTGCTATGGGCTTCCCCAGAATGCACACATCATTCAAACGCAAGAGGTGGCAGACCAAGAAGCGATCAGAGCCGAGCCACAGCATGGGAAATCTGCAAATGGGCACAGGAGCTCTTTATCGGCAGGATCATTATTGAGAATGTACCTGAGTTTACAAGCTGGAGACCACTCGATGAAAACGGAAAACTAATTGTAGAAAAGAAAGGCGATGTATTTCGTTCATTCATAAAAACATTAGAATCCTTAGGTTATACAGTTGAATGGCGCATTCTCTGTGCAGCTGATTACGGCGTTCCGACAACCAGAAGAAGACTGTTTATTCAGGCCGCAAAAGGCAATAAAAAGATTCTGTGGCCAAAGCCAAAGTGTTCAGAAAGCGGGTCTACATTGCCAAAATGGAAAGCTGCAAAAGACATAATCGACTGGAGCATTCCATGCCCTTCAATCCGCGATAGAAAGAAACCTCTTGCACCTGCAACAATGCGTCGAATCGAATACGGCATCAGAAAATACTGGAAAGATTCAGCAGAACCATTTCTTGCAATTTTGCGTGGTACTGGTACAGTCCGCAGTCTTGAAAAACCTCTTCCGACAGTAACTACATCCGGCGCTCATTATGCATTAGTTCAGCCAAAACCCTTTATTATGTCAATCGGACAGACCAGCGCAAAAGACCGTAGCAGAGAAATAGACAAGCCTCTTCCAACAGTTTGCACCAAACAGGAGCATTGTCTTGTATCTCCGCTGATTGTCGAATACTACGGCAACGGTAAAGCTCACCCGATAGAAGATCCTCTTCCAACCGTTACCACAAAAGACAGATTTGCCCTGCTTATTCCAGATAATATAGACATAGGTTTTAGGATGCTACAGCCTCACGAGCTTGCGGCTGCAACCGGATTCCCAAAAGACTACAACTTCTCCGGCAACAAAAGCGAAGTTGTTAAACAAATAGGCAATGCAGTTCCACCAGGCTTTGCAAAAGCTTTGGTATCTGCTTATTTAGAGGAGATTGGATGATGAAAACAGATGTAATAATCACTGACAATGACATTGATGAAACAGCAGCAAGAGCTTATTTTGACACAGAAAACATCATAGATTTCTTCCCAGGAGTACATGAAAAACTCACTGCAGTTGATGCCGCTTTTTTACTTTCAGTCTCAGTTCCAACGATTACCCGCATGGTTGAAGATAAACAGATTTGCCTAACAAAAGAATCAATAAAGGACTATATTAAACAGAATTATAAGCACTTAAAACCAATAAATTTGACCCAAATCACCCCAGATTAACCCTGATAGCCCCACAAAAAAATATCAGTTTTTCTTATAATTTTACATCAATTTTTTTTGAAAGTGACACTGAATTCCTGTATTCCATGACCATGTGTGCATTCTTTTCGATTCCCAAAAGCTTGAGTGCCCTGGAGTCTGTGGTAATCTCCTGCTTCCAGTTTTTGCCGTCTGTGCTGCTGTTGCTGATGTCTATCCTTACCCTTTGTCCAGTATAATCAAGACCCTTTATCACATAGCTTGAACTTAGAGAAACAGGTTTCCTTCCCTTCCACTGCTCAAGATTTTTTGCCCCTTCCTGAATCTTTCCGCTAAAATATTCTCCCTGTGCCTTGCCACTAAAGGTTGCCTCTTCCGTCTTGATTCCATTTTCCTTGCTGACTTTGTTATCCTTCAAGTTAACTGTAATTTCCATCAGCTGGAAACGGCCCTGGAGGATTTGGTCAACTATGTTCATCGTGTAATATTCGTGCATCCTGTTAAAACCGTGATCTCCTCCACTGATGATGAAAAGCTGCTTGTTGAGGACATCTTTTTTATCCTTTGTTCCCTGCTTGAAGATTTGAATTGCATCCTTTGAATACTGGGTGTTCACCATCAAATCCTTGTCACCATGGATGATTCCAACGGCCCCGGAATAATTCTCCAGTTCCTTTATGACATCTATGCTTTGGGCATCCTCCACAAACCGCCGTCCGATTTTCATTGGGCCACACACAAAAGTTTCCGGTGGATTTTTGGGATCAAAACTTGCCGTAAGAAGCTTACCCTCCCTGGCTTCTTCCGGAATACTAAAGGTCGGATAAAGCAGAATGATTTTCTTAATGTCGGGTTTTACCCTTGAAACAAAAAGGGATGTGACCAATCCTCCCATGCCAAGCCCCATAAGCACAAGCTCGTTTGAATCAACATAATCAAGGGAACACACATGCTCAACCACAGACTTTAAATCCTGGACTTCCGTGAGCAGGGACATTTCGGTTGTCTTGCCGTCACTCTTGGACTTTCCCGAACCACCGCAAAAATCAAAGGTATAGGCGGCATATCCCAATCCAGCCAAAACCCTTGCATAAGAGTCAGAGCTTTTATGGGTCCTCATATACGCATGACAGATGATGATGGGCTTAAGCTTTTTCCCCTTGTCCTGTCCGACTTCATTCAGCTGATTCAAAAAAGAAAAACCACGGATGGTAAGACTGTCGCGTCTGCATGAAAATTTGGTGCACTTGATTTTGGCCTTCATATTGTTCCTCTACTCCATTGTATCATTAACGGATTTTGATTTCAATGAATCATGCCAATGCTTAAGAAAACTTGAAAATATTAAAAAATTTTATCATATTGCTTGTTTTTCTCCGATAGTGTATTATACTTTATCTTAGTGAGACATCAAGAGACAGTTTATGAACAAGAGTAATACCTATACGCCTGTACATCCATCCAAAGGCTTATCCGGCCGATTGCATTAACCATCACATTCCTTGCCACCCTTTTGCTTGCGTCCTGTAAATTCTGGCACCAGCCTATCCGCGGGTATTTTGAGGAATGGACCAGTGAATGTTCCATCGCAAAGTATGAGCTTGATGGAATTGAATCATATACCGACAAAGACGGAAATCTCTGCATAGCCAGCGACCATGATGTCCCGGTAAACCTTTATCTGATAAATCCTTATCATTATTATATACCTAGCGATAAAATAACTCCTCCCACAGGAGGCATTATTTCTGGGGTTAGTCAAGATTCAGGCGACACAACCGTACTTCATTTTACTTATAGTAAAGATGATCTTGTCAACAACGAAGGTGGTGGAGAAATAGGTGGGAAAATAACAGTAACCCATCCAATGAACTTAACTCCAAGAGATTTTACTTTCAGCTTAAAGTGCAATTCCAGGCCACCAGAAGTTATTGGTGCTATGGTTCAGAAATACAATGACAACGGAACGTCAAAATTCGTCATTTGCTTTTATATGCCCAATGAATTGGGAAGTAACCGCCATAACAAGGAAAACCATGCCCTGTACATTGGTGAAAACAAAGTTGCATATGGAAAGCTGGCAGATTTGCTGAGCGGACATACCACAGTACCAAATGGTTTTACTAAACTGGCTGATGATGTTATATTCGACACGGACGCACCAGACGGTTACACTACTTTCTTTTACCCAACCGGAGAAGGCGACCTTTCAAAAGTCTCCAACATGAAAATCAAGCTTGTTGATGATGCAGGCCTTTCTTCCCGCGGAGCAACTCCAAAAACGTCAGCGGTAAAACTCACTCTTATAGGCAATAAAACTACGGTAAAAGGCACCCCATTGGAATTCACTCCGAGCTTTGACAGTACAGGCGTTACAGTCACCAAGTATGAAGTAACTTCTACTCCCGCAAATTCTGCTACAGGTACATTCGATAGTGATAGTGGAAAGATAAAGGTAACCCCGAATAATACCGGAAATGCAACAATAACCGTAAAGGCAATACTTGCAGATGGCTCAATCAGCACGGCGGATCCAATAACCATAAGGGCTCTGGATGTCTATTTCCCGGGCATCAATACATCAAAGGTAATGTTTGTTGATGGAGAAGATGTGACTCTTACTCCAACGCAAGAAGGATTCCCTTCTGATTTTACTCCGACATACACTTGGACATCAAGCGATGAAAGTGTTGCCACAGTTTCAAACGGAGTGGTTGTTGCAAAAGATACAGGAACTGCGACAATTACCGTAAGTGCAACTTATGACGGAGCGACTGCTTCTGCACAAAAGACCGTGTATGTATGTAAATGCTCCGAGCTGCAGGGTTATGACTTTACTCTGCTCGGTGATAGCAATACATTCAACCTTAAACTTAAAATCGATAAACCAGATGTTTTAAATGATTCAATACAATGCCAGACAAGCTCAGAAAAACCAACTGTTGCAACAATTGACGAAACAGATAAATACCTTGAATGGAAGATAACCCCCAAGAAAGCCGGTAAAACGAAAATCTCTGTTAAAGTGACTATCGGTGGAACGGACTATACTGTAACAAAGGACATTACCATCTATGACCTTAAGATAACAGGAAACCCATTGATAAATAAGAGTGGATCTGCTGCCGAATTTACAGCAAAGTTATACAACGGTTCAAGCAATTTGAATCCACTAGAGGGCATGACAATTTCATGGGAAAAAGGTAATTCTGATTGCGCGTCCATGACTTCCAGCGGCAACACCTGTACCCTTACACCAAAGAATGCTGGCTCATTTAATTTGAAAGTACAGGCAAAAATAAACAGCAAGGTACTGATGAAGACTCAAACAATATACGTCATTGGTTGGAGCGGTGATACAAACTTCATAACAGGAGAATCCTCACGCACACTGACAGTGACACCGGCATCAGGCTTGACTTATACATGGAAGTCATCGGACCCAACCGTCGCTACTGTAGACGATTCCGGCAAAATAACCGCAAAAAGCGGAGGTGAAGCAAACATCGAACTGACGGCCAAACTTAGTTCATCTACCTCATCAATAAAAATCACAATTCCAATAAACGTGTATGATTTTACGATCAGCGGAAATCCATTGTTAGGAAAGGGCGGTTCTTATACAACACTTACGGCGACCGTCAAAAAAGGAAGTACACTTTATTCTGGTGCAACACTCACTTACGAGTGGAGTCCTGGTTCAACGAGCATTGCAACTTGTAATGCAAACAACGAGTCTGCAAAAATAAGCCCTGTGGCGGGTGGTACTACAGATATAACGGTAAAACTTAAAAGAAACGGCACACAGATTGCCACAAAAACATATAAGGTTTATGTAATTGATGTCTCAGGATTAACTACCTTTATTAAGGGCGAAGAACCCAGGGCTTTGAAAGTAACACCGGCAAATGACTCTGACCTAACCTATTTATGGGATTCAGACAACACAAATAAAGCTGAAGTTGATAGTACCGGTTTAATTACGGCAAAGGCAAAGGGAAGTCCAACAATCACGCTCAAGGTAAAAAAAGGTTCGTATGAAGTATCCTTGTACAATAGCATAAGCATATCCGAAATCACATTTACCGGCCTTCCAACAGAAATAGCGGTTGGAGAAAAGTATGATTGTACTTACTCTTTTAACCCCACCTGCTCATTCACAGCAGGCATATCACCTTCAAGCAGTTCAAAAGTAGACTGTTCTTTTGGCTCTTCAAATACAAATTTAATTTTTGAAGGACTTGCTACAGGACCAGAAACTTTCACGCTAAAACTTACGAAAGACGGCACAACGATAGAGTACAAGCTGCCAACCATTACCGTAGTCACCGCCCACTCGGTTTCCATAAGCGACCTGGACACATGGCTTTCCAGCCAGCCGGTAAACTCTAAGGACAAACCATATAAGCTCAATATAACAGGACTCAATGCCAGCAATACGAAAAATGATAACGAAACCAATATTAAGGACAACACGCTGCGGAAATACCTGAAAAACAATCCTACCAAATACGTTGACCTCTCCGGAACGACTATTCCAGGCAGTGTTACAGACCTGTCCTGTGCGTTCTGCGGCTGTACAACGCTGGTAAAGGCTCCGACCATCTCCTCAGGTGTTACCAGTTTGGATACCTGCTTCCAGGGCTGCACGAACCTTACGGACGTACCCGCAATTCCTTCAAGTGTCGATGATATGAATTATGCTTTCAAGGGCTGTACAAGCCTAAAGAAAGTCACAATAGCGTACAATTCAACCAGAGACTCGCTAGGTACTTTTGACCTCTGGGGATATGCGTTCAACGGCTGCACATCATTCCAGACACTTACAGTAACCGGTGTTCCTTCCGGTAAGCAGTCAGATGTAAAAACCTATATAAGCGGTTCTGCAGAAATAGGCATCACGGCAAGCCAGATTACCTGTAACTAAATACTTGCCCTTCATCCAAAGGCATGTTCGGTCGAGTTAGTAAAAGTTTTACGCCCCCCGCTACTCCCCGAGATATGTCCATCTTGACATTTATTGGATATGTGTTATAGTTATAACCGTCGGGAGTGCCCTTGATAAAACCCATTGGGCTGCCTGAAAGGACTTTAAGCATGAGGGACTTAAAGATTTCGACAAGGGCTGTTATGGTTTACGCCACAACAGCCTTATTTTTTGCTTGGCTACTTTGTTATCTATAGATTTTTTCCTACAAATCAAGCCGGTTATTACATCATAAAAATCTTCGTTCTCACATGGCTTTAGCTCAATAACGCAAGTATGTCCTCCATCACTTTTTGTCAACATCAATCTTTTTCCCGTCGAGTAAATCTCATTAAAGTTTGAACAGGTAAATTCTATGAGATCCCTTGCATTGTCAAATCCCATCTGTTTAAGTTGAGCCAACCGCTCTGGGCGTTCAATATGTTTTTCACCATAATCTCCAGCATTATCATTCTGCTGACCGATTCTCAATCTGATTTTTCCTGCTTGTCTTTTGATATGTTGTGCTATATCCTGAGTTATTTCGCCAAAATCTCTGCTTCCATTTTTTGTCAGAACATATTCACCGTCATGTTTTACTTTTTCCATATTTATTATTATCGATTTTACAGTTCTATTTCTATATCAAAAAAAACTACTCCCCGAGACATGCCAGCGGAATCACAAATTCAATTGATTTGCGGTGTTTCCCCCATTTTTTTTGATTGACGATGATTTGGGACAGTGATATGCTTGGGGGCATGAAGAAATGGCAGGTTACGGAAAAGACGGTAAAGCTACAGGGAAGGACCCTGGACAATGACGGAACGCGCTGGCTCATCATGTCGGCAAGCGGATTTGAATGCAGGGTGCACGCAAAGGAAATGTCGATTGCACTGACAGGCGATTCCACGGCACACCCCACCCGACAGCCGGACGGAAAACCGGAGATGAATCAGGCCCGATATGCCCTATATGTTGACGGCGTACTGGTTCAGGATGAATGCATGGATGCGACCCAGAAAACCCTTATCGTGTTCAAGGGGGATGCCGCCCGTGATGCAACCGTTCAACTGCTCAAACTGTCGGAAGGCACGCAATCATTCCTTGGCGTAAGGGAAATGATTACCGACGACGATGCCTCCATCTCACCCACCCCTGCAAAAAAACTCAAGATTGAATTCATAGGCGACAGCATCACCTGCGGCTACGGCGTGGAAGGAAAATGTGCGGAAGAACTCTTTACCACAAGGACCGAGGACGCAAGCAAGGCATACGCATATCTTACGGCAAAAAATCTTGACGCAGACTGGAGTTTGGTGAGCTTCAGCGGCTTTGGTGTAGTTTCAGGCTGGACAAATGACGGAAACATAAACACGATACAACTTGTACCACCCCACTACAAGAAATTCTGCTTCTGCTGGAACGGCGACATGTTCAGGGATTACGAATGGGATTTCTCCCGCTTCCAACCGCAGATTGTCGTAATCAACCTGGGAACCAACGACGACAGTTACACCCAGGACGACATCCAAAGGCAGAATGAATACGTTTCCTGCTACGTCGACTTCATCAGGACAGTCCGGAGCTATAACCCCCAGGCCAAAATCGTGCTCGCACTGGGAATGATGACAGGAGGCAACCGTCTTATTCCATTCATGCAAAAGGCGGCCCAGGAATACACCAGCCAGACAGGCGACACAAACATAAGCACCTACAGCTTTAAGTCCCAAACCCCAGAAGAAGGCTTCGGCTCCGACTTTCATCCCTCAGAAGCCACACAAACCCGCTGTGCCAGGGAGTTCACGGAATATTTGAAGGGATTGGGGGATTAGGATTATAAAACAACCTTTATTACTTAAAATACTCATACAAAAAGAGTGGGAAAGCATTTAATATGCTTACTTCATTGCCAGGAAGTACATATTTTTCCAATTGAGAATCTAATATATTCTTTTGATTAACATCCATCTTGTTTTCGGGATAGTCATTGATTCCACAACAAATATAATTTGCCTTTTTAATGTTCTGCTCTTTCAAATAATCCCAGTTTTCTTTTACAGTTTTCTCAGATTCTTTCGTTATCGGACGCAGTTTATTGGATTTTTTATCCATGGGAAACTGCATAAAATCTGTGCTTTTATAAAAATCATATGTTTTGGTAATATAATTTTTAAAATCAGAACAATCTTGTCTTGTTACCTTGTATTCATAAAAATGTTCATCCGGCAATTTCCCCGTACACTTTATTGATTCAAACATTGGATAATTGACATAAAGTTTTCCGTTATCAGTTTCATCAGAAAAGAAACCAAGCATTTCCTGTAATTGAGAATTCAAATCTTTAAGTTCAAGATTTTTATTCTGAAAGTCATAATCAAAAAACAGATATACTTCCGAAAAATCTGTGATGCTTACATCTTCTGGAATTGGCTTTTCATTACGAGATTCTAGCTTTCGTTTTATTACAGTTACAACATCTTCTGTAAAATCTGATTCATTCATTAATCTGTATAATTCATAAATGTTATAGCCAAAGCAGCAGATTTTTTGTTCATTGGGATTACTAAAATACAAGTACTCCAATGTTTTAAAAAGAGACGGCTCTGTTTTACGACCTTCAAAGACAAACAGAATCATTGATCAAAAGCACCACCACGGAAAAGCTTTTCTATGTTATGACCTTCGCGAAGCTCTTTTTCCGTACAATCATGAATCGCACGAATCTTGTTTTTATCCAGTAAAAAATTACAGTCAGGACGCAACAAATCATTACACAAAAGCAATGTATTATGCGACGTTAGGAACAACTGACAATTTAATTCAAAAAGTTTGCGGCAGATATTTTTTGAAAGCTTAAAATGATAGAAAGCATCAAATTCATCAATAAAAACAAAAGATGCATTTTCCATCTGCTTATACCAGAAATATAAAAGCATCAAAGAATCTGTTCCAGTTGATTTTATAAGATTAAATAGAACAGGTTCACCCTTTATAAAACACAAAAGATGTTTATCATTTGAATTTGGCTTTACAAATTCAAATTTCTGATTACTTACTTCTTCCAAAAATATCTGAAAATCTTTTACAAGATTATTCTTTATAATATATTCATCTATAAAAAAAGCATTTGTTCCCAATCCGATAAATTCATTCATTCGTAGACTTCTGAACCAAAGCATTGAATTCACAAAATTCTGTAATTGAATCAAATAACTGTCTTCTGCCAAAGGATAAGAAGTTAATAAAAAACTAACAATTGAGACATTGTTTGCATTATTTGCAAGATTATTTTGAATCTTTTCGTCCATAGGAAATTCTTTATCATTTATATAAAAAGTTCCCAGCTTACGTTCAAAAATAAGGGTTTTATCTACTATGAGTTTTTCCGACTGCAAAACACCTTGTGCTGTTTTTGAATAATCATAGTTTACAGTCTGATTATTGAAATTGAAAACATATTCAAAATCAACAGTTGATTTCTGCTTACCGGCAAAAACAAAGTTCATGTAATAATCCGGCTTTTTCCATTTCTGACTTAAATGATTAACAATATCAAAGATTGCCAGCCCAAAATTACTTTTTCCACTGCCATTAGGGCCATAAATAATCCCATTTTTGATAGTTTTGTTTTTGATTGCAAAAGTGTTAAATGCATAATCTCGAGCCTTCGTCAAATCCCACTCTATTCTCTGCTCGAACCCCCTATAGTTTGTAACTGCAAATTTACATAACATAAGGCACCTCTAATATGTGAATACCTTTATTATCGGGTATTTTGAACAAAAAATCAATACTTGCCGTAAAAAAATTACGGCAAAATCACAACTTCTAATAATAAGCCCTAATTGTTGCAGCTACCAGAGTTAAGCTTTAAATCCGGATTGCAATCTCGTTTGATTTGATGAAGTTTAAGATTTGTTCGACTGTGTAGTCGTGTACGCTGTATTTTTCGGACATAATTTTTCCTATCCTAAAATATCTTTCAATAATGATTTAAACATATCCATATATGTAAGTTCACATTCTAGTGCTTTTGGAAAGTTTTCTTTCTGGGAATCATAAATAATTTTTGCAGCCGCTCCTGTTGATGCAACAGGTAATAATTTTGCTTTTGGATGTTTATTAGAAAAAGCGTTAAATTCTTCTTGAACACCTTCCATACCACCAATAAAAATACCTGCTTTATAAGCATAATCCTCAATCATGTGTTTTCTCATTTCTTTTAGGCTTTCTTCAATTGTTTCTTTCTTTTTTGTATAAACAACTTTTTGAAAAGCCTCATTATCTTGTGGAAACTTCCCCTCAAACCAATTTGACTGATACAAAATCAAATGATTCTTACAATTAAGATTTATATTTTCTGAAACAGTTCTAATTATAGGTGTTATTGCAGGATGTCCACCCCATACAAGGATTGTTTTTGGTAATACAACTGTAACCAAAGCTCGTATTGCTTCGCGAATGGCTAATACATCCACTGTAGTAAAATATTTTGGATTTCTATCCTTAACAGGAATACTTGCTGATAAGAAAATATAATTCATAAATTTACCATCCTAACTCTTCTAAATTTGAAACTTTGACTGTCTTTATTGGTATATTATATTTATTTATCCAATCTAAATAATTTAACCAAGATTTTAAAATATTTCGATTATCATAAAGCAAATAAAGTTGTTTTTTATTATGTGGTTCAGCAAGAAATTTTCTTGCTGAATTGAAATTTTCCGAATTTGGAATACCCAGAGTTGGAATTATAAGAATATCAGCATTTTCTTTAATTTGCAGATAATTATGTAATTGAATAATATTCTTTTCTTGAGTTTTCGCGTACTTACTGATTTCTCCTATTATATTACTTTGACGAAATTGAATACTTCTTGCTCTAAACATTTCTATTTGCATTTTAATTGTATTGAGAGTACTCTTTTTAAATCTTCCGTTCGTAGTAAAGTTTTCATTAGTAAAATCTTCTTTTTTAAGTTCTATATTTTCAAACAAACTACATTCACTATCTTTATATTTTGACCTATCTGTATCCGGCCAAATAAGACGTATTATTCCTATGGATAAAGCATTAGCTTGATTAAATTCTTCTACAGTCCATTTACTATCAAAAAAATTCTTAGTATCTAACAAAAGGATTAAATCGCAATCGACCATATAATTCTTTAATTCTTCTTGAAAATTAAGCATAGGCCGAATTGAAAATGAATCTAAGAAAGGCGAAAATCCATTTTCATTTAGAAAAGAAAATAATTGAAGAGCGACTTTTGTTGAATCAGAACGTTTATAACTAATAAATATTTTTCTTTTTTGAGGAAGTAACTCAAATTTTTCAAGTATAATATTAACTATTTCTGGAATTTTATTGTGTGTATTAAACTCAAAACAATTAATAGCTGACAAGTTATCTGGTATTTCATTTGGAACTTCTCTTAAATCTGAAACAAGAGGTAATATCAATATATGTTGAGATAACAAACTATCTATTATAGTAATATCACTCTTTTTTTTATTACCAAAGTACAAACAAATTGCCGGATGCTTTATTGATAAGTCTTGTATATTACTAGAATCTATTCGCTGAATAACATTTTTTGAGATATGTAATTCAGACAATTTGTTTTCTAACTGTTGTATAATTTTATTTGAGTTATTGTTTTTATTACCCAAAATAATTAATTGATAAAAACTTGTCATAATTCTCCTTTAGATATGAGTATATGGTTCTTTTCCTTTTAACCAATCAGTAAAATTTACATACAAACTTCCTTTGTTAATCCATAATACATCTTTATCAGAACCTTTTACTTTTTCATAAGAAACAAATGGATACATCGAGAGGTATTCTTGGCCATTAAAATTACTATCATCGCCCCCCATCAGTGGGCAAATAGCAACACGACCTTTTAATCCATCCATTAATCCGGTTTCCCATGGCATCCATTTTGATGAAGAAGAATTTTCAGAAGTTGCATACAACAAACATTTGCAATTTTGCATTCTCTTTTTTATTGTTTGAGCTGTTCTTGCATTTACATGTGTTCTATCAAGTTCAGAATCTTCTATCCAGTCTATATAAACTTTAAGATTATATTTATTATTCAATTCATCCGCTAAAGCCAAAACTGCCTTTTTATCTTTATAACTGTGAGATAAAAAAACATCATAAACTATAGCAGAATCATGGACACAAAAATTCTTTATGCCTTCTCGTAAGACTGTAGATTCCGAACTATAAATACTTTTTTGTATTATTCTATTTTCTAGTTCACTTTTACTAAATAATGCCATTTTATATAATTCCTATCACTTATACTGATTTCTAATTCTTATTGCTTCTTCAATCCAATCCGATATGTGTTCTTCAATATCAGAATATGCATTTGAAGAATTAGGGGTATAGCAATGAACAATATCACTAAAATTTCCCGACGCAAAAGTAAAATACTCAAAAGGATTTTTACCTTTTGCACTTAGTCCAGAATAACCTTGCTTGCATAATAGAGGATCTTTTATGTTATTAATATAAATTCCCAATACTCCCATTCCGCGTTCCCATGCATGCTTAATTTCATAATTAATCCATTTTCTATTTGCAGTTTTTTCACCAATTAAAACTATTAAGCAAGTTCTGTTCTGCATATTTTTATCAATCCAGTTCTCTATAGCAGCATCTCCTTTCTTTTTTACTTCTTCCCACTCATTGGGTGAAACTGGCTCATTACCTTCAATAACACCAATATTCTTTATTTGAGCTGCTCTTCTTACATCATTTTCATAATGAAAACTATAAAACACTTGTCTTTTTGCCATATGCTTTTCCTCCTACATAGAATATACTAAATTTTATCTATAGTCGGCAAATTTGTAATAAAACAAGTTTTTATTCTTATAGCTCTCCTCTGAAGGCTCTTGCAAGGATGGACTTTTTGAGCAAGGCGATTTGTTCAAGCACCTGCTCGGCGGATTCTTTGGCACAAGATTCTTTTTCTAATACAGTATCGAGGATGCGGACGATTTCTTGTTGTTCAGGGAGAGAGCAAATTCGCATTGGAATGATAGATAATTCTTTCTGGTTAATTTTTGGAAGTACAGATCGAGAACCTGAATTTGATGCCTTATCTAAGAACTCATTTGAAAGCATTTGATACCAAAGGAATCTCGTGTTTCCCTTTGCTTCTATTGGGTACATATCAGCACTGCAGACGCCATCAAAATCGACAATTATAACTTTTGACAAATATGGACGAATCTTTGAATAGAGAATTTGGCCAGCATAAAATCTATGCTTTCCGCTTTTTACTTTATCTTCTGCAACTGTATGATATTCAAGTAAAACACCTGTTTTCTTTTCAATATTATCTGGTGCTATATGAGGAAAATCTTGAAACTCTGAGACATCTACAAGATTTGATTTTATATCTGCTACTTCATCAAATCTCTTCTCTTCCCAGCTATCATCGCTCACACCATTTTCATTGCGCCACTTTGCGGTTAGTTCGCCGGTGAAGGCTTTGTGCAGGATGGCGGATTTGCGGGTTTCGAAGCTGTCTAGTACTGATTGGGCTTTTTCCTGAGCCTGGTCTAGTTTTGCGAACATTGTTTCTATGCGGTTTACGATGCGCTGTTGTTCGGCGAGTGTTGGAGGAAGAGGAAATAAATAATCCTTAAAAATTGGGAAATGTCTTCGATAACCTAAATCTGGAAAATGAATATTTTGAAGAGCATAATAAAAAAATTTTGAATCAACAATAGAAATTGGTTTTAAGATTTTTACACCATCAGCTCCCTGGATAAATGGGAAATCAATATATTTTATACATTTTGTATGATCACCAAATACTATTATAGGAAGTTCGCCATCAAAAACAAAATCAGATCTGTTTGAATAACCACCTATAAATTCCTGTCCTTGATCGACTACTGCAAATTTCCCGCTATTTAAATAATCGTTAGTTGGCAACTTTTTATTGCTACTTGTTTTATTCTCAAATGATTCAAGTAACGGAATCCATTTCCACCCTTCCGGCAGTTCATACGGAGCTTCTATCTCTGTCTGTTCTATCGCAACTTTCTTTGCCATTATATTTCCTCGTAGTAGTATGAATAGTCGATTCCTTTCATGAAGGTTTCGCGGTCGTTGATTTTGTCGGTAAGGGCGTTTTGCAGAAGGGCTTTGATTTTTGTGCTATCAATTACGCTCTCTTCCATTGCGCTTAGGTATGCTTTTTTGTCAATCTGACTCCAATCCACACATTTTTTTAGACTGCGTTTTAAAATCAAGTCAAGCCAAATGCGTGTCGTTCTGCCGTTGCCTTCTCTGAACGGATGCGCCACATTCATCTCTACATATTTATCTGCAATCTGGTCAAATGTTGTTTCCGGCATTTTTTCTATTTTATCCAGCGTTTCGCTCAGGTATTCTGCCATTGCAAATTTGAAGCCGCCTTTGGAAATG
>JAEEIU010000005.1 GCA_016281495.1 Treponema sp. | reverse complement strand
GGGTACGACAAAAGTCATGCAGAATTGAATTGCCTTGTGGAAAATGCTTATCGGATATCCTGCGAACTTGCGCATGTTCCAGTAGAACACTTCCTTTAACGTGTTGGTTTCCAAAAGATAGATGTTCAGTGTTGCAAGAAATAGGAATATTGCCCCCTGAATCAACACACCGCCTGCAATCGTAAAGACATAATAGACAATCCGTAATGGGGTCCAAACGACTCCAATCTTTGCGGCAGAAAGAATGAAAAGGAGAATTCCCAAACCTCCGTGTCCCACAGCGGCAAACCAGTCTGCATTTGAAAAAATCAGCTGGTACAAGACGCCTCTGGGACGCAAAAGATATCGGTCAAATCCACCCGTCCTGACTGTCTGACCAAAATCCCTGAGTCCTGTAAAAAAGATGATGAGGATTCCGTAGGTGACATAGACAAGGCTGAACAAAAACAGCATCTCATAAATGTTCCATCCGTTAAGGCTGTCGAATTTCAAGAGCGTAAAATAGATTACGATGATTGCAGTTGCCTCACGCATAAAAACCGCAAATGAACGAAGAATGGCGTCAACCTTGTACTGGAACCATGAGCGGAAAATCATCTTTGTATAAAGTGCCGTAAGACTGAAAAAATCAGATTTCATTATCAACCTCCCTGAACAACAAGTTTCTTTTTGCCTTTGTTCCACAGAATGAATCCAAAAATAAGTAAGGCTGCAATCCAAATCAGCTGCTTTACAAATCCTAGTATAAGCTCTGAGCCGCTTATGTTTCCAAGATAAATCTGCACTGGTGTAAAATAAATTGAATCAAATGGAGTAAAGCCGATTATTTTCCTTACTATTTCGGGCATAAACCACAGGGGAATCATTGAACCGGACAGAACGTTAATGAAGACGTTTTTTAAAGTCATGATGGCCCATACATTCAACAGCCAGAAAGAAAACATCTGGAAGAGATAGCTCAGGCTCCACAAGACTCCGTAACCAAGAATCGCACTGAGCAAGAATAATAGGAAAGAAGGAACGCTTGCAGGGGCTTCTATTCCAAAAAAGATAAGGGCCACAATCATTGCCGGAACAAAATGGAAAATCAATTTGAACAAGGCGGTCCCGAGGTTGTCAGATAGCATTCTTCCATGGAAACTTACTGGCAAAAGCATTTCTGTAGCAATGCTTCCGTTGTAGAGCCTGCTTGAAAGGTAATAGTCATCCACAACAAAAAATGATTCAAGGCCAAGCGACAGGATGAAGTTTGTTATTACCATACTCATTGTAATTCCGTCTACACTGGTCCTGCCGCCGTACAGGGCTCTGTAGATTTCAACATAAATGACAAGCCGTATGAGCGTGTTCAAAATACCGAGCCAATGGTCCAGACGATAAGCACTTTTCTGAAGGAAGCTTTTTTTTGCAAATGCAAGATAAGGTGACAGACTCATTTACACCTCCATGCCGTTGTACATTTTTTGAATGATGCTTTCGATTTCAGGTTCTGCCACGGTAATGTCGCGTACATTGTAATTGTCCAGAATCTCGTGCATCAGTTTGTTTACGTCAACGATATTATTGTCAAAGCTAAAGCTGAATTTCCTGTCCTTCATTTCACCTATGTCAACATTTTCTATCGGGGACACATTGGTTTCTTCATTAAACTCCGCTATGAGCCTTCTTGCTGTTCCGTATTTGCTTCTGATGTCGTGGAGGGAACCGTCGTACATGAGAGAGCCTTTGTCAATGATGATGATTCTGTTGCATGTCTGTTCGATGTCCTGCATGTCGTGGGTGGTAAAAATCATCGTAACCTTGTCTTCCTCGTTCAACTGCCTGATAAAGCTGCGTATTGTTTCCTTTCCGATTACGTCCACACCAATCGTCGGTTCATCAAAGAATACAATGTCAGGTGAATGCAAAAGGGAAGCCACAATGTCTGACCGCATCCTTTGTCCTAAAGAAAGCTGCCTGACCGGTTGATTGATGAATCCCTTCATGTCGAGCATTTCAGTAAAGCGTTCAAGATTCCTTTTGTATTTGTCATGTGGAATACGGTAGATTGCACGGAGAAGTTCAAAACTGTCTATGACCGGAAGATCCCATTGCAGCTGTGACTTTTGCCCGAATACAACACCTATGTTTCCGACATAAGCCTTTCTCTGCTTGTAGGGAATATAACCGTTTACACTGATCGAACCCTTGTCTGGACAAAGGATCCCTGAAAGCATTTTGATTGTGGAAGATTTTCCCGCACCGTTTGGACCGATGAAACCCACCATCTCGCCTTTTTCGATGTTAAAGCTTAGGTTGTTCACTGCCTGCTTGATTTCATATTTGGGAACAAACATATTGGCAATCATCCCGGGAATTCCTGCGCTTCTTTTGTTGACTTTGAATTCCTTGGATATGCCTTTTACTTCGATAAAACTCAATTTTCCACCTCCATATCATTTTTTTTTTTTATTCCATAAATGCTTTCTGCCAGACTTGCCTTGTGCAGGGCAACCGATTTTACATTGGTCGTATGGTTTATCCGCATTAAAAGTTCTTTTGAAGAGACATGATTTGAATTGTAGCGGAATGTCATCCTGCCATTTTCTACACTGTATGATTCAATCTCCAGATCAGAAACATCAGGAATCTTTCCGTCGAATTCAACATAGCCTGTCTGCATGGGAGAAAGCCTCTTGTACAATTCTTCCTTTGAGCCGTAGAACGCAACTTTACCCTGGTCAAACAGCAAAACTCTTTCCGCGATGGTGGAGATGTCTTCCATGCTGTGTGAGCTGACAAGAACGGTTTTCCCTTCATTCTGCTTTTCCTTAACCAGAGAATAAAAGGCAGTCTTTCCATTTTGATCAAGACCGATGCAAGGTTCATCAAAAAGATACAAATCAGCATCCCTGAGGAAGACCATGCCAAGTTCAGCCCTCCGTTTTTGACCAAGAGAAAGGTCTTTTGGTTTAGAATGTAGTATGCCGGCAAAACCCAAAACAGACGTAACGTGATTCAATCTCTCCTGAAAATCATTCTTTTTGATTCCGTACATGAGCCGTATTTCATCAAGACTGTCTGCAATCGTAAGCCTTTCGTCATAGACCGGAATGTCCGCGTAAAGCACAGCGATTCTACCAGCTATGTTTTTTTGACCTTCAACAGGATTTTTTCTGAGGGTATAAATTGTGCCGGATTCAGGCTGCAAAAGCCCAGAGACAAGCTTGAGGAAAGTGGTTTTCCCAGATCCAGATGCTCCTATAATTCCAAGGGTAATTCCCTGG
>JAEEIU010000061.1 GCA_016281495.1 Treponema sp. | reverse complement strand
TGTCGCA
This sequence comes from Treponema sp., assembly GCA_016281495.1. Taxonomy (GTDB): domain Bacteria; phylum Spirochaetota; class Spirochaetia; order Treponematales; family Treponemataceae; genus Treponema_D. The sequence continues at coordinate 2,740 of JAEEIU010000061.1, read as the reverse complement.
GGCCCAGATTGGTTTTATACCAATTTTTTCAAGCTCCTGGATTGTCCTGAGGCATAGTGCATAAGCAAAGCCACGGTTACGGTATTCTTCAAAGGTATAGATGCCCATTTCTGCATATCCTCCAGACATAAAGGCACCTTCACTTTCGGCGCAAACCTTGCCATTGTCTACAGCGTAAAAACCCCAGGCTTTATTAAAGAATTCTTCAATTGAGCCATAATTCTGAACATGCCATTCTTTATAACCCTCAGGCACTGTGGCGTAAAATTCTTTTGTATATGGCAATTGATATATATCTACCTTGCACGGCTCCTTCTGTTCTTTTTTCCTTTCTATATACTCAAGGCGTGGAAATGGCTTTGCAATGTCTTTGAGGGGATATTGATCTTTTCGTTCCGGAACCCAGACTACCTGCATCCAGGTTGTTTTTACAAGTTCACCTAAAACTTCTTCAATCCATGATAAGTCAGCATCGTCAGTAATATAGGTCCAGCTCATCTCAAGCCTGCAGATTGCTTTTGTAGGTGCATTTATATCATCAACATAAGCTTTTCCGGGCATCTTTCCTTCAAAATAACAGCTTAAGGCAGAACAGTTGGGCTGATGCTTTTTGTACAACGGCTTAACCAAATCTTTTTTTTCTTCGGGTAACTGTTTGAACATATAAACTCCTACAAAAGTGTTTAAAGGCAGGATGCTCCATAACAACTATTATACGGGGCAATAAAATATTTGTAAAGTAATAAATCCGTCCGTTAACGCCAAACTGTTCCTTGACAATACAAAGACTCATAGTATAATCAAAGATGTAAAGCAATCTAATTACACAAATTAAATCGGAGGAACAAACATGAAAGTATTATTGGTAAACGGAAGCCCACGTGCAAACAGCAACACACTTCTTGGTCTCAAGGAAATGCAAAAGATCTTTGATGAGCAGGAAATTGAAACAGAAATCTTTAACATAGGCAACAAGGACATACGTGGGTGTATTGCATGCGGCCGTTGTGGCGAACTGAGGCAATGTGTTTTTGATGACGTGGTAAATGAGTTTGCGAAAAAGTTTGAAGCTGCCGATGGCCTCGTGGTTGGGACTCCGGTTTATTATTCTGCTCCAAATGCAACGGTTCAGGCATTTTTGCAGAGGCTTTTTTATAGCAGTCATTTCGACAAGACGATGAAGGTAGGAGCCGGTTTTGTCTGTGCCCGTCGTGGTGGAACAACAGCTTCTTTTGATGTTGTAAATAAATTTTTTACGATTAGCGGAATGCCTGTTGCCTCAAGCCAATACTGGAACAACATACACGGTGGTGCCCCCGGAGAAGCAATGGAAGATGCCGAAGGAATGCAGGTCCTGCGTGTACTTGCCCGTAACATGAGCTTTTTGATCAAATCGATTGCATTGGGAAAAGAGAAGTTTGGATTACCGGAAAAGGAAAAACACCTCTGGACAAATTTCATCTAAGAAATGAATTGCCTTTATGAGGTATGGACAATACTCTTTCCCCAAAGCAGAACCAGCTTTATTTTATGCCAAGAATCTTCTTAAAATAGGATTCATTTTGGGTATAGACGTCTTTATATGCGCTAAAGTTTATAAAGGCTTTGCTTGTAATGCCCACGATGCTTGTGGTTATGACATTGTCTTCATCATAAACATCATACATAATGTATATGTCCTGCCCCTTTTTCCAGAACTTCAAGGTTGAAGGAAGAATTGAATCAATATAGAAGACCCATTTTTCGGCCAAGTCAAGTTTTGCTTCTAGGGTATTAAGCTTGATTGTATCAGGCATGGGTTCAACCGTAATCTGTGCATCCCTTATGCTTCCGACTGTGAGCCACCAGCTGTCATTACCTTCCAATTTGTTGAGCTTCCAGTTTTCATCAAGATTAAAACTATAACCGTTCATTTTAACTTTTTTCTTAGCGGCTTTGGGGAGTTCAATTGAAGTATCCTTATCGCTTGGAACAAATTCGGAAACCGGTATTTCACAGAATGCACTTACACTTTCGGTTTTGGCGGGAAATATCCCGAATAAACGTGCATAATATACCGCTTTTTCATCATCTGGAGAATCATATGAAATCATGGAAAATTTGAACATGGGAAGTAATTTTGAAAAATGATAATAAAGTGAATAACCTTCCCACGGATCTTCAAGGACAGAAGCAAAGTCAATTTTCTTTTGGGAATTCTTGTACATCGTATCAAAATTGAGCAAATCAATTAGACCCTGCTCAACCTGATTTTTAATCTCACCAGAAAGATTCTGCATTGATACTTCTGTAAAAACGATAAAACCTTCCTCATTTGTAATCAAACTTGTTACACAGGGATAGGACTTGCCTGTACTTAAATCAACGGTATTCGTACAAAGAAGAGTGCTGTCATCATCAGATTCAAAAACAAGATAACCTCTTGCATAAGGTTTGTCGTAGCGCTTGTCGATGTAATAAGCGTAGGATCCAGATTTGATGTAATCAAGGGGACGTGCATAAAGCATTACCGCAGAAAACAAAACCATACACAGCAAAACAATTTTTTTCATATTCAACTCCTTTTTTTAATATGAGAAATACATAAAGAGTCCTCATACCACATTGTTTACATAAAAGATCATTAAACGATCAATATAATTCTATATGACCTTTGTGAATAATTCAAGTGTCATAACGGTTGTTTTTTAATTCATAAATCATTATGTGGCATTTAATCAGAACAGCCTGTTTGCCTTGA
>JAEEIU010000060.1 GCA_016281495.1 Treponema sp. | reverse complement strand
TAAGATTGTGCCGATTTCCGGTGTGTGGGCTGCCTTTGCAATTTCTGACCAGCGGGCTTCCGGAGGGACGAAGAAGATGTTGTCTGCTTCGTAAGCATCGGGGTCGTCTTCAAAACCGTCACCTTCTGCAATAAGTTCTGCGTATTTCTTTTCGAATGCGGTTGAGATATATTTTAAGAAGATAAGTCCTGTAAAGATTTTTCTGTAATCTGCAGCGGGAATGTGTCCCCAAAGTTCGCAGGCTGCGTCCCAAATCTGCTGTTCAAATCCGATTGTGGCGGAGCTTATTTTTGACTTACTTGTTTTTGCCATTGTGGTTCTCCAATCTTCTTCAAGTATAACACAAACAAAGTCGTATTTTCAACAAAAACACCCCCTGCACACCACAGGCATCAACCCGGGGCCGATTGCACAAAACAAGAAAATGTTGTATCTTTCCCCTACATTCAAAAGACAGTTCGAAGTCCTTCCTGTCGTTAAACAAAACCAGGTCAACGTTTTTACGATATGGAATCTCTCTGTCAGGAGGTTTCAAATGAATGAACTTTTTTTAATCATCACACTTTTACTTTCGTTTGGTGGAGCAATTCTTTTTCTGAAAGTTTTCGGGAAAGGCGGTCTCTTTGCGTGGATTGGAATCTGTACGGTTCTTGCCAACATTGAGGTTACGATTTTGGTACGCGCTTTCGGAATGGATCAGACTCTGGGCAACACCCTCTTTGCGGCGACCTTCCTCTGCACCGATATTCTGAGCGAGCTTTACGGAAAAAAAGATGCGACAAAAGGTGTCCTTGCCGGAATCTTCACCAGCTTGAGTTTTATTCTCCTTTCGTTCTTGTGGGTCCACTACATCCCGGCGGAAGGCGACTGGTCAAATGAATTCGTACGCGGACTTTTTTCAAATACACCCCGAATGCTTCTTTCCAGCCTGATTGCCTATGTCATCTCTGAATCCGTAGACGTTTTCCTGTACCATGCCTGGTGGAACCTTACGGAAAAGAAAACGGGCAGCCATACAAAGATGCTCTGGTTCCGCAACAATTTTTCAACACTGATATCCCAGTTCGTAAACATCGTGCTCTTCAATTTCGGCGCTTTCTGGGGAATCTACAACTTTAGGGAACTTGTGGCGATTACCGGCTCTTGCTATGTGATTTACGTCGCAACAAGCCTTTTGGACACACCATTCGTCTACATTGCCCGAAGGATTACGGTAAAGGAAAACAGCTGAATCTAAGGCTAATATTCCTTTTTATCCTCAAGGTTTTTGTAGTCGTTAAAAAGTTCCTTGCAGCCTGTACGGTTCAATTCTGTCACCGTCAACAAGCTGGAATTTCCCTGCAGATGGTCATAGAATCTTTTATCTCGGAAGCCTATGGCCTCTGCATCTTGAATATTGCAGCCCTGGTAAACTCTGTTTATGTTCGCCCAGAGGATTGCACCAAGGCACATGGGGCATGGCTCGGAGGTCGTGTAAATCTCACAGCCGCTTAAATCAAAGGTCCCAAGGTTCCTGCAGGCATCGCGAATTGCCTCCATCTCTCCGTGGCATGTCGGATCCTGATTCTTAATCACCCTGTTGTGGCCCCGTCCGACAATATTTCCGTCCTTTACAACCACCGCGCCAAAAGGTCCGCCGTCTCCCGCATTTATTCCGTCATAGGCCTCTTGAATCGCATTCTGCATCGCTTCATTTTCCGTCATTCTACAACCGCCTTGTTAATCTATTCACTTACCCTAAAGAGGACAGACGCATGCGCCCCAAGTTCCTCCGATAATGTGCCGTCGCTTTTTATGGTGACAGTTTCCTTGTGGAGCCATAAATCACGTACTGTAAAATCTGTACCCCTAGAATTTGCCAATCCCAACGTTTTAAGCACTTCTTCCACTTTTACAGACACACTTTGGCTTTCATCACTCAAATTGAATAATGCGGCATAAAAATCAACTGTACCTGTAGAATCATCGGAAACCGTTGCCCAAATTGCACTCTCTTCCGACCGAGACACAAGCCTTGCCTGTACCTCGTTTTTCGTCAGGGAAAGCACCTCGTCATTCGTCAAGAGCTCACGTGTAAAATCATCCAGCTTTGTAAGCTCAGCCCCAATCATCAGGGGAGAACGGAAAATGCACCACAGGTTCATCATCGTACGCTGTTCGTCTTTGGTAAGGTTTGTCGTGTGTTCCCTTGTTCCATAGCATTCAAAGCATGCCCCCACCTTTCCCAGAGGAAGCATGTCACAGTCCGGCCAGCAACCGGGTCCAACATGATTCTGCCACACCTCACAGCGCTCAAACATTGCCTTGAGCAGCTCCCAGGAATCCCAGAAGTCATCCGTGATGCGCCACATGTTCGCATACTTTTCCAGATGCCAGGCCTTTTCGATAACCGCAGGTCCTGGAGACAGACTCAACACCATGGGACGGCCACAATTCTCTATGGCCTTTTGAATCATCTCTATTTCTTTTTCCGCAGAATACGGATTGTTGGGGTACATGTTGGTATTGCAGATGTCGTCAACCTTTACAAAATCCACGCCCCATGAAGCATAGAGCTCAAAAATCGAATCATAGTAATCCTGTGCCCCATCCGCCCTGTAATCCACACCGTACATGTCCGGGTTCCACTTGCTGACAGAAGCCGGATTTGCAATCATGTCCGCCGTGATTTTCCGACCATCGTGAGTCTTTATCGGAAGGTGCTCGTGACAGGCAAACCGTGGAATTCCCCGCATAATGTGGATTCCGAATTTCAAGCCAAACGAATGAATGTATTTTGCAAGGGGAGCAAAGCCCTTATTATCCGCACTTGAAGGGAACCTGTTTGGAGCCGGAATCTGACGCGACCATTCATCAATGCAAAACCGACTGAAGGGAATATACTGAACGTCCTTCCGCGTACCGGCGTTAGCATCCGACCATTGAATGTCAATGACAACATATTCCCATCCATGCTGCTTAAGGTTCTTTGCCATATAGTCAGCATTAGCCCTAACCTGACTCTCGTTCACCATCGTATTGTAATAGTCATAGCTGTTCCATCCCATCGGAGGGGTCATCGCACATTTGTTCTTATCATAACTCATGCCAACAGTATAGCACAGGAAAACCGGCTGTTTCTACTTACAATTCAAGCTTTTGTATTTAGATTCCCACATAAAATAAAACAATTCTCTCACTCTATCATGAAATGTTAGCCTGCATTGTTATACTCAATTATATGAGAGGTAGATATTATGAGAAAGATCAAGATTGTTCCAAAGACTTATAATCCCCCTGTTAGCAAGAAAAGCAAAAAGAACTCATTTCCTTTAGATTTGAATTCACCCTTTAACAATGTTCAGGCCATTAATGCCCGATTGTACAAACTCATGTTCGACGCATACTATCGTGTATTCGATTTGAAAAACATACTGGATACTTTTATTTCTCAAGGAAAGAAGTATTACAAAGACTATGAAATAACTGCAACAATCTGCTATGATGCTCCAGAGGATCAAAAGTTCAAGCTTGCCAATGGAGAGGATTTTGAATTTGCAGAATGTGATTGGGAGCTTTCTACAACTTATGGTAAAAAGATGCCGTCAAAAATGAAGGCTCTTGATTTATGGAATAACTATCAGTTTGCATTTCCAGAAGGTATTGGATTTTATTTCTGCTGTCCGATGTTCAATTTTGTTTTTTCTGAAAAACCAAATGATGAAGGTTTTCATACCACATGGCACACACTTCCAGACGAAGTGATTAAAAAATTAAATCCCAACGATTTTTATATGCATGTAAGTGTCGAAATAGGAAAGAAAACCCTGCCAAAGAACATTACATGTAAAGACAGAAACAGCTTGGAAGACGGACGTTGTCACTCTTATGAACTTCTTGAAAAAGAAACGAATCCAATTTTGAAGTATTTGAAAAAAAGATATTTGTATGGTCCATTTTTATTTGGAAAAACTCGGGAACTTCATTTTGCAAAAACCCTTTTGAAATTGGAATTAGAAGAAGAAAGCCTTGTCAGGAAAATTGAACAAGACTTTGCCGAACTCAAAAGACAGGGATGTGGAGTTTTCAAGGAATTAGAAACAGTAGGTTCAACCTTAGTATACAATCATCATCATTTACCGCGGCATTTCTTGGGGATAAAAACCCAAAAGGAAAAAATAATTGAAATACTCATTGAAGAAACAATAAGCCAAAGTTTAGACGTAGAAGATTTCAAAAGCAATGAAAAACTTGTTTTCAATTGGATAGAATGTTATGCTGTTCCTCCATTTACTGACCATTATCTGTGCTATTCTTTCCATCAGCTGTGGGATCATTGCAATCTAAGCAAACGGCAGTTCATAAACCTCCGTCCTAGAAATTTCCACGTAGGAGCCACACTTTACTTTGATTTTGAAGACGAAGAAGCATGAACTTTTCAAAATACTTTATTCAATAATTTTTTTCACTCTAACAGAATTTGTTAGACCTGACTGTTATAATCAAAAACATGGAGGATTCTTTATGAAGAAGATTTTTGTTTTATTCACATTGGCGGCGTTGCTTTCTTTTGGCTATGCGGAATCAGTAAAAAAAGATTTGCCTTCCAGCTGGCAGAGTTGCATGCTCGACGGTTTGTCTTATTCAAGTCCCTTTGCCTATATGACGGCCGGGGAAATATTTGATGAAGCAAACCTTATTACAAAAGAAGATGTAAAAACGGGCGGAACCTTTGGCGTACTGACTGGCTACAAGGTGATGCCTGAATTTGAAGCGGCCATTTTCGCCTACGAGCTTAAGACGGTGGCCAACAAAGCCGGCATAGAAGGACAGATAAACAAGATCGCAGACATTTTCGTCACCATCATGTTTTCCCCGGAGGATGGGTATGCCATTGTTTATGAGCTTGAAGTTTTGCAGGCAAGCACAGGAATGACCAAGACATTCACCTACGACAACTACATCTACGACAGCAAAATGATGGCCAGCGCCCTAGAACCCTTCCTGAAGATGATGATTAAGAGTGAATAGGGATTAATTTGCGGAATCTGTCATAGCTTTTGATACCGCATCATCCAAAGCTGTGCGCAGATTCTTTTGCATTGCCTTGTTTACTTTTGAAGCAAAATTACGGCGGAATTGAATGTCTGAAGCGGAAACTTCCATTTCTTTTGGGAGCAGTAATTCAAATGGACTTACATCCAAAGCAACGGCAAGTTTGGAAAATGTCTCCGGTGTACCCCAACGTCTGCCACTTTCCAAATCGCAGATATATCCAACAGAAAGATCTGCCTTTTCTGCCAGCTTCATTTGGCTCAGGTTGGCTTGCCCGCGAAGCTCCTTTAAGTTTGAGGAAAACAATTCCTGTAATTCCACTGCGTTCATAGCTTAATTCTATACGCAAACTGCGAATTTGACACTTTGCTAAGTGCGTAGTATAATATTGCAATATGCGTAATTATATAAAAAAAGCTGGAAAGTAGGTTTCCGTATTGCACACTCTAAATAGAAATAATAAAAACTATTCATGTTGAGATAGGAGGATTTAATAATGCAGGAATTAGTTGGTAAAAGCATTGATACTGTATCAGAGTTGGCTCAGAAATTCATACCTAGTGATATTTCGGAGAAAATTGGTAACAGAATGGCGGATGGTGAGAAAACGTATGTATTTTCTTCCGATGCGGCAAAAATTATAAATGAGTTGTCGCGTGTAAAAGGTATGACACCAGCAAGTTCAAGAGATCTAAAAGATTCTGTCCCTATATTTAAGTTAAAAGACGGAACTGTTGTATCCCGCTATCAAAATCCCGCACGTTTTGAACATGTATTCATCTCTGACAAGGACGGTAAATTTATTTTTGGAGGTTATGTAGGCTGGGTTCATAATGCAGGTCTCTTAAACAAATTACAGGAACTATCTGAAAAATATGGGTATTATGGAGAATAGGCTGTGGAAAGAATTAATGATGTGATTTATATTACAGGTTGGAATTCTGAAGCAGAGTTTTTGAAAAGCAAGAACTCAAATTTACCAACTGGTATCAAAAAGTATTATGTTGAAGATTTTGAAGAATTGATGCATAAATATAATCTTAAACTTACAGGTATAAAAGTCTTAAAAGAAGGAACGGTTCTTGTTAAAAATCCTTTTCTTAAGAATACATACGTTGATTTTGAAGATGCCGAAATCCTTTTTGTCCATGCAAAAGCTCAGTGTATTTCTGAGATTCTGCAAAATTTAGGTGCAAAGTCTTTTGTAACAAAAGCTCATGATAAATTCAAGGAAAAAGAATCTCGCACATTAGATGTTGATGTAAAGCATAAAAATGCAAAAAATGAAGAACGAGGAGCCAATTATAAATCTGTAAAAGGAAAATATCAGAAAAAAGATTGGAATTTTGAAAGAGAAGATATTTTTTCTGGTACTTATTCTCAACAAACATATGAACGTGCAAAAGAAATAGCTGAAGAAACAGGTTTGATTCATGATGTTCATATATCTGGATTGATAGATCAACGAAATCCTCTAAATGAAAATCCGATTAATTCGAATAAAATTTCAATTGAAATGACAAGTGAGTTTAATAAGATTCGAGATATAGTTTTTGGTTTCAAGGGAACAAAATTAACTTTGAACTTGAAATATCAGAAAATCCTTAAGACATACCATTTGGCGACTCGGGATATTGAAATCAATTTTGGGGAATGAGATATGGATAATATAAGTGATTTGTCTGAACGAAAAGTCTTGGAAAAGATTATCGATCTTCTTTTAGATGAAACAATCTTTATAGAGGACTTACAATTCAAGAGTAACACAGAAAAAGAAACAAATGATGATGATAAGTGGTTTATTTATGTAGAAAAAGCCGGATGGACTTTTCAAGGACATAAATCTGGGAAAAAAATCAGACTTATGAACCCAGAAGGAATACGTGTAGCAAAAGCTCCTAAAAAAGATGACTTTGTAGCAGAATGTAGAAAACTTTTAAGAAGTCTTGATTAAAGGAGCCTTTTAATGTCCAACATCACCTTCCGACCCTACGTCGGCACAAACTACAGCACAGGAGGAATCTTCGAAAAAAGGATTCTCACTCTTGGGGAAAGCCACTATTGCGATGAAAGCGAGGTGTACGAAAACCTAACCTATGACGTGCTTCAAAAATACCTGAACCATGATGTCAGCGAGGGGTGGATGAACACCTTTCGGAAATTCGAAAGGGCTCTTGTCGGTCGGATTACCGATGAAAGCGATTCTAAGAGGATTTGGGATTCACTTGCCTTTTATAACTTCCTGCAGGTGCCGATGGGAGATGCCCGCATTGCAGGTACAAAAGAGGATTATGAAGCTGCTGTGGAACCTTTCTTTGAGGTTTTGAATCAGCTTGAGCCGGATTACCTTATTGTGTGGGGAAAGCGCCTCTGGTCAAAAATCCCCGACGTTAACTGGACAAACGGGAAGCCTGTCGTGGTGGACGGCTACCCAAATCCCACCGGAACATACACACTTGCCAATGGACATGCCGTAATCGCAACACCAGTCTACCATCATCCGTCAGCGGGCTTTTCTTGGGAATACTGCTACCGTGTGTTTCAGGCAATGGGTCTTGTGTAACAAAACCATTTTATAAAACGTAGGGGGTATATCCATGTCCTTCCAAGATTTCACAGGATCAGCCCTGTCCAAGGCACTTGATTACTCCCTGCGGTCCGGGAAAACTGTTCTCCGTGATGTTTTACGGAACCGGTTTTTCCACACCTTTGTTCGCTCTGTAATAAAACTTGCCCTGATTTATGCCGCAATTTTTGTCGTGATTTTCTCGCCGTTCGGGGAATGGAAAAGTGAGCTTGTGGCATCGGTGGTTTTCATTGGTGTGACGTTGTGGTCTCTGGTGAATGCCATTGTGACGGTGAAAAATGGCGGTGCGTTAATTATCTGGATTTTTAGGGAACACAATATCTATGACGGCATCATTCAATTTGTGGAAGACAAATGGCTGGGTGCAAGAATCGGAATAAAGCTGTATGATGTCCTGCGGAAGGGACGTGGCGAATTCTCCAGTCATTTCAATCAGCTGCCATCTTCCGGCGATGTCGTAAGGGATTATGTTTCCTACATGGTTAAGGAAGTGCTTTTGTTTGGCCTGATATTCGGGCTTTATCTTCTGATTATGCATTGTGGGGTCAAAACCCTGCTTCTTAACAAATATACCGATCTTTCAACCTTTCAAATTTATGCCTTCCCATTTGTGCAGTTGATTACATTTTTTCGGGCCTGAATTCAAGGAAATATTACATTTTTTCGGGTCTAAAACATCACTAATCTTACATTTTTTCGGGCCTGACAGTTATCCCTCATGAAATAGTGTTGGTATGGTGTAAATTTCCTCATAAAATAGTAAATTTTGCAAAATTTTCGCTCACATTTTAGGGAATCATGAAGATGACAAATTTGTTAAAAAGATATTTAACCCAAGTGGATTATTAAAAAAATTCAAACTTTTTCCGCAAACCTATCACAAAATGTTAGACTGGCATGTTATACTTTAAGACGTAGTTCAACAACAAAGGAGATGCCGATGTCAGAGGATAAGAAAAATCAAAGCAGAGAAAAGAGGCAGTATCGAACAACTGATTCGGAAAAGGGACCGGTTGCACAAATCAAGCGACTGTATGCCATTCATGCTCAGATTTCAAGCGGGAAATATCCGAATCATAAAAAACTTGCACAGGAACTCAAAGTCAGCGAGATGACCATTCACCGCGATTTGGATAAGCTCCGATACGAATTCAACGCTCCAATAGAATATTCAACCGACGACAAGGGATTTTATTATACCAGGCCTTTTGAATTTGAATTCCAGCAGACCCTGCAAAGCGATCAGCTTCAACTCTTAACCGAGGCAAAAGTCTTCCTCTCCCACTTCAAGAACACACCTGTCTACAAGGGCATGGAAGACGTTCTGGACAGTTTCTGTGCAAACCGCAGGCGAAACAACGATGATGACCTTCTGTTAAGGCGCATCGCTCTGGCACCAAGCCCGGAACCATCTGTACCCATAAAACCCCACATCTGGGAAAGTTTAACTGAGGCCCTTAAAAAGAATTGGGTCATCAGCTTCAAATATCCAAAGCCGAATGACGACATAACCGAACCCCTGATTCCAACGGAAAAGCAGATTTTTGAACGCTGGACCGTAAACCCCTATCAAATTCTGCTTGAAAAAGGAAGGGCCTATCTCTTTGGATATGTTGAGGAAAAAGATGACGTCCGTTTTTTTGAGCTGAATAAAATCGAAACCCTAAACACGCTCTCCAAACATTTTGACCTACCGGAGAAATTCGAAGTTGAAAACTTTACAGGTGGCGGAAATTTTGGTGCATTCAAACGGTTCAGGCCAAAGCAATATAAAATTGCCTTTTATGAGGCGGCCCGTCCCATAGTAAGGAGCGGCAACTGGGCGGCTGACCAGGAAATAGTGGAAGATGACGAAAACGAGCGGACAATCATCACCTTTACTTCGGCGCAGGACATGAGGATTTTGGATTGGGTTTTCGAAAACAAAGCCTATGCCCTTCCTCTTGAACCTCCGTCTCTTGTCGCACGGTGGAGATATAACGTGGCGGAAATGGCCCGAATGGCGGGTTATGACGTTCAGCACGATGTGGACATTGAGGAAGTCAACCGAATGGATCGGGAGGAATAGAGTTCAAGTTCAGCTGATTTTGCCCCAATATTCCCCATTGAACACTAGACAAATATTCCTTCTCATGTAAAAATAGATTTAAGGGATTCAACTATGGATGAAAAATCAACTGTAAAACAAATCACTCTTGGAACTACCGGCATCACGGTTCCCCAAAACGGATTCGGTGCCCTGCCGATTCAGCGGGACAGTGTTGAAGAATCTGTCGCCATTTTGCGTCGTGCCTACGATGGTGGAATGCGTTTTTTTGATACCGCACGTGCCTACAGCGACAGTGAGGAAAAGATCGGCCATGCCTTTGGCGACATGGGTATAAGGGACAAGATTTTCATCGCAACTAAAACCGCCGCAACCACACCGGAAGTCCTGTGGGAACACCTTCATACTTCATTAAAAAACATGAAAACCGACTACATCGACATCTACCAGCTGCACATGGCAGGCCAATGCTATAAACCCGGAGACGGAACAGGCATGTACGAGGCTCTTGTTCAGGCAAAGGAACAGGGACTCATCCGTCACATCGGAATTACTGCTCATAAAATCGGTGTGGCGGAAGAAATCGTGGAATCCGGCCTTTACGAAACATTACAGTATCCTTTTTCATATCTTGCCTCCGAGCGTGACATTCAACTGGTAAAAAAATGCCGTGAAAAAAACATGGGCTTTATTGCAATGAAAGGTCTTGCGGGCGGTCTTATCAATCGTGCGGATGCTGCCTTTGCGTTCATGACAGACTATGACAACGTGATTCCAATCTGGGGCATTCAAAGGATGAGCGAGCTTGAAGAATGGCTTTCGTTCATGGACAATCCTCCAAGCATGACGGACGAAATCAAGGCGTTCATTCAAAAGGAAAAGGACGAGTTATCCGGCAATTTCTGTCGTGGATGCGGATACTGCATGCCCTGTCCTTCTGGAATTCAAATCAACAACTGTGCGCGTATATCCCTCATGGTAAGGCGTGCTCCATCCCATGTGTGGCTTTCCGATTACTGGCAGGCAGAAATGAAGAAAATTGAAAACTGTACCCATTGCCGAAAGTGTACCCTACACTGTCCCTATGAACTGGACACTCCAACGCTACTGGAAAAGAATTACGAAGATTATAAAGCAATTTTAAGCGGAAAGGTAAGTGCAAACCAACCTTTACCACGATAAACTCAATTATAGGAGAAAACTATGAAAATCAAATGGGGTGTCTTGGGTACTGCAGGTATCGCACGTTGGGCCACTATTCCAGGAATGATGAAATCCGAATACTGTGAACTTTATGCCATAGCGGGTCGTACTGAGCAAAAGGCTAACGACTTCAAGGAAAAATTCGGATTCAAAAAGGCCTATGTCGGCTATGACCAGCTTCTTGCGGATCCAGAAGTCCAGGCGGTTTATGTTCCCCTGCCAAACGACATCCACTGTGAATGGGTTATCAAGGCTCTCAACGCAAAAAAGCATGTTCTTTGTGAGAAACCCCTCGCCATGAATGCAGATGAGGTAAAGAAAATGTTCGATGCGGCAAGGGAAAACAATGTCATCCTGATGGAAGCCTATGCCTATCTCCACAGCCCCTATGTCGAATCCCTTAAAAAAGATGTGGAAAGCGGCATCATCGGCAAGGTTGACTTTATTGACACCGCCTTTGTCACCCAGGGTTACGCGGAGGATTTCCGTCTCCACAAGGAATTTGGCGGCGGTGCCATGTATGATTTGGGCTGTTACTGTACCACAATGATTCTGTCACTCATAGATTCCGATGTATCATATTTGAACGCAAGCGCCGAGTTTGAGGGAGGAGTTGACCATCTTACCACTGCGGTAATAAAGTTTGCCAATGGAGCAAGGGCATCCTTTACGGTCGGCATGGTTTTGGACCGCACTTCCAATTCACGCTTTGACCGCCTTTACATCCATGGAACAAAGGGCTGCATAAAATCCGATGTGGAATACAATCAGGAAGGTGAGCTAAAGTATACAATTCATTCACAGGGACAGATTATAGAACGCTCTGTTTCTGTACCCCAGAATTATGCCCTGGAGCTTGACCAGCTGAACAGATGCATCATGAACGGAGAAAAGCCCCATATTACGGAGGAGTTCTCGCTAAAAAATGCCAGGCTCATCGATGCTGTCCTGAAAAAGATTGGATATTGAGTCGTACTGTCATTCCGGACTTGATCCGGAATCTAACAGAGAGATGAGGCTGTCCCGTCATTATCGGGCCTGACCCGATAATCTCACTGTCGACTGACAGGCATTTTCAGATTGCCGTATCAAGTACGGCAATGACATCGTGTTTCACCGACAATGACAAATCATACTTTTTGGCTGTCCCCATAACAATGCCATTAAAACTCATGCAGAACGCAGCGCACACGGCCAATAATCTTGAAGTCCTCGTTTTCTGCCGTGACGTTCATTGGTTCGTAGTGCTTGTTGTCCGAGATGATTTTTATTCCGTCAAATGTCCGCTGAAGTCTTTTTACATAACCTGAGCCCTTGTACAGAATCGTATAAATCCCATCCTCACCGTCGTAGCCAAGATTGTCGGTAACGATTATGTCGTCGTTAAACAGTGTGGGTTCCATGGAATCTCCCCTGACATAAACCGCCGCAAGATTGTCCGCATAACGCTGAAGGTTTTTGGGAAGGGTAATATAATCCTTAACTGTATCCTCTTCTGGAACAAACTGTCCCCTACCCGCAGAAAACACTTGATCCATTACCGGAATGACAAAATTATCCGGCTTTAATCGCTTTTCCGGGTACAGTTCAAATTCTTCCCATGTCAGTTCAAGGGCATTCAGAATCTTCATCGTATCATCAAGGGAAGGAAGCCGCTGTTTTGAAATCTGGTCGCGAATTGACTGCAAGATGATTCCCGTCTGTTCGCTTAACCAGCCCTGCTTTTTATTCATTTCGGAGAGTCTCTGTTTTACCTTTGTCCAGAAAATTTTCGCTTCCATAATCCCTCAAAGTATTCATTCAACTATTTGAAAAACCATATCCATAGCCGTAAAAATATTATGAATGAATTTCCATCATTTTTCAAGTATTTTCTTTAAAATTGTCATGAAAATCACTGGAATTTTCCATATTTTCGCATTTATTAAAATATTTATTTAACTATTTTCTTGACAATCCGATAGTTTTAAGTATATTATATAATAGGTGTTTATATGAAGACGACGGGTTTTGCCAGTCCTGCCACCGAATACGAAGAGGAAAGGTTGGATTTTAACCGTGCATTGCGGCCATTTCCAGCCTCCGAATATGAATTCCGGTACAGCGGGCATGAAATGGAAAGCTTTCACATTCAGGACGGAGATTTACTTATCATAGACCGTTCGGTAAAGCCCTTTGACGGCTGCATAGCGATTGTGGTATTCGAAAACTCATTTTTGTGCAGGCAGATTTTATTCAGCAAGAAATGGAACTGCTATGTTTTTCTGACAGAGGGCAGATGGCAACGAGTCACCGAGATTTTCGGGATTGCGACATATTGCATTCATACTTTGGGTGGTAAACGGCTTTGATTTTTCATGTCGACGCAAACAGTTTCTATGCCTCATGTGAACGCCTGTTCCGGCCGGACCTAAAGAACAAGCCCATAGCGGTTCTATCCAACAACGACGGCATCATTGTGGCCCTGACCCAAGAATGTAAGTCCCTGGGCTTAAAACGAGGGAACACTTTCTTTAAGGTAAGGAGCTTTTGTCAGTCAAATGGGGTACAGATTTTCTCCAGCAACTATACCCTTTATGCGGACATGAGCTGGCGGCTAAACAGCATATATGCCCTGTTTGCAGAAAAATATGAGATCTATTCAATTGACGAAAGTTTTTTATACCTTCCCGACATGAGTTCGCAGGACTATATCTCAGTGGCAAAAAAACTCAAGGAGACGGTCTGGCAATATACCGGCATTCCTGTGTCTGTGGGAATAGCACCAAACAAAACGCTGGCAAAAATATGCAACAAGCTGGCAAAGAAAAACGGCGGTGTATTCAGCTGGCTTGAATGTGATCCTGACAAGACCTTAAATGGCTATCTTGTGGAGGATGTCTGGGGCATAGGCAGGTCAAAGGCACAATGGTTAAAAACCCACGGTATCAAAAACTGCCTGGAATTAAAGAACATGGGTCTAGACAAGGCAAAAAAATACCTTACGCTCACCGGCATGAACACTGTATTGGAGCTGAATGAAAAATCTGCCATAGAATTTGTGTCGCGGGAAAAATCAAAGAACATCTGCTCGTCCAGAAGCTTTAGGGAATGTGTATATGATTTTGCAGAGATAGAAAAGGCCCTTGCATATTTCTGCTCAATTGCAGTAAAGAAAATGAGGGATGAAAAGCAACGCTGTACCTATATCTATGTCACATTGGGTACAGCTGCACCCATAGAAACCGATTTCAACCCTAAAATACACTACTTTAACGGTGTCGGAAAAAAGCTTAAGAGGCCATCTTCCTTTATGCCTGAGATTCTAGCCGTGACCATTGAGCTTGCAGGCTATATCTTCCGCAAAGGTTACGGTTACCGAAAGGCTTCCGTCAGCTTGCTTGCCCTTGAACCGGACGTGGAGACTCCCCGGCTGTTTGAAACTCAGGAAACCCATCAGCAGCACAAGCAGGATCTGGCAATGCAGGCCGTGGACAGGGTAAACCTCCGCTATGGCACCCAAACGGTAAAGATGGCGGCAGGAATCAACAATCCCGTTTCCATACCAACAAACGGCAACTGGGAACTTAAACGCGACTTTAAAAGCCCCAATTACACCACAAGAGTCAGCGAATTCCCAATTGCACGGTAAGATTGGCTCTAATTCTGAATTATATCCACAAGATGTGAACTTGCCCCCAATAGTTCAGGTCGCTCACATGTGGCAAGATGATATTTCATGAACAGCTCAAAAGTCTGCTCGTCCATGGCATTCAATTCCCGGCGCATATAGTCGGAAGGTCCGTCCGCCGCAAAGATTTTTATGCGCTCGCTATGGGTACAGCTGTTTATCTCATTTATGTCTTCAAGCCTAAGATATGTGTACAGTTGGTCTTCGGAGGGTACAGTATGGAAGTCATCTGTCACCCATCCTTTTTCCACACATTCACGCATCATGTTTTTCTTAAAGCAATACTGGATTATGCTGTATTCGTTCATCACATAGGCAACAAAAATCTTTCCGCCCTTTTTGGTCACCCGTTTTGCCTCCGACAATGCCTTGATCTGGTCTTCACGAGTATGCAGATGATACATCGGCCCGAACAAAAGCGTAATGTCAAAGGTGCCGTCTTCCAGAAAATGCAGGTCCTGTGCATCTCCCGGCCAGCAGTTCACAGAGGAATGTTTTGACTCAAGGATTTTAAGATTATGCTCAACAAGCTCAACCGCAGTAACCGCATGCCCCTCTTGTGCAAGCGCCACGGAATATCTGCCCGTTCCCGCACCAACATCCAGAATCTTTACATGCCCCCCCTCCGGAATGTAATCGTGGATGAATTTCATGCTGGTGTTGAATTCCACCTGCCCATGTCGGGTAGTCAGCCGGTGATCTTCGTCAAATTTATTGTAGTATTTTTCAAGCTCGGTCATTGCTGCGTCTGCTTAATCTTCAATTCTTCCTGCTTGAACACGATGTACAAAATGTTCAGCAAAGTGCCAAACAAAAAGGTAAACACCCATGTCGTCCTGTGGTCGCCGGGATAGATTATCCGCTGGAAAATGTCATCGAAAACACTGTCTATATTCTTTACGATGTCCCAGGAATTCCACCTCAGGAAGCGGCCCAAGTAGATGCCGAAACATGAAACGTAAATCAAAAAGAAACTGATTATCGAGGCATGCTTGATTTTGAAAACAATGCGTATCTTTTCCTCTATCATCTGCAGGCTCACAAAACCGTAAATCATTCCGGTAAGGCCAAAGCTCAAAAGCAGAATCAAATCATACCACACAGGCATCAGGTTGCCTTTTCCCAGATGGATCAAATCCGTGAGTATATATGGGGCATTGGGGAAAAACACAAGCCAGAAAATGATAATGACTATCAGCAGAAGCTTGTTTTTGATGTTCTTTATGTAAACAATCGATGCGGCAAACCAGGGAACAAAGGCCAGGAACAGATTCCACAAAAGAAACATGTAGAATACCTGCCCCGTAATCAGTTTGCGGCAAAGAGAAAGTCCTATTGAAAACAAAGATATTACAAGAAGCGCCCATGTCGTTTTATAACTGAATATCTTTTTAAAGTAATCTTTCATCGCCTCAAGTATAGAGCAATTACCGAGATTTTACAAGATATAAATCCTTTCCGGATATTAACGTATAGACTTCACTTTCAAACGCAAATCCTGCAGAACATATAAAATTGATTTTTCTAAAGCTCTCGGGCAAAAAATCCCTTATCTGCTTTTCTGCGGTCTGACATTCAATCAGGGTCATTGGCTTTTTGCGATAATTTACGACATACAGTTCATAGCCGTCTTCCGTTTCCATTACACATTCAATCTGGCGGCTTTCTTTTGTGCTTATGCCGTCATACCAAAATGAACCGAAAGCCTCTTTCGCAAAGTATTCTCCCACAATGTTTTTAAACCCATTTGAATAAATCATTTCAAGTTGAGGAAGAATGTTCTGCTTTAAGTATTTTTTCTCTCCCATGGAATAAATCAACGCATCTTTACCAAACACATATTGAAAATAAAAACGAAGCAGATTGTCCTTTATGTCATAAAACTGTTTTTTCCTGTCATCGGTTTTGTTTATCGGTGCCGCTTTTACAATAACATCCATGCCCAACAGTATTTTAAGCTGCTTGTCCAGTAATCCGGAATCTTCAATTTCCAGTGTATCAAGTATTTCCTTATACCGTTTTTTCCCTTCCGCCAGAATCTGAAGAATGCGCACGTCAAAATATTTTTGAATCCCGGCTAAAACAATCTGTTCTATATAAATCCTCAAGTCCCCATTTTTATTCAACAAAAGGCGGATTAAATTATCTTCAACGCTTTTCCAGTAATCCAGCTTGTCCAGGACATAAAGCGCTCCTCCAAAAACAGAATAAAATTGAATTTTATCCCTAATGTTATACCTTGAATAAAACGCTGATGCTTCCAGATAATTGAATTCTTTGACTTCTTGAATAAGGGAAAAATCTGCGGACAAAGGATTCTCTTCCGCTATCAAAGCCTCTGCTTCTGGTATGTATGATTCACACAAAATGACTTTTATGTTTTCGGGCATTTCCTCCACAAAACAGTGAACCATTAAATCAATTTCGTTTTCCCTTTTTGAATTTCTTAACAGATGATATTCGTTTATTATCAGGAGGATTTTTTTATCCTGTGTTTTCAAATAGTTAAAGCTTTCTTCCAGGCCCTTTCCCTGAATCGGATTTTCCAACCCCAGGGCCTGAGAAATGCTGCTGTTCAACAGGAAGACGTTCCCTTCGTAAGTGGTTTGGGCACACAGATGATTGATGACTGTTCCCTCAAAAGATTTTACGGCTTCAGATATCAGCGTACTTTTCCCCTGCCCCTGTTTTCCATAAAGCAGAACAAAAGTCTTTTCCGTCGAGTCAAACTGAGACTTTAATTCCTTTAGTTCTTTATCCCTTCCTGCAAACATATTTATAGAATACAGTCTAAAAAGTCATCGGTCAAGAAAAAGATTCATCTTATGATACATCTCTTGAACAAAGCACCGTAATATGATAGAGTTATAATGTTGCCGTATTGATTGTGGTCTTGCGGTAATTCTCTGGAGAGTCTCCACATTCCCGTGGAGCACCGAAGGTTTAAGGAAGGCGGATTTGTTCATTCAAGTTTTACTTCCAATATCTCAGGTACAAGGGACAGAGCATTCACAAGTAGAATTGTTCTTACCTCTTCAGAGAGCGGGTACAGGCTTTTAAAGTTTGATTCCTGCTCTTATTTTTTTTAACGGGGACGTTCAATTATGTCGTTCAGTGAAATCGTTTCAAAAATTGACGGTGTTGTCTGGGGCATCCCGACAATGGTATTGATTCTTGCAACAGGTTTGATTATGACCTTTGCTGCAAGAGGCATTCAGTTTACAAAACTGGGAAGGGCTTTTAAGGGCATCTTCAAGAAAAACGAAGGAAGCGGAGAACTTTCTGGTTTTGCCGCACTTTGTACAGCTCTTTCCGCTACAATCGGTACAGGTAACATTGTCGGTGTAGGAACAGCCATTGCAGCCGGTGGACCTGGTGCTCTTTTCTGGATGTGGATTGCCGCCATTCTTGGTACCGCAACAAAATATGCGGAATGTATGCTCGCCATCAAATATCGTGAGGTAAAGCCGGACGGTCATATTCTTGGTGGACCTTTCTACACAATCGAAAAGGGTATGGGAAAAAGCTGGAAGTGGCTTGCCATCCTCTTTGCCGTTTTTGGAGTCCTTGCAGGTCTCTTGGGTATCGGTACAATGACCCAGGTAAACGGTATTACAGACGCAGTAAATATGGCCTTTAGCAATTCTGGCACTGCTTTCGAATTTGCCGGCAACTCTTATTCTTGGGCTACAGTAATCGGTGGCATTGTCGTTACTCTCTGTGCCGCTCTTGTTATCATCGGTGGTCTTAAGAGAATCTCTAAAGTAGCGGAAAAGATTGTTCCTGCTATGGCTATCATCTACGTATTCCTCGGACTCTCTGTCATCATCATGAACTTTACAGACATCCCTGCCGCCTTTGCACTTATCTTTAAGTCTGCATTCGGATGGAAGGCAGCCGCTGGTGGTGCTGCCGGTTGGGTAATGAAACAGGTTTTGGACTCCATGCAGAAAGGTATTGCACGCGGTATCTTCTCTAACGAGGCAGGTCTCGGTTCTGCTCCAATTGCCGCCGCTCCAGTTAAGACAAACGAGCCTGTTGAACAGGGTCTTGTTAACATGACAGGAACCGTCATCGACACTTTGATTGTTTGTACAATGACAGGTCTTGCAATTGTTCTTGCCATGACAAATTCAGAGTTCTTCGCTCAGTATGAGGCAAACGGTTGGGCTGGAGTTCAGCTTACCGCTAACGCCCTTTCTTGGGATTTGGGTGGCGATGGAGTTTCAATCAAGTTCCTTCTCATGCTTTGTCTTGCATTCTTTGCATTCACAACAATTCTCGGATGGGACTACTACTCAGAAAAGTGTCTTGAATACATCACAAACGGAAAAATGGGTGCTGTAATGGTTTACCGCATTCTTTACATCGTTGCCGTTGCAATCGGACCTTACTTTACCGTTACGACAGTATTCGACATCGCCGACATCTTCAACGGACTCATGGCAATTCCTAACTGTATCGCCCTTATAGTCCTTGCCGGTATTGTAGCAAAAGAAACAAAGGCATACTTTAACAAGTATCCAAAACTTCAATAAAAACAATTATTTATAAATCTTCCGGGACCTGTATTATTTCAATAGTGCAGGTCCCAATTTTTTTAATATTTTAAAATAAAAAAACTGCCACGCCTTAATGACATGACAGTTTCAATTAATCAGATATTATGGCTTTTAGTCTGCTGCTTTCTTATATTCATCGAACTTTGCAAGAACTTCTGGATCCTTTTTCTTATCACACAAGCTAACCACTACTGTAACAACAAGGTTGATGATAAAGGCCGGCAAGATTTCATATACGCCAAAGATCGGGTGAATGTCTGCCCCAAGCTTATTCCACACAACAACGGTAATGCCCGCACAGATGAATCCTGCAATCGCACCCTTGTTTGTTGTACCACGCCAGAAAAGGGCCAAAAGGATAATTGGTCCCAGAGTTCCACCGAATCCTGCCCATGCGTAACTTACCAAGCTAAAGATTGAGCTGTCCTTATCGAGTGAAAGACAGAAAGCAATGGCTGCAATTACCAAAACAGAAATGCGGCTCACCATAAGGACTGATTTGTCACTTGCCTTTTTATTGATAACGCCCTTATAAAGGTCCTGACTGAATGATGAAGATGCTACCAGAAGCTGACTGTCTGCTGTACTCATTGCGGCTGCCAGAATTGCACACAGGAAAATACCTGCAACAAATGGCGGGAACATAAGCTTGAGTGTCTCAGAGAATACAGTTTCTGCGGCAGATGTATTCAGGATGGTCGGCTGAAGATATACTGAACCAAGAGCACCAACAAATACTGCAACTGCCAGGGCGATGATTACCCAGATGACTGCAATGCGGCGGCTGATTTTGATTTCCCTGTTGCTGCGGATACCCATGAAACGAACGATAAAGTGTGGCATACCAAAGTATCCCAATCCCCAAACAACTGCGGAAATTATTGAAGTAAATCCATAGTTTTGGTTGGCACTAAAGGTGGCCTGCATCTTTTCACTTAAACTGTTGAACTCTCCGCTCATGGCGCGCTGACCAAACTCGGTTACCTTTGCAAATGCCACAGATGGTCCTCCAAGAGTAAACATCAGGATACCACCAGTAAGCAAAAGTGCTATGAACATCAAAGTACCCTGAATAAAGTCAGTTGTACAAACTGCGAAATATCCACCTGTAATTGTATATGTAAGGATTACAACAAGACCTATTACAAGACCCACGTGATATTCAAGGCCAAATACAGAGTTGAACAATTTTGCACAGGCAACAAAACCAGATGCAACATAAATCGTAAAGAATAGGATGTTAAACAGAACAGTAACTGTTCCCATTATTTTCTTTTTATCGTTAAAGCGGTTGTTCAGGAATTCCGGAATGGTAATTGAATTTCCATAAGTAATCGTACACTTGCGAAGTCTTTTTGCTACAATCAACCAGCTTAAATATGTTCCTACTGCAAGTCCCACAGCGGTCCAGAATGCCTCTTTAATTCCACCAAGATATGCAAGTCCCGGAAGTCCCATCAAAAGCCAGCCGGACATATCGGAAGCTTCTGCACTAAGAGCGGTAGTCCATGGTCCCAATTTGCGTCCACCAAGAAAGAAATCCGCTGAGCTGTTGTTTTTCTTCATGAATTTGATGCCGATAAAAATCATTGCGCCCAAATACAAAATGAACGCAATCATTTGTTGAATCATTGCACTTGTCATCATTCACTCCTTTATATAGGTTAAATTATTATCTATAGTAACATAAAATCATTCAAAAATTCAAGTTTTATGGATATTATGGACTGATAATTAAAGTAGAACAAAGTCAGTTTATGTGCTAATATTTCCTAAGGAAAATGATAAAGCGAACAGGACATGCAGACCTTCCCCTGCATCATGGCATAGTTCCCAAGTGGCTTGCCGACAGAATGCGGGATTTGGGTACAGAAATAATTCAAGCCCTCCTCATTGAATACGGCAGAAAGGAAGTCCTTGTTCGTTTAAGCGATCCGCTGTGGTTTCAGTCTTTGGGCGCAGTTCTTGGTATGGACTGGCATTCTTCCGGAATTACGACAAGCGTCATGTATGCCCTTAAGCGCGGACTTAATGCCCGGGCAAATGAATTAGGCCTCTGCATTTGTGGAGGAAGGGGCAAATATTCAAGACGCACACCGGAAGAACTCTTGTTTTTAGCTGAACACACAGGTCTCCCCGGAGATGATCTTGTACGAGCAAGCAAGCTTTCCGCAAAGATAGACAGCACGGCGGTTCAAGATGGATTTCAACTTTATCAGCATAATTTTATCCTAAGCAAGAACGGAGATTGGGCTGTAGTTCAGCAGGGCATGAATACAAAAACCAAAACCGCCCGCCGCTACCACTGGTGTTCCGCAAACCTTCGCTCTTTTATTGAAGAACCGCATTCTGGTATCACAGGGGAAAATCAGGGTTCCATTCTTAATCTTACCGACAACTCGGCAGATAAAACCCGTTCTTCAATTCTTACCCTATCGCATGAAAAACCGGAAAACATCATAAAGGAAATCAAAGACATCCAGCAATTTGGTAATCCCAATGCACAAAAAGAACAGGAAATCCAGCTTGAACTATTTGCTCAGGAAAACAAGCTTTCGATTCAAAATGCAAAAGACGAAATTGAACGCCAGATAATTCTGGATGATGGAAGCCGCAACTGCATCATGCCTGTACATCATGAGGTTAAACCAGAGGATGTTGACTTGAACCGATTGGGAGGAGTCCTTGCCACAGCTTATACGGCACAACCCCAAGACTTTGAATCCCTGCTTCTCACACCAGGATTGGGACCCAGAACATTGCAATCCCTTACTTTGGTCAGTGAAGTCATTCACGGCACACCCAGTCGATTCCGTGATCCTGCTAGATTCAGTTTTGCACACGGAGGAAAAGACGGCCACCCCTTCCCTGTTCCCACACGAATCTATGACGAAAGCATCCGCATCCTTGGCGATTCAATTGAAAAATCAAAACTCGGTTATAACGACAAATCTGAATGCTTAAAGCGGCTTCATTCAACAGCACTTGAAATCGAACGAAATTGCAGTCCGGAAGTTGATTTTGATGCTGCCATTGCCCATGAAAACGAACATTCAAAAGAATGGGGCGGAAGAACCTGCTATGACTAAGCTCTTCTATTTTTCAAAAATATCTGATATAGTTACGTCATGATAAAAGCTCAGATTCAAGATCAAGAACTCAATGCCCATTTGCAGCGTCTTCCAAAAGATGACATGGTTGTTTTTGTATTGGCCGATGGTCGTGCAAGGGGTGCACTTTTCCATGGAACCCATTTTGTAAACCAGATGCGTGCCCAGCATAATACCGGAATTCTGGAGACCATGGTACTTGGACAAGCAACCCTTTGTGGTGCGTTGCTTCTTCCAACGCTAAAAGGCAAGGAACATGTTACATGGCGCTATGAGGTTGATGGTCCGGCCCAGGGCTTTTCTGTTGAAGTTGATTCAACCGGCTATATTCGCGGATATCTTTTTACCGACAACATACCTGTGGAAAAACCTCTTGAAAATTGGGATCTGTCACCCTTTTTGGGTACAGGTACAATGAGTATGTCTACATTATTTGAAGGTGACAAAAACCCCTATGTAAGTTCCATTCAAATCGACAAAAGAAATATCGCACAGGATTTAGTCCAGTTCTTTGATCAGAGCGTCCAAACCAAAACAGCTTTCAACACGGGAATCCAAATGGACAAACAGGGCCGTGTTATTGGTGCCGGTGGATTATTCCTTCAGCTTATGCCTGACATGGGCGGAACAAAGGGCAGCAAACTTTCTACCGCTGACATTTCCGATGATCAGCTAATAGACAAGCTGGAGATTGCATTCAAGACATTGCCTTCCCTTGGCAAATGGTTTAGCGAAGGTCAGAAACTTGAAGATTTGGTTTATGGACTATTCCGCGAATTCAAGCCTTCGATTGCATTACATCGGGATGTTCGTTTTGACTGTCCCTGTTCCAAAGATCTGTACCTTAATCACATAAAAAACCTTCCTGCACAGGAGCTTTCCGACATACGCAAAAATGGTCCTGATCCACTGGAAGTCTGCTGCAGAAACTGTTCTTCGGTTTACCGCATACCCATCAGTGAAATATGAATGTTGAAAAATCCCTGACTAAACACATTCCGACTCTTTTGTCACTCTGGAGGGGAAACAAAAACACCTCCCCCTTGAACAGCAGGGAATTGTCCAGTGTTTCACAGGCTCTTTTATCCCTTCAACGGGGCCTTACCGGTAATAGGAAACTGGCCGGTTCCGGTTATATGGACAACAAAGACCATCTTGGAGCATATCTTTTATACTATTGGCCTGTAAGTTACATGCAGATTTCTTATGCCATCAACTCCTGTACCCCTTTTTTACAATATCCTGAATCATCTGACTCAACTGTCACCATTCTTGATATTGGAAGTGGACCTGCACCCGCAAGCATGGCTATCTGTGACCTTTTATCTTCAATTACCACAAATCAAATTGAAGTTACCCTAGTCGATTCAAGTACAAAAGCAATGGAATTGGCAAAAAGAATCTACGGAGACGACAATCCAAACGTAAAAGTCAGGACCATAAAAACAGATCTTCAACAAGGTTTACCACCAGTGAGCACAAAATTCGACATAATCGTAATGAGCCATTCCATTAATGAATTGTGGAAAGATAAAGCCGATAAGATAGAACGTCGCTCAGGGTTTATAAATCATATAGCTGAAAACCTTAAATCCACTGGTCTGCTTTTAATTTCCGAACCTGCCCTTTTGGAAACCAGCAGGAGTTTGATTCAAGTTCGTGATGAATTGATAAAAAACGGCTTCAGCATTCTTTCCCCCTGCCTGAAATCACATCCATGTCCAGTTTTATCTTCAGGACCCAACCATACCTGCCATGCCGAAATCCAATGGAACCCATGTGAACCAGTTGCCTCAATTGCACGTTCAGCCAAACTCGACAGGGAATCAGTAAAGATGACTTTTTTCGCATTTTGTAAAGCTGATTCTGTACCCATACAGCCTGACAATGCAAGTTATAGGGTTGTTTCAGATGGAATGTTGAATAAATCAGGCCGTATCCGCTACCTTTTATGCGATGGAGAAAAACGGATACCCCTTTCTGCCAAAAATGGAGATTCGAATGCAAGACAAAACGGATTCTTTAACTTACAGCGATATGATACCATAAAAGTCCAATCGCCAGAAATTCGTGGAGACAGCAACAATCCCGCACTTGGAATTTCTGACAATACAAAACTAGTGCTTATACCATTTTCAAAATAACTCTATATCAAATTTAGTATATTCTTTGAACAAAGCCTTTGAGTTTGTTTTCCGTAATACCGGCCTTTGAATCAATTGCATAGGAATAATCACCGCTAATCCAAGTTGCCGCATGATACCTGTCATCTTCTCCACGCAGCAAAATTTGAATACCGGCATCGTTTACTATTTTATTTGTTGAATAGGTATTGTAATCGCCGCTTATATCAAGGTTTCCGTTGGCCTTTCTTACGCGAATGTCTTCATCTGGATTTGAAGAATCTTTGTAGATTATCTCCACCATTTCATCTTTTATGGCTCTGTATTCTTTGGCTTCGTAAGTTGTGTATTTTGACGGACTTATAAAACTAAAACCGGCAGCTTTGTTAGCAGCATCCAGGCTTGATTTCTTTTCAAATGGATTTGGCTTGCCTACAATCTGAACCTCATCATCCTGCTGTTCTTCTTCGGCTTTTGCTTTTTCGCTTTCCTGTTTTTCAGCTTTTTTGTCTGCCTTTTTATCCTTCTTTTTTGTGTTTTCCTTTTTATCTTTAGTATCTGCAGGCTTTTGCTCTTCTTCTTTTTCTTCTACTACAATAGAATTTTCAACCTGAGTTTTTTCCTGTTTTTTTATATCAACTTCATCTGTGATTTCCTGGATATTCTCCACCTGATCTTCTGCTTCTGGTTTAGCTGTCTGACTGTTAGTAGCACATCCAAAAACAAATATTTCTGTTACAAGAAATAAAACACAAATCAGTTTTTTCATTTTCTACCCCACTTTAATTCCGCATGAGTCATTCTGTAAAAATCAAAATTGTCATTACAATCAGTATATATCAAAACCCTGTATTCAACAAGGTCTATTTCAAAGTATGTCTAAAATTCAAGCGTCAGGACAATCGGCACATGATCCGACAGTTTTTCCCGGATATCTTTTGAAGATTTGAATTCAATTCCATTAAGAACAAAACTTTTTTCCTTTTCCAGGTTTGTTCCAGATTCCCCAAATACGGCCCGCCTTGTACCGGTTTTGATTTTTTTCATCATTGCAACATTGTAAACAAAGTGGTCATAGTCATTGGCATATTTGAATCTGTCGCCTGTTGTTGAAAGCGTTGTCTTTGGACTTGAACCACCGTCAATAATGTAACCGTTGAAACCCACCAAGTCAAATTCATCCCTTGATGTATTAAAATCTCCACCAACAATTATCGGAACATCAAACAGCTCTCCACCAAATTCATTCAGTAAAAGGTCCTCAAGATTTTGTAAATCAGAATTCCTTTTTTCAATTGAATTTTTTGATTGAAGATGCACATTTGAAACGATAAAATACGAAACATTTCCGTCATCATCCGCGACCGAAAAATGCAGTACTTGGACATTGTTTTTGTTAAATCTGTACTCACAATCTGGAAATTTAGTAAATCCCAACTCATCTGCCATATCCTGTGCAAAGGTCTTTTCCGTATTGTAAAACACGGCATTGTTTTGAGCCATGTCTCCACCAGAATACTCTACACCATCAATGTTCACTCCAGAATGAAGCAGGTAATTTGCGGTAGACAAATAAGCCCAGTTTTCGCCAAGGACATTATGAATATCATCAAGAATCGTATGCTCTTGAGGCCTTTTAAAATGAATTTCCACATCACCATATAAATGGCTTTCAAACCCCTTTTCCATGGCAACCGGAACTTCCTGAAGCAAAACTATGTCCGCTCTGTTACCGTTGATTAGGGTACAGATTTGTTCTATCCACTCGTCATAATTGGCTTTTTTATAGACATTGTTATGGGCTATGTTATATGACATAATCGTTATTTCCTGTGCCCATAAAAAGAGTCCAACTGTGCTAAATAACAGGATAAAGAAAAGTTTTTTCATCTTCTGTCTCCCTATTGCCTTATCCATTCCCCGTCAATCAACAATTCGTGTGGGTTATAATTGTGTTTGTAATTCATTTTGTTGCAGTCTTCTATGTAATATCCCAGATAATACAGCTCGCTTTTCAATTGACCATCAAAAAGCAGCCCTTTACATGCATCTATTTCGGCCAATACCGAAAAAACCCCTATGCTTCTTTTCATAATCTCGTCAGAAATGTCAAAGTAATAATAATTTGAAGACAAGGCATTTTTGGCCCTGTCAACAACACTCACTCCAACTAATTTTCCGTCTAGCAGGAAGTCAATGTTCATCGTTCCATGATAATGCTTCAGGTATTCTTCATCAATTTGCCGAACTCCATTCAACCTGTACAAAGAATCCTTTGCCTCTTCAAAGCTTTCATCCTTATCCGGATTATGCCTCCTGTCATAATTCTTTAACAACTGGATTTTTTCTTCAGTTACAAAATCACGAGGATCTGTTACAAGCCGAATCTGAATGTCCTGATTTTTACGGTATGCCTTTCTCTGACTTTTGGACGGAACAAAACCTTTAACTTTTATCCTTATGCCCAGACATTTTTTGCAATTAGGACATTCCGCACAGTAAAAATACCTGTCACTTCTCCTAAAACCCATACTCAAGTATTCTGCATAAACAATTTCCTGTGGATTAGTTTTATCATTTTCAGTTAATAAGTCCGGTCTGCATTCTTTTAATATTAGCAGACTATCTTCTTCATTTGGAATCCCGTCAATAATTTCCTGGGCAACTTTATCGGAGAAATATCCACATTCAAATTCAAAGTATTCTTCATCAGACATGTTCATTCACCATAAAGCAATTCAAAACTTTCATAATGATCTTCCGTGTAATAGACAAGTCCGTCATTTGAAAAAACAATTCTTTTGGCACCACGTGATTTTTCCCCATACGCATCTATGTCGCATTCATAATATGTGCGGCCCTTTTTCTTTGGTAGAAGACCTTCATAATTACCAAACCGGTCTCCACCAATGCTTTTTCCTGGAGCAAATGATGATACTGCTTCGCCTGACGACCAACCCATGGATTCAGCAGTTTTTTTGTTTATATAATTTTGAGGAAGTTTTCCATATGTATGGATGTATAGGGCAACATTTTTCTTGTCTGTGTAAGAGCCATCTTCGTCAATTTTATTCTCTTCAACTGTATTCTCTTGAATTTCTTCAACTGGCTTTTCATCTTCCTTGATTTCAAGCTGAACAATGGAATCTGGTTTTTCATCTTGATTTATTACTTCAGATATGCTTACAGGTTCAACTGTCTGATTGATCTGCTGCTGTTTTCCCTTAAACTTTATGGCAATAAAAGCCACAGCCAAAAGCAGGAACAATGACACAAAATATTTTATCAATTTCTTAGACATAAGATACCTCAAAATCATTTATAACATGCCTATGAGCAAAGGTCAATTATACTCTTATATTTATCATTTTATGATAAATCTGATCAGATTTACTGTTGAATTACTTTGATTTATATGGTAAAATTTATAATTATAAATCATTTATTTTATTAAGTTTTAACAATTTAGGAGAGAACTTATGAATCTTTATATCAAACAGAAAATTTTTTCCTGGGCTGATTCATTTTCCGTTATGGATGTCAATGGCTCAATAATTTATTCTGTAGTGGGGAAAATCTTTTCCATCGTAAAAAAGCTTACCATCTATCAAAATGACAAGGAAGTAGCCAGAATCGAAAAAAAACTGATTTCCCTGTTGCCTAAATTCTATGTTTATATTGGTGATCAGCAAATTGCAGAAATCCAAAAACACATCTCTTTTTTTCACGATAAATATTCAGTTGTTGGACTTGGTTGGGATATTGAAGGAAACATCTGGAGCCATGACTATACAATTACAAAGAAAGGCCAGATAATTGCTACAATTCATAAAAAATGGATGACTTGGAGCGATACATACGAACTTAATATCTCGGACAATGTAAACCAGATAATTGCCCTAGCCGTTATCACTGCCATTGACTGTGTTGCAGGAGACAAGAACTAGTTTTTTGGAGTACTGCTTTGAAATCGCAACTAACAACACTTTGCTACATCGAAAAAGATAATTGTTATCTGATGCTGCACAGAACCACTAAAGAAAATGACGAAAACCATGACAAATGGATAGGAATAGGCGGACATTTTGAGTTTCAGGAAAGCCCGGAAGATTGCCTGATTCGCGAAGTTAAAGAAGAAACAGGCCTCGATTTGATTGATTACGATTTCCGTGGAATTGTTACCTTTATTTCTGACGATCATCCTGCAGAATACATGCATTTATATACCTGTAACCATTTTAAGGGTACAGTCACAGAATGCCAAGAGGGACAGCTTGAATGGGTTCCCATAGAAAAGATCTGTTTTCTTGAATTATGGGAAGGCGATAAAATCTTTTTAGATTTGCTAACCAAGAATGTTCCTTTTTTCTCTTTAAAACTTGTCTACAAAAATGGACAGTTAATAGATTCTTTATTGAACGGCATTAAAATCTAGAAACCTAATTAATTATTCTTTGTTTATTATTTTGAGGTGCTAATGAATAACAAACACTTTTTACGAACTCTTTTGATTCTGATGTTTTCACTTATTCTTTCATCCGATGTTTTTTCTCAAGGTTCTTCTGAAAAACAAAGTGAATCACCTTCTGATTCTTCTTCTAAGAACAAAACAATATTACTTTATACAACTCCAACCAATTTATCTTGGGATACAAACATAACTTTTCCTGAAACCTCTTTTTCCTATGCTGGTTCAGGCTGTACCCTTTATTTTGATTATACTATCCAAACTGCACCCTATCATAACGTAAAAATTTATTCTGGCGTTTGGGAATCTTTTTTTAAGGGAAAAATCAAAGATGCCACAAATAATGGGGGAGTTTTTATTCCCCGAGACTCAAACGGCACTTTTTCTTATTCACCATCACCGGACGAAATTGATTTACTAGTTACAAAAGGTCTTATTGTTCATGGCTATGGCCTAAAATTGAATAAAATTTACATGGAGGTTAATTCTAGTTCATCTTCTCAGATCATTTCCAATTCAACACCTCTTGAAAAACACGGACAGCTTCATGTCAACGGGGCTTATCTCTATGACATACACAATAACAAAGTACAACTTTACGGAATGTCTACTCATGGACTGAACTTTGGAACTGACTTTAGCAAATATGTAAACAAAGATGCCTTTAGAACCTTACGTGATGACTGGAATACCAATTGCATTCGCCTTGTCCTTTATCCACGCGATTATAATGGTTATCTAAACGGAGGAAACAAATATACACTCAAAAAGATTATCTGCGATGGAATTGATCTTGCAACTGAACTTGGCATGTATGTCATTGTTGACTGGCATGTTCATAACTATAATCCTTCTGAAACCCAAGCAGAGGCCATTTCATTCTTAACGGAAATTTCGTCCCTCTACCCTGATAGTCCCAATGTCATCTATGAAATCTGCAACGAACCTACCAATTCTGACTGGAATTCTGTATTAAAGCCTTATGCGGAAAAAGTGATTCCTGAAATAAGGAAAAATTCACCAAACTGCATAATTATCGTGGGTACAAACACATGGTCACAGGACATAGAAGGTCCACTCGCCAATCCAGTCTCTGCAAAAAACGTAATGTATACATTCCATTTTTATGCCCATACTCATACAGAAGTATTCCGTAATCGTGTAGAAAATGCCATTAAAGGCGGTCTTCCAATTTTTGTAACTGAATTTGGAACTTGCGATGCCAGTGGAAATGGTAAAGTCAACTCTAATCAAAGTGCTAAATGGTTTGATTTACTTGAAAGATATGGAATAAGCCACATGAACTGGAGCCTTTCAAACAAAGCTGAATCTGCCAGTGCAATCAAATCTTCATGCTCCAAAACAAGCGCCTGGAGCACAGATGATTTAACAGAAAGCGGAAAACTGATTTATAACCATTTCCGCTCTCTGGAAAATTAGTTCTTTTTTAACAATGCCGCAAACGGATTATAAGTTTCTCCGTCATCATCATCCTGATGAGAAGACATATATTCTTTTGCATTATCCTGCTCTTCATTGCTGACAACCGGTGTCAAAGAAAGCCTGTGTTCCTGAACATCAACGCCCTCAACAACAACTTCCATTTTATCGCCAGCGTGGAATACTTTCTGCAGGTTTGTATTTCGTTCAACATTCAGCTTTGAAATGTGAACGAGACCATCTATGGCTGGAGCAATGTTTACAAAGACTCCAAAGCCCGCAACCCTTGAAATTGTTCCTTCTATCCTTGTTCCGGCAGGGAAACTTTGTGCCACCGATTCCCATGGATCCTTTTCAAGTTCCTTCATGCTGAGTGATACACGCTCGCGGGACCAGTCTGCCTTGATGATTTTTGCCTTAATTTCCTGACCAACTTTAAGCACGTCGGCAACATCCTTAACCCTTGCATGAGAAATCTCACTGATTGGAAGCAATGCCTGAAATCCATTTACATTTACAAATGCACCGTAACTCTCAAGACTCAGGACCGTACCGCTTACTACAGAACCGACTGTAAGTTCAGCTGAAAGTTTCTGCTTTTGTTCGGCTGCCTCTTCTTCAAGTAAGACCCGATTAGAAACGATTATGTTCCGGCCCTCGTTCTTAAACTCCTGAATGCGGAACGTCAAATGCTGTCCCACATACTCTGCAGGTTCCTTGCGCTGCTTGAATCCCATCTGAGAATACGGACAGAAAGCCCTTGAGCTGCCTATCATTACCTCAAAGCCGCCCTTGATTTCCTGAGTGACATGACCTTCTACCGGGATGCCGTTTTTCCAGGCGTTTTCCAAAACATCAGTGTTTGTATCTTTGCCGCTGAGCTTTGTTGTAAAATGCAATTCCTCATAATTGTTCTTGAGGAAATACACTTTTATCTTGTCACCTACTTGAACGGAAAGATTCCCGTTTTCATCCGCCAGTTCTGACCTTGCCAAAATTCCTTCGGATTTTAATCCCAAGTCCAAAAAGATTGTGTCGTCTGTGATGGCCACAATGGAAGTTTCTACCATCTGACCAGGTTCATATAATTGTTTTGCCATGTGCTTATGATACTTTTTTTTTACGAATTGCTCAACACCCTATGCAGAATATTTATTTTGCCGATTCCTGTTCTTTTGCCGCTGAATCAATATCCTCAAGAGTTACATTTGTATGCTGCCGTTGTCCTGCCAATAGAACTGCCCTATTCAACACAGATTCAATTTTTGCACAGCTGAATCCATTGAACTTTTTTGCAAGAAGCTCTGGAGTACAATTTGAATCCAGATTTTTACCGTTTCCATACATCTTTACAAGCTGTACCCTTGCGTTTTCATCCGGATAAGGTACAGATACCCGTGCATCAAAACGACCGGGACGAATCAATGCCTCATCAAGTGCCGTTATGCTGTTTGTTGCCGCTATAACCAATACACCAGACGTTGGTTCAAATCCATCCAGTTCATTTAACAGGGCAGTGACGATTCTTGTGTTTTCTGTTTCAATTCCGGACCCTGAATAATTTCTTCTGGTTCCTATGCCGTCAAATTCATCAATAAAAACGATACACGGTGCACGTCGTCTTGCCTTTTTGAACAGAAGCTTGACCTTCATAGGTCCTATGGCCATGAGCATGCTTTCAAAATCTGTTGCCTTTGCAGGAATGAAGTTTACCCTTGCCTCTCCCGCCAGAGCCTTTGCAAAAAGAGTCTTTCCGTTGCCAGGGGCTCCTTCCAGCAAAATACCCTTTGGCATCCTGATCCCTTTTTTTGCATATTCAGCCGGATGCTGCATTATCTTTATTATCAGCTCCATATCCCGCTTTAAGCTTTCCATTCCAACCACATCATCAAAGGTCTTGCCCGTCTTATGCACAACCTTGAACGTATTTGGGCTTATGAATTTACGGAAAACAAGAAAAATGATTCCAAAAAATATTATATAAAAGAGAATGTCAATTATGAGGGAAAAGATTTCTGCACCGTTTTTTTCAACAGAAACAGAGACATTGTTTTTTAAAAGGAATTCTTTTAAGAGGGGGCTTTCCGGATTTTGTGTATAAAACAGTTCATCCAGGCCTTTTTTAGTATATTCGATTTTGTTTTCGCTTATAGTAACTTTTTCAACTGTACCTTTTTCTACCTGCTCATAAAAGAAACTGTATCCTTCTTCTGTCCCTTTTGGAGCAAATAGTCTGTCACCAAAAAGAATATATGCCACAAGTCCCAAAGCCAAAATAATGAAACAGAAAGAAAAGATTTTATTCTTTATTGCACATCGCATATATCCCTTCCTAAAATTAACAATATCATTGCAAAAGCAGGCTTAATTATTTGCTCACAACACAAATGATACGGAAACCACGTCCACCATTTCCAGGAGATTCAAGACCTTCTTCATAATTTGTTAATACAGATTCTTTTTCTTTAGCAAAAAAACTTCCTCCACAATTAATTCTTCGAGGAAAAACTTCATTTCTTGTATTTGTATAAAATGCCAAATTCTCACAGAATTCATCAACATTGCCATTCATGTCATATAAACCGAGTTCATTTGGCTTTTTTAATCCAACTTCATGAGTATGTCGGCCACTATTGGAATAATACCAGGCTACTTCATCAAGATTATTACTTCCAGCATATTTATAATTCAGAGACTTTAATCCACCTTTTGCAGCAAAATACCATTCTTCCCTAGTTGGCAACCTGAAACCCTTTTTTGTATGATCAATTACAACATCAGCACTTTTAATAAAAGTCACATATGTTGGAGGTTCTTTAAAAGCTTTTTCTTTGGCAGCCTCGTCATCATCTGTTTTATAGACTATGTTGGATAATGTATAGCAACATTCATTTTCGCCCATCATAAGGGTTGTAAGCTTATTGCAAAAAGATAGGGCATCAAACCAGCTAACAAATTCAACAGGCCTTCTATTTTGCTTTTCACCAGCAGGAGGATTTTTTTTATAATAACTTGGGTTTGTACCCATTACAGCTTCATAGAATTCCTGAGTAACTTCATAACGGCCAATCTTGAAACTGTATTTTGTACCTTCAGATTCAAAGCCTTCCACTAGAACAAGGTTGTCAAGGTTTTCCTGTATAATTGGATTAACCAAAGATTTTTCTGCATTCGTGCTCGTACAAGAATTCCAGAAAACCAAAACAACCAATAATGGAAGTGCTAAGAATCCTTTTTTCATAACATTTTTCCTATTCAACCAGGCAGTTGTCGGATTTCTGTGTGGTAATTGGTTTGCCGGCTACCACCAGTTTGACTCCATCAACTTGAGCGGTTTTTCCAGCTATCTTGATTTCCACCTTGCAGAATTTATCGATGTCGATTTTGGCAGGTTTTTCTGCAGCAGGATCGGCACCTTCAAGAATTACTGGAGTACCAGGTTCTGCCCAAGGAGCTGTCAAAAGTTCAACCTTGTCCTTTCCATCTTCCTGATAATCTGTAGCCAAAAGCATACCATGGCTTTCTACACCGCGCATTTTACGTGGGGCCAGGTTTGCGGCAATGATTACATGCTGTCCAAGCAATTCTTCCGGAGTAAGATATGGGCGTAAACCACTTTGAATGATTCTCTCGGTTCCGCTGCCGTCATCAAGATGCTCGATATAGAGTTTTTCTCCCTGAGGATTATTTTCAACGCTCAGGATTTTAGCTACCTTAAGTTCGATGTATTTGTTAAAGTGCTCTACCTGATTTTCTGCCAGCTTTGGACCTTCTTCTTTAGCCGGAGCTTTGGATGCTTCAGGCTTTTGTTCTACCTTGGGAGCTGAGGCCTGTGCTTCGGGGGAATGCTCCTTGCTTTCGTTTGCCATCAGGAATTCAAGGTCGAATTCTCCTGCAACACACGGTACAGTTACCTGCCAGTTTTCCAAAACCTGCGGATGGATTTCTCCAAAGATACCAACCTGTTTTCCCTTAACAATTACACCAGCCTGTCTACCTGGAATGAAGCGAGGATCATCTGTTTCCTTAACTTCATATTTGTGATCCAGATAATATAGCAGTGTACTTACTTCGCTTGCGGCATCATTGAAGTTTGCATTGTTTGCGGAAGTCAGGAATCCAAGGCTCTGAAT
This sequence comes from Treponema sp., assembly GCA_016281495.1. Classification (GTDB taxonomy): domain Bacteria; phylum Spirochaetota; class Spirochaetia; order Treponematales; family Treponemataceae; genus Treponema_D. The sequence continues at coordinate 75,089 of JAEEIU010000060.1, read as the reverse complement.
TGTTCTGGTACCTGTCTGTTTTTCTGTCGGATCGATGTATGCAATTTTTCCCACTTCAAAAATCTTGTGCGGATAAACGGCATTTCCGCTTTGTGCTTCTGCTTCAAACAAACTGGCAATAATCGAAGGACGAATGAACTGATAGTTTTCGCTCATAGGGTTGGCGATTTCTATGACATTCTTTCCGTCGATTCCCATGTTGTCGATGTAAGTCTTTTTTGAACCAAGGTAATTGAATATCATTTCCTGATATCCCATGCCTGCCATTATTTCCTTGACTTTTCGGCTGTATGTTGTAATCGGCAAAAGGCGGCCAACGGTAAAATCATTTGGAGCGGCAGGTGCAAAGAAATCCAAATCCATGCCTACCATTACGTCTTCAATTACATCAACTTCATGAAGGAAATCATTGCGGTATGGAGCTGGCTTTACGGTAAAGATGACATCATCATTTTCCTTTTTGCAGCTGACTGAATTTCCCATACGTTCAAGAGCTTCAACAACTTGTTTTTCAGTCAATTCAACACCGAGCTTTTTATTGATTGCGCTCAATCGTGCATCTGTCGTTTCCTGGAAGTAATAAGGAGTAACAACATCCTTTCCAAAGCCGGTATCATATTCGTGATGAATTTTAACCGGGAGAATTTTATAACCCGCGTCAAAAAAGTCACAGGCCACGATATTTGCACTAAGCATCAGGCTTGCCATATCGTCACCAGTAAGTTCAACCAGCAAATCTGAATCGCCAACTTCTACCGCACCAAGATGTGCACTGTTGATGATAGGAGCCATTGAAAGGACTTCTTTATTGTCATCTACCAGGAGAGGAAATTTTTTAAAATCTTTGAGGATCCAGCCGTAATCCTTTCCCTTTGGATGTGTTTCCACGATTTCACGCAGAGTCTGTTTTTCGGTTCCTTGAAGTGGAACAAAACTTGTTTTATCCGGGTCGGCTGCAGTCTGATGCACAGGCCACTTGATTTGAGCCTGACGATAAACTCCCATGGAAATTGTCTTTCTTTTGCGGCCAAAGTTCCAGCAGAGTTTTTCCTGGGTTTGAATGATGTCCTTGAGCATTGGTTCGTCAATTGGTTTTCCACTGATGACAAAGGCAACAAGGAAAGGACGGATATCTTTTAATTCAGGCTGCACGTCTATGACACGACTTCCACAATCCATCAGGTTTCCCTTGCGAGACAGGAAGGAATCATAGTTTGAATGTTTGGCTCCCTCATATTCGCGAAGACAGCGGGCTATTCCACCAGTTGACCAAAGATCGGGACGGTTTGTATCGTTCAATTCGATTTTAATTACACGGTCTGCTTCCGGCTGAGATACATCCGGTTTTTCATCCAACTCGGCTTTTGCATGAGTCAGTTTCTTTTCAAACAGATCATCCATCTGGTATTTTTTTCCAACCAGATTGAAAAATAATTTTTCGTTGACTTCTACTTTTGGCATGATATCCTCTTACATGAAATTCAGTGAATTCTATTGTAACGAAAAAGATATATGATGTCTAGAAACAGTTTAAAAAAAACCTTGAAAACACTATGCAAATCAATATGTATTATTGAATTTTGATCTTATTCCTGAGGCCTTACTATTTTTCTAAGTTGGTATGATATTTCCTTTTTGGGTTTGGAAAGGGCATCTTTCGGCAAAACTAACCCGGTAGACAGGGCTTCTATTAACCGGTCACTGGAATATACACGATCCCTTTCTGTATTGATGTAAAGAAGTCCCGGTGTGATTTGTAGGGCATGTGCAATTCTGACCATTGTTTCAATACTTGGATCTACTTTTTTTCTTTCAATTTTTCCAATCGTTTCGAGAGACAATCCCGACCTTTCAGCAAGTGATTCTTGTGTTAAATGGAGTTCCTTTCGTCTTTCCCTGATATTTTGAATGATTGTTTCCCGTTGTTCATCAGCGGCCTCAAAAATGTTAAAATCTGTATTAAACGTTTCTCTCATAGCTGCAAATTCTATACTTATGATTTTAATATTTGAACGATACACTAATTTGTATTTTGCCTATTTTTCCGTAATATCTTTACTTATTGTTAACCCTTCATTCTTTTTCCTCCAAAATAATTAACCTTTGGATTAATATTGTTGTCCAACATAAAGAAAACCATAAAGCAAGTAATTCTTTTTCAACAAAATCTTTCCTACCAATTCATTGTATTTAATTAACAGTTATTACATAATATTACTGCCTGTGAAAAGAGGTATTGCTTCTTTTAAATAGACTGTACCAAGGTTTAGAAGATCCTCTTTTCATGGGCATTTTTTGTAACTATAATTATATATAGTTATTTTACTTATTCATTACTTTTCTTTATTCATAATATTTCGGCTAAATGGTTGACACTTTTTTTCCTGTTCGTAATACTTTTATTTATGGACAAAGAATTAATTCATAAAAAAGCCGACAGAATCAGAGACGTTATCCGTTATCTTCGCAAATTCAAAAATGCATTGATCATAATTTACATGGACGACAATCTACTTGAATCGCCCCTTTTTACCAGCCATATAAAAGACATTTGCCTTATCCATGAATCCGGTCTTAAAGTCATTTTAGTTCCCGGAGCAAGCAAGCGCATTGATTCAATTTTAAAGGACGCAAACATTACCTGGTCTTTTCATTGTAACTGCCGCATTACATCTGCAGAAGCAATGCCACTTATCAAGATGGCAGCCTTTGATGTTTCCAATCAAATTATGACAGCTTTTGCCGGTGAATCAAAAACGGCCGTAATAGGAAACTGGGTTCGTGCCCGAGGAAAAGGAGTCGTAGATGGTTTTGATTATGGCATAACAGGAGAAATAGACAAGCTTGAAGTTGATTCAATTAAAACGGTTTTGGATAACGGCTTCATTCCTATTTTCCCCTGCATTGGATGGAGTGTTGCCGGAAAACCCTATAATATTTCTTCAATAGAGCTGGCAGAACAAATTGCAGTTCATCTTAAGGCAGACAAACTTTTCTTTATGATACCTGATGCCGACATTAGCTCAGAATCTTTCATTATCCAGGAAGGCGGATCTTTACCAACAGAAGGAACTGTTCCCTCTATGGATTTGGAAGAAGTTGACTCATTCCTGAAACTTAATAAACCTATAACTACCGAACAGTTGGATGTTAAATCTGAATCAAATAATGACAAAAGCTTTAAAACTACCGAACGTTCGGTAGCTAACATCCATTTACATAATAAAATCCTTTCACTACTCGAATTGGCAAAAAAAGCATGTTTATCCGATGTAACCAGAGTTCATATTGTGGATGGTTCTGTTGATGGAACTCTTCCATGTGAAATATTCAGTGACCTTGGATCTGGCACAATGATTTATTCCAACAACTATGGTAAAGTGCGACCAATGGTTCGTTCTGATATTGCAGCCGTTCTACGTGTGATGAAACCATTTGTAGATTCAGGATTATTGTTGCCACGTACAAAACAATCCCTAATCGAACAGCTGGATAATTACATTGTCTACGAAATCGATGGTGGCGTAAGAGCCTGTGCTTCGTTAATTCCTTATGAATCAGGACAAATGGAAATTGCTGGAGTTGCAGTACATGAATCTTGCTCTCACATCGGTGTAGGTCCAAAGATGATGGATTATCTTATTAAACGGGCAAAGACATCAGGTGCTAAAGAAGTTTTCTTACTGACAACAAAAACTGCCGACTGGTTTGAGCGTCTTGGTTTTGTTTCCAGTGATATTTCATCAATTCCTGAAAAGAGAAGGAAAATCTGGACTCCAGAGAGAGGTTCAAAAGTTTTGACCCTTAAGCTTTAGCTTTTGTTTCACGTGAAACATTTTCTTCTCCCCAATAGAAAACAATTCTTTCTATTCTCTTATCGATTTTCTATATCTCATTTGTGCTATTTCCCCTTCCCTTTTTTCTTTAGATTGTTTCACGTGAAACAATTATTATTTAATGCTTTATATATAGAGGAATTTTTATAACCAGAATTTTCCTTTCCTATGAGCTTTTATATATTTTTTTACCCTATTTCTTATCCAAATCATAATTCCAAATTGATGAGTATTTATAATAATAGATTCATAATTGTGATGAATCTAAAAATGTAATTACTATTGTTTAATTAACTTTGTAAATATCCAATTAAAGGATTCCCTATATTTTTCCAAGTTTATTTTTCATAGTGTTTAATATCCTACTGCTTTAGGGACTGGCTGGATAATTTACAGTTTCTAAACTTTTTTTTTACTACTCCATTGTTTCACGTGAAACATTTTCTTCTTGGTTATCAAAGATGTTTCATCTACACCTGAACTATTACCTTAATAGTTCAGTTTTAACATCAAGCTGAAACTTCAGGTCTCAAACCAATGAAATAATCACCAACCCCGCTGCAAAACAACACAGTATGATGTTTAGCGCAGTTGGATTTAATACTTTTTTTCGCTCCTAATAGCAATGTAGTTTAAGCTAAGAGATGGACTATTAAACCTTCCACACGAATAAATTTGTGATCAATATACACTGAGAAATAAATGGAAAGAAGGAAAGTTGGAAACACCAGCATAATATGAATCAAATCTGTTTTACAATTAATGATATCAATTGGCGATTATTTTCCTTTCCAGTTTTTTGTTTTATAAATGTTCAGATAAAACGGTTCTGCCTCACCATTCTTTTAATAAGCCACCATTATGTCAAATCTAGGAAATCCCATAAATCGATACTTAACTTTTTGAAACCTTTTAATATAAGATATTCCAATTATTATTCTTCAATATCATTAAAACCAGAATAATCTTTTGATTATTAATGTTTGTTTCTCATTGATTTTTTAAGCAAATACTAGAACAATATTGTTTCACGTGAAACATTTTCTATTGTTATTCATTTATTGTTTTAGAAATCACCATATCCCGCCGCAGAGCAACGAGATATTGTGTTTATCGCAGTCGAATTTAATACACTTTTTTCGCCCCAGATGGACAAGGTATTAAACGCTCCGCACGAATAATTAAATGTAAGGATGAAGATCTTTTCATTCTGTTTTGCGAACAGTTCATCTTAATGTCAAGTCCATTGACATAAAATGATTTTTCAACTGTAAGATAGAACCTCTGGATTTACTTATCCCATAAAGTATTAAAGAAGGGATAAGTTTTTTTCTCTCGAATCAAATAAAATGCATTTCTGATTTTGTTTATTACAAATTATTTCATCATTGAAGCTTGGTATATTGATTTGTAGATTATTAATATGCCTGAGTTTTTTCCTTAACTTTCAAATGATTAGCAATAGATTTAATAAATTCATCTAAATGTTTCACGTGGAACAGTCTGATTAATAGAGCGAATTTTTCCCCAAGTTTTCCACAAGCAATCTTAAGAATCAAATTTGGATCAAATTCGTATTCCTTTAATTTATAAGAAATTACAGCGTTTAAAAAAAATAATTCATAAAATTTCAGACTTTTCCAAAGGTTATCCACAGGCTAGGAAAAAACCTCTTAAAGCTAATATCTTATAATATAATAAGATAGTGTTTTCCCCTGTGGATATTCTATTGTTTACTATATTCTAAAGACTAATAATTTTCAAAAGAACAAAAAAAATCCGGACAAATCATATTTGTCCGGAGCCTGATGGGTTTGATTTACCAGTTTAATTAATTCAATTTTGGTAAATCTCTAGGATAAGCAGTTGCTTAACTATTATGTCCCCTATTATACACTATTTATAATTTTTTGTCCATGAAAAAATGCAGTTTTAATCAAAAATATTTCTAATTCCTTGTATTATAAAGAATTAGCTATTTTTCCTCCTCAGAACTTGCGATTCTGTCGATTCCTACTACATAATCTGGATCAACGATGTCCACAACCTTAACGCCGCTGCTTCCCCTACCCTGCTGAGAGATTTGAGAAGCATCAACCCTCAGAGAAGTACCCTGGCTTGTGATGCACATTATACTGTCTTCATCCTTAACTGTAAGGGCACCGATTATTTCTCCCTTGTCATCTACATTTCCAAAGATGCGCTGACCGCCAGTTCCTCTACCGTGAGAATTGAACTCAGTAAAGTCTACACGTTTACCGACACCCTTTTCTGTAACAACAACAATCTTTGCAGATTCATCTACGTGAATTGCCGCACAAAGCTCATCGCCGTCGGAAAGTTTCATTCCGTTTACACCGCGGCCTGCCCTACCCATGGCACGAACTTCTTCTTCACTGATTCTTAGTGCCTGTCCTCTACGGCTTACCAGCAACAGTTCATCCTTGCCACTTGAAAGAATTGCACTTACAAGCTTATCTCCATCGTCAAGTCTTGCGGCCTGCATTCCCCTGAACTTGGCATTGCGGAATTCATAGGTTGGAGTCTTTTTAACGATTCCGTTTGCAGTTGCCATAAACAGATATTCTGTTTCGGAGAATTCCTTAAGGCTTACAGTTGTTGTTATTTCTTCATTTGCACTTACCTGGAGCAGGCTCTTTATATGGGAACCACGGCTGATTTTTGATGCCTCTGGGATTTCGTGAACTTTGAGCCAATATGCCTTGCCTTCGTTTGTGATGAACATAAGGTAATCATGGGTGGAAGCAACAAACATCTGATTAATGTAATCTTCTTCCACAAGTTTGGCGGAAATCGAACCCTTTCCTCCCCTGGCCTGACTTCTATACAGACTTACAGGTACGCGCTTAATGTATCCAAGTTTTGATATAAGAACGACCATGTCTTCTTCTTTTATCAAATCTTCAACATTTATTTCTTCAACTTCACCGGCAACGATGTCAGTACGCCTGTCATCACCGTATTTTTCTGCAAGCTCATTTGTCTCTGTCTTAATCAAGGCAAGTATCTTTTCGTTGTGGGCAAGAAGATCTTCCAAGTGAGCGATAAGGACTCTTATTTCTTCCATTTCGCGTCGGAGTTCTTCTATGCGCAAGCCTGTCAAGCGACCGAGCCTCATGTCAACTATTGCCTGGGCCTGAACATCATCAAAACCGAACCTTTTCATGAGACCCGCTTTGGCTTCGTTTTCGTCACGGCTTCCACGGATGATTTTGATTACTTCATCGATAGCATCTACGGCAATAATCAGAGCCTTGAGTATATGCTCACGTTTGCGGGCTTCATTCAACTCAAACTTTGTACGCCTTACGATTACATTATTGCGGTGGTCAACGAAGCATTTTATCAGCTGCTTAAGGTTAAGGACTTGAGGTCTTCCATCCACAAGGGCAAGATTGATTACACCAAAGCTTGATTGAAGGGCTGTTTTGGCAAAAAGCTGGTTTACTACAACCTTTGTCATTGCCCCACGCTTAAGTTCAATAACTATGCGAACGTCATCTCCGGCTGAACTGTCATTTACCTTTTCAATTCCATCGATGATCTTTTCACGAGCCAATTCTCCAATACGCTTGCAAAGGTCATCGGTACGAACCTGATATGGAACTTCTGTAAATACGATAGATTCCTTTCCGTGCTTGTCCACTTCAATTGTAAAACGTCCACGGACAATCAGTTTTCCACGACCGGTTTTATAAGCATCCTTTATGCCTTTTTTACCAAAGATGATTCCACCAGTTGGAAAATCAGGACCCTTTATATGTGTGGCCAATTCATCAATTGAAATGTCCGGATTGTCTATGTAAGCTCCAATGGCTGAAGCAACTTCACGCAGGTTATGTGGCGGCATGTTGGTTGCCATACCTACCGCTATACCATTTGAACCGTTGCAAAGGAGGAATGGAAATTTAGCCGGAAGAACAGTCGGTTCCTGTCTTGTATCATCAAAGTTAGGAAGGAAATCTACAGTATCCTTTTTGATGTCTGCTACCATTTCCTCGGCAATGTTTGACATTTTTGCCTCAGTGTAACGGTATGCAGCGGCTGGACTACCGTCTATTCCTCCAAAGTTACCCTGCTTTTGAATCGGCATGTAGCGCATTGAAAAATGCTGTCCCAGACGAACCATTGCATCGTAAACCGAAGCGTCTCCGTGCGGGTGATAGCGTCCCAAAACGTCACCAACCACAGTGGCACACTTTCGGGTTTTTCCATTCATGTGCAGGCCTTCTTCGTTCATGGCATGAAGGATGCGGCGATGTACCGGCTTGAGACCATCACGTACATCGGGAAGAGCACGGGCAACAATGACCGACATTGAATAGTCAATGTAAGCCTTTTTCATTTCTGTTTCAATTGCAACCGGTATGAGGGTTCCACCTTCCGGAGTCTTTATTTCTTCCATTCTTTATTTCCTTATATTTTGCTTATACATCCAGAGTTGCGTAAACCGCATTTTCTTCGATGAACTTTCTACGTGGTTCAACTTCCTCGCCCATCAGAATGTTGAATACTTTGTCGGCTTCCTCGGCATCTGTAAGGTGAACCTGCTTCATCTTTCTGTTGGCCGGATTCATTGTGGTTTCCTTGAGTTCCTGCCATTCCATTTCACCAAGACCTTTATACCGCTGAACATCCAGCTTGATGTCACCTGGGTTTTCCTGATGAAGTTTTGCAATCACACTGTCACGTTCTTCATCTGTAAACGTAAAATAATCTTTTTTCTTGTAACTTACGCGATAAAGAGGAGGCATTGCTATATAAACATATCCGTTTTCAATCAGCTGCGGCATGTAGCGGAAGAAGAATGTCAAAAGAAGTGTTGAAATATGGCTTCCGTCAACATCAGCATCAGCCATGATGATAATCTTATGGTACCTCAACTTTTCTATGTCAAAGTCTTTGCCGATTCCAGTACCAAGGGATGCAATTACCGGCTGAAGCTTGTCGTTGTTGATTACTTTATCCGCATGTGACTTTTCTACGTTGAGCATCTTTCCCCAAAGAGGAAGGATTGCCTGAATTCTCGGATCCCTACCCTGCTTTGCAGAACCACCTGCAGAGTCTCCCTCAACTATGTATACCTCACATTCTTCTGGATGCTTGGATGAACAGTCGGCGAGTTTTCCGGGAAGTCCAAAACTGTCCAGTCCGGATTTTCTGCGGCTTGCTTCTTTTGCCTTACGTGCGGCGATTCTTGCAACAGCTTCATTTACTGCCTTTTCAAGAATCATGTCCACCTGCTGGGGATTTTGCTCACACCATTGTGTAAGCTTGTCTTTTACCAGCTCATCAACATAGGACCTTACCTCACTATTACCGAGCTTTGTCTTAGTCTGACCTTCAAACTGAGGTTCCGGAACTTTTACCGAAAGAACTGCTGTAAGGCCTGCCCTTACGTCATCACCTGAAAGCTTTTCTGGATTCTTTTGGTTTGCATTCAGGAGCTTTTTCCTGATTTTGTCGCGTGAGTTGCTTTCCTGCTCAAGCTGCCTGTTAAGCACTATTGTCAGGGCTATCTTGAATCCGTCCAGATGAGTTCCGCCTTCGTGAGTATTGATGTCGTTTACATAGGAGTGGATGTTTTCGGAATAGCTGTCCCTTACATACTGCATCGCCACTTCCATCATAACGCCGTTTTGTTCACCTGAAATATAAAGGGGTTCATCAGGAATGACTTTTTTATTCTCGTTCATGACGGTGACATAATGCTTTATGCCGCCTTCAAACTTGTAAACCACTTCTTTTGGGGTTTCAAGACGTTCGTCACGGAATTTGATTGTGATTCCTGGGTTAAGGAATGCAAGTTCCCTAAGCCTCTGTGCCAGAACGTCAAAGTTATAGGTTGTAGTTTCAGTGAAGATTGTATTGTCAGCCTTCCACCTTATGCAGGTACCATGAAGGTTTGTTTCTCCAAGGCATTCAACCTTGGTCTTTGGCTTTCCCAAGGCATATTTCTGTTCGTATCTTTTTCCTTCACGATAGACGAATGCTTCCATCCATACAGAAAGGGCATTGACGCAGCTTACACCTACACCATGTAAACCACCGGATACCTTGTAATTGGACTTGTCGAATTTACCACCAGCATGAAGTCTGGTCAAAACAAGTTCCAGTGCAGAAACATGTTCTGTAGGATGAATGTCAACCGGAATGCCACGACCATTGTCTTCTACACGACAAATGTCGTCCTTTTCCAGGGCAACTGTTATCGTATCACAATAACCGGCCATAGCTTCGTCTATACTGTTGTCAACTACCTCATACACAAGGTGATGCAGACCATTTGGACCTGTAGAGCCAATATACATACCCGGTCTTTTTCTTACAGCTTCAAGGCCTTTCAAAACCTGAATGCTACTGGCAGAGTACTGGTTGTTTTCTTCGTCAGACATTGTTTTCCCCACTGAAAGTCACTTTATTATTAGGAGCAATTTATCCCCATAATAGAATATTTATGAAAATTTAGTATAACCTTATTGAAGAAAAAAGTAAAGGCGGGTTATAATGTCAGAACTATGAGTGAACAAAATTATCAGGCATTTTGGAATGAAGTGCTAAACATAATACACGAAGAATACAAGCAAAAAGGCCAGGAAGACGAATTCAAACTCTGGTTCAACATGGAATATGTCAAGGACACTCTTTCTGAGATTACCGTCTCTGTCCCCTCTGAATTCATGTGGAACAGCATGGTTCAAAAAGGCTATGTAAAATCAGTTCAGGAAAAAATAAAGGAAATGACTGGTCAGGATGTTTCAATTACTCATATAGCTAAAAACAGTTTTTCTGTTCCATCTGATCCAATTTTGACCCAAAAGAAAGATGAAACAAAAGAAAAGGCATCAAGTCAAACTATCTCGTCATCTGTAGAGTATAAAAAGCATCCTCAGCTTGATGAATTATTTACTTTTGATACTTTTATTCCTGGAGAAAATTCCGATTTTGCCTATAAAGTTGCCCAGGCTGCAGCAGAAAATCCAGGCGGATTATACAGTCCACTTTTGATTTATGGTGGTGTTGGTCTTGGAAAAACACATCTCATGCAATCAATCGGAAATTACCTTTATCATAAGAAACAGGGAAAGATAAAAATCTGCTATGTTACGTCAGAGAATTTTACTAATGAATTTACGAAATCAATCAATGACAAAACAACAGAAAAATTCAAGACAAAGTATAGAAACCTTGATGTTCTTTTAATAGACGACATCCATTTTCTTATAGGAAAAGACGGAACTCAGGAAGAATTGTTTCATACATTTGAAGCTTTGCATCAAAATAAGGCACAGATAGTTTTTACCTGTGACCGCCCTGTAACTGAGCTTAAAGGAATGTTTGACCGTCTGGCCTCACGAATCAAGAGTGGAACTTCAGTTGATCTTTTGCCTCCTAACTATGAAACAAGACTTGCCATTCTACAAAATGAGCTAAATCTCATGAACAAAGAAATATCACAGGACGTAGTTGAATACATAGCTAAAAATGTTCAGACCAACATTCGTGAGATGAAGGCATGCCTTATAACCATGCTTAACTATGCTGAACTCATGAAAAAACCTTTGACCATAGAGATAGCAGAAAAACAGCTAAGAAATACAGTAAGCCAGATATCTGATAGTTCAATAACCATCGATACCATTCAAAAAGTTGTAGCCGATCATTACAACATATCAATAAGTGATATGAAAAGCCGCAAAAGGCCAAAAAAAGTAGTCATACCGCGTCAAATTGCCATTTATATTGCACGAGAGCTTTGTGATTATTCATATCCTGAGCTTGGAAATGAATTTGGAGGCAAGGATCATACTACAATCATGCATAGTTATGAAAAAGTAGTTGACCAGCTAAAGACAGACTCTGTTTTGGATTCTACTATCCAAATGTTAATAAGAAACATAAAGGAGTATAAGAGAAAAATTTAGCATTATGTAGCCAAAAACTAAAGACAACTTGTTGGTAATCTGATACAATGTTGTGGATAACTTGGTGATAACTATGATAGCTGTGAATATGTGTAAAACCTGTGGATTAAAATTCAAAAGTTTTACACAAGCCAAATTGAATATTTATAAATAAATAGTTCAATTTTCACCGAATTCACATGCCTTATTATTGTTATTATTAAATTTATAAATTTATATATATATTAGATACTGTGAATAAAAGGAGATAAAAATGAAATTCACTTTTGACCGGGATGCAATGATAAAAGAAGTTTCAATTGCTCAGGAAATTATTTCAACTAAAAATGCAGGATCAATTCTTTCTAACATATCGATTTCTGCTTATAATAATACATTAAATATAAAAGCTACTGACATTAAAGTTAATTTTGAAACTCAAATTCCTGTTCAAATCGAAGAAGAAGGATCTACAACAATTTATTGTGATAAATTCATGGGTATCCTTTCTTCCCTTCCAGAAGGTGAAATTGAATTTAATCAGTCTGCCGGTGATGGTTCTGATCAGGCTGTTTCAGTAATAATCAAACCTGTTGGTAAAAAAATTAAGTTCCAGATTAAAAGCATGTCACAGGAAAAATTTCCTGATTTTGATTCTGCAGATGATGTTCCTTATTTTGAAGTTCCAGCAAAAGAAATAAAAGAAATGATTGGTCAAACTGCTTTTGCTGTTAGTGAAGATGAAACACGTTATTTTATGAACGGTGTATATTTTGAAAAGAAAGATGACAAATTAAATCTTGTAGCAACTGACGGCCGCAGATTGAGTTTTGCTTCAAAAAGTCTGCTTGCTGGTGTTAGTGATTTTCCTGCTGCAATAGTTCATCCTAAGATCTTGAATATCATATCAAAGAGATCTCCAGATGAAGGAAACATTTTTATAGCTGTTGTTGATAAAATGATTTTCTTTAAATTTGGAACATATAAATTTGGTTCAGTTCTACTTGAGGGACAATTTCCGAATTATGCTCGTGTAATTCCTGAAAACCAGGCTCATTCATTCCAGGTTCAAAAAAGTGATTTGACAAATGCACTTAAACGTGTTGCACTTATGGTTGATAAGAAAGCTGGTCGTCTGTATTTTAACATAAGCGATGGTATTCTTAAGATCACTTCACAACAATCTGACATGGGAAGTGCAGACGAAGAAATTCCATGTGAATATGCCGGTCAATCTTATACTCTGGCCCTCAATTACAGATATATCGAAGAACCTCTCCGCGTGATTGAGGCAGAAAGAATTGTATTTGAGTTTACCGAAGAGATGAAGGCAGTTACAATGAGACCTGAACCTGCCGGTGATTACTTCCACATTATCATGCCGATGCAAAAAGAGTAGTGCCGTTTCTTTCTTTAACTGCAGTAAATTTCAGAAACCTCAATTCCAAAAATATGGATCTCTTTTCAAAAGAGGTCTATTTTACTGGAGAGAACGGACAAGGAAAAAGTAATATACTAGAAGCGCTTTATTATTCCGCATACGGTTCATCTTTTAGGACACATAATGATTCAGAGTTAATAAAAAATGGTGAAGAAGCCATGAGTCTTCGTACAATTTTCAAGGAAGAAAATGGAAATACTCATACTACTTCAATAATTCTTGATAAAAACAAAAAGAAAATAGAAAAAGACGGTAAAATTCTGCATGACAGGAAAGAGCTCATAAATACAATGCCATGCATTCTTTATAATCATGATGACCTGGATTTTGCAGTCGGTTCTCCTGAAAGGCGCCGTTTTTTTATTGACCAATCTTTGAGCATGTACGATGTAATGTATATCGATGTAATGAGAAGATATAAAAAGATATTGAAAAACCGTAATCTATGCCTAAAAGAGCACAAATATGATTTGTTTGAAACTTACGACATTCAGCTTGTAATGAACGGCCTTGAGATTCAGCAGAAAAGGAAAAATGCAATATTTCAATTTAATCAGATTTTTGGGCGACTGTATGAACAAGTTTCTGGAATTACTGGAGTTTCAATAAGATATTCACCTTCATGGAAAAAAAGAACTTCCGGTAACAACGAAGAAGAAGAATTAATGGCAAATACTTCACTTCCTATGATTGATGAAATAATTGAATATGTAAAGTCAAAACAGAAAATGGAAAAAGTGATGTGCACAACTTTATCAGGTCCTCATCGTGACAGAATTGTTTTCACAAAGGACGGACAGACTTTTGTTCCAACAGCTTCTACAGGTCAACGCAGACTTATTGCACTTGCTCTTAGAACTGCACAGGCAGTTTATTATACACAAACAACACATAAAAAACCGGTACTTCTGATGGATGATGTTTTACTTGAGCTTGATCCAGACAAGAGGCAGAAAGTTACAGCATTGCTTCCTGAATATGATCAATTGTTCTGTACATTTTTACCTGGAGAACCATATCAAAGATATAAAAGGGATACAACCAGGGTTTATTCAATCAAAAAAGGAGAATGGGAAGAAAGTGAATAGTGACATACAGGGACTAAATGATATAATTCATTCAACTTTTAAAAACCTTAAAGTTCAGGATTTAGACAGGGCAAATACGGTAACTGATTTATGGTCTTCTGTTCTTAAAAATATCAACTCTACTGGTTCAAAATCTAATCCAAATGAAGGTCAGAATTTGGCAGATCATAGCAGGGTTATTGATTTGAAAAATGGAGTTCTTTTGGTAGAGGCAGATCATCCTGGATGGATATCACTTTTACAGATGCATCAGAAATTCATTATCCGTGGCATGAACATGAAGTCTCCGGATCTTAAAATATCTACGATTGCTTTCAGATTAAAGGGAAATAGGGGTACTCTTGGAGATGTAAAAACTGATTCAGTTGAGAAAATAAAGGAAGATATGTCTAAAAAACTAGACAAAGAAAATGAAATCCTAAATCAGAAAAACCCAGAATTTACCAAAAAATCGGAAAATTTGACCGAAAATGTCAAATTACCACCGGAACTTGCTGCAATTTTTGCAGATTTAAAGCAAAGTATGTTGACCAATTCGGAAAATAAATGATATTATACGCTCTACATATTTTTGGGAAAATTATTTTTTAGATATAGGAGTCGTTCATTATGTTACGTACATATCAACCAAGTAAAGTAAAGCGCAATAGAAAATTCGGTTTCCGCGCTCGTATGGCAACTAAAGGTGGTCGCAAAGTTCTTTCACGCCGCAGAGCAAAGGGACGCTGGAAGTTGACTATTTCTGATGAGAAGAAGCCATATCAGAATGGTCGCAATCAGACAGCAAAGATGTAATTTTCTAATTCAGGGATGGAAGCAAACTTGTTAAAAACAGGACGTTTTACAAAAGAAGAACATATAAAGCGTCCTGCTGACATCCAAAAACTTTTTAAGACAGGGAAGAAGGTCAGTATTGCCGGAGCAAAGCTCTTCTATATGCTGAATGGCCGAAACATAAATCGAATCGGGTTCACTCTTCCCCGCGGTTATGGAAGTGCTGTGGATAGAAATAAATCCAAGCGCTATAGCCGTGAAACATATCGAACTTTTAAAACATACCTGAACACCGGATATGATATGCTGTTTTTGGTATATCCCGGAAATGATTCGTTCCACTCGCGGTATGTTCAATTTAAGACATTATGTCAAAAAGCTGGTTTATTAAAGGACTGAGGAATTTTTTTATAAAATTCTTATGTCTATTTATACGGTTTTATCAAGTTTGCATTTCTCCCCTTTTTCCGGCATCTTGCAGGTATACTCCAACGTGTTCCCAATATGCACTGGAAGCCATTAAAAAGCATGGTCCCCTAAAGGGCCTTTATCTAGCTATCAAAAGGATATTAAGATGTAATCCATACCATGAGGGTGGATATGATCCAGTACCTGATTGATCAAAGTACAGAGGATTAAAGAATGGAAAAAAATACAAAGTTGGCTATTGCTTTAAGTGCTTTAGTATTGATTGTTACGTTTGTAATAGAATTTGTAGTCATACTTCCTAAACAGCAGGCAGCATTAGAACAGCAGCAAATTGAACAGGCTAATGCAGAGAAAGAAAAAGAGGAAAAAGAGACTCAAATCAAGAATCAGATTTCCAGTGTTGAAAAACAATTGGATCAAACTTCCACAATTAAAGAGATAATACCGGAACAGCAATACACAATTAGAACAGACAAAATAGAAGCTGTATTCACAAATAAAGGTGGAGACATTATCAGTTATAAGCTTCTTGAACATAAAGACAAGGATACAGACAGTGCAATTCAAATGGCAGACAGCATTACCTCAAGCAATAGGGCATTTGCCTTGTCATTTGGTGGTAAGGACAATTCCATAATAAATGATACATTTTACGTTAAAAAAGACGGAGAAAACACAATCATATTTACAAAGGATTTTGAAAACAAGGATGTTCTTGGTAATGTCCATAAATTCACATTGTTAAAAAGATATGAATTCATGCCGGGTGAATATGCCTTTAAGATGGGTGTAGGCATTCGTACTTATGACAGTTTCGGTTTGGATCTGGAAGGAGCCGCTTATACCCTGCGTACTTCACCACAGATTGGACCACACTATGACATTAAAAAGAACCGCTATGATGTTAGACAGGTTCTTGGAGAACGAAATAAGAAAAAGTTAAAGAAACCCCTCAGCAACAAGATATATACCTGGGAATATGAATGGGCAGGTGTCGGAGGTAAATACTTTACTATACTGATTAAGCCGGAAGATACTTCCACAATGTCAAATAACATTATCTGTTCTACAGATTCAGAAACTGACTATATTAATTCCCAGGTTTTCTTGACTCGTAATGGAATAAATGCTGGGGAACCAGTTACTGTTGAAGATACATATACAGTTTATATTGGACCTCGCAGCGAAACAGAATATAAACGTTATAATAATGCAGAAGACAACGGATGGGGAATCTCCAATGCAAGATTCAATTATGCCTTACAGTCAACTGGTTTCCTTGTCTGGCTTGAAATTCCGTTGAAATGGGCTTTGGAAATGATTCAAAAGCTAGTTAAAAACTGGGGTATTGCAATCATCATCCTTACAATCATCCTTAGGTTGTTGTTGTTCCCATTGAGTAAAAAGAGTGCCGAAGGTACCCTCAAGATGCAACAGCTTCAGCCGAAATTGCGTGAATTACAGGAAAAATATAATGACAATAAGCCAAAGCTCAACGAGGAAATGGGTAAACTCTATAAGGACGCGGGATATAATCCCATGTCCGGTTGTCTTCCCATGATTTTGCAGATGTTTATCCTGTTTGCCCTTTATAACGTATTTAACAACTACTTTGAATTCCGTGGAGCAACTTTTGTAAAGGGATGGATTGATGACCTTTCAGTTGGAGACAGCATTTGGTCATGGGACAAACAGATTCCGTTATTATCAAGTTTTACCCAAAACCATTTGCGCATTTTGCCAATAATCTATTTGGTGTCACAGCTCTTGAATGGAAAGGTGACACAGTATGGTAATGCAGGTGGCACACAAAGCAAGGGACAGATGGCTTTCATGATGTATGGTCTTCCTATATTGTTCTTCTTTATGTTCTACAGTGTTCCAAGTGGACTTTTGCTTTATTGGACTATAAGTAACATTCTTCAGATTTTCCAGCAGATTTTGATTCAAAGGATAATGATCAAGAAACGGGCTGAATTAGAAAAGGGTAAAAAGATTGTTAATAAGAATGAGATAAAATTCAAAGGCGGAAAAAAGAAAACTAGATAGAGTTGAATCTATCAAGCAAATACAATTTAAGAGAGGTATTTAACATGACATACGAATATGAAGCAGAAACAGAAAAAGAAGCCATAGAAAAGGCAGCACAGGAGCTTGGTCTTGAAAAAGATCAGTTTGATGTAGAAATACTTGAGACTCAGAAAAAATCACTTTTTAAGAAAGGTTATGTTAAGATAAAGGTACATACAGTGGATACTGCTGACCATGTTGCTCCGGAATTTGACGGAAAAGTTCCAAATGCCACAACATGTGCAAAAAATCCTCATATCGTGGCAAATCCAATGCCTCAGGATGAGTTTGAGCAGAAACTTGTAGATTTTGTGACAGAAATGATCAACAAAATGGGTTATGAGGTTGCTGTTGAAGTAATGTTCCGTGAAGACAAAAAGATAGGAATCAAGCTTACAAGCGAAAGTTCTTCTATTTTGATAGGTAGAAAGGGAAAGAATCTGGATGCAATGCAGTTGCTGGTAAATGTATATGCAGGTCATCTCGGTCGTGAGGATATCCGTGTTGTTCTGGATAGCGAAAATTATAGAATCCGCCGTGAAGAAAGCCTGGTGCGTTTGGCCTATGTAACTGCCGACAAAGTCCGCATGAACAGGAATTCCATCCTTCTTGAGCCGATGAATCCGTTTGAGCGCCGTTTGATACATACAACTTTAAATGATATCCCGGATGTTGAAACCAAAAGCGAAGGTGATGGTTTATATAAGCAGGTACGCGTAATCTACAAGGGTGTACGCTGAGACCGAATTTTAGATTTTTAGGGGGTGTAAATATGAAAAGGACACTTACCAAAACATTGTTAGTCACCGCAGTGGCATTTTTGACATCTTTGACCGCGTTTGCTTATGACGGAAGTAAATTGGTGGATGCAAATACCTATGCTGAACTTAAGGCAAAGGGTAATATTCAGAAATATTACTATAAGCAGAAAAACGTCAAGTTGACTCTTGTTCCGGATACTGAACTTTCAAAAAAAGCCGCAAAATTCTGGAATAAGGCGGAAGAACCGAGTTTTATCGTTGAAAACCTGTATCTGATGCCAAAAAGTAAGCTTGGCTCAGGGGATCCTTCAAAAACGACCATAGACTATGCCTCAAAGGTTATTCGTTCTGTAAGCAAAATGAAGGGAATGCAGTATTATTCCAGCGACAAGAAGTGGGAAACACTGTATAAGGAAGCACACTGCATTGCCGGCCCAAAAGACCGTACAAAAGTACCCGATAATACAGAAGGCAGTGCCGATGGAAAGGTAATGTACTGCATGCAGGATGATAATTCATTTGGAAAGACAAATTATCGCCTTGAATATCATCAGACAGCTCAGGAAGTTAGTGCCGGATTCTCAAATACAACAGGCTTGTATGTAGGACCAATCAAGGGTATTAATGATGACAACCTTCGCATCAGCATGGTAATCATTGATTGTGGAGATGATATCATGGTTTATATGCTGGTTCAGGCCAAATTCCCTGCACTCAAGATTTTGGAAAACACAATGAATGAATCATTTTCTTCAAGATTGAACGCTATATACAACTGGTTTATCAAGCAATTCTAATAAAGGGAGAAAATAGATGAAAAAACTTATAGCTGCGTTACTTTTTAGTTGCGCGTTATTATCTTTTGGAGGATGCAAACCTGCTATGAATAAGGCTTTGGAAGGAAAAAAGGGTCTTTTTGCTGTAATTGAAACAGGAAATGGAGACATTGTAGTAGAACTGTTCTACAAAAAAACACCACTGACGGTAACGAATTTTGTTGGTCTTGCAGAGGGTACACTGGATGCCGCAAAGGGAAAGCCATTTTATGATGGTCTGAAATTCCATCGCGTTATCAGCCGTGCAAATGGTGACGATCAGGATTTCATGATTCAGGGTGGAGATCCCAAGGGAAACGGAACTGGAGGACCTGGTTACAAGTTTGCTGATGAATTTGTGGATGACCTTTCTTTTGACAAGCCTGGATATCTTGCCATGGCAAATTCAGGTTCAAATACAAACGGAAGCCAGTTCTTTATCACAATAGTTCCAACAACATGGCTTACTGGAAAGCATACAATATTTGGACAGGTTGTAGATGCCCAGAGTCAGAAGGTAGTAAATACGCTCAAACAGGGTACAGTCATTAAAAAGGTGACAATTTATCGCCTTGGTGAAGATGCAGAGAAATTCAGCGCAAAGCAGGCAGACTTCAACAGGGAACAGCAGAATCTGGTGAAAAGGGCTGAAGATGAAAAGAAAGAATACATAGCAGCTCAAGTAGATTACATTGAAAAGAATTACACAGGATTTACCAAGGATGCCTCAGGTATCTATTACAAGATTGAAAAAGAAGGTACAGGAAATAAGGCTGGTAAATTCAAGAATGTCACAACAGGATATAGGGGTTTCTTTATTGAAGGCACTGTATTTGATCCGGGTAATGATCCATTGGACTTTACTACAGCAGGTGGCAGGATGATTCCAGGCTTCGATTTGATGACACAAGATATGAAATTGGGAGAAAAACGTACGGTGATTCTTCCTCCTGAATATGGTTATGGAGAATCTGGTGTTGGAGGAGTAATTCCTGGAAACACCTATATTGCATTTGATATTGAGCTTCTTGACATAAAATAATCATAGAAAGCTATGGATTTAGGGGCAGCCACAACGGTTGCCCTTTTTTTATTTATGTGACTTTTATAAGCGGTAGAATTATGATAGACTTTATTTATGACCGATGAGATTAATGAAAACAAATGCAGTCTGGACAGTTTGATTTTTATTTCAGCCATGTGTTTGTTCTTGTCTGCAATAGAATATGCCATTCCAAAACCCCTACCCTTTCTTAGACTTGGCTTTACAAATCTACCCGTAATAATTTTTCTTAAAAGAATTCGATTTCGAGATTTGTTGCTGATTATTCTCTTTAAGGTTCTGGGGCAGGCAATTATAAGCGGTACTTTGTTCAGTTATATTTTTATTTTTAGCGTATCAGGAAGCTTTGCCAGCGGAATTATGATGTTTGTTCTTTATAAATTATTATATTGTAAGAAGATAATCTCAAATGTCGGGCTTTCTCTTTTTGGGGCCATGGCAAACTGTTCCGCCCAATTGATTTGTGCATATTTCATAATGTTTGGAGCAAATACCATTTATATTGTCCCCTTGCTGACTGTCTTTTCGGTAATAACTGGGTTTATTCTGGGTTTATTCTGCAATTATTTTGAGCAAAAGTCTAAATGGCTTCAGAAAATTGATTTAAAATCAATAAAAAATTGTGAAATATTGGAAATTCCGGCTGAAATAGGGAAAAACAAGAATAATATTATGGCTATATTTACTATTATAATAGCTATATTATTATTGATTTTATTATTGTCAATAAGGAATAATATTTGCACTTGGTTAATTATAGGTTTATTCTTTATAATACTTGAAATTAAGAAAAAGGGAAAGGTTAAGTTATTGCCTCCGTTTTTAACAGCTTTTTTCATTATTTTATTTTCACTCTTGAGTCCTTATGGATTGGTGTATTTGGATCTAGGATTAATAAAGATAACCCAGGGGGCCGTGGAATCTGGATTACGCAAAAGTGGAATACTTATAGGCATGACTTTTTGTTCTCAGCTGATATTGGCAAGTAAAGTCAATTTTCCTGGAAAAATCGGTGTCAGAATACAGCAGTTTTTTAATTATTACGGAATGTTTTCACAATCGATGAGGAAAATCAAATTCAAGGGAATCATTCAATTTATTGACGAACATTTGCAGAACATAACAGATTGTAGTATGGCAGAAGGCGGCTAAAAATGAACATAAATACAGATGAAATATCTAAACTTCCAATTTATGAGCATTTGCAGGAGATATGTTCAGCATTAAAAAACTCATCAAGTCATTCTCTTGTATTGACTGCAGAAACAGGAGCGGGAAAATCTACAGCAGTTCCTGTTGCCCTTTTGCAGAGTTTTAATGGCCAAATTCTTATGCTTGAACCCAGACGTATTGCGGTTTTGAACATTGCAGAAAGGGTTTCGTTTTTGCTTGGTGAAAAATCAGGAAAAACTTGCGGTTATTTGATGCATCTAGAAAACAAAACATCGGAGGAAACAAGGTTTACAGTTCTTACAGAAGCGATTTTGACGTGTAAAATACAGTCAGATCCAGCATTAGAGGGAGTTTCTGTGGTTGTTCTTGATGAATTCCATGAACGATCACTTCATGCGGATTTGGCTCTTACATTGTTAAAGGAAACCTTGCAGATTCGTGATGATCTATTTGTTTTGGTAATGTCTGCCACCATAGATGCAGAGAAGATTGCAGCTTTCTTGGGAACACATGATGAACCTTGTCCAATAATAAAAGCAGAAGGAAGATTATTTCCGGTTGCAGTTGAATATTGTCCTCAAATGTCAGCAGAGGCGGCGGTGGTAAAAGCAATTGGGGATGGTGGAACAATTCTTGTGTTTTTACCCGGTCTAAAGGAAATAAGGCAGGCAAAAGAAGCTCTTGAACAAAAGAATCTTGGAGTTGAGATAAATATACTACATAGTTCTGTACCCATAGAAGATCAAAGGAGAATACTTGAATATAAGGGTACAGATACAAGAGTCATTTTAAGCAGTTCCATAGCGGAAACATCTGTAACCGTTCCAGGGATCAAAACCGTAATAGACAGTGGGATGGCTAGAGTAATGCATTTTGACCAAAGACTTGGAATGCAAAAGCTTATGACAACAAAAGAAACTCTTTTTAATGCAAAACAAAGGATGGGAAGAGCAGGTCGAACAGGTCCTGGAAATTGCATCCGCTTATGGAATGAGCATGAACGCCTGAAAGAAAAAATGAATCCAGAGATATTGGATGCGGATTTGTCTCCGTTAGTACTTGAATGTGCTGAATGGGGAGTAAAGGACAGGTTAAGCTTGCAATGGCTGGATGAGCCTCCGGAAGCTGCTTGGAATGTTGCCCTTGAGCTGCTACAGATGCTGGGATGTGTTTCTGAGAATAAAATTACCTCCTTGGGAAAGGCATGTCTTTTTCTCGGTATACATCCCAGAATGGCGTGTGTGATTCTTGCAGGATTTATCCACAGGCATCTAGACGAATGTGTAGAATTAGTGCTTGGGTATATCTTTAAGGAAAACAGCATTTCTAAAACACGTAAGTTATATGGTCAAAACATAAAAGAAAGGGTACAGAAGGTTACAGCACAATATGACTTATCCACATATTTCCCCAAGAATTGCACAAACTTTTCCACAGCTTATGCACTGATTTACGGTTATCCAGATAGAATTGGAGTTATTATCGAGGCGGGTTCAGAGGAATATAGGTTTCCATCAGGAAGAATAGCAAGGATTAAAGCAACAGGTAATATTCATCCAAGATATATAGTTGCTCCGGAAGTGGATGCTGGTGAAACAAGTGGAAGAATATATGAATATGAGATACTTGATACACTTGTTGCAGAGGAATATCTTTATTCACATTCAAAGACTTATGTGGAAATGGCTTTTGTGAATAATGGGTTAAGCAAAATAGAATATACTTCTTATGGAAAAATAATTCTTCAGTCAAAAAAAGTTCAAGTTACCGATGAGGATTATTTAGAGACTGTTTGTCACCAGGTGGAATTAAAGGGTACAGATATTCTTCCAATTTCAGAAGAGACAAAAGAGTTTTTACAAAGGGTACAGTTTTATATAGAAAATAATGAATTGGAAGATCATCAAAGAAGAATAATAGAACAGAAATATAATACACTTACTGGAAATGTCAGAGAATGGTTAATTCCGTTTGTTCCGTCAGGGAAAAAGATAACGGAAAAACTCGTGTATGATGCCCTTTATTATTTTCTGGAAGGAAACATTATAGATAAAAAAGTTCCAAAAACAATTATTCTTGAAAATGGGAAAAAAAGAAATTTATCCTATGAGAATCAGAATGGAAAAATAGTTCCTGTTCTTGAAATAATCATTCAGCATCTTTTTGGCTGCATGAAAGTTAATCCTATCCTTGGTGTTCCTGTTCTGTTAAAATTGTTATCTCCAGCACGTCGTCCTCTTCAGATTACAAGAGATCTTGAGAATTTTTGGGCTCAGACTTGGCCGGAAATATGTCTGGAAATGAAAGGCCGCTATCCAAAACATAATTGGGATTATCGCATTGTTTCTGATAAAGAATAGCGTTTTATTGTTGAAAGATGTGAAATTGTCTGTTATAATTATTATATTATAGATTGCCTTTAGTTATCAAAGGAGTAGAATATGAAAAAGAGTATGAAATTTCTAGCCGTCCTCGGACTATGTGTAGCTTGGTTTTTGATTTCATGTGAATCTACAAAACAAAATGCAAAGACTTCACCAAATACGGTTTCTGTTCGACAAAATCAAGGAACAGTAAATGTTGAAAAGTCTCGTGTTTTGCCAACTGAAACTTCAGATGTTGTTAACATGGGGCAAAAGAATGCTACGAAAGATGAAAGCAAAAAAGGTTCGTCTGCCAATTCAAGTACCGTAAAAATTCCTTCGTCAAAAAACAACGAAGCAGGGAATACAGGTTCTTCAACTAAAAATCAAGGTACTGAAACAGCGAACACTGATTCAAAGACAAATACCGGTTCGCAGGGTGATACAAACAAAACAACTGCAAACAATATCTCCGGTCCATCTGCTAACAAAGTCAATACAGCAAAAGAATCTGATGATGATGCCGCAGAAAAACTCAGACAGCAGAGACTTGATCAAGCCCGTAAATATATTGATGAGGGAAAATACACACAAGCAACTGCCATCTTGAATACATTACTTAAAGCAGATCCAGATGATGCTGAGGCTCAGGCCCTCCTTGATGAAATCCAGGCAAAGAAAGATGAAGCTGCCGCTAAAGACCGTCAGGCAAAACTTGATCAGGCAAGGCAGAATATTGATGATGGAAAGTATTCACAGGCAATAACAATCCTTAACGGACTCCTCAAAGCAGATCCAAATGATGCAGAAGCTCAGGCTCTATTGGATGAAGCAAAGAAAAAACAGGAGCTTGCAGAAAAAGATGCCGCAGAAACAGCTCGTCAGCAGAAGCTTGCTCTTGCACGTGACTATATCGATGATGGAAAATATTCACAGGCCATCACATTGTTGAACGGACTCCTCAAAACAGATCCGAATGACAAAGAAGCTCAGGCACTGTTGAAGGAAGCTCAGGACAAGCAGAAGGCCGCCAACGATGCCGCCGCCAAGAAAGCAGCAGATGAAGCAGCCGCAAAGAAAGCCGCCAATGAAAAGGCCGCCGCAGAAAAAGCAGCAGCAAACAAGGCCGCACAGGAAGAGGCAGCCAAGAAAGCTCGTGAACAGAAACTAGCACAAGCCCGTAATTATATTGATACTGAAAAATATCCGCAGGCAATAACAATCCTTAACGGACTCCTCAAAACAGATCCGAACGACAAGGAAGCCCAGGCCCTGTTGAAGGAAGCCCAGGATAAGCAGAAGGCTGCCAATGATGCCGCTGCTGCAAAAGCCCGTGAGCAGAAGCTTGCACAGGCCCGCAATTATATCGATACAGAAAAGTATGCACAGGCAATTACATTGTTAAACGGACTCCTCAAAACAGATCCGAACGACAAGGAAGCTCAGGCACTGTTGAAGGAAGCTCAGGACAAGCAGAAGGCCGCCAATGATGCCGCTGCCGCAAAAGCCCGTGAACAGAAGCTCGCTCAGGCCCGTAATTACATCGACACTGGAAAATACTCACAGGCAATTTCAGTTTTGAATGGTTTACTTAAAACAGATCCGAATGACAAGGAAGCTCAGGCACTGTTGAAGGAAGCTCAGGACAAGCAGAAGGCCGCCAACGATGCCGCCGCCAAGAAAGCAGCAGATGAAGCAGCCGCAAAGAAAGCCGCCAATGAAAAGGCCGCCGCAGAAAAGGCAGCAGCAAACAAGGCCGCACAGGAAGAGGCAGCCAAGAAGGCTCGTGAACAGAAACTAGCACAGGCCCGCAATTATATTGATACCGGAAAATATTCACAGGCAATAACACTGTTGAACGGACTTCTTAAGACAGATCCGAATGACAAGGAAGCTCAGGCCCTGTTGAAGGAAGCCCAGGACAAGCAGAAAGCAGCTCAAGATGAAGCCGCCAAGAAAGCCGCTGAAGAAGCTGCTGCCAAAAAGGCCGCACAAGAAGCAGCCGCAAAGAAGGCTGCAGATGAAGCTGCTGCCAAGAAAGCCGCTCAGGAAGAAGCAGCCAAGAAAGCTGCAGAAGAAGCCGCAGCCAAGAAAGCCGCTCAGGAAGCTGCTGCTAAAAAAGCTGCAGAAGAAGTTGATGGTCGTTTGGCAAGACTCCAGCAGGCAAGAGAATTCATCAATCAGAAAAAATATGCAAATGCTACAAATATCCTTAATGGCTTGTTGAAAGTTGATCCAAAGGATAAAGAAGCTCTTGCAATGCTTGAAGAAATAAAGAAGCTTCAGGAAAAAGAGGAGCAGGAAAGAATTGATGAAGCAAAACGTGCCCGCGATCAGAAGATTGAGCAGGCAAAAGAATACATCAGTCAAGGAAAATATGCTCTGGCAACTTCAACTCTTAATGGAATCCTAAAGACTTTCCCGGATGACCAGGAAGCAAAGTCTTTGTTGGAACAGATTAAGGCAAAACAAGCTGCTGATGCTGAAGCCGCTGCAAAGGAAGCCAGACAAAAGAGAATAGATCAGGCAAAGACCTTTATAAATGAAGGTAAGTTCTCAAATGCAATTAATGTGTTGAACGGTTTGCTTAAACAAGATCCAAATGATTCAGAAGCAAAGGCATTACTTGAGCAGGCTCAAGCAAAAAAAAAAGTAGCAGATGAGCAGGCCGCCGCAGAAGCAAAAAAGACAAAGCTTGCACAGGCTAAAGCAAATATCGACAAAGGAAACACCGCCCAGGCCATTTCAACATTAAATGCAATGGTCAAGGCGGATCCTAACGATAAAGAAGCCGCTGCCTTGTTAAAGGAAGCACAGGAAAAGAAAGCCGCTGCAGATGCAGAAGCCGCCGCAAAAGCTCGTCAGCAGAAACTCGATCAGGCCAAGGCAAACATTGACAAGGGAAATACTGCACAGGCCATTTCAACTTTGAATGCATTGCTCAAGTCAAATCCAAATGATGCAGAGGCCGCTGCTTTACTTAAAGAGGCTCAAGAAAAGAAAGCTGCCGCTGAAGCAGAAGCAAAGGAACGTGCAAACAAGATTGCCCAGGCACAGGAATTAATGAACAATGGAGAATATGAACAGGCAGAAGCCCTGCTCAATGAAGTTCTTGCTGGTAAACCTGGAGATACATCTGCAACTAAGGCATTGAATACCTTAAAGAATAAAAAGGCTGCTGCAGAAAAAGCTGCTGCATCAAAGCCTGTTACAAACAAAAAGCCTCAGACTGCAGAAGAGAAAAAGGAAACACTTACAAAGCTAGAAAAATTCACCACCGACTGGGAATCTCCTTCTTTGAATAATCTGTTGGATTGTGGTTACTTCTATACATCACCAGAATTCGGACAGTTTGATATGATAGAAGGCGAGTTCAGCAAGAAGTCTGGATATATAAAGTCTGCATACGGATTTGTATTCGGTTATTCAAAGCCAAAGTCAAACGGGGAATTGAAAGATTACATAAGATTCGAAATCAACACAGATGGAGAATATGCCTTGTATAAGTGGGATGGTAAAACTTATGAGGATCTTATTGTTCCAAATGATGAGGGAACTGCTTACTTCTACAAGAGTTCAGCAATCAACAAGGGATATAATTCTACTAACAAGCTCAAGATTCAGGTTGTGGACGGCAAGTATAATGTTTACATCAACAACCGCTTGATTAAAGATGGAATTGAATTCCTTCCAAACGGAACATTTGGTGTTATGGGATTCTTCAGTGTTGGAAAGGCAACCCAGGAAGATCTTCCAAATACTCCTGTAGTTGTTTCATACAGAATCACTGATGCAGAAATGCACTAAGATATGACTGAAAAACAGTGGACAGCTTTTGTTGAATACAGAGAATGGCTCAAAGGTAAATGTCATGAATGGATGGCATTTGCCGGAGAGCTATATCCTCTGCAAAAAGCAGCATCACAAAATGATACCCCAGAATATCCATTAGAAACTGCGGTTGTTTATAACAGAGCATATGATGAAGTACAGCCGCAGGATGAAATAAAGTTAATCGTAATAGGTGATAATCCAGGAAAAGACGAGCAGCTTGCAAAAAATAATCGCTATCTTGTAGGACAAAGTGGAAAAGTTGCGGAAGGTTTTTTTCGTAAAAACAAAGAACTTAATGTTGATTTTAGAAAAAATGTAATTATCATGAATAAAACACCTGTTCATACGGCAAAAACCAAACATCTTAAGTACTTGTGCAAAAATGGAAGTGATGAAATCAAGAATCTTATAGCTCAAAGTCAGGAATTAATGGCTCAAAAAGCAGCTGAACTCCATCAAAAATTAATTGAAGGAAAGAAGAAAGGGGATAAGAATCCAGAACTATGGATAGTAGGTTATTCAGAGTTAAAAGGGAAAAAAATATTCAGTAAATATAGGGATACATTACGCCAAAGCTATTCAGAAAAATATTGGGAAAATGTTTATTTGTACCATCATTTTTCAATGAACAGATTTTTGGTCGACTTGAAGGAATATCTAAAAAAACAGGACCTGCCCATTGAGCAAGCCCTTTCTGAAATTGGAATACAACACCGTAAGGAAATATACGGTGAATAAACAATTATTTTAAAAACTTCTTTACGGTTTCCAAATTTTTTTCATGTGGTGCATATCTTACTTTTAAATCGAACCATGATGACTGTTTTACAACACCTTTGAGGTGAGTAAATGTATCAAATCCGTATTTACCATGATAACGGCCCATTCCGCTTTCACCACAGCCTCCAAATGGCAGTTTTTCAGAAACTAATTGATAAATCACATCGTTTATGCATCCACCGCCAAAGCGCAGTGTAGTAAATATTTGTTTTTGTGATTTTCGGTTTTTGCTAAAGAAGTACAGAGCAAGAGGAGTGGGGCGATTATATACAAAATCAATTACTTCATCAAGGTTGTTAAATGATATAACAGGTAAAAGAGGACCAAAAATTTCCTCTTTCATTATTGGATGATTTGAAACGGTTTTGCTGTTGATGGCTCCAAGATCTAAGATAGTAGGTGAAATTTTATTGTTTGCTGCATCAGTCTGAGCATCAGGAACAAGCGAAACTAAGCGTGAAAAATGTGTTGAATTAATGATTTTTGGTAATTCGGGATTAGAAAGAGGCTCTTCACCATATTGATTTAGTATTTCCTGATTGATGGCATTGACGAGCGACTCTTTTATGGATTCATCTACTAAAACATAATCTGGAGCAACGCAAGTCTGGCCTGCGTTAAGGAATTTTCCCCACACGATGCGTCGGGCTGCAATAGGAATGTTGGCAGTTTTATCTACAATACAGGGACTTTTACCACCAAGTTCAAGACAAACAGGTGTAAGGAATTTTGCTGCACTTTCCATGACAACTTTTCCGACTCTGCTGCTTCCGGTAAAGAAGATAAAGTCAAAATGCTCATGTAAAAGTTGTTGATTCTGAACATATCCTCCCTGGACTGTTGTTATAAATTCAGGCAAGAAAGATTCCTTAATGATGTTTTCTATTACCTGAGAAGTAGCGGTGCTGTATTCAGATGTTTTAAGAATCGCCGTGTTACCTGCGGAAATGGCAGAAACAAGGGGGTCAATTGTCAATAGAAAAGGATAGTTCCATGGTGACATAATAAGGGTACAGCCAAAGGGTTCAGGATATACTCTTGTTTTACCTGGGAAGAAAAATAATTCTCCATGAGATTTTTTAATCTTGGCCCATTTTTTGACATGTTTTTTATGATATCTGATTTCATTATATACAAGACCTATCTCGGTGGAATAAGCCTCAAATTCAGTTTTATTAAGATCCGTCATCAAAGCCTGAAGAATGTCAGTTTCGTGGGCTTTTATAGCAGAAAAAAGCTTATTCAGTTGTTTTATACGCCACTTAACGGGTTTAGTTACACCTGATTTAAAAAATTCCTTCTGTTTGCTGACGAGGTTATGATAAATATCTGAGTCGTTTTGTTTAGTCTGTGCTTTTGCTTTTGGCATATTTTATTTCCTTAATTTAGGTATTCCTTGTTTATAAATTCGGTTAAAATTGACTGTTCCAATAACGAAACTGAACAAGAAAAATGATTAAACCTCTGTTGATATTCATTAAGTAAATCTTGTGGCATAATGGCAAAAGATGCTGTACATGAATTGGAAATAATGTTTTTGAAGCTATTGACATAAATAATGCGATCATTGGCTTTATTAGCTTTAAATGGTGACAGTTCACTGATTTGTGATGGATATTCAATAATGTATCTGCCGGGTATTTCCTGTACCCATTCAAGAATTTGATTCATTTCTTCATTTGATTCAAAGGAAATTGAATTGTCAACGAGCAAAAGAGATATAGGGCTTTCTGTTTTTGTTGAATTATATTTTAATAGGGAAGAATAATTCTGAATAAAAATTGTTGGAATGTTTGATTCCATTATTATTTTTTCTGCAAGTGAGTTGATTGTCTCTGGTATTGCAAAGAGCGGTTTAGAACGTGGAATTGAACCCTGATTAATTTGGTCACCAAGTTTTAAAAGACCCATTCCATCTGATTTAAAAGAAGGAGAGCTTATCGATGGAAGACGTAGGGTAGTGAGCATCAGGTGTTGGATTCCAGAGGAAATAATTATTTGTTCCGGAGTGCAATTTATGTCAAACATTTTGGTCATAAGCTCTGCTATTGCTGTACGGAATTCCAATTGACCAAACGGCTGATATTCTTGTTCCAAAGTGTTAGGATTTGAAGTAGATATCGATTTTAAGTAGGAAAGCAATGATTGTGTAATTGAAGGCTTTACTTCTTGTTTTACGGTTACAGTTTGTGGAGTTATGGTATCAGTTTCTTCCTGGCTTTCATCAAGTGCAGTTGTTGAAAAAATAGGCTCCTTGTGCTGTTTGATAATTGAGTCAACTGTGGGTACAGATGATTCAGATTCATTATCCTGCTCTTCAGAAGAGGGTACAACATTATCTTTTAATAGATTTCGGTTTTGAACAAAATAGCCTTTTTTGACCAATGAGTATATGTAGTTGTCTTTTTCAAGCTCATCATAGGTTTTGGTTATTGTGTTTTTGCTGATATCAAGTTGAGCAGATAGAAGACGGATTGAAGGAAGTTTTTGATCTGGTTTGTAAATACCTGTGTTGATAAATTCAACAATTTTATCGTACAGTTGCCTATAAAGTTTTATCTTGCTGTTCTTATCCAGGCTAATGCAAACTTCATTCATGAAAAAAATCCTCCGAGACGTTTTGTTATCAATATAAACAAATCCATTATCTTAATAAATTATAACAGATAAAATGAAAGTTGTTTAGAGGAATTTTCACTTTTTTGAATAAAATCTAAGAATTTATGGGTACAGTTAGAGATATAATGATTTGAAGATTATAAAATCTGGTATACTATACAAAAAGTTGAAAAAATGATATATTAAATTTCCAGTATGAAAGAAACTAAAGCGTGTATAGTCTTAGCTAATGGACTTGTCTTTGAAGGTAAAGGTTTTGGTTCCACTGGAATATCTGTTGGAGAAGCAGTTTTCACCACCGGTATGAACGGTTATATTGAAACATTGACTGATCCAAGCTACTTTGGGCAAATTGTAACCCAGACTTTTCCTTTGATTGGAAATTATGGAATAATCCCTAATGATTTTGAAAGCTCCTCCTGCCATGTAAAGGGTTATATTGTTCATTCCTGGTGCGAAAATCCTTCAAATTTCAGAAATGAGGGTGATTTAAACAATTATCTAAAAGAACAAAATGTAATCGGTCTTTATGACATTGATACAAGGGCATTGACAAAGGTACTTCGTGAAGCTGGAGTAATGAATGCCATGTTGATTAGCGGAGACAGTCAAGAGGCAAAAGAAGCCTTTGCTGCTTTGGATAATGAACAAGAAAAGGCTCAATTACTTGAAAAAATAAAAGGGTACAAGATTGAACATGCAGTGGAATCGGTTACAGGTTCTGCTGATAAAATTGAAAAAGATGCAGCACAGGTATTTGCAGAAAGTGCTGAATACAGATTTGTACCTGTCCGTGCAGATGGAACAAAAGAAAATGACAGTGCTGCCGCAATGAAGGATGGGCAGGGGAAAAAAGTAGTTCTTTGGGATTTTGGTGCAAAGGGAAATATACGCCGTGAACTTTTAAAGCGAGGTCTTGAGGTAATCACAGTTCATTCATCTGTTACTGCTAAAGACATATTAGCCTATGAACCTGATGGCATAATGTTGAGTAATGGACCTGGAGATCCTCAGGAAAACATTGAGATAATTAGTGAAATTAAAAAACTATTGGACACAGGCATTCCTATTTTTGGTATCTGCCTGGGACATCAGTTACTTGCTCTTGCAAACGGGGCAAAAACAGTAAAACTTAAGTATGGTCATCGTGGTGCAAATCATCCTGTAAAGCAATTAAGCTCAGGAAGGGTTTATATTTCAAGCCAAAATCATGGCTATGCAGTAGAAAATGAAACTCTTCCCGAAGGAGCACAGGTCAGTTTTATTAATGCAAATGATGGAACAAATGAAGGAATTAAATATACAAAGATACCGGCATTTAGTGTTCAGTTTCATCCAGAAGCATGTTCTGGTCCACTGGATGCTGGATTCCTGTTTGATGATTTTGTTCAGATGATAAAAAAAGTCAGAGCTTGATATTAATTTTTTATTTATAAAAAAGGCCGCCCAACATTAAATTGGACGGCCTTCTTTCATTTAAGCCTTAAGACTTATTTTTTTGTTGTCTTTTTGGCTGTTGCCTTTTTAGCAGGAGCTTTTTTTGCTGTTGCTTTCTTTGCAGCTGGCTTTTTAGCTGTTGCCTTCTTGGCTGGGGCTTTTTTAGCGGCAGTCTTTTTAGCAGGAGCTTTCTTTGCAGCTGGTTTCTTAGCTACAGTTTCCTTCTTTGCAGTTCCCTTTTTGGCTGGAGCTTTTTTTGCAGGAGCCTTTTTGGCAGCTGGTTTAGAAGCAGCCTTCTTGTCCTTGATTACAGCCTGTGCACCGGCAAGACGAGCTGCTGGAACACGGAATGGAGAACAAGATACATAGTTAAGGCCAAGCTTGTAGCAGAGTTCGATAGAAGCAGGATCACCACCATGTTCGCCACAGATTCCAAGGTGAAGGTCAGCCTTTTCTGAGCGTCCCTTTTCTTCTGCAATGCCGATCAAAGTACCACAACCGTCTTCATCAAGTGTCTTGAATGGATCAGAGAAGAGTACCTTCTGGTCGAGGTAAGAATCAATGAACTTACCATAGTCATCGCGGCTGAAACCGAATGTTGTCTGTGTAAGGTCGTTTGTTCCGAATGAGAAGAAGTCTGCATATTTTGCAATCTGATCTGCTGTACATGCGGCACGTGGGAATTCAATCATAGAACCAATCTGGAACTTGAGGTTTGTTCCCTTGCTCTTGTTTACATCAGCGA
This sequence comes from Treponema sp., assembly GCA_016281495.1. Lineage (GTDB taxonomy): Bacteria > Spirochaetota > Spirochaetia > Treponematales > Treponemataceae > Treponema_D. The sequence continues at coordinate 41,936 of JAEEIU010000060.1, read as the reverse complement.
TAACTGCAAGAGCCTGTTCGCGAATCTGCTTAAGTTCAGCAAATGTAGTTACGTTAGGAATCATGATTCTAACATCGTGCTTGATTCCCTTCTTTTCTGCTTCTACAGTAGCAAGTGCAATGGCTTCTACCTGCATCTCGTAAATCTCTGGATATGTGATTGCGAGACGGCATCCGCGGTGTCCGAGCATTGGGTTGTGTTCGTTGAGTTCTGCATACTTGGCGTTAATCTTTTCTACAGGATATCCCAACTTACTTGCAAGAGCCTTTGCCAATTCAGGTGTTTCTGCCTGAATGAATTCGTTCAGCGGCGGGTCAAGAAGACGGATTGTTACAGGGCGTCCTTCCATTACCTTGATGATTTCAAAGAAGTCATTCTTCTGATATGGAAGAATTTCCTTGAGGTTCTTTTTGCGAGAATCAGTATCTTCAGAAAGAATCATCTTCTGGAATGAAGAAAGCTTTGGTTCCTGGAAGAACATGTGTTCTGTGCGGCAAAGACCGATACCTGCTGCACCAAAGCGGAATGCCTGTGGAGCTTCGTTCTGTTCTGCGTTTGCCAAAACTTCGAATCCCTTAACAGTTTTTCCAGACTTTGTCTTGCGTACTGACTTTGCACGGATTTCATCTGCCCAACCGAGGAATGTTTCAAGATCGCCTGAAACAGAAGCTGGTGTAACAGGAATCTCGTTTCCGTATACTTTACCAGTTGAACCGTCGATAGAGATGATGTCTCCCTTCTTGAACTTTTTGTCACCGATGGTAACTTCGTCTTTTCCAGAGAATACAACAGCGGCACAACCACAAACACAAGGTGTACCCATACCACGGGCAACAACAGCTGCGTGTGATGTACGTCCACCTGTTGAGGTCAAGATACCTTCAGCAACATACATACCTTCGATATCATCTGGAGATGTTTCCTTGCGGACGAGGATAACTTTCTTACCCTTGTTGTGTTCAACAACTGCATCTTCTGCTGTGAATACGATTTCACCACATCCTGCTCCCGGAGATGCATTGAGGGCTTCCGCAAGTGCCTTTGATTCCTTAAGAACCTTTGCATCAAACTGCGGATGGAGGAGCTGATCAAGCTGATCTGGCTTTACGCGGAGAAGAGCTTCTTCTTTTGTAATGAGCTTTTCTGCAACCATGTCAACTGCCATCTTAACAGCTGCTGGTCCTGTACGCTTACCGTTGCGGCACTGGAGCATAAAGAGTTTTCCTTCCTGAACGGTAAACTCCATGTCCTGCATGTCGTGGTAGTGCTTTTCCAAACGATTGCGGATCTTTGTGATTTCTGCAAAAATCTTTGGCTGCTGCTTTTCAAGGGCTGAGATATCCATTGGAGTGCGGATACCAGCAACAACGTCTTCACCCTGAGCATTGATAAGATATTCTGCCATGAAGTGATTTTCACCAGTTGAAGGATCGCGGCTGAATGCAACGCCTGTACCTGATGTATCGCCCATGTTTCCGAAAACCATAGCCATAACAGTAACGGCGGTTCCCTTGATAACTCTTTCGTCAATGTTGTTGATTTTGCGGTATGTAATGGCGCGTGGGTTCATCCAAGAACCGAATACGGCACCGATTGCACCCCAAAGCTGTTTCTGAGGATCCTGTGGGAAGTCTTCTCCCTTTTCCCTCTTGTACATAGCCTTGTACTTTGTAACGATTTCCTGAAGTTCTTCTGTTTTGAGCTCGGTATCTTCTTTGATTCCACGATGAGATTTTACTTCTTCGATGATTGCTTCAAACTTGTCATGATCAACGCCCATGGCAACATTACCAAACATCTGAATGAAACGACGATAAGCATCCCATGCAAAACGTGGATTGTTTGTCTTGTTTGCAAGACCTAAAACTGATTTGTCGTTAAGACCGAGGTTGAGGATTGTGTCCATCATACCTGGCATTGACTCTGCAGCACCTGAACGAACGGAAACAAGAAGAGGATCCTTTTCGTCACCAAGCTTTTTGCCCATAGACTTTTCAAGTCTGTTAAGATATTTTGCAACTTCTGCATCAAGACCTGCAGGATACTTTTTTCCGAGCTTGTAGTATTCCTGACAAACGTCAATTGAAATTGTAAATCCAGATGGAACTGGTAGGCTCAATGGAGCTTTTGCCATCTGAGCAAGGTTTGCACCTTTACCGCCGAGCAGTGGGCGCATTGTTTCGTCGCCTTCTGCATCACCATCACCAAAGTAATAAACATATTTGGTCTTAGCCATTAATGTCCTCCATATATATATGTAGAATAAGTATACCGATAAATCATTTTCGGGTCAACGGTTAGGTAGGAATAACGTAGATAAATTCTTATAGATTTGACAAATATAAAAAGAATAAGGGTTAAAAATACACTTGACAAGAGGGGGAATAAGGATTAAAAAAAAGAGAGGGAAAAATGGATAAACTGAGGATTTCTTTAACATTTGATGACGGTCCAAATACCACAACTACAGTACAGGTTTTGGATTTACTAGAAAAATATAACGTAAAGGCATCGTTCTTTTTGATCGGACAGAATATTAACGATGAAACCCGGCCTATGATAGACAGGCAGGTAAAGAACGGACATAGCGTAGAGTGTCATTCTTGGACTCATCCGGAGTTTCCAAAGCTGACAGTTGAGCAGATGAAGGAAGAAGTTGAGAAAACAAATGCACTCATAACTGAATGCACCGGTACTAAACCCATGTTTTTCAGGCCTCCTTACATTGCATTAAATGACCTGATGTTCCAGACGATAGACATGCCGTTTATATGCGGTCATGGAGTTGAGGATTGGGAAGAAAGTGCCAGTGTTGAGCATAGGGTTAAGGGTGTTTTGGATAATGCCCGGGATGGAATGATAGTTTTACTGCATGATTTTGTAGGAAACGATAAAACTGTAAAGGCATTGGAGCAGATAATACCAGAGCTTCTTAAAAGGGGAGCTGAATTTATGACGATACGGGAGTTGTTCGATTCTTGTGGTGTAAATCCAGTTTGTCCACCTTCAGAGAAGAAAGTCTGGTCGTTTTTGTTTTAAGGGAGAATAGGAGGTAAAATAATGAGTGATGATTGCATTTTCTGCAAGATAATCAAAGGTGAAATTCCAAGCTATAAGATTTATGAGGATGAATATACCTATGCATTTTTGGACATTGCCAAGGATGTTGATGGTCATACCCTGGTCATTCCAAAGAAACATGTGCGCAGTATGCTGGAATGTGAGTCTGGAGAAATGGCACATGTAATGGATTCCGTACAGAAAATCAGCAGACATTTTGTGGAAGACTGCGGATACGGCGGTGTAAACCTCTTCAACTGTACTAATGAATGCGCACATCAGTCGGTGTTCCATTTTCACATGCACATAATTCCGCGCAAAGAGGGCGATGGAATAAAGGGAGTTCCGCCATTTACTGGTGCATTGGTTCCAATAGAGGAAATGTACGACAAATTGAAGATGTAATGATTCAACTTGTATAAAAGGAAAGCCTGTCGAACCCTTGTGGAATCCGGCAGGCTATTTTTTTAGGAGGAGTTGGCAGTTTTTTAACTACTCAAGATTGTACTTTTTCTTTAGAATCAGGTATGAACCGGCATAGGAAAGTATGCCTATTATTGCGATAAAGCAAATGCACGGCCAGTAAAATCCTAAAGATACATTTTCTGATTGAACAATTCTGGCAACTCTGTAGCGTGTAAATTGTATCATAAAGACTTCAAAAATAACCAGAATACCGATTAAACTACCGATTTTAACAGCCATTTTCCCTTTATGTACAAGAGAAGCAAGTGAGTGTAACAGGAATATTACAGAAACCAGCGTAAACAGAGATATAATCCAATAGAGAAGGAACATCAGGACATATTTTATGGGAATGCCAAATTCAAGTTCCTTGATGTGGGTAATAATCGGATTTCCAAAGAGAAACAGAAGTGAAATTACAGATACGATACCCAAAAGGATGTACCAAACCATGCTGCTCAATACAGTTCCAGCCATGTGTTCCCCGATTGTTACAGGAAGCGTCATCCTTAAGTATGCTTCATCTCCAAAGTAGCTGTTCTTGATATTTCTGTTTATCATAACCAGCGTACAGATGGAAACGGTAACAAAGAAAATATAAGTGACAGACATCATTATGACATTTACAAGGTTTAATCCCGTAAATTCATTGTCCTTAAAATCTAGGATGCTTGCTCCAGGAATAAACGAGAAAATGCAGAATACAAAAGTAACGGCAAGTATTGCAATGCTAAGAGGCAGAAGAACCCTTGCATACTGCATGAAGCTGTACTTGAAGATTTTCCCAGTGCGTTCAACTGGATTTCGTTTTTGTAAAGTGTTTAGCATTTGAATTCCTCCCTAAAGAGAATGTCGATTGATTTACCTTCTTTTTCACGGATGTCGTCAACGTCACCACAACGGACAACTTTGCCCTCTTTTAAGAAGATGATGTAGTTAAGGATGTTCTCTATATCAGAAATCAAGTGGGTAGAGATAATAACTGTTGCATTTTCCTGATAATTGTTGATGATGGTGTTCAGGATGTAGTCACGTGCGGCAGGGTCAACACCACCAATAGGTTCATCAAGAATGTAAAGGGGAACATCGCGGCTCATTGTAAGGATAAGCTGGACTTTTTCCTTGTTACCCTTTGACATGGTCTTGAGTTTGTCCTTTGGGTTCAGCTTGAGCTTGGAAAGCATGTCCATTGCCTTTTCCCTGTTGAATGTCTGATAGAAATCTGACATCATGGAAACCAGGTTTTCTACGGTCATCCAGTTATTCAGATAAATCTTGTCCGGCTGATATGCAACAATCTCTTTGGTCAGTTCACTTGGAGCCATTCCGCACAATTCAATTGAACCAGAAGTTGGGGTAAGAAGACCGGCTGCCAGCTTGAGCAAAGTTGTCTTGCCGCTTCCGTTTGGGCCCAGAAGACCTACGATAGAACCCTTTGGCAGTGCCAGGTTTACATTATCCAGGCCAAGAGTTTTTCCATAGGATTTTGAAAGATCCTTGCAAACTAAGTTAATGTTTTCCATAGTTTTCTCCGTATCCTAAAAGTCTTGTTCTTCAATAAGCTTAAGGACATCTTTTTTGGTAAATCCAAGAGACATCATTTTTTTGATGAATGCCTCTACTTCATTTTTAGAAAGCTGAATCCGGATTTTGTCGATTACAGTCTCATCGTCTGTAATGTAACGTCCCGAATTGCGCTCCGTCCTGACCAAGCCCTCTTTTTCCAGTTCTGACAACGCTTTCTGCATGGTGTTGGGATTAACCTGAGCCTGAACCGCAAGATCCCTTACAGAATCAAGTCTGTCTCCAGACTTAAGGTTTCCGGCAACAATCTTGCACTTAAAAACGTCGATAAGTTGGATATAAATGGGCTTATCATTTGTAAACTGGTAAGCAAACATAAATACCTCGCTTGAATTAATACTGTATTAAGACACTAATACAGTAACACACGAGAAAGAATATGTCAATAGTTTTTTTGAAAAAATATTTATTTCCTGTTTGGCGTAAAGAATTTCTGCATGAAGAATATTCCGATCCTGATGTACCAGGGTCTTAGTTTTTTATCTGCTATCTTTAGCTGTTTTCGTATTTCAATATGTTGAGGACAGTGTTGTTCACATTTTCCGCAACCGACACACTGGTCTGCAAAGGCGCTGTCTTTTCGTAATCCCATGACACGAATAAAATCGGAAAGGGCACTTACCCTGGATTCTGTGTACATGCTGTTGTAAGAGGCGAAAATTGAGGGAATGTCTACGTTTTTGGGACAGGGCATGCAGTAACGGCATCCTGTGCATCCCACCTTTGTCTTAGATTGAATTATATCCTTAACTTTTTTTGTAAGTTCAAAGTCTTCTTGAGTGAATTCATCAACTTTAACATCACTGGCAATACGGCAGTTTTCTTCAATCATTTCAAGGGAATTCATTCCGGAAAGGACACAAGACACTTCCTTTTGATTCCACAGCCATCTGAGTGCCAGCTCTGGGGCAGTCCATTTGCGTGGGCTTTGTGCAAGGACGTTTTTTGCATCGTTTGGAATAGTTACAAGTTTGCCACCCCTAAGCGGTTCCATGATGATTACGGGAATGCCTTTATCTGCGGCGGCTTTGAGACCCTTTACACCCGCTTGAGTCACTTCGTCAATGTAGTTGTATTGAATCTGGCAGAAGTCCCAGTCATAGGCATCAAGGATTTTAAGGAACATGTCGCTGTCACCGTGGAAAGAAAAACCAATCTGTTTGATTGCGCCCTGGGCTTTTTTCTGATTAATCCATTCCTCTATTCCGATTTTTTTGAGTGTGTTCCATGCATCAATGTCGGTCAGCATGTGCATTAGGTAATAATCGATGTAATCTGTTTGAAGCCGTGAAAGCTGTTCGGAAAAATATTTATCGATTGATTCAGAATTACGGATTAAATATTGCGGGAGTTTTGTGGCGATTTTTACTTTTGAACGTAGATTGTTTTTTGCAAGGATTTGACCAAGGCTTGTTTCACTACCTGGATAAATGTATGCAGTATCAAAGTAATTTATTCCAAGCTCAATGGCACGTAACAGCTCGGTTTCAGTTTTTTCCAAATCGGTTGATCCGATGCCTTTTTTGGTAAAGCGCATGCATCCGTAGCCAAGTATAGAAATATCATTACCAAATCTGTCTTTTCTGTACTGCATGGTATCCTCCAGAATTGTAATTCATCACTTATATAATAAAATACAATCTGGAGGACTGCAATACCTTGGGTATGTTATTTAATTAGAATCTGTGGCCGCCACCACCACCGGAATGACCTCCGCCGCCACCGCCTCTTGATCCGCCACCGGAAGAAGATTGGATGGTTCTTGAAGTGAGTCTGCCCTTGGTAACAGAAATATTCGCAAGGGTACCGTTGAAAATAGGCTCTGCTTTTGGCTGTGCCTTTTCGTCCTGGGTCTTGGAACTTGATTTCATGTAGATAAAGCAGATGATCAATGCAAGGATAAGGGCAAGAAGATAATTGCTGATATGCTTCATTGGTTGGGCGATTTTTCCACCGGAAAGAAGGGTTCCAATCTGACCGAATACCTTGGATGCACAACCATAGTAATCGCTGGCTGAAGCAAGTTTATACACGTTGTCGGTTATGGTCTGGGCATAGTTGTCGTTTATGGTTTTGTAAACCTCTCCTTCACTGTGGATCCAGAGCATCCTCTCATTCATGTCGACGAGGAATATTGTACCGCTTGTTCCTGGTCCATAATACCGTTCATACAATTCTGCAGAAAGTTCATCCGTGGACATTCTGAAGGCTTTATCTGTTGTATAGAAACAGGCATTTCCCCATTGTGTGATAGGAATCATTTCATTAAGAAGGTCATCCTCTTCTTTGTCGGAAAGAAGGCCTGCATCATCTGCGATAAAGACTTCATATCCTGTTGCATCATTGGTATAAAGACGCCTTGCAGATAAATCCTCATCATCGTCAATACCTGTGGTAACAACGCTGGATGCTCCATCATCAAGGTAAAGTCCGTCTCCAGATTCATCCTCATCAAGAAGACCGTATTTATCGAGTACTTCGATTACGTCATCAAGATCAGCATCTGCCGGAAGTTCGTCTTCTCCCAAGGAAACAAGCAAAGCATTAACTTCTGAAAGCAGGTCCTGAAAATCTTCCTCGATAGAATAATAATCATCTGAGTCTTCGATTGAAAGAGGAATTACATCTTCCTGTGCCGTAAGAGGAACAAGGAACATAAAAGAAGCAAGTAAAAGCGTTACAAATTTTTTCATTGTGCTGCCCCCTTTTTGTCAAAGAAATGAGGAATAGGTCGTGAACAGCTAAGGTTGTGGGCCTTGACCATTGATGCCACAGAAAGGAAGGTAGCCAGGATGCTCACAAATGAAACGGCATAATAAAGAATGTCATTTGGCATTTTTGAGATTATCATGTAGGCGGTTCCCAAAATGGATGCGATTGAAAAAAGAATGATAAAGTCAAACTTTTTCTTTGATTTTTGGGTCTGGCTCTTAGTTTCTGCTGAAGAAGCCTGTTCTGTATCTCCGGAATAAATCGTCTGGAAGCCTTTGTCGTCTTCTCTGTTTTCCTGTTTTCTGAGTTTTTTCAATGCACTCAGGCGGCAGATCATCAAAATCAATGAAACTATACCAGTGGCAAGCATGACGGTGCTTGGCATAAGTGTGAATAGGAATTCAAAAATACAGAAAATCGGGATAGAAAGCAAAAGTGAAGCAAGAGCATATTTCTTTATGTCAGAAGGTATCTCCGTAAACATTTTGCCTGTGTTTCCGTTTATTACGGCATAGCACAACCTGTTCTTGTTCTTAAAAGTCATGAACCATACAGGAAGCATGGCGAGTTTTGGCTCCAGCTTTGCATAGTCTTGTGCGTTTTGTTTGGTTGTAACGGCGCGAAGTGATGATGCATGATGAAATGTACTTCTGAGGCTGTCTTCATTTGAGATATTACTCTTGATTTGTTTACCAAGGGCAACGCTTCCTCTTAAGAAAACATCTTCATTGTAAACTTCCGGCTTTACGTCTGCAACATCTGCATAAGAGCCAGCCATCAGAGAGCTGTTGTATGGCTGCAGTGATTCCTGAGAAAAGTTTCCTATCTGTTCGCTGATTCTGTCATCCAGGGTTGCAGAGGCATCGTAGAATATTCCGTCGATAGTTCCGTTTGGCATAACGTCTATGTCATATTCCTGAGTATATTCCGTGTTACCTGAAGTCCATGATTCCTTTGTGTTGAAAGAGGCATGTGCCCCCTCGTTGAATTTCTCTGTATATACCCAGAAAGGAATGTATGTATTACGCAAAGAACTTTGGGCATTTTCTACCTGCATGTCTTTTGGTAAAAACCTTGCTTTCTTGAGTTTTTCTTTGTACAGTTCCAGACACTTTTCCTTTGTGACAGTGAAAGGGAGAATGTAGGATGGTTTTTGCAGTTTTGCAAGCCTGCTTTCCAGTGTTACAAATGTTCCGCAGTATGAGCAATATTCAACTGCATCCAAATCCGTTGCGAATACCTCGGCGCCGCAGTTGGGGCAGGTAAAGATTTTTGCATCGATAGTTTCTCCGTTTTCATCAGAGCTTTCACTTCCGTATGCTTCGCTTTCTCCAGCTCCCTCCATTTCCTTGATGCTGGCAGGATCAAATTCGCTTTCGCAATATTCGCAGATCAATTTTTGTTTTTGTATGTCGAAGTGGAGTGTTCCTCCGCAACTAGGACATCTATTAGCCATATATAATCCTCCTTAGAATAACATATAAGAAAATAAACCTTTGTTCAAGGTAAAAAGGAGGATAGGGCCTGGAATGAAAGGGTTAAATCACTCTGCCCAGTTTTCTATTTGAAGCGTTGAATTTTCGGCAATGGTTTTGTAGTCCTGTGGATTTTTTGTTACAAGAATCATATTGTTTGCAACCGCTATGGAGGCAATCTGGCAGGCAACAACTGGGGCCGGTAATCCCTGTTTTTCCAGCCGAGCCCTTATGTCTGCATGGATCCAGGCGGCACGGTCATCATACTGCATTATCGAAAAGTGTGGGGCAACTACGGTCATAAGATAATCTCGTATCAGTTCCTTTAGCGCTCCCTCCGACAGATAATTCATTCCGTAGACTAATTCATGCCATACAGGTGAGGGGATTTGGCTCAAGCGGCTTTTTGCAAAGAGTTTTTCCATAAGGAGCCGGTTGGGGTCTACCTTTATACCTTCGGAGATGACGGAGGTATCCAAAAGATAGAAGGGCTTTACCATAAGTCAACCTCCTCTCCTTCATCATTTTGTCTTGGCCGATCCAAAACTTGATTCAACTCCTGGCTTTCTTCCGTATTGTAGAGGTCTCTGTATTTGTGCCGGAACTGTCTGAATGCCGATTCAAAAGAAGAGTCGTTTTTTAATTCGGAATACATGTCCTTGGAAATAAGGACTGCTACACCCTTGTTGTGGCGTGTAAGTTCTAGGCCTTCTCCATCTTCAACCTGATGAATGAGGGCCGGCAGTTTGTTTTTAGCCTCGAATATCGGTACTGTTTCCATTTTTAGTGCCTCACCGTGCAATTAGTTTATGATATTATAGCTATATTGTCAACATAATAGCCATAAGATTGAAAACAACCAATATTTACTATTATGAAGCAGGAAAGAGCTTTTTATTATTTTGGAAACAAAAAAAACATCAAAAATTTTGAAAAAACACTTGACTTTATAATATTATACTCCGTATAATATACATAGTTGAATAATATAATTCTGAAAAGGAGGTGCCTATGATGTTTAATACCGGGACCTCGTTGCTTGATGCGGTTGTTCTTGCCATTGTTTTAAAAGAAACAGATGGAACATACGGCTATAAGATAACGCAGGATGTCCGGAGTGTACTTGACGTTTCAGAAAGTGCCTTATATCCAGTTTTAAGGAGATTGCAGACAGGAGGCCTTTTGGAAACCTACGATAAGGAGTTTAACGGCAGGAATCGCCGTTATTACAAGATTACAGAGCTTGGGCGTACAGAAGTAAATTCATATAGAAAAGACTGGACAGCCTATGTGGAAAAAATTAACGGGATTTTGGGAGCAGGCAGATGACAAGAGAAAGGTTTTTATCTGAGTTACAGCAGGAACTAAATTCACTTCCTGTTGCAGAACAAAAAGAAGCCATGGATTATTACAGGGCATATTTTGAGGATGCAGATGACGATGAGCATGTAATTGAACAGCTTGGATCACCACAGGAGGTGGCACAGAGCATTAAGGAAAAAATTGCTAGTGTACCATCGATGCGTAAACAAGAGACAAACCAGGAAAACGAAGGCCATTACGGAGAATTCTCTGGATCAGAAGTACATAGTCTGGAAGTGTCCATAGGGGCAGCGGAAGTTGTAATTACTTCAGGACCGAAATTTTCAGTCGAATACAAGAACATTGCTCCCAAGAATCTTTCGTTCGGGCTTTCGGGGCTTGGCAAGCTTACAATCTGCAATGTGGCATCGTTCAGTAATTTTTCATTCTGGATGCGCAAAAAGGATGAAGATAGGACTCCTGCCCGCGTCCTGATAAGGATTCCGGAGAATATCGAGCTTGATTATGTAAAACTGTCAATGGGTGCAGGTTCCATGATTACAAAAACTGTATCCATAAAGACAAAAAGATTGGACTTAAATGTAGGTGCAGGAAACATGCTGGTTACCGGTATAAATGGGGGTACAGGTAAGGTTAAATGTGGCATGGGAAACCTTGAATACAAGGGTATACTTAAGGGTACAATTACGGTGGACTGTGGCATGGGTAAGCTTTTGATGGGACTAAGCGGTAACGAGGATGAATACTCTTTTGAGGGTACAGTTGGATTGGGGACAATTCAATTTAACAAAATACAAAAGGATGGCATAGGTAAAATTGAATGTGAAAACAAAAGACAGAATCACATTCGTGCTACCTGTGGCATGGGCCTTATAAAAATCAATATGAAGGAGAATTAACTATGGCTAAGAAACTTTACCGTTCAAATGATAAAGTATTTTGTGGAGTATGTGGTGGCATTGCAGATTATTTCGACCTGGATTCAACAATCATCCGTGTAATATGGGTTTTATTGAGCTGCTTTACGATTGGTTTTCCTGGAATACTTGCCTATATAATCTGTGCAGCCATTTTGCCGGTAAATCCAAATGATGACAGGGATTCTGACATCAGCAACATGAAGAGTGCGGGATCATCTTCCGGTTACAGCGAGAATTCAAATTCCAGCCAGTCAAATTCAAAGGCATCCGGAGATTTTGACTCATACTTCAAATAAAGTATTGTCATGCTGAACGCCTGTTGCCCGCGTGCCGGACTGACAGGGTACGCAGGTGATTCAGCATTTTTTCTTTGGATTCCGGATCAAGTTCGGAATGACGGTTAATGTCATGCTGGACTTGATTCAGCATCCAAACATATCATATTATGGTATGGATGTTGTTATGCAAAAGAATTTTCAAATAGTTATTGTCGAGGACGACAAGGATCTTTGTGCAGGTTTGTGCAGGGCATTGAAAGATGAAACAAGAAGCATTGTTTCCTGCGAAAACTTGAAAAGTGCCAGAGAACAGATATTTTTAACAAATCCGTCCTTGATCCTGCTTGATATCAATCTCCCTGATGGAAATGGCCTTGATCTTGTAAAAGAGGTCAGGGGAAAAAACCTGTCATATCCCATAATACTCCTTTCTGCTAATGACACGGATTCTGACGTAGTAAAGGGACTTGAATTGGGAGCGGACGATTATGTTACAAAGCCGTTTTCGTTAAGCGTATTGAGGGCACGGGTAAATACTCAGCTCAGAAAAAATGAACCCATTGCAAGCAAAGACCTTGTTTCAATTGGAGATTATTCCTTTGACTTTGAACGCATGGTTTTTACAGCTTGTGGAGAAGAAATCCCGTTAAGCAAGACGGAACAGCGTCTTTTAAAGATGTTTGTTAATAATCAAGGCATTACACTTTCCAGGGATGACCTGATAGACAGGTTGTGGACCGACGGAGAGGAATACGTTGATGAAAATGCTCTCTCTGTAGTTGTAAAAAGGCTTCGGGACAAGCTTAATGCCAAGGATTATATCAAAACCGTTTATGGTCTTGGATATATGTGGGTAAAGGATAATGAATGAGTTGCTGCTGACAGTTGCCTGTCTCATAGCAATAGGGGCATTGGCGTTTTCTTTTTATAAAAGCTATAAAAGCAAAAAAGTTCTTGATAATGTGGAAAGAATGCTGAACGATGCCATAAAAGGCGAATTCCATGAGGGACAGTTTTCAGAAGACAGGGTATCAAAGATTGAATCCAAATTATCAGATTATCTTCAATCATCTGCACTTTCTGCGGAAAATGTTCGCAAGGATCGGGATACAATTAAAACGCTAATTGCAGATATCTCCCACCAGACGAAAACACCGATTACAAACCTGCTTTTGCATAGTGAACTTTTGCGGGAAACAGAATTATCCCAGGAGCAAAGTGAAAGCCTTGATGCAATAGAAAATGAAGCGGAAAAACTGAGGTTTCTTGTAGATGCACTCGTTAAACTTTCTCGTCTTGAAAATGGAATCCTGATGGTTGAACCAAAGGACGATGATGTTGCAAGGCTAATAAAGGAAGTAGACACTGCCATGCGTAAAAAAGCAGAGGCTAAGGGATTGGATTTTTCTGTTGGCGAAGAAAATGTGACGGCTTATTTTGATTACAAGTGGACGCTTGAGGCTTTATGCAACATTGTTGACAACGCAATAAAATATACGGAAAAAGGAAGCATATCAATTTCGGTTAAGGCCACAGAGATGTTTGCCTGCATAAGCATTAAAGACACCGGCATCGGCATTGCGGAGGAAGACATCCCCAAAATTTTTGCAAGGTTTGGAAGACTGCAATCCTCCCGCGAAAAAGAAGGCGTTGGCATTGGCTTGTATCTGGCAAGAGAGATTATCGCTAAAGACGGCGGTTATATTAAAGTAAATTCAAAGCCCGGAAAAGGATCTGAGTTTCTTGTTTACCTTAAGAAATAGAAATCTTTCAAAATTGAAAGAATTTATTTAATATGTGAAAGAATCTGGAAAGATTTATGTGAGATACTGAGTGTGTAGAAGAAAAACTTCTGTACATTTTTTTTAAGCGAGGTTATGAAATGAGCATCTTAGAAGCAAAAAACTTGATAAAAGTATACGGACAGGGAGAAAATGGCGTTCATGCTCTTGCAGGCGTAAATCTTGAGGTCAACAAAGGGGAATTCCTGGCGATAGTCGGAACATCAGGAAGCGGTAAATCTACCCTTCTTCATATGCTGGGTGGTTTGGACAGGCCGACATCCGGAGAGGTAATAATAGATGGCATCCCAATTGTCAATCTTAAAGATGATGAGCTTACAATATTTAGAAGAAGAAAAATTGGTTTTGTTTTTCAGGCATACAATCTTGTACCGGTGCTGAATGTCTATGAGAATATTGTTCTTCCGCTGGAACTTGACGGCGAAAAAGTTGACAAGGAATTTGTAGACGAAATAATCGATACGCTGATGTTGTCTTCAAAAAAAGAATCATTGCCCAACCAGCTTTCCGGTGGACAGCAGCAGCGTGTTGCCATTGCACGAGCCCTTGCATTCAGGCCGGCGATTATTCTTGCAGACGAACCAACCGGTAATCTTGATTCCAAAACGGGTCAGGATGTATTAAGCCTCCTGAAGGTTTCAGCTGAAAAGTATGGACAGACCATTGTTATGATTACACATAATGACGAAATCGCTCAGCTTGCCGACAGAATCATCAGAATTGAAGACGGCCATATCGTGTCTGAATCTGAAAGGAGATAATGAGCTATGAAAGTCAACAACAGAAAATGTGTACGAAGGATAGCACATAGAGTTCTTCTTTCAAATAAACGAAGAAATGTCATTACGATTATTGCAATCACTTTGACAGCGGTTTTGTTCACAACACTTTTTACGATTTCTTTGTCAATAAAGGCATCGTATGAAACAAGTAATTTCAGACAGCTTGGTGGAAGCAATCACGCAACATTTAAGGAAATTACGGATGAGCAGGAAGAACTTTTAATAAGCAATAAGCTCATAAAAGCCTACGGTGAAAGAAGGGTTGCCGGAGTCGCGGTTGATTCCCCGTTTACAAAGCACTCTGCAGAAATAAGCTACATGGATGATAATTGTGCAAAGTGGAGCTTTATTACGTTAGTAGAAGGCCACATGCCGGCAGCCAAAAACGAAATAATCATGGACAAGGAAGCCATCAGACTTCTTGGAAAAGAACCTGTATTGGGAGAAGAGATAGAACTTACTTATAACATAAACGGCGTTGCAGAAGAAAAAGCAAAAGTTACGGATAAATTCGTTCTCGTTGGTTTTTGGGAATATGATCCGCTCATTCCGGTACATTTTATAAATGTTTCAAAAGAATACGTCAACGCGTTTAACGAAAGTATCGTTGCAAAGGGCTATAATCCAATTAGAACAGACTTAAACGTCATGTTTTCTTCATCCTTTAACATTGTTGACAAGATGGAGAGAATCGAGCAGGAATGCGGGTTTACATCGCTTGATGCAAGCAGTGAAAACTACGTGAGGTATGGAGTTAACCCAGGATATTTGTCGGTTACATCATCTGAAGACGGACCGCTTTCAACAATAATTCCGCTCCTAGCTTTTGTGCTGCTTGTAGTATTTACGGGCTACTTGATTATTTATAATGTTTTCCAGATTTCAGTTGCATCAGACATTCGGTTTTACGGTCTGTTAAAGACAATCGGAACCACGCAAAAGCAATTAAAAAGAATCATACGTCATCAGGCGTTCCTTCTTTGCATAATTGGCCTTCCTGTCGGTTTGATTTTGGGTTACGGTCTTGGTGCTGTTCTTACACCCGCGGTTTTAAAGACAAGCTCGATTTCATTAAACTCGCTTACAATCAGTTCATCACCATTGATTTTCGTAGCAGCTGCTTTGTTTGAAATGATGACAGTACTTCTTTCCGTTACAAAGCCCGGTAAAATGGCAGGAAAAGTATCTCCAGTTGAAGCATTAAGATATACAGAAAACTCAGGAGTAAACAAAAAGAAAAAGAACACCAGGGGCGCAAAAGTAACTCAAATGGCGTTTGCCAATATGGAGAGGAACAAAAAGAAAACGCTTCTTGTATTCATTTCTCTGGCACTGTCGATAGTCATATTAAATGTAGTTTGCATGTTTGTCGGTGGCTTTGACGTTGAAAAATGGGTGGATTCATCGGTTGCAACAGATTTTGTGGTAGGTGATGTGCACTACTTTAAATATCAGGGCACAAGAGATGGTTTTATAACATCTGAAGAAATGGATGTAATTAATGAAAACGTTGATATCCTTAATGGAGGTGTTGCCTACAATACAAACTTAATAACCGTGATAAGGGTAAGCGATGCAATGTATGATTCCCACAAAGGAACAGTATCCGATTCGATTGAAGTCATTAGTCCCGAAAACAAAAACGCTCACTATCTGGATACTGTCGCTGAGGGTATGGATGATTTCTTAATCGATAAACTTGAAGTATTTGAAGGAGATGCGTCCTTGTTAAAAACAGGAGGGAATTATGTAGCGATTATGACTGATGCCGATGAATACGGAAATTTATATCTTGATGAAAACACTCCAAAGATAGGGGAAAAGATATATTTTGCAACAGCCGAATCAGTTGAATATATTGATAAAGCAACAGGCAAGATGCCAGAAGATACAGACTATTACAATAATCCTGCTGGTATACAGGGTATTTTTGAAGGTTTCAATGAAAAAGAATACACAGTCTGCGCTTACGTAAGTGTTCCTTTTGGTTTAAGTCCGCGATACGGATCATTCGGATATGATTTGGTATTTGGAAGTAAAGCATTAAAAGAGATAACCGGTGAAACACTAAACCCCATGTTCTATGCATTTGATACAAAAAACGCAGAACATGAGGCAGCTGCAGAAGAATATCTTAAGGGATATTGCGAAACTTCGGGCAGCCCGCTTGAATACGAAAGCAAGGCAACAAAAAGAGGCGAGTTCAATGACTTTAAAAACATGTTCACGCTTCTTGGAGGCATCCTTTCTTTGATTATCGGATTTGTTGGAATCTTGAACTTCTTTAATACGGTTATGGCCGGCATCATAGCACGCAAGAATGAAATCGCAGTTCTGCAGGCAATTGGAATGACTGGAAAACAGGTTAAAGAAATGCTTATAATCGAGGGAATGATATATACGGTTGGATCAGGTCTTGTGGCCCTCATACTCTCTTTGCTTTTTGTTCCGGCAGTTAATGGCATAGCAAACGGCATCTTCTGGTTCTATTCCGATAATTTTTCAATTACACCGGTCATGCTGATGCTGCCTGTAATGGCATTGCTTGGCATATTGGTTCCGCTGATGTCTTATAAAGGCCTGTCCAAAGCAAGCATTGTGGAGAGAATACGTGAAATCGGATAAATGGATTTATTTCAAACAGTGTAAAGTTTGACCTTTTCCTTTCTGCCGCGGATCTCGCTTTCGTCAACATAATCAAGATGAATGTTGCCCTGTATGAGGTTCGCGGTGCTTTCTGAAATCAAAAGGTCCCTTCCGTAAGTCTTGCACAGTCCTTCAATTCGGCTTGCGGTGTTTACGGTGTCTCCGATTACGGTATATTCCATTCTTGTGGAGGCACCTATGTTTCCTGCCAGTACGGGGCCAGAGTGAAGTCCGATTCCAAAATGCAGTTCGGGGAAATCTTCCTTTAAAAACTTTTCGTTCATTTTGACAAGTTCCTTCCTCATGTCCAGTGCGGCATTAAATGAATCGGTGGCATGAGTTGAAGTTATGATCGGTGCTCCAAAATTTCATGAGGATATTATAACATAGAAGCATGTTTTCCGCATTATAAAAATTGAACAAATCCAAAATGTATGATATAATTTTAGAATATGAGTAAGAAGTCTTCGGCTAAGCGTAAGAAGTTTTTTCGCGATTTTAAATATCTCATACTCAACCCCTTTACCTGGGGATATGCCATTATTTTTGTCATCCTTGTAATTGCTACTTCCGTGGTGTATAAATCAGAAACTCTTACCGAAAGCGGCATTGAAACTAAATTCGATTCTGTGTGGTTTACGCTGGTTTCCGTTTTGGCGGGATATTTTGATTATTGTGTCCAATCGGTGCCGGGTCGTATCGCTGCATTATTTCTGCTTGTTTTGGGAATGCTCCTTTTGAGTGCGGTTACAGGTAAAATCGCTTCGTTGTTTATGGACATTCAAATGAAACAGGATAAAGGTCTTGTGAGGTTAAAGAAGATGAAGGGACATTTTTTGCTTTGCGGATGGCGCAACGGTTTTGAAAAAATATTGGACAGTATTCTTGAGTCCAATCCAGATTTAACTCCTGATCTGATAGTTCTGGTAAATGATGCTTCATCTGAAGAAATGGAAAAAATCAGGACTGAAAGCCGCTACAAGGGTATCAATTATGTTTCCGGAGATTTTTCTGAGGAAGCAACACTTAAACGATGCCAGGTGGAAACAGCCGAGCGTGTATTAATCATTTCCGATCAGTCAAAAAAATATTCCAAACTGGAAACTGATTCAAGAACGGTTTTGGGTGTACTTACTATGTCCAACATGAACCCCAAGCTTTATATTGCGGCAGAGCTCACAGATTCAAAATTCGTAAAGCACCTGGAGATGGCACACTGTGACGAAATCATTATGACAACGGAATATGAGTGCTCGATTTTGGCATCAGCATCAAGCGGAACAGGATTCAGCAATGTTCTTCGTGAACTGGTTGGAAACAACACGGATTACGGAATCATTATTGATGATATTCCATCAGCTTATATTGGAAAGCCGTACAAGGAATTCAAGGATAATGCAAGAAAGGATGCGGTTTTAATCGGAGTCCTGAAGAATACCGGAAACTTCTATCAGCGCAGAAAAGATGCCCTGCGTGAGGCTCAGAAAAACCCGAACATAGAGACAATCGTCAGCAACTTGAAAAAAGTCAAGCTGCTTAAGAGCAACCAGCCGGTACTTACACCGAGTGACGGTTATATAATTCCACCAAATACGATGGCCATTTTTGTAAAGGGCGATCCAGAGGACGAGGAGTAATAATATGAAAAAAATGGCAGATTTTGAAGAAATACTCCCCAAGCTTACGAAACTGGAGATATTCTCGGATTTTGATGCGACAAAGGATGAGGACAGACGAATATTAAAAACAGTTTACGACGGGCTTACAACAAAGAATTTCAAAAAGGGAGAAATGATAATCCGTGAAGGTGACCGTGGGGATGATTTTTACATCCTTCATACAGGAAGCGTTCAGGTTCAGCAGAATACTTTTTCCAACGACCGCATAGCACTTGCAAATCTTGATTCAACCATGAACATCTTTTTTGGCGAGGCGGCTCTTATCGGACAGGATACACGCTCCGCATCCGTAATTGCAACGACTGACTGCAGTACGATTGTACTTTCCGGTGAAAAATTTCTTGAACTGGCAGAAAAGGAACCGGTTTTCGGATACAGGGTAACATTGCGCATTGCTCGAAGAATGGCTGCAACCATAAGAAAATCAAACCGCGATAAAAGTACTTTGTACGAGGCATTGTTGAGCGAAGTAGAAGGAACATTCAGCGAATAGGTTAAATCCTTAAGGAGGGAGTTTATGCCACCGCCAGCAGGAGGTCCAGGAATGGGCATGCGGAACGGTTTTTTGACCGAAGAAGAAAAGGCCAACCGTCCCAAAGTTACAGGCAAACTTTTAAAGCGAATTTTCGGATGGCTCAAACCATACTGGAAGCAGCTTCTGGTCGTCTTTATTGCAATCTGTATTTCATCCGTGTTTTCACTTTTGCCCGCAGTGCTTACAGGCCGCATCATTGACGAAGGCCTTATCGGCAGGAACCTTAAACAGCTAATCATTTTAATTTGTTTTTCGCTTGGTGTGACTTTAGGTGCCAATTTGATTGGTGTACTTGAAAGCTACATGAACACATGGATTGCACAGCACATCACCTTTGACATGCGCAACAAGATGTACCGTCATCTTCAGCAGATGAGCCAGAAGTTTTTTACAAGCAACAATCAGGGCGACATAGTTACAAGAATGACGAGCGACATCGGTGGTGTCCAGCAGATAATTACCGGAACACTTACGCAGATTTTTTCCAATGTGATAACCTTGATTGTGGCCCTGGTTGCCATGTACCAGAAAAACTGGATGCTTGCGACTTTGGGTGTCCTTGTGATTCCTCTCTTTGTAATTCCGACAAGAAGCGCGGGGAAAACAAGATGGTCTCTTACCCGTGACGCACAGGCATGTAACGATGAAGTCAACGGAATCTTGAACGAAACTCTTTCTGTGAGCGGTCAGCTTCTGGTAAAGCTCTTTGGCAAGGAAGACGTAGAGTACGACCGGTATAAAGAAGTAAACGGCAGGATGATGGAGCTGAACATAAAGGAAGGAATGGCAGGTCGGTGGTTCCGAGTTGTGCTTTCGACTTTTTCCAGCATAGGTCCAATGCTTCTTTATCTTGTGGGCGGCATCCTGATAATGAAGACAGACAGCAATATAACGGTCGGAGACATAACGGTTTTTGTAGCACTTCTTGCTAAAATGTACGGCCCTGTAAATCAACTTTTGAACATTCAGGTTGACTGGATTCGCTCCATGGCTTTGTTTACGCGCATATTCGAATACTTTGACATGCCGGTGGAAATTCATAATGCACCCGATGCATTGGTTCCAGATTCAAAAGAAGGTTATGTCGTTAACGGTGAAGTTGAATTCAAGAACGTGGATTTTTCATACAATCCCGAGCGAAGGATTCTGACGGACGTTTCGTTCAAGTTGAATGCGGGCGACTGCATTGCGATAGTTGGTCCTTCTGGTTCAGGCAAAAGTACGCTCATCAATTTGATTCCACGCCTGTATGATGTGGAGGGCGGTTCAGTTCTGTTTGATGGTGTGGACGTGCGCAAACTTGACCTTGCATTTTTACGCAGGAACATCGGTATCGTAAGTCAGGAAACCTATCTGTTTAACGCAAGCATACGTGAAAACCTCTTGTACGCCAAACCTGATGCAACAGAAGACGAGCTGATAGAAGCATGCAAAAAGGCAAACATCTGGGATTTTGTTTCCACACAGGAAGAAGGCCTTGATACAATGGTCGGCAACAGGGGACTCAAGCTTTCCGGCGGAGAAAAACAGAGGATTTCGATTGCAAGGGTATTGCTCAAGGATCCTGCACTTCTGATTTTTGACGAGGCAACATCCGCATTGGATTCAATTTCCGAAAAGAAAATACAGGAAGCCATTGACCCGCTCATCGAAGCACGCACAAGCATCTTGATTGCACACAGACTTTCAACAATTCTTGCGGCTGACGAAATCCTTGTCATAAAAGACGGCCAGATTGCAGAACGCGGAACCCATAAAAAGCTTGTAAAAGCCGGCGGAGTCTACACCGAACTGTACGAGACCCAATTCAAGGTGAAGAAAGGTTAAGCCCCACTCTAAACAAAATCCTTCAGCAGGAATTTATGAACTCTATTGTAAATTTTTTTATCGTGTACAGACGATAAAAAGTGGCAGAAATAAATTTGTTATCTCCTCAAAAAATATCATTAAATGATATCCTCTCCTGATAAACTGATATCAATCATGTGTATGGAGGGTTTAAATGGCATCAAACAAGACAGAATCAAAAGACAAACTGTCAAGACGGTTTATTTACGAGCTTAAGAAACTTACAGAGGATGTTATAAAGGGTGTGGCTTCTGAAAAATATTTTCTGGCCGCTAAATCTTTGAGGGAACTCTTTGATTATTTTGCAATCATTGAAAAGTTTTATAGGCCTTTGAAGTGTTACTGGGAAATAAAGATTGCCCTCCAAAAGTATGCTAGATTTGTAGATAAGAAACTACCTTATGCTGAAGATTTTAAAATTATGCTGATTCATTTTTTTGTAGTGATTGAGCAAATATATTTTTATGAAGAATATGGTTTCTTTTCAACAACAGTTCATCCAGAGTCAATACCAGTTGTACCGGTAAAATGCAATTGTGGATGCCTGCCTGATTGGCCTCTTGAGCCTGTGGTTGATAGATATGGGAATGTCATCTTTAAAAAAGTCCTTAGGTTTTACAATAAAAACAAAATCCGCCCACTCTGTATGACAATAAGCAGCAAGCCAGAAATACTTGAAGGTCGTAAAAAATGCAAACTCACAGATGAGCAAATTGAACAGCTGAAAAACTTTGTCCGGAAAAACAAGGATATCATTCGCAAGCATTATAAAGGTGATCTTAGTAGTAATGAATTTATCGATGCCTTAAAGAAAAGAAATGGGGTGGATAAAAAATGATTCTACCAGAAAATCTTACAAGCAAAAGCGAAGATATCACATGGCATGAAGTACAACGATGTTTTGCTTATCCAACTAAAAGGTCTCCAGTAGGGCTTTTGAAAGAGGAGACAGGACTTCCGGTTAACATAGTAAATGTTGTTTATGAATTCTCTTTTGAATTCGGATTGATGGAATATATCGAGATTCAAACAAACACGGATAATGAGATTAATGATGAAAGAGGCGAGATTTTTTTCTTTACGGATAAGGCAGAATCACTTTCTGAACTATGTGGTCTTAAGATTTGTCTTCCATCAGAGATTATTACAACTGTACAGAATTATATAAAAAAATCATATACAGATGAAAACTCTCTCCTCTACAAAACAATGCAGAAACGAAAGGATGAGTGGGAGAAAGGAATGATATCTAACAGCTCTGGTTGAATTCAAAAAATGGTTCTTTGGTCATTGGCATAGTGAATGGCGATACGAGCATTTTACTGAATCAAAATATGTCCCGCTTTATCACAAAGGAATTGTTCTGTAAAATACTTCAAATATCGTTAACTGATACAGCCTGAGTTTAAAATTCAATTAAACAACGACGCGGAGGTGTGCTATGAAATATTCTAACTGTTTTATTGAAGCGGTAAAGGCGAAATTAAGGGATCCAAAAAACACCCATATTATTTATCTTACTCCAGAGATAAACCGTGGACTCTGGCACTTTTTTTGGGTAAAGAATGACAAATCGTAAAAATTCATCGTTTTGAATAACGTTTATCAGGAAAAAACCCTTGACAAATCAAAAATTTTGCTGTATATTTTAATCATAAGACCTTGATAAACACTATTCAAGGGTCTTTTGGAGGGTATATGTCCTACGCCAAGCACTATTTTGTGGATAGAGCATTACAGCAGTTCAATTTTCACGTTGGAGACAAAGCTTCTGACTTGCTTTTAGTGCTTACTGCATTTTATGCAAAAAAGGCCTCGGTTGGCGTAAACCTTTCAGTTTCAGAAATACTTGATCAAAGCAATGCACCTTCTTTTATAAAAGCATATCTTGAAAAACATGGTGAAGGGTTTTTGAAGTGTACCTTGGACTCTTTTGAAAAGGTTAGTCAGGAAGACATGGTTGAATACCTTAACAAGAAGATTGAATACAGGGCATTGTTCAGTCATGATGGAACAGATGCAACTTTTTTCCCGCAGCAAATGAATGATTTGTGTGCATACTTTCTTGATTTCAAGACAACAGATACGCTTCTTGATTTGGGCTCTGGTACTTCCTCATTTCTCATCAATGCAAAAAAGAATTTTGGAGTGGCGTCTGCAGAAGGTGTTGAAATTGATGAATCAGTTTTCATTTTTGCAAGCATTCTTTCGGCTGTCAATAATCTGGACGTCAAAGTCTGGAATGAAGATGTTTTCGCCATAAATTGCCTTAAACAAGTCGATAAGATTTTTACCTTTCCTCCGGTCAACATGAAAATTGAAGCACCGCATATCCTTGATTATGTGAAGTCAAAAAATATAAACGGGCAAAGTTTTTCAACACAGGGAGAAGTTGCGTTTATTCTGAAAGCGCTTGATTTGCTTAATGAAAATGGAAAGGCAGTTGCTGCAGTTTTCCCGGGACTTCTTTTTAGGGAGAATTTTGCAACTTTCCGGGAGTACCTTGTAAAAAATAGATTTCTTGAAGCTGTTGTTACTCTGCCGGATTCTGTCTTGATAAACACAAATGTTCCTGTTGCACTTTTGGTTTTGAGCCACAACAATGATACGGTGAAATTTGTAAATGCAAGTTCTGTTCACGGAAAATCACGTCATGGCGGAAGCTGCCTCATGGACGAACATGTTACTGCAATTTACGAAATGAGCAAAACGAAAAATCATAATGCTGCAGACATCAAGGTTGAAGATATTGGAAAAGATGATTATTGCCTTCTTCCAAACAACTTTCTTCTTGAAGCAAAACTGCCTTTTGCAGATGAGACCGTAGAGTACAGGAAACTTTCTGACCTGGTGACCCAAAAGATTTATCGCGGCGTGCAGTATAAGGCCACTTTTCTGGATACTTTGGTTTCGGAAGGGGAAACAGATTTTTATTATTTCTCTTCCAAGGACATTCAGGAAAACCAGGTTTCCAAAAACTTGCAGCACATGAGCGAGATTCCACAAAAGGATCTTTCCCTAATATTACAAAATGATGACATTCTTCTGGTACTTGCGATTACAGACAATATAAAAGTTGCGGTTGTATCAAATCTTGAAGCGCAAAAGATTTTACCCGCAAGCAATTTGTATGTAATTCGTCCAAATACAAGTTTAATATTACCGGTATTTTTTAAGCTTTTATTAGAATCAGAAAGTGCAAGAACGATTTTCAAGGAGTTTAGTGTTGGTACGGCCTTAAGGACAATCAGCGCCGAGTTCCTGAATAATCTTCTTGTTCCAGTTCCACCCCTGTCTGTACAGCAGGAATTAGTAAAAAAGTATGCTGAAATTGAATCTGAGCAGGAACAGCTCAAGAATCAGCTGGAAGCTCTTTCAAAGAAAAAGAAAGAACTTGTTGAATCAAGCATTAATGGTAACTAGCTCTTTAGCTTGCAGATTGAAGCCGGATTTATTCCAACTTGCCGGGGCATTGTACTGGCTAAATGGAGATACTATGAAAGCGAGAAATGTAACTTATTCAGAATTTCTGGAATTCAGAATCCAGGATGTTGTTTCGGCAAATATGAAATATTTTATTGCATTGTCAGGTTTCACCGCAGAGCAGCTTTGCTTTAAAACGAACCTGTCCATCGCAACCATTAACCGCCTTAAAGCAGGCGAACACCTTTCATTTCAGGGAATCTGTGCCATAGCAGAAGCCCTGAACCGTGACCCACTTGAATTCTTCAACGCCCAAAGGCTGCCATGAGGAGGGGGCAACAGTAATTCCGAAACTTGCTTTTTTCCCTAACCTATAATAGAATAATCCCTATATGACAAGTCAAGATATAGTTTTTGTTGCTGTTGGGGAACTGGATCAGAAATCAGTGGAATCTGCTCTGAGGCGCAGCGTTTATACCCTACGCGACTATTCTTTTAAGAAAAACATACCCGTGCGGATTGCGTTTTGTTCTTTGATGAACAGGGACGACATTCAACTTTCTTTTTACAATCTGGATGATTTTGCCTTTAAGAGTGGGACTTCGTATTTTACATCTTCGGGAAAAATCGGGCTTTATGATTTTTTAGATGAAAGGCATGGTGGTCCACTTCCGCTGGTGGTATATCTTGGTGGTGGAAAAAGCAGTGTTACGGAAAAAGCAGTTTATGTTTCCATAAAGGAAAATGAATGGCAGAACATTCCCAAAAAAATAGAAAAGGCATTGAATCGGCCTAGTCCATTAAAACAAAAGGTTTTGCTGTGGACGGAGGTAGCCTGTCTTGGTTTGTTTGCAATAATCTGTGGAGTTGTTTCATACAAAATAAAGCATAACCCGGTCAAGATAAATCCAAATGTCGTTCAGAAAGATAAAATCGATTACGTGCGTGTTTACACTGGAGACGGAGACCGCTTGATTCTGCGTGTGGCAGGGGAAGAAGATGCACCCGAAATCATGCGCATAAATGAGGATGAGGTTCTAGCACGACTTTCTGACAATGGTGTCTGGACGGAAGTTGAATATCATGGTCTGCACGGATATGTTCATTCGCAGTGGTTAAAGACAACCTACGAAAAAAACAAGAAAACCTATACTGTCAACGAATATAACTATGAAATAAGGGATACCGCGGCTCTTTATGCATTCGGCAAGGCGGCACTTGAACAGGGTTATACTGAATTGGGTACGTCCTACATTAAAAAGGCGGCAGATGCAAACCTTATTTCTGCAAAGTGGGAATTGTTCAAGCAGAACAATGATGTTGGCCTTCTTAAAGAAATAGACAAGGCAGAAAACATTTATGAAGAAACTCTTATCACCTATTATGAAAAAAGGGCGGAAGTTGAAGAAAAGAAAAACAACGATAAAACCCTGGCAGATAAATTCCGTCGCATGGCATTTGAGCAGAGGCAAAATGAATCGGCAATAAAACGTCAGGCGGCAAAAAAGTTGAGTGAATACTATCTGAATAAAGGTGATGTACATAAGGCATCCGAGTATTATGAAACCGCAATTGAACGCGGTCTCAAGGGAGATGATGACTATATGTACAATCTGGCTAAGAAATTAGACCCGAACCTTGAATCAGCAGAAAGCCGTAAGTGGTATGAAAAAACTTCATACTATGTTGAACCTTATTACGATTACTATTATGACTGGTGGTGATGATATGAAAAAAATTCTTTCTTTACTTGTTATATCATTTTTTACATGCATATATGTCCAGGCACAAGGCAGGGTGGCGCTTGTAATTGGAAACGGAAACTATAAGAATTCACCGCTGGACAATCCCGTTCAAGATGCTACTGAAATTGCACAAAAATTACGTGAGTTGAATTTTACAACGAGTTTGAAAACTGAATGTAACATTGATGACATGGACAAGGCCCTTAAGGAATTCTACAAAAAAAGCGAAACAGCTGATGTAGCACTGTTTTATTTTTCGGGTCATGGAGTTCAAAGTCAGGGAGTCAATTATCTTCTTCCTATTGATCATACAATCAGCAATGATGACCAGATAAGAAGGCAGGCGATTGATGTAAATGAAATAATGTCCCGAACTCAGGACACCGGCTGTAAAACTACGATATTGATTTTGGATGCATGCCGGAACAATCCCTTTGGGAAATCAAGGGGCACATCAGGAAGGGGACTTGTTTCCGTAAGCACCACAAGTGTATCCGATTATCTGATTGCCTTTGCCTGTGAAAATGGAAAGACAGCCGATGATGGAACAGGAAACAAACACAGTCCGTTTACACAGTCGCTTTTGGATCATTTGTCCGATAAAAAAAGTTTTGTTGACATAATGCAGTCCGTTCGCAGGGAAGTTCAGGACAAGACAAACAACAGTCAGTCTCCCTATTGTGAGCCGCACATTTCAAATCCGGTTTATCTGAATGGAGTCGATGGAAATGAAGAAAAGATTCTGCCTGAACCAAGAATCATTGAGAAAAAAAGATCGGTGATTTGGCCGTTCATTTTGGGAATGATAGTTGCTGCCCTGGTTGCTGTGGGAATCATCTTCTTTGCATTCACGGAAAAAGGAAAAAAGATGGTAGCCCAGATTCGTAAAAAGGCGATTATCATCAAAAATAGAATTCAAACGAAGGCCGCATTCGCTAAGGAAAAGAAGCAGGAGAAAGATACACCACTAGGATTTAATGTTGATCCACATATGAAGGCAGAGGATATAGTTGATCACCTTCAGGAAGAAAATGCAGGCAGGTCGGAAGAATCAATGCGAAATTCCATGGCAGGCAGTCAAAATGGAAATGGTACACCCTGTGTTGAAATTGACGAGCTTGTTGTGGCAAAGTTCCCGGTTACTGTGGGCCATTACAATGACTTAGTTCCTGAACAGCAGCATGTCGCATGGGAGACGGAACCTGTTACCAATGTGTCATGGTATGATGCCCTGAAATACCTGAACCGTTTGAGCGAAAAAGAAGGGCTTGAACCAGTTTATGATTTGACAGATTTAAATGATGTAAAAGCAGATCCAGAAAAAAATGGCTGGCGTTTGCCCACGGAAAAGGAATGGAAGAAGATTGCACATGCCAGTTGGGGCAATGGATTGTCGTTGGATGATATCGCATGGACTGCAAAAAACTCAACAGGAACACTTCATGCGGTGGGACAGAACAAGGCGTGCTCAAGCGGACTTTACGATGTGTTTGGTCTTGTGTGGGAATGGTGCTCTGATGTCGTGCGTGGAAAATACCGTGTGACCATGGGTGGTGCCTGGGATGCCGATGAGAAATACTGCCTGAACAATACCAGTCAGAAATTTGTTCCAGAATATGCGGGCGACAATGTTGGATTCAGGGGAGTAAGGAACAGGAGCTTTGAATAAATGAAAAGATTTCGGCTTTTATTTTTGTGCCTTATACCTCTGTTTCTTTTTTCATGTGGTGACAAAAAAGTCAAGCAGTCCACCGGTCTTTTAATAGATGCAGATGCCTACGAAAAGATTCCTAGAAAGGCGCGTCTTGTTTCCAGGGAATATGAAGATCTCCCGTCAGCTGTGGACTTGCGGGAATATCTTCCGGTAACTGGTGATCAGGGGCAATATGGAACTTGTGTGGCATGGGCTACTACATATTGTGCAATGACGGCAACGGATTCAGTGGGGCTGGGGCGTGTTGGAAGGCAGGTGGCGGCAAACAATGCTTTTTCTCCATATTTTTTATTCCGTAATTGTAATCCTGATAACCCCATGGCAGAGAGAGGAATGTATATCGAAGATGCCCTTTATTCCCTGAAATACGAGGGTGTTCCAAAAAGGGTCTTTGAAGAGAATCAAATTGAATTCAAAGATTTTGATATGAATCTTTATGACGGAGAATACCTGTATAAAATCGGGGACTATGCAACTCTTTTTCCTTATTATGAGGGAGATCCCAATGTAAAAATCCAGGCAGTAAAAAAAAGCCTTTCCCAGAATAAGCCTGTTGTGATTTCTTTCTATGGTTATCCAAGTTCTTTTTACAGCTATGATGGTGACAGATGGTATCCACAGAGATGGGAGGAAGACAGAGACAGTGCTCATGCAATGGTTGTTGTCGCTTATGATGACGACAACTACGGCGGTTCATTTTTATTCCAGAACAGCTGGGGTCCAGAGTGGGGTGACAACGGTTGCAAGTGGGTGGCATACGAAGATTTTGCAAAATTTACAGTAGCTGCTTACGAAATGAGTTCCGTGCGTTTTGCGGCTGAACGGTATTGGTCCGGACAAGAACCAGAACCCCAGCCGGAGCCACAACCTGAACCAGAACCCGAGCCCGTGATTACGACAATTTACCAGGGCAGTTTTTCCATTCCCATGGCATATCGTGACAGGACCATTGAAGTTGAATTGGACGATGACGTTTATTACGCAAAGGATACATTCAGTTTTACGGACAGATTCAGGCTTGAGCTTACAAACACCAAACCATGTTATGTTTATGTTTTTTCTTCAGATGAAACAACAGGCAAGGCAACAAGGCTTTTCCCCGACAGGAACACTTCTGCATTACTGGATTATTCAAGCAACACGATAGCGCTTCCGGCCGAAAACAAATGGATAGAGTTTGATTCCGTTGCAGGAACAGATTACCTTATTGTCCTTTATTCGCTTGATGAATTGAATCTTGACGACATTATGTCTTCATACGAAATGGCGGTAAAAAACGGACTGGCAGGAAGATACAATCTTAAAGATAGGGTTCAGCAGGCATTGGATTTGGAAGAGCTTGAAATTATGGATGACAGCAGAATTGATTTTTCGCGTAATTCCGTTAAGTTTGAAGGCTGGGTGGAAGACGACGAAAATGCCGGCATCCTCCCAGTGCTTTTAGTTTTTGACCACGAATAAACGATAGGCTAGTCGAAAACTGCTTTGCTGAACATTTCTTCAAGAAGTTGGTCTGTTTCATCCTTGAGTGCATTGCATGAATCAACAAGAATGAAAATCCTCATCGGTTCCTGAATGCGGTTTTGGGATGGCTTTATTGCATAGAATGTCTGATTTCCTTCGGATTTGTTTTCGCTGCTTTTTCCTGCTTTAGATGCTAAGTCTGTGGGGTGTTCACATTTTACTGTTGACAGTTTTCCGGGATTAATTGTTGCTTCATACAGATAGCCCATCTGTCCATTGCGAATGTCGGCATAGCTTGCAGGATCTTCAATTGTGTATTTTGTAAATGTTTTTCCACAGATTTCCTGCTTTTCGCTTTTTGTTATTTTAAGTTTTGCCATCAAACGATCTTTTTCCTTGCTTGTATAGATTGATTCAGGATAAGCCATAATGAGAACGCTGATACCAACTGAATGTCCGTCGATGGAAAAATCATTTGGTCCAAGAAGACATATTGCGGGGCTGCTTTCTGAAAACTCATTCAATTGAAGGTTCCATTTTGGCTTGCATGGAAAAGAAATGCCAAGCATTGTGCTGTAAACATAATGCCATCCATCTTCCAAATCAGAAATATGCCATACCGTGTTTGCATCATATTTTTCTTTAGAAGAACTTTCCTTTATTTGGTTTTTTACTATCCGTAAGAGTTCCTGATCTTTTACATTTTCTTCTGGAATTGATCCGCCGTTTGTAAGTGTGTAATATGCATTAAAAGGTGTATTGCACATGAACTGACAGTAGGCATAATCCTGAATAAAGGCTTCAGAAATGTAATAGTCCTTCATCTCCATGTATTTTTCCAGTTCATTGTTTCCCTCGATTGTCTTACATGCAGAGGTAAGGTAATTGCCATAAATCCAGTGGTGCTCGGCTTTTTCCGGATATGCTGAATCAATGTCTGTAAAAAGCTTTGTCACTTCCGAAGCCTTAAGCTGATCAAAATTATACAGGCATCGTGCGGCAAGAAGCTGGAACAGTTTTTCATCATAATTTGCCTTTTTCTTCTTTTTCAGATAGTTGTAAAGGTTTTTGGCTGACTTTAACTGTGACGTTTTTTTATCCTTATTCTGCAAATCCGGATTTTTTATGGCAGGGTAGGCATTCCCAAAATCAACCAGCAACTGACTTAATTTTGAATCATCTGGAAGATTGTCAAAGTTGATGGCGGCGGGTGATGCCATTGCGACAAAAACATTCACAAAGGCAATACATAAAATCATAATTAACTTTTTCATCATCATAATCTCCTTTTTATTATAGTGACATTAATTATATAGTAAAAAATAATTAGCTTGCAAGTCAAT
Organism: Treponema sp.; assembly: GCA_016281495.1. Taxonomy (GTDB): domain Bacteria; phylum Spirochaetota; class Spirochaetia; order Treponematales; family Treponemataceae; genus Treponema_D. The sequence goes on along the minus strand of JAEEIU010000060.1, from coordinate 11,138 downwards.
AACTTATTAGATATTTTATTATGATTATATGTTAATCTTTATCTTATGTTTAAAATGGGTTGCGGCAGGCAAGATTAATCGTTAATTAATCTGGAAAAATCAATAGTGAATGAGGAAACACAGTCATAATAGCAAGAATTAACTTGTTTAGGATTAAAAGAAAAGATGCGGAATCGAAGGCTGACACGCAACAACATCTGCACAAGCGTAGCGCGGAAGCCGTTGTTGTGGGGCAGACTCCGATGGGAGCATCTTTTCTTTTACTATTGTTACTACTGTTTTCAGTATAAATGAATGTGTTTTCTCATAAAGATTTGTATTTCATAGATTTATTTAGGTTTTTTTCTTGCCTGCCGCAACCCATAAATTTCAGTTGAAATCTCCTTCTTTCTGGTTTATACTTAATCTATTATAGGAAAAACCATAGGAAGGTTAAAATGGCTTACAAAATCATAACGTATTCAGTTTATGCGGTTTGTCTTCTGCTCATTCTTTGGGGCGGAAAGTTTGCGGGATTCAAAAAGTTCCATGATGACTTTATGGATCTTGATGTAACAAAGGCTGTCCGTGGTCTTGCCGCAATAGGTGTAATCATGCACCACATTTCACAGGAACAGAATTTCCAGGAAGCCCGTGTAATGAGCATTTTCGTAAACAGCGGATTCCTCTTTGTTGCGATATTCTTCTTCTGCTCTGGATACGGTCTTGTTAAAAGCCTTAAGACAAAGCCCGATTACTTCAAGGGATTTTTGCGTCACAGGCTGCCGGTTCTGGTGGTTCCGTTTTATGTAAGCGTAGTCTTGTACACGATTTTCTATTTTGCAACAGGAACAAGATTTGCTCCCGTCCAGTGGATAACGAATACTCTTGGTCTTACAATGGTCAACACCTACTGCTGGTACGTTGTGGTCATCATCCTTCTCTATCTGATTTTCTATCTTGTTTACAAAAAGATTAAGAGTGACAAGGTCAGGCTAATCATCATGTTTGCCGTCGTCATCATCATGGGTGCGATATTTGCCGTTAACGGTCACTTTGCATGGTGGGCCGGAAGTAAAAACTGGTGGCTCCGTGGTCCTGCTCCAAAATGGTGGATGGAACAAAAGGTGTTCTGGTTCCATGGCGAATGGTGGGTTAATTCTGCAATCGCATTCTGGCTTGGTCTTCTCTTTGCCACTAACGAAGAAAAGATTACCGCTTGGTTCAAGAAACTGTATTGGGTCAAGCTTCCTGTGGTTCTGGTGCTTACTGCTGCTACATGTGTTCTTTCATATGTGGGACAAGGGGTGTTCGGCTATTGGACGGAGTGGAGCGGAAACGGTCCTGACATCGCTAAAAAATTCATCACCTTCCTTTTGCAGATGCCGTACGTCATTTTCTTTGTGATATTCGTCTTCATGATCATGATGAAGTTCCATTCAAGCAATCCGGTTACAAGGTTCTTTGGCAAAATATCACTTGAAACCTACATGATGAACCTGATGGCCCTGACGACCTGCCGCATGCTGTACAAGGTCTTCCCTGTAAGAAGTTGGCAGTACATGGTGTTGTATATAGTTTGTGTTGTTGCCCTGACGATTATTCTGGCTTTGATTTACAAGGCGATAAACTCAGTCTTCATCAATTTGATTAGAAAACCGAAGAAGCAGCAGTGAAAGGCGTAAAAGGTCCTGGGCTCTATGCACAGATAGTAATTGTACTTGTTGCCCTCTTGGTGATATTCGGCGGTCTTGTTCTTATGTTCTTTCTGCCGGGTACATTCAACAGTGGTAACAATGCCCAGGAAAATGGAACAGACAGGAACTATCATTTTCTTGTTTTGGGTAAGTCCAGCAACATCTCCTCTCTGGAGCAAGTCTTTAGGGGGGCGGATGGAATCAGCGCGGACTATAACACCGTAGTAGAACTGTATGTTCCCGAAACTCTTGCAGATGACGTGTCGCTGGAAGAACTGTTCAACTATGCGACATTCGTTAATGCAGATGGAATAATCGCTTATGTTGATACGGACTATTCAACAATAAAGACACCCCGTAGGACTGATGGTTCCGAAATTCCGGTCATAACTCTTGGACATTATACCCAGTCAATTCCACAGGTAAGTTTTATCGGCACGAATTATTCTGAACTGGGACGTACCCTTGCAAACGAATGTATTGACCTGCTGAATAAAAACGGAGCGGTATATCTTTTTGCCAATGAGCTGGAAAACAATCCTAACTACAGCAACATGATGAACAGCTTCCAGAACATTCTGTCGGTTTACCGGGGCATGTCACTTCAGACGCTTTCTGTTTCCGGAACTGACGGCGACATCATTGATGCAATCAGATCCATAGTTTTGTCAGATACAAATTCTGGGCGGACTCCTCTTTTGGTTTGTGTCACGGAAGAAGATACCATACGTTGTGTTCAGCTTTTGAGTGAGTTTCATCTTGAATCATCAGTTCAACTTTTGGGAATGGGAAACAACGAAACCCTGCTACGTTATTTTGAACGTGGCGCCATACGTGAACTGGTTTACATCGACCAGGAAAAAATCGGCCGTACTGCGATGACGGAATTGATTGAATACAGAACCACGGGGCACTCAAACAATTATATTGCGGCGGATGTAGAAATTTTGAGGGGTGGAAAATGAAAAAACCTGCCTTTATAAAATTTCTTGCCGACAAAAGTTTCAGATGGAAGATAATGGTTTGCGTGATTTCTGCATTGGTGCTGATGTGCATAAGCCTTTTCATCTTGCTCAAGACTGACTTGCGTGCCATGAATGTGATCGAAGATGCCTATGTTTCCAACGCGGAATTGAATTCATATCTTGAGGTCATTCGCGAAACCGAGCAGTCCATGGAAGACTATGTACAATACCGTACTTTTGAAGGAATCGACAATTATTATACGCACAGGGCAAAGATAATTGAATATTGTTCCCTCCTGCATCAAAATCCTTCCACCGATGTGATTGAACAAAAATCCTTTGTCGTTTACCAGCTTTCATATACATACGAAAATTTCAGCAACCAGGTGATAGTCGCACGCAGGTCAAACAACGACAGCCAGCTTGAAGAGTATTATCCAAAAACAAGGGAATGCTACCGTTTTCTTGTAGGACAGGTTTCCGAACTGAACAACCTTCTTCTTCAACGGAATGCGCGTTCTTATACCGACAACCGTCATTCAATAAGCATTGTACATCAGAGGAGCATTGCGCTCTTTTGTTTTATGCTTTTGCTTGTTACATTCCTGCTCTACATCATCATCACTTCGATTACAAAACCGTTGGGAGACATTTCCGCCGTTGCCCTCCGTGTTGCAGAACGTGACTTTGACGTGCCTTTGTTTGAGAGGGACACCCACGATGAAATAGGAAACATCTGCCGTGCATTTGACCGCATGATCATCAGCATACGTGAATACATCGAGACAATCTGGAAAAAGGCTAGGACCGAAAACGAACTCAGGGAAAAGGAAATAGAGATGAGGGCGCTTTATTCGGATGCCCAGCTTCGTGCATTGCAGAGTCAGATCAATCCGCACTTTTTGTTCAACACCTTAAATACGGGCGTTCAGCTTGCGATGATGGAAGGTGCTGACAAAACCAGTTATTTTATCGAACAGGTGGCAAGTTTTTTCCGCTATAACATTCAGCAGCAAAAGCAGGTGGCTACGATTGACGAAGAACTTGGACTGGTGGATAATTTCGTTTACATCATGAAGGTTCGTTTTGGAAAGCGTCTAGAGTTCATCAAGGATGTTCCGGAATGTGAATTTACCGAGATGGTGCCTACGATGACGCTTCAGCCTCTGGTGGAAAACTGCATTAAGCATGGATTAAAGAATACGATGGGACGTGTTGAGCTAAAGGTAACGCGTCTGGATGAATGTGTAGAGATTAGGATAAGCGACAACGGTGCGGGGTTTGACGAGGATATTCGCCAGAGGATTTTGGTGCCGATTCATACTGATGAGATTACGCTGTCTGAAGATAAAAACATTACGGAAGTGAATAAAACAAAAGAAGATAAAAAGCTTTCGGATGGAGAGATGCATAATGGCATTGGAATAATAAACGTGCTTCTTCGCCTTAAGCTCTATTTCCACCGTGACGATGTGTTTGACATTCCGCGCAGTGAGCCGGGACAGGGAGCGACTTTTATAATAAGGGTACCAAAGAATGTATAATGTTTTGATTACCGATGATGAACAGATTGTGATTGATTCTCTTAAGTTCATAATGAACAAGGATTTTCCTGATCAGATAAAAGTTTTTTCTGCTCTGTCAGGAACCGAAGCGATTGAAATTGCCACAAAGGAAAAGATAGACATCGTTTTTATGGACATCCACATGTCGGGAATCAACGGACTGGAAACTGTAAGCTGCATCTTAAGGCTCAAGCCGGAAACCGTAATCATCATGCTGAGTGCATACGACCGTTTTCAATATGCGCAGGAAGCAATCAACATCGGTGCATTCAAGTACATCACGAAACCCGTAAACCGCAATCTTGTTGTTCAGACCGTGCGGGAGGCCATGAATCAGGTGGACAAGCAGAGGGGACAGTTTACTTCCGACCAGGAGCTGCATAAAAAGCTGGATTTGATTTCTCCCATGGTGGAAAGCGATTTCATTTATTCATGCATTTTCAGCAACGAAAAGAATACGGATGTTTCAACTTTCTTTGAATACTTTAACATTACGGAAACCCACTGGTGCTTCTGCTGTCTGGAACTACCCGGAATTACGGCGGAAAACCAGTTCAAGGCATATTCCAACCTTAGGACGCTCCTGAATGCCCATTGCAAGTGTCTGATCGGTTCGTTCATGTCAAACAGGCTTGTAATCTTTTTCCCGATTGCCGTACCAGAGGAGATTGCACCGGAAGAGGCGATGAAAAATGAAGTGAACCGTGCTTTTAATTTGATTGCAATAAACATCAGTCAAAAAGTGCGTGCGGGTGTGAGCATTGTGCAGCAGACTACGGAACAAATGTCGCAGTCCTACAACCAGGCGCTTGAGGCCCTTAACCGAAGTGACAAAGATGGTGGCATTGTATTTTATTCTCCGAATGGGGAAACAAATCAGATTCAAATAGAAAATTTCTGCGAAAGGATTCTTGGACGTCTTGGCATTGGAGATGGTGCGGGTGTAAAATTCCTGACGGGGGAATACATAAACGCCCTGTTCAATTCAGGTGCTCCATTGAATAAAATCAAAAACCTGATGTTTGAGCTATTGATTCGTGCACGGGATACCACAAACAATTTGAGCAATACGCTTCAAAAAACTTCTTATGTCAACGAGGCCTTTGATTCAATATTTGAATTCTTTTCTAATTGTGATGAAAGGAATCAACTTGAAGATTTTGTCCAGCAGCGTCTCTTTGAATGTGCAAGCTATGTCACAAAGATAAGGACCAAAAAGGAAAACCCGGTAATAAAGAAAGTGGCACAGTATGTTCAGGATAATCTTGAACAGGATTTGTCACTTGATGTTGTGGCGCAAAAGGTGAACATGAGTTCATTCTACCTGAGCAAGTTGTTCAAGGAAGAAACGGGGGAAACGTTCATCAACTATGTGACCGATCGCCGTCTTGAAAAGTCATGCAAACTGCTAAAGGAAACGGAAAAATCGGTAAAGGAAATAACCGCCGATGTGGGCTACAATGATCAGAACTATTTCAGTAAGCTGTTCAAGAATAAATACGGACTTTCACCAACAGAGTTCAGGAATAATGCGGAGGAAAAATGAGTTTACGTTATAAATGTTTTTGTATTTTTATCTGTCTGGCAATGATTCTCTCTTTATCATGCAACAAATCAGAAATTGTATCTTCTGGAAAAAATGCGCTTGAGGTGGAAAAGAAAAAGGGACCTGTAATTGGCTTTTCAATTGATACCCTTGCGATAGAAAGATGGCAGCGTGACCTTGATGTCTTTATGGGAGAGGCAAAGGAACTGGGAGCTGATGTTATTGTTCAGAATGCCGGTAACAGTGTTGAGGAACAGAACAGGCAGCTCTTGTATCTTGCGGGAAAAAATGTTGACGTGATAGTAATTGTTGCAAAGGACGGTGTTCTGCTTGCGGATACGATAGACAAGATTCTTGCCAAGGGTATTCCGGTAATTTCATACGACCGCCTGATTTTGAATGCACCGATAAACCTCTATATTACAATAGACAGTGAGCAGGTTGGATATCTGATGGGTCGCGGCATGCTGGCAAGGACTCCGTTGAAAAAATGGTGTTGCATTCTTGGACCACAGGAAGACTACAACATGGCGATGATCATGAAGGGGTTGGAAAAATCAATTGTAAATACGGGCGTGCTTTTGGACAGTACGTATTACATTGACGGATGGAACTATGACCTTTCGCACCAGCTGATGGTGAACATGATAACCGAGGACAAGGTGCCTAATGTTGTCGTGTGCGGAAACGATGCGGTTGCGGACAGTGTGATACTTGCGCTTCAGACATACAAACCGGGAAAACATGTATTCATCTGCGGTCAGGATGCGGATATTGCGGCATGCCAGAATATAGTTCACGGCCTCCAGGACTTTACGATTTACAAGCCCATTACCGAACTTGCAAAAAAGGCGGCACAGTATGCTGTTCTGCTTGCAAACGGTAAGGATATAGCGGAAGGACCGGAAACCCTTACGACGATAGACAACGGATACGGACAGATTCCTGCATTGATGCTTGCCCCTGAGCTTGTTGACAAAAACAACATAGACGAAGTGGTCATAGAATCAGGCTTCCACACCTCTGGAGAGGTTTACAGGGACTAAATTCCGATTAGTATTTTTTTAAAGACAAAAAATTCTAGATGAATACGCGTTAAAAAATCCATATTTTTGGCAAATTTGCATAAAATACCAAAATTTTTCAGAAAGTCGGTAAATTTCCTTGCTTTTTTTATTTTATAATGAAACCATCAACGAAAATTCGTTTGGAGGTTTTTTATGAAAAAAATTTTCGCAGTATTACTTGCTGGTGCAATGGTTCTTTCATTCATCGGTTGTAATGGATCTGGATCAAAGTCTGTAAAAGTTGGCGTTTCAATGCCTACAAAAGACTTGCAGCGCTGGAATCAGGACGGTGCAAACATGAAGTCACAGCTGGAAAAAGCCGGCTATCAGGTAGACCTTCAGTTTGCTAACAACGACATCGCAACTCAGGTTTCTCAGATTGAAAACATGGTAACTGGAAACTGCAAAGTTTTGGTTATCGCTTCTATCGACGGTTCTGCACTCAAGAACGTTCTTGACAGTGCAAAGAAGAAGCAGATTCCTGTTATTGCTTATGACCGTTTGATCATGAACTCAGATGCAGTTTCTTACTATGCTACATTTGATAACTACAAGGTTGGTACAGTTCAGGGTACATACGTAAAAGATACTCTTGATCTCGACAACGCACAGGGACCTTTCAACATTGAGTTCACAGCTGGTGATCCCGGTGACAACAACGCAGGTTTCTTCTTCAACGGTGCATACGATGTTCTTAAGCCTTACGTAGAGAGCGGCAAGCTTAACGTAGTTTCAGGCCAGAAGACATTTGACGAAGTTGCAACTCCTTCATGGGCAACAGAGACAGCACAGTCAAGAGCAGAAAACATCCTTTCATCTTACTATGCAGATGGAACAAACGTAGATGTATGGCTTTGCTCTAACGACTCTACAGCACTCGGTGTTGAGAACGCTCTTGCAGCTAACTACAACGGATCATATCCTATCATAACAGGTCAGGACTGTGATATTGAGAATACAAAGAACATGATCGCTGGTAAGCAGTCTATGTCAGTATTCAAGGATACACGTACTCTTGCTTCACAGGTTGTTAAGATGGTTGGCCAGATCCTTAAGGGTGAAAAGGTTGACGTTAACGATGAGAAGACTTATGACAACGGAGTTAAGGTTGTTCCTTCATTCCTTTGCGAGCCTGTATTCGCAGACGCTAACAACTACAAGACAATCCTCATCGATTCAGGATACTACACAGAGGATCAGTTAAAGTAATTTAAAGATATTTAATATCTCATAATGCAGGCGGGGCTAAACCCGCCTGTTTATGAGTAAGGAGATAGGAGGGATACTTTTGGGAAAAATAATTCTTGAAATGAAGAATATCACCAAAACCTTCCCCGGTGTTAAGGCGCTCGATAATGTTAACCTTCAGGTTGAAGAGGGCGAGATACATGCACTGGTAGGTGAAAACGGAGCCGGAAAGTCTACATTGATGAATGTACTGAGCGGCATTTACCCTTATGGAAGCTACGAAGGAGATATAGTTTATAACGGTGAGGTATGTCAGTTCCAGAAGATAACCGATTCCGAGAGAAAAGGTATCGTTATCATTCATCAGGAACTTGCTCTGGTGCCTCAGATGTCTATCGGTGAGAATATGTTCCTCGGTAATGAGAGGGGCAAAAAGAACGCCATAAATTGGAATGAAACTTACAGCGAGGCTGATAAGTACCTCAAGATGGTAGGATTATCAGAGTCTTCGCGTGTGTTGATCAAGGATATAGGAACTGGTAAACAGCAGCTCGTTGAGATAGCCAAGGCTCTTGCTAAAAAGGCTAAACTTCTTATCCTGGATGAGCCTACATCATCTCTTAACGAGACAGATTCAAGAGCTCTGCTCGATCTGATGCTTGAGTTTAAAAAGCAGGGCATGACGATGATCATCATCAGTCATAAACTTAACGAGGTTGTTTACGTAGCAGATAAGATCACTGTCATCCGTGACGGTTCAACAGTTGAAACTCTTGACTGTCACAGCATGGAGATCGATGAAGACAGGATCATCAGAGGAATGGTCGGACGTGAGATCACAGACCGTTTCCCGAAGCGCAGCAATGTTGAGATCGGTGAAACGAGTATGGAGGTCAAGGACTGGACGGTATTCCACCCTGTATATGCTGAGCGTAAGGTTGTAGATAACATCAGCTTCAGCGTTAAGAAGGGCGAGGTTGTCGGAATATACGGACTGATGGGAGCCGGAAGAACCGAGCTTGCCATGAGTATATTCGGAAGGTCTTACGGAGCAGACATCACGGGAACACTGCTGTTAAACGGTAAGGAAACCGTATTAAAGAGCCCCAGAGAGGCCATTAATGCCAAGCTTGCATACGTTACCGAGGATCGTAAGGGTAACGGACTGGTATTGTCAAATCCGATCAGGGTTAACACTTCACTTGCCAATATGGATGGTGTCAGCAGCAAGGGTATCATCGATAAGGATAAAGAATATCAGGTGGCAGTGGAGTACAAGGAAAAGCTTAAGACCAAGACTCCGACCGTTGAACAGAATGTTGGTAACCTTTCCGGAGGAAACCAGCAGAAGGTTCTCCTGGCCAAGTGGATGTTTGCTGATCCTGATATCCTCATACTTGATGAACCCACGAGAGGTATTGATGTAGGTGCCAAGTACGAGATATACTGTATCATCAATGATCTTGTAAAGGCCGGCAAATCGGTCATCATGATATCATCCGAACTTCCTGAGGTCATAGGTATGTCAGACCGTATCTATATAATGAACGAAGGAAAGTTTGTCGGAGAAATGAAAGCGGAAGACGCTACACAGGAAAACATTATGGCTTGCATCTTGCAGTCGGGAAGGGGCGAATAGTATGAATCTTAAAGTATTAGACATTTTAAAGAAATATACGATGGTATTTGCCCTGATAGCTGTAGTTATCTTCTTCTATGCAAATACCGGCGGAAAGATACTCTTTCCGCAGAATATCAACAACCTGATCTCTCAGAACGCATACGTGTTCGTTCTGGCAGCAGGTATGCTGCTTTGTATCCTGACAGGTGGTAACATCGACCTGGCAGTCGGATCTGTCGCATGTTTCGTCGGCGGTATCGGCGCTGTAATGATGGATAAAGACATCAACGTGTGGGTTTCAGTAGCAGTTATGCTCATCGGAGGACTCCTCGTTGGAGCATGGCAGGGATTCTGGATCGCATATATCAAGGTTCCGCCCTTTATAGCAACACTGGCCGGAATGTATGCTTTCAGAGGACTTGCTAACAAGGTTCTGCAGGGATATGCGGTAGGTGTTGATAATACAACATTCCTGAACGTATTCGGTGGTGGTGCCGATTGTTATATCCCGGATTTCTTCCACGGAACAAACATCAATATCACATGTATGGCAGCCGGCGTGATTGTTGCTATCATCTACGTTGCTGTTGTATTAAGGAACAGGATAAGTGCCAAGGCCAAGGGATATGATGTAAAGCCTTTTGCAAGTGAGCTTTTGAGACTTATAGTGATCTGTGCAGCCATGATATGGATCTTCTATAAGCTGGCTAATTACAAGGGAATCCCTGTAGCACTCATCTGGATCGCACTTGTTCTGCTGGTTTATGAATACATTACAACCAAGACCACAATGGGTAGATATCTGTATGCGGTCGGTGGTAATGAAAAAGCTACAAGACTTTCAGGTATAGATTCAAGGAAGGTTTACTTCTTCGCATATGTGAACATGGGACTTATGGCTGGTCTTGCAGGTATCCTTACCATAGCAAGAGCCGTAGGTGCTCAGCCTACATTCGGACAGCTTTACGAGATGGATGCCATCGCAGCCTGCTTCATCGGCGGAGCTTCAGCATACGGTGGTGAAGGAAATGTATTCGGTGTTGTAGTCGGAGCTCTGCTCATGGGTGTCATTAACATGGGCATGTCCATCATGGGTATGGAGTTCAACTATCAGAAGGTTGTAAAAGGTATAGTTGTTCTGGTAGCTATCATATTTGATGTATTGTCAAACAAGAAGAAAAAGTAAAGGAGGAGGAGATCAGTCATGAAGAAATATATGGAAATAATAAAGAAAAATGCGATGCTCATAGTCCTTGTCCTGGTATATATCTTTTTCACCGTTTTGACAAATGGCTCAATGTTCTCGCCTTTGAACTTTAATGCTCTTATAACTCAGAATGCATATGTATTCATTCTGGCAACCGGTATGCTGATGTGTATGCTGACCGGTGGTAATATCGATCTTAGCTGTGGTTCCTTCGTGTGTCTTTTAGGTGCCGCAGGCGGTATCTTTATGGTAGTAAAGGAAATGGGAGTCGGAGTATCGATATTCCTTATGCTCCTTGTAGGT
>JAEEIU010000059.1 GCA_016281495.1 Treponema sp. | reverse complement strand
ATTTCAGGGACCGATAAAATACTGCTGAACGGTACGCCTTATAAAGTTCTTTCTGCTGATCTTGTTTCCGACTGGCGTTATCATGAAGACTGGTAATTTTTAAGTGTACCGCTTTGTTCCGCAAAAACACAGGTCGGCTCTGCGCGTAAAACTTGGGGAGGCATATTACTGCTTCCTCAGACATTGCGCGTGGATTCGATTTAAAAAACTTTTTGCAAAACCCAACAAGTCAAATTCAATTCAGGACCTTAAGGAACAGTTTCCTCATGTTGCATTTTCACATTCAACTCCATTGTACAGGAACCTTTCTGATGTGGACACGGCATTGCAGGATGGAAAGGTCCACAATATTTCCCTTGCAATTAAAAATCTGAACGGCCTTGTGCTTGAACCGGGTAAAATCTTTTCCTACTGGCATTTGATTGGAAATCCAACTAAAAGGAAGGGCTATCAAAAGGGGATGATGCTTGTAAACGGAAAGCCTGTTGCGGCAGTTGGTGGCGGACTTTGTGCCCTTTCAAACCTCTTGTACTGGATGACTCTGCATACGCCTCTTTCTGTGGTGGAACGATTCCGTCACAGCTATGATGTTTTTCCCGACTCAAACAGGACACAGCCATTCGGGAGTGGGGCTACCTGCGTTTATAATTACCGTGACCTTATGATAAAGAATGAAACAGTGATGGATTATGTCCTTTTGCTTTGGATTGAAGACGGAGAACTGCACGGCCAGTGGAGGTGCAAAAATCCCGTGGTGGATTCTTATGAGGTGTATCAAAAGGAACATTGGATTACAGGCGAGGTGGGTGGAGTTTATGTTCGCCACAACACAATCTGGAGAAAGCATTTTGTTCAGGAAAAAACAGATGCTGAAAAAAAACTTGTGAGCGACGAATATCTTACGGAAAATCACGCGCTCATGATGTACGAGCCGCTTTTGAATTCAAAATCAGTGGAGGGAAAATGATGGAAGAATCATGGGAAAAGAAATTTTCTGTGGGAACCTTTCTGACTATCCTGGTGCTTTGTGTGAATATTGCTACAATAAGATACGACATGCTTCAGAAATCCAGTGAACCCAATGGCCTTGACGGATACTTTTATGCACTGCAGGCAAAATCTCTTGTCCAGACAGGTCATCTTGAAAATCCAAGTTATCAGTGCGGATATTATCTGTGCGGTTTGTGTTCGTATATTTGTGGTGATGCGATTGAGGGCGTAAAACTGTGGTCTGCAATTTCTTCTGCCGGCATCTCTCTGGCAATTTATCTTGTGCTGGGCTTTGCAACCGGTGACTTTTATTTTTCGATTCTGGGCTTTTTACTTTCCGCAGCTTCCCCAACGGTCACTCAAATGGGAGTCAACTACATCAACAATCAGACGGGCGTGATGTTCCTCCTTTTGTATGTAGCCTTCCTTGTGCTTATAGTAAAAAAACGTCCAAAGTCTCTTCCGGTAAAAACCGCCTTGTATTCATGCACTTTGGTCTTTCTTGTCCTTTCTGCCTTGAGCCATAAGGTTACTCTTGTTTTTGCCTGTCTTGTAACCCTTGTATTCGTAATTCCGGTTTTGATTCGGCTCGTAAAAAGCAATCCTTCAATACTTTTTGCCGTTAAACTTGTTTCCATTATAGTTTTTCTTGTTGCCTTGATTCCCGCATACAAATTCTTCCGCCTGCACAGTCCGCGTTTTGCCAATGCATTCAGCCTGCCGTCTCTTCCTTTTTTTAATGCAACGATGAAAAGGGCCTTGGGGTGGGGTGCCCTGGAAATGTCGGTTTATGCGGTGCTGACTTACATTCTTGCAGTCGTCATGCTCATAAAGAAAAGGATAGGTCGCTGCCTCTTGCTTCTGGTTCCCGTCTTGTTTTTTCCATTCTGGAATCTGGACAGTGATATGGGACTACGCCAATGGATGAATGCCATACCGCTGGGCATACCGCTTGTGGTTTATTTTGTTCATCAGATTGTAAACTTTAATGGTAGCCGTGAAAGGGTTGGTGATGATCGTTCCACTTTGAATCTCCGTCTTAAACTGTTGGTAAGAATCCCCGTGGTGCTGCTGTGTGGCTTTTTGTATTATGCGCTCTATAACTTTACTCCCGACTTCTATGATCGTGAGTCCGACCCTCCATATAACAGGTACAGGAATATTGTCCGTGACATTGAACTTGATGACGACTCGCTTTTGATAGCACATCTTGGCTTGAATCACGTCTACACTTATCATAAGGACTTAAAGGACTGCCTCAACTGGCTTCCGAATTTTGAAGTGCCTGTTGAAAAATTGTGGAGGCTGGCCTATGGCACAAGTGAAAAGCGTATAAGGGAAGTGCTGGAATCGAACAATACCCTGCCGGAAAAATCAGATGACTTGATACGCAAGATTGATTTTGAATATACTCTTGTCCGTGAGGATTTGTGGCAGGCTTACCTTTTGCACGAAGAGCCGGATATGGTGGAAGTGCTTAATAACTGGTACAATCCCCATGAAGTGCGGCCGGATTACATAAGGAAAAGTAAAACGAAAAAATAAGGAATTGAATTATGCTGCTGACTTTTAGGCGTTATTTGTTCAACAGGTGGGGTGATCTGCTCCCTTCGTCATGTTTTGCATGGAGGCGCTTTGTCCTTAGGCTTATGGGCGTGAATGTGAAAAAAACAGCCCGAGTTAATTCAGGATTCAGGATTTACGGTTCAGGTTCATTATCAATCGAGGATGACGTGTGGATTGGCCGTAACTGCCACTTTTATACGATAGGGAATGCCGGTGTTAAAATTGAAGCCGGAAGTGAAATTGGACCTGAATGTGCCTTTGACTGTCAGACCCACAAAATTGGAGAAAAAGACCATCGTGCGGGGGAGTGCGTTCATCACGGCATAAGCGTGGGTACCGGCGTGTGGATTGGAATGCGCTGTACCGTCCTGTGCGGGAATATCGGTTCTGGCGCTGTGATTGGGGCGGGGGCTGTGGTACTGGATGATGTGGCGGAAAATGTCCTTGCGGCAGGGGTTCCGGCTGTTGAAAAGAAGCAGTTGGGGCTGAATTAACCATGCTGAAGCCGAAATAAGTCTTTACCTTAATATTGGATTGTGTTACAATGCTTGTACATATTTTAACGATCAATTTAAGTAGGAGATAATAAAATGGGTCAGAACTATTTTAATGCTATTCCATGGCGCGTTGCACGTCAGGAGTTGGGACACTGCCGTCAGATGGCACGTGAAGAATTCAAGGACGGAACAAAAGCCCTTCAGGGAAAGAAAATCGTCATCGTAGGTTGTGGAGCCCAGGGCTTGAACCAGGGTCTTAACCTCCGCGATTCAGGCATGGACGTTTCATACTGCCTCCGCAAGGAAGCCATCGAGTCAAAGAGACAGTCATGGAAGAACGCCACCGACAACGGCTTTAAGGTCGGTACTTATGAAGAACTTTTGCCCACAGCAGACGTAGTAGGCAACCTGACCCCGGACAAGCAGCATCACGAGGTTGTACAGAACCTGATGAAATATATGAAGAAGGGTTCAGCCCTCTGGTACAGCCACGGTTTCAATATGATTGAAGAAGGTGAGGAAATCCGTGACGACATCACAGTATTCCTTATGGCACCAAAGGGACCGGGAACTGAAGTCCGCAACGAATATGTACGCGGTTTCGGTGTTCCTGAACTCATCGCAGTTCATCCGGCACACGATCCTGAGGGACGCGGAATGGCTCTGGCAAAGGCTCTTGCATGTGCAGAACGCGGTGAAACTGCCGGTGTTCTTGAGTCTTCATTCATTGCAGAAGTAAAGTCAGACCTCATGGGCGAGCAGACAATCCTCTGTGGACTCCTCCAGGCCGGTACAATCCTGAGCTATGACAAGATGGTTCAGAACGGAATCGCTCCGGGATATGCCGTAAAGCTCCTTATGCACGGCTGGAACGTAATCAGCGAGGCCTTGAAGTGGGGTGGCGTTACAAACATGATGGACCGCCTTTCAAATCCTGCAAAGATCAGGGCAAACGAACTTTCTCTTGAACTCAAGAAAATCATGACTCCTCTCTTCCAGAAGCACATGGACGACATCATCAGCGGAGAATTCTCTTCCACAATGATGAAGGACTGGGCAAACGGAGACAAGAACCTGCATGACTGGCGCGAAAGCTATGCAAAGATTCCGTTTGAGACAGAAGCAGAGACATCTGAAGAAATTACAGAACAGGAATACTTTGACAAGGGAATCCTTCTTGTTGCATTCATCAAGGCAGGATGTGAGCTTGCATTTGAGACAATGGTAAGCGCAGGAATCAAGCCTGAGTCAGCATACTACGAGTCTCTCCACGAAGTTCCGCTGATTGCAAACCTAATTGACCGCCGCCGCCTGTACGAGATGAACAAGGTTATCTCTGACACTGCAGAATACGGCTGCTACCTCTTTGCACGCGCATGTGTACCGCTTTTGGGCGATTTCATGAAGAACAGCGTTACCACCGCCGACATCGGAAAGGGAATGGACCTCAAGACCACTGCAGTTCCAAACAAGGAACTGGTTCAGGTAAACGAGGCCATCCGCAACCATCCGATTGAGGAAGTTGGTAAAAAGCTCCGTGCATACATGACAAGCATGAAGGCTTTGGTCTAAACTATAAGTAATCCCTGAACCCGGATGCCTCATTTGGATTCAGGGATTTATTTTAAATACTTGATTATATAGATGGGTGTGATATAATACAAACATGCTTCCCTCAGATACTGACGTTGTGGATTTTGCCAAACACATTGAGTATACTCCAGTTAGCATCGAGTCATTTTTCGACAAGGAAAAGATTGAAAGTGACCTCGCCATGCAGAATACAGGCATTACTGTACTTACGCCGTATCAGGAGCAGCTTGTAAAGGAACTCAGGGAATCACTCCAGAAAAATGCACCTGAGCGTCTGGAGATTCTTGACGACAGGCTTTCCGACCTAAAGGAACTTGCCACCGCCATTGCCCACTTTCCCTCCCTTTTGCAGCGCACCAACTCAAACAATTCAGTCAGGACACCCGAGGCCCTTGTGGAAAACATCGTTTCCTATCAGGAAGACGGTGACACTCTCCTCCACATGCCGTCAAAGGCGATATTGGGAAAGGGCTTTCTTGTAACCAAAATCCACACCTTCTACTCCATGTCCAGGCTGGCTAAAAACTATACGCCGATGAACGACGCTCAGGTCAAGCGTTATTCTGATGAAACGGTCAGCATGATGTTCACCCTGATGGCGGAAGACGTCTACTTGAATCTGATGAAGGACAAGACCCTTTCCATGGACTTGCGCAGGCAGCTGGCAAACGCACTCATCATCCTCTGGGAGCACCGGGCGGATCAGAACATTTCCGACATAGCTCCGGTCTTGCAGTCGGTATGGTCGGCAAGGCGTACTCTGGCACCCGCTTTCGGAACCATGATGGGAACAAGCGAGCTTCTTCTTGTAAGCATTCAGATGGATGCACAGTGGTCCCAGTTCATAAAGCAGAGGCTTGGAGACAATGAGGTTTCCCAGGCAATGGAGGAATTCCTCTTTGGCCTTTCCTACGAGCAGATACAGAGGCTTCGTGCAATCCTGAGGGAACAGGGCGTAAAGGCAATTGGTCGTGATGAGGTTGCAGCATATCTTGGTGAACGCGTAAAGACAGACGTAAGCCTTGACTACCGGGACTTCTACCTCCTGTATACCGTGCGCCGTGACAATGCCCGTGCAAGACAGAGGCTCCATCTTCCGGGACCTACAAAAACCCTTGAGGACTTTTTCATCCGCTTTGTTCTGGAAAAAAATCTGGAAAAACAGCTCAACGATCAGGCAGCAACTCTGGCATAAGAGCCGTCAGCCCAAATCTCCGCCTGGTGCAAATACTTTTGACACATGTTGGATTTTCTCTGCCGCCGTCTGAATGTCACTGTAGATTCCCATTCCGCAGAAAGCAAGCACGGCATCTCCCAGCAGCTCGGCATCATTGCATTGCAATACCTTGATTTCCATTCCGGTTACGGAACTCTTCATCTGTGTAAATCCATCGCTTTGAGCCTGACCGCCTGTAAGTGTAAGGCAAGAGGGCAGTGGTTGTCCTTCATTTCCTGCCAATGACAGGAGGGTTTGAATTCCGTCGCGTACCTGCATTGCAATTTGCAGCATGAGGTATTTTCCCTGGTCCAGTATGGCCTGGCTTCCGTCGCTTGATATGGCTGCATCAACAAGTTCACTGTATCCTACTGAAAAACCTGAGGCTTCCTCAAAACGCTTCTTGTACTCTGAGAACCTTATGCCGCTGTCCGGTATCAGTACGCTTGCGTTCCAAAGTCCAGGTATAACCGAAGGCAGTGTCCTTACTCCCGGGGCAGAAAGAGGCTTGTCGGTGCAGAGGTTTATTCCCTCGCTGCTTCCTGCCCTGTCACATAGCAGGCCCGGCTTTAATGTATTGCTTCCGATGAGTGCCGCAATAAAATCAGGTGCCCCGCAATAAACGGGGAGGCCTTCCTTGATGTTGTTCTGAGTATGGGACAAAAAGCTTTCGACTGATGCATTCACTCTGCCGGCTAAAGAAGATGGTCTTGCAAAGGGTGGAATTTTTGAAATGTCTTCCTGTGAAAAACCTGCTTCCTTAAGGGTATCCTCGTTCCAGTATGCCTGGGTGTAGCGTTCCTCCGGTAAAATCGTGACGGCATTTCCCGTAAGGCTGTAAATAAGGAATTCAGGTCCCGAGAAAATGTATTGTGAGGCATTCCATTCATCAGCATGGAGTTTCTTATAGGCCATGAGCCGTGGAATGAAAAGTGATTTTCCTGCTGTCCCTGAAAGTGCGCTGTCTGATTCCGGAATCTTCTGGTTCCAGAGGAGGGTGTGCCCGCTGCAGCTTACGAGTGTTGGTCCGTTTCCGCTTATGCATATGGCATCAACGTTCAGTGATCCGTCCGTAAAGATTTCGTCCATTGAAGCCTTTAGGGCCGGAAGCCATTCTTTTGCAACGGAGTCGGATGAGTTTGTGTCAGATGTGTTCCCGAACCTCTGGCGGCTGTATGCAAGGACTTTACCGTTCTGGTCGATTACAGCCGTTTTTAATGAGGAGGTTCCGATGTCGGCACATAAAGCGCATGCCATGTCTTTTATGCTATCGGGTCGCAGTTGTTCTGGTTCTGGCCCATGGGATCTGCAAGATGTTCGTCCTTTGTTTCAGACGGCTTGCTTGCCTTTATCATCTTGTCTATGATCGTGCGGTTGTCCAGAAGGTCGCTCAATGACTGCTCGTGATGGAGCCTTGTGATGACGTTTGCAAAAAGACCTGAGACATTCGTGCTGATGTACCATTCCCTCTTGCACAGCTCCTCGTGGTAAACGGCATTGGTTCCGATTATCCTGTAGAAAAGGCCTTTCTCGTATGCCTCGTCAAAAAGCTGGATGGCATTGCCAGTAAAGAACGGAAGACTGATTGCGGCGATAACCTTTGTGGCCCCCTGATCGTGCAGGAAGCTCATGGCCTTGAGGAGTGTTCCACCAGTTCCAAGCATGTCGTCGGCAAGGAATGCGACCTTTCCCTTTACGTCACCAAGCAGCTTGATGCTCTTGATGTTGGTGTTCTTTGCATCCTGGGTTACGATTGAATAGTCCCTTTCCTTGTAGATCATGGCAAGAGGCTTTTTGAGTCCAGTGGCATAGAATTTGTTGCGGTCGATGGCTCCAGTGTCCGGACTAACTACAACAAGGTCTTCTTTTGTAAGGTCAATGGCACGTGAAAGTTCCCTGATTATCTGGTATGAGGCATGCAGGTTTTCGCAGTGCGTGTGGCTGAATGCGTTTGCAATTTCGCGTGAATGAAGGTCAAGGGTGATGATGCGCCTTACTTCCATGCTTTCTACGATGTGTCCGAGAAGGGCTGCAGTCAAACCTTCGCGTCCCTTCCTCTTGTGCTGGCGGCTGTATGGATAAACGGGAAGTACAAGGGTGATTTCCTTTGCACCTGCCTGGCGTACTGCATCGATTGCAACAAGCATGCACATGATATGGTCGTTTACGCTGAACTTCAGCTGGTTTTTTCCGTCGTTGAGGGAAATAAGCTCGTGGTTTTCCACGTCCTGAAAGATGAATACGTCCTTTCCGCGGATGCACTCATTCAGCTCGCACTTGAATTCTCCGTTTGCAAAATAGGTGAACCTTGCGTTTGCCTTGAACTGAGGTGCCCTGTATTTGTCGGTCATGCCACGTATGCACAGGTCGCTGGTACGCAAATCGTTGTCAAGGTTGATCTGCTGGACGAGTGCTTCTTTTTCCAGATTGTAGCGTTTGGAGATGACGTCGCTCTTTAAAGAAAAGCGGTGCTTGTACATATGGCGCAGATGGGTAATCACTTCGTTTGCGAATGACTCACCACCGGGACAGGCTACCACACATAGATTGGTTGGTTCAGAATACGGCATTATTCTTATTCCCCTGCATGTAAGATAATTCATATTACCGTTTTTTTCTATAGAGGTCAACAATGGCAGGCTGATTATGAATTATGAATTATGTATTAACTTCAAAATGCCGAAATATTATAGGATGAAATTTAAAGATGACACTCTCTTGGAGTACGGAAGTTTTATAACGCCTCAGATATTGGAGCTGCCTGTTGATCAGGAGGAGCCCGTGCAGGAGGTCATTACTGCTGTCATCTGCCTACCCCCACCAGTTGAAAAACACGGATTATTGGCGGCGGCCCAGCGTGTGGCAATGCAAATGGGATTTGCCGTAAATGAATAAAGCACGATACATCAAGATCGCTGGAATCATTTCTCTTTCTGGAAACCTGATTCTTGCGGTAATAAAGGCCATAATGGCATACATGTCTTCATCGCTTGCACTCATGGGAGACGCAATAGACACATGCACCGATGTCCTTACTTCCATCCTGACTCTTGTAATCAGCTTCATCATCACACGCCCCGAAGACAAGGAACATCCTTGGGGACATTCCCGTTCAGAGACCGTGGCAACCATGATCCTTTCATTCGTAATCGTTTATGCGGGATCCCAGGTTTGCATCAATTCGGTAAAGCGTCTGGTTTCCGGCGGCATCACTCAGGAAATATCATACCTTGCACTGATAGCGGCGGGAATTTCTATTGCGGGAAAAATCCTTTTGTGCATCAGCCAGTTCCACTATGCCAAACGCTCAGGAAGCGACATACTCAAGGCCAACGCCCTGAACATGAAGAGCGACATAGTCCTTTCCGCGGGTGTCCTGCTTGGTCTCCTCCTGTCATTCATTTTCAAGCGTCCCAAACTTGACCCGATTGTAGCCGTCATCGTGGGCCTTTGGGTCGTAAAAAACGGCGTCATCCTGTTCTGGGAAGTCACACAGGAGCTTATCGACGGAAACACAGACAAATCCCTGTATAAAAAGCTGTTTGACGCTACACTTTCTGTTCCCGGTGCCCTTAACCCCCATAAGGCAAGGATACGCAAGATGGCCTCGTTCTATGACATAGACCTGGATTTTGAGGTTGATCCCGACATGACCGTAAAAAATGCGCATGAGCTTACGGAGAAGGTGGAGCAGGCGATAAGGTCTGCCATTCCCGAAGTTTACGACGTGCAGATTCACGTGGAACCCCTTGGCGGTTGCAGCAACCACAACGAGAATTACGGTTTGAGCCCTGAAATTCTGTAGAAAAAATCTCCAAAATCTTAAAAAAAATTCTTGTAGAAACGGTAAAATGGTGCTAGAATAAATATAGCTATGGAAAACCAGCGGTTTTATCGTATACAGGATGTTTTTTCTCTTATCATAATACTGTTCCTTGCCGGATTGACTGGATATGTCATATGGTATGCACGTGATACAACGAATGTCCGCTTGGCTTACGATTACTCTCAAGGCTTCAACGATTCATGGTATTACCTTGATGATTCAGGCTCAAAGGTGGAGATAGAGTCACTTCCCTATGAAATTCCAGATTCTCCTGAAGAGCAGTCAATTTACCGTGACATTTTATCGCCTCTTGACCAGGACTTTTATCTTGACTTTTATTCACACCATCAGGAGCTTGAAATTTCCGTAGACGGTCAGGTGATGTATTCATATTATTCTGGACCCCGTCCGTCATGGCTTGCGTCTTACCGTTCGATTCATCATTTTGTAAAGATTCCAAAAGGAATGAGCGGCACCATCAAATACAAGGTTATATCGCAGATGTCCAGCCACAGGGGAGAATTCCATGAGGTTGTCTCGGGAGACAGGCTTTCCCTTTCGTGGATGATAATTCATGACCGCTTTGGAAAACTTTGTCTTGGCTTTGTCCTCATACTGATGGGCATCTTCCTGATTGGCATGATCCTGACCTTTACCACCAGGGAGCAGATAGACAAGGCTTTGCTTAACCTGTCGCTGATGTGTCTTGCGATGGGGCTCTGGCAGATAGAGGAATCAAGAATAACTCAGCTTATAATAGGAAACGTTGCCATCCACTGGGCTTTTG
The DNA here is from genome assembly GCA_016281495.1 of Treponema sp. Classification (GTDB taxonomy): domain Bacteria; phylum Spirochaetota; class Spirochaetia; order Treponematales; family Treponemataceae; genus Treponema_D. The sequence continues at coordinate 45,024 of JAEEIU010000059.1, read as the reverse complement.
AGTATCTTGTGCAGCTTGCCGTTTTGATAGCGATATACAATTTTATCCGCAGCATAACGACGGAGCAGTATCAGCTTTATACCAACGTGCTCTTTTTCCTTGTGATGGGATCAATAATGGGACAGCTTTTGCTTCAGCTCCTTGGAATCGTTCAGCTTTCCGCTTCGATTATAGTGACCCACATTCTGTTCTTTGTGTGCATTCTATTTGGTGCCATCCTCGTCAACAGAAGGCTTCAGTTTTCTTCAAAGAAGATGAAAATCATCTTCAACTGTTCCGTGGGATTCTCGCTCTTGGTTTTCTTCATACTGCTAGTTGCCTCCGATACTCCCGAATATACTGATTCTGTATTGAACCTTGGGCTTGTCTTCATGTTCATATCCCTCATGTTCCTGGTGTTCCAGAGGACGGCTGAACGCAATGAGTCGATCAAGAAGACGGACCTTTATCAAAAGCTTGCATTCATGGATCTGAGCACTGGGGTAGGGAGTCATTCGGCATGGTATTCCTTTACGGAGGATTTCAAGGATGAGGGAAAGGAAGAACGCTATTGTCTGGTTCTTTTTGACATGAACAACCTCAAGTACATGAACGATACTTTCGGACACCTTCAGGGTGATGCAATGATAAAGATTTTCTGTGAGTGTCTTCAGAAGTCCTCCAAGAAAAAGGGCTCCATCTACAGGATTGGAGGAGATGAATTCATTTTCATCTGCAAGAATGAGACAGAAGACTGGGTAAAGGAAATGCTGCATGATTTTGAGGAATCAATCAAGAACCAAAAGGAAACGAATGTGGCATTTTCAGCGGCATACGGCTATGCGTTTTTTGTCCCGCACAACAAGAACGATTTTTATGAGGCACAGAACAAGGCGGACTCACAGATGTACCGCATGAAACGTGAGATGAAGATTAAAAACCCGTTCAAGGGCTTGTAATTGAAATAATGAGGGGAACACGGTCAGGACGGGAGAATCCTGAATCATGTTCATCGCATAAAGTTTTTTTTCCATAAAGGGGGATTTTTTTATGGACGCATCAACACTTTTGTCGGGTTTGGTCAGCGCATCAAACGTCAAGAAAATCGGTACCGCTTCTGGTGCAAGTTCTGCCGATGTAAAGAATGTACTTGGTCAGGCATTGCCAATCTTACTGCAGAGTGCATCGGGTCAGGCCAAGGGAGCAACTGCCGCAGGATTTACTCAGGCTTTGGCCGATCACGCAAGCGCAAAGACTTCATCAATTGATATGGCGGATGGAGCAAAAATCATTTCCCACCTTTTGGGCAAAAGTCAAAGTTCAACCACCACACAGATTGCAAAGGCAGCAGGCGTCACAAAGGATTCCGCATCTTCTATCCTGTCCGCCGCCGCACCGCTGTTCATGAACCTCTTGGGAAAACAGACTGACGGTGCATCAGGAAGCGCACTTACAGGTCTTCTGTCGGGACTTGTATCCAACATCGACGTGGGAAGCCTTCTTGGTGGTCTCCTGGGTGGAGCAAGCTCAAGCACAACAACTTCCACCGGCAAGAAAAAGAAGAAGACTGATTCCTCTGCCGCCTCCAGTATTGGAAGTGCATTGATGGGATTGTTGAAGTAAACTTTTTTTCAACGAAATAAAGTCACACGGGTTTAATCAGTCATGAGCTAGAACTCGTGTGACGATAACGAAACATTTTAGAAAGTGTAGGCTTGCAACATTATGCCTTGACCGAAAGCTTTTCCTTTATCTGCAGGACCTGCTCCAGCGGAAGACCGATACAGCGGGCTATAGTATCTGGATCAATATTAGCCTTTAAAAAGTTCTCTGCATCCTCTATGGCTTTTTGTGCCAGTCCATCTGCTAATCCGTCCTCATAGCCTTCCTCACGCATGTTTTTCTTGAAACGTTCCTCGTCAAACTCTTCCAGAATCATACCGATTACCTCCGCCTTCTGCCTCTTGAAGAACCCCTCCAGGAGATTCTCTCCCATGGCCTCATCCACGGCTCTGTTTACAGCATCCTGAATCTCCATTCCGCTCTCTTTGTTGCGCCGTACTTTTCCTACGAACCTGCTGTAATCATACAATGCATTGCACTTTTTTTGAAGTCCCTTACAGTGATTTTCGTTGATGTTCTTGACGTAGGCGGTCCATTCATAGGCTTCTGAGGATGCCTGGTTCTTTTGAATGAATGAGTCGGACAGCTTTATCTCAAACTCATCTTCAGTTCTAGTTGAGCCGTTGTAGAACACAATAAACTGAGGTGCAGGAATCTCAATCTTTTTGTAACGGTTCACGTCCAGCTCCTTCTTTGCAAGATAGATCTGATACAGCTGAGAGAAGTACAGGAATCCCCTAAGGGCAATGTTCTGGTTATGGCTTGACTGCTGCTCGAAAAGGACCATCTGGTCATCAATCAGAAACGAGACATCATTCCTCATTGTTATGTAGATAACATTTTCAATAGTGTTGAGCTCCAATGCATTCGGGTCAGTATAGTTAGTATTGTTCAGGGCATTGTAGAGTTCAAGCCTCCACCGTTTGCTTTCCTCAGTGTCACGACCGAAGATTGCCTTAAATAGTCGGTCCTTGTATTCTCTTTGTGGTGTAAGTGTAATATCCATAAATATACTCCTTTTTTATTTGTTTTCCGGGGAATGAAAAGATTTCCCCATACTATTTAACTAGTCACTTACTTGCGTTTTTAACACATTTTGGGAGGAAATTTTGAATTTTTTTTATTGGCACTCGATAGCAAAAATACCACCTCCACCCTCAACTTGAAATAAACCAACATTTTTCCTATAATATTCCTGATGGGTACTACTAAAAAACGGACTGGGAAAACTACAAGGACTCCTGCAAAACGCACGGCACGCAAGAAAAAGCCAAAGGTACAGCTCAAGACAAAATCGGTTGTAATAATGGCTTGCTCGATAATAGCGGCATGTGCACTTATCCTCACTGTAACCTTTCTTTTGTCACGGGCATCTTCTTCTCAGATGTCAGAGAATGCATGGAAAAAGGCTCCTGCGGGACAGCCCATTACTCAAGCTGAGGAAATCCAGGAAATAGGGGAGCCGATTGTTAAGGAAGAAAAAAAATCCGAGACGCCCAAAAAAACGAAAGACAATTCATCAAAGTCAAAGAAGGAATCCAAGACAAAGGAAATAACGATAATCGAACCGGATGTGGCAAAGGAAGTTCAAAAGGTTCAGCCCAAGGAACAGGTGGAATCCAAGGTTGAAACTCCAACACAGCCGGCCAAAACGGAAAAGGCCCAAACCCAGGTGGCTCAACAGCAGGCACAAGGCATTCAAAAGGAAACCCAAAATAAAGCACAAACCCAGATCCAGCAGCAGACTCAGGCCTCACAGAAAACTGTAATCCAGCAGCAGGACAAAATCGCGTCGGTAAAGGTTGATCCAACGCCACAGATTCAGGAAGTTCCCAAGAAGCTCTTTGACATACCTCAGGCTAAACCCGGAACGAGGATATGCTTTGTAATCGATGATGCGGGGGCAAATCTTGGCAATTTGAAACGCTATACTTCACTTCCTTTCCCGATTACGATAGCGGTCCTTCCAAAACTTGCCCAATCATCCGAATGTGCCCAGACGGTAAGGGCGGCCGGAAAGGAACTCATATTGCACCAGCCCATGCAGGCACACGACTACGCAAGCGGTACAACTCCAAATCCGGGACCCGGGGCCATACTTCCTGGCATGGACCCCTACGAGATTGCACAAACTGTAAAGGCAAATCTTGATTCTCTTGGCGGCGGGGTAAAGGGCATCAACAACCACGAGGGCTCACTGATTACAGAAAACTACATTCAAATGGGGGCGGTCCTGACTGTGACAAAAGAGAGGGGAATCTATTTCCTTGATTCTCGCACAACTTCCCAAAGTTCGGTTCCAGATGTGGCATCTACTCTTAATGTGGGATATCTGGCACGTTATGCTCCGTTCCTTGACAATGAGATAAACCGTTCCTCAATGCTCCAGATGATTTACAAGGGTCTGGAGGTTGCCAATAAAAACGGCTATGCGGTGATGATAGGTCATGTAGACAAATCCGTGAACGTTCTTCCGCAGCTTTTAAGCGACATCTATCCCTATCTTGTTCAGGCCGGTTATACGATTACTGTACCGTCAAGATTGTAGGGCTTTTTGCTGAATGCCTATGCCGTGACGTGGGCGTTCTTCATCCTGCGTATTGCACGGAGCTCTGCCTGCCTTACTGCCTCGGGGCTTACTCCCATAAGGCTTGAAACTTCCCTTAAGGTCTTGGTCTTCTGCTCGCATTCAAAATTGTAGCGGTACCATATTACCTTGCGCTCGTTTAATGGAAGCGTGTTCAGGAGGGAGCGTATGTCCTTTTTCTGTTCCTTGTTAAGATACTGGCTTTCGGGTGAATATGTCGTGTCGGAAATCAGGTCACCGATGGAAACGCTGTTTTCTGAATCAGATACCAGTGAATCCAGTGAGGCAATCGTAAACTCGAACTTAAGGCAGTTATGGACAAGTGCCTGTGAGATTCCGATGTACTTTGCAATCTGCTGTTCCCCGGGCATCCTTCCGTTCATGGAGTAAAGGTCCTGGCGTGCCTTTTGTATCCTGCGGAGGATCTGGTCCTTTCTTGTAGGCAGGGAAATCATCGCTGAGTGTGAGTTAAGGTAACGGATCATGTACTGGATGATCCACGGATATGCATAAGTTGAAAAACGCGTATTGTAAGACGCATTGAATTTTTTTGCCGCGGTAATCAGGCCCATGTTGCCTTCCTGAATCAAATCCATGATAGACTCACATGTATTGATGAAATTCTTGGACAGACTTACCACAAGCCTGAGATTGCATTTTATCATTTTATCCAATGCTTCATTGTCGCCTTCCTGAATTTTTACGGAAAGTTCCCTTTCTTCATCTGCGTCCAGAAGCGGATAGTTCTTTAGCTGAGCAAGATATTCAGCTGCAATTTCATGTTCCATAATTTCACTCCGTTTTATCAAATTCAAATCACCATTTTACCCATAATATTTAAGCAATTTGCGTGCCAACTTTTAAAAAACGCATGTTTTTCTTGTGTTTTTACAGGATTAAATGATTCAATTCTTTTTAATGTAAGGAAATAACTGTTTAAATACTTTTCCGTTTCCCCAAGGCTTGATGGATGAAATCTTGCACTTTTTTTATTACTGTATACAAATTTCGTCAAACCCATGTTGTAAAAATGTTGACAGTATCCTTTTTTAAACAGACCCACTGTATAGAAAAGTTTTCACTGCGTCCCTGCTTAATGAATTAAGCCATACATGCCGATAAACCATTCAGAGGAATAGCATATGAAAAAAGGGACGGATTTTTTTACCGACAACGAGGAATTCAAGACTCTGAACAACGAGCTGACAGTCAAATACGACAGCATCACTGTGGCCGATTTGTGGAATAAGATAGCCGCATGTTATGATGACACCTGGGCCCAGTATTCCGGAGTGAACGATGCCCTGAAAAAGCACTTGAAGTACATGATTCCCTATATTGCGGTCTACAAGGTCCTGTTTGAGGATGACCGCAACGATGCCCTTGAGCTTGTGATAGAGCAGGCAAAGATGAATGCGATAGAAAAGCGTAAATTCTACGAGGGATATTCAAACCGTTTCCCTGGAATGTTCATCAAAAACTGCCGCAAGCTGCCAAAGACCTTTTTTACGGAAAAAGCCGGTTTTGAGTGCGAGCTTTTGGAAAGTCCCGACAAGGAATGCTCTTTCCTGGTAAAAAAATGCCCCTACCTTGCGATTTGTACAGAGAACGGTTGCCCCGAGCTTGTAAAGATATTCAGTGACAATGACGTATATTATTATGCAAATCTTCCGAAAATTGCATTCAAGAGGAACGGAAACCTGGAAGCGGAAGAGGAATTGTGCGAGTATCATTTTTCAATAAGGGAACAGGTGCTGACCGTGTGATTTTACAGGAAACAACTCATGGCAAATGATATTGAGCGCCTGGACAAGGTATTGGCACGTCACGGTTACGGAAGCCGTAAGGACACCGGAAGGCTGATATCTGGTTCCAGGGTATGTGTTAACGGAGAAGTTGTAAGGGATTCAGGCTTTCATGTGAGTCTGGAAAAAGACAGGATTTCGGTGGATGGAGAGGACTTGAACCTTAAGATTCACCGTCACCTGATGATGAACAAGGCGGCGGGTTATGTCTGCTCTACAAAAGAGGGTGAGCATGAAACCGTGTTCAGCCTTTTGGCAGAGGAGGACCTGCACGGTTATCTTGGCGGAGACCTTGCGCTGGTGGGAAGACTGGATGTTGACACCGAGGGGCTTCTGCTTTTTACGACGGACGGAAAACTGAACCATTTCCTGACATCGCCCAAAAATCATATACCCAAAACTTATATGGTTTATCTTGAGGATGAGGTTGATTCAGATTCAAGAAAAAGATATGAGGCAAGATTAAAAGAAGGCATTCATATAGAAGCGGATGGGAACGAGGAAGCCTGCGACTGTATGAGTGCGGAAATAGAATGGCTTGATGAGAAATCCCATAATGTTCCGGCTGTGTGCCTGCTTACGATTTATGAGGGAAAGTATCACGAGGTAAAGAGAATGTTCCAGGCTCTGGGAAACAAGGTCACTTATCTTAAGAGGGTTTCGTTCAATTTCCTGGAGCTGGACAAAAAGCTTCTTCCCGGCCAATACAGGGATCTTACGGAAGGAGAAGTGGAAAACTTAAGGAGGATTTATGCAGATACAGGCATTTAAGGATACTGTCAGACTGACCAACGATGGTTCACTTCAGATTTTTTTCCTTGGAACAGGCAGTGCCTTTGTAAAACAGAATCATCAGAATAATTTCCTTGTAATAAAGGGACAGGAGCATCTTCTGGTTGACTGTGGAACCCAGTGCCCGATAGCCTTTTACAAATATAACAGCTCGCTCATGAATGTGGAGAACATTTTCCTGACCCACAGCCATTCGGACCATATCGGTGGTGTGGAGGAACTTGCCCTGATGCGCCGTTATGTAAAGCAGTCAAAAGTTAAAATCCTCATTGCAGACGAATACAAGGACCTCTTGTGGAACGAGTCGCTTAAAGGTGGCTTGAGCTATGGAGAACAAAAGGATGGCCGTTATCTTGAATTTGAGGATTATTTTGAACAGATAGTGCCACGCAAGATATCTGATGAACCTCGTCCAATGTGGGATGCAGACATCGGAGGCATAAACATAAAATTTTTCCGCACAATGCACATGCCGGACAGTGTTCCATCGTGGAAAGAAAGTGCCTGGAGTACGGGGCTTTTGATTGACAACAGGATCCTGTTCCCCGGAGACACAAGGTTTGATCCCGACCTGATTGACTGGATGGAAAAGGAGTATCATCCCGAGGTGATTTTCCATGACTGCCAGAGCTACACGGGTGGCGTTCATACGGGAATAGAGGAACTTAAAAGCCTTCCATCTGAGATAAAGAAAAAGATGTACCTGTGCCACTATGCGGACAACTTCATAACCTTTGATGCCGAAGGAGCGGGTTTTGCAGGAATGACCCTCCCCGGCGTCTATTATGATTTTGGGTAGGGGATAAGTTCTTGCCAAATTATGAATTAAAAAACTCTCTTTATCATCTTTCAATTTTATGCTATAATTCCCTCCATATTTTATACTGATGACATGAATAAAAGAGGCGAATTATGGCTTATCCATTTCAGAACATTGAACCAAAATGGCAGAAATATTGGGATGACAACAAGACTTTCCGCGTAACGGAAGACCCTAAGTTCCCAAAAGAAAAAAGAAGATACGTTCTTGACATGTTCCCGTACCCCAGTGGTGCAGGACTTCATGTAGGCCACCCGGAAGGATATACGGCAACCGACATCTACTGCCGCTACCTCCGCATGAACGGATACAACGTGCTTCATCCGATGGGATATGACGCATTCGGACTGCCTGCGGAAAACTATGCCATAAAGACCGGAACCCACCCGGCAACGACAACCTTCAAGAACATCGAGCATTTTACTCAGCAGATCAAGGCCCTTGGATTCAGCTATGACTGGGACCGCTGCGTAATGACATGTACACCGGACTATTACAAGTGGACTCAGTGGATTTTCCTCCAGCTCTACAAGAAGGGATTGGCTTATGAGGCAGAGACTCCAATCAACTGGTGCCCCAGCTGCAAGACGGGACTTGCCAACGAAGAGGTAAAGGAAGGCCATTGTGACCGCTGTGGTTCTCCCGTTACCCACAAGACAATCCGCCAGTGGATATTAAAGATTACCGCCTATGCCGACGACCTGATCAAGGATCTTGAGGGACTTGACTGGCCGGAAAGCGTAAAGCTCATGCAGAAGAACTGGATTGGAAGGAGCGAGGGTGCCGAGGTTGACTTTACCGTTGCGGACAAAGACGGAAAGGCCACGGACAAAAAGCTCACGGTTTACACGACACGCCCTGACACACTCTTTGGTGCCACATACATGGTTCTTGCCCCTGAGCATCCCATGGTAAAGGAACTTACAACAAGCGAACAGAAAGACGCCGTTGAAAAATACATTGCTGAAGCATCAAGCAAGTCAGATCTTGAAAGGACCGACCTTGCAAAGGACAAGACCGGTGTGTTTACCGGAAGCTATGGAATTGACCCTGTAAACGGAGCCCTTGTTCCAATCTGGATTGCCGACTATGTTCTTACAGGCCACGGAACGGGTGCAATCATGGCAGTTCCCGCACACGATGAACGCGACTGGGATTTTGCAAAGAAATTCAACCTTCCAATCATCAAGGTTGTGGCAAGTCCTGAAGAAGTGGCTTCCCTTGCAGACGGAGATGAGGCAAAGGGTGCTGAACTCATCAGAAAGGCGGCCGCAAACCCCGATGAATACAAAAAGCTTGCAGATTCCCATCCGGACGTATTCTCTGTTGCGGAAAAATGTACTCCTGCAAAGGACGGATATGCAATCAACAGCGAAGAGTTCAACGGAAAACCGACAAAAGAAGTAATCAACACGATAATCACATGGCTTGGCGAAAAGGGCATAGGCAAAAAGGCCGTAAGCTACAAGCTCCGCGACTGGATCTTTAGCCGTCAGAGATACTGGGGTGAACCGATTCCTCTGGTACACTGCCCGGATTGCGGAACAGTGCCTGTCCCCGAAGAAGAACTGCCTCTCGAACTGCCGGACGTAAAGACATATCAGCCGACTGGAACTGGAGAAAGCCCTCTTGCCGGAATAGACAGCTGGGTAAACTGCAAGTGCCCAAAGTGCGGAAAGGATGCAAGGCGTGAGACCAACACCATGCCTCAGTGGGCGGGAAGCTGCTGGTATTACCTGCGTTACATCGACCCAAAGAACGAAAAGGCATTTGTGGATCAGGAAAAGGAAAAATACTGGATGCCTGTTGACCTCTATGTTGGTGGTGCGGAGCATGCGGTACTTCACCTTTTGTACAGCCGTTTCTGGCACAAGGTCCTGTTTGACGCAGGAGTCGTAAGCACAAAGGAACCGTTCCAGCGCCTAATAAACCAGGGTATGATTACAAGCTTCGCATTCCAGAACGCCGCAAAGTCTCTGATTCCGATTGACAGGGCGGAGGAAGTTGCCCCAAATGAATTCAAGGACAAGGAAACCGGAGAAAAGCTTGAACGCATCATCGCCAAGATGTCAAAGTCACTCAAGAATGTCGTAAATCCGGATGAAATGATAAAGCAGTACGGAGCCGACAGCGTGCGCATGTACGAGATGTTCATGGGACCGCTCACAGTCTCCAAGCCGTGGAACACCCAGGGCCTCATCGGAGTAAACCGCTTTCTGGACAAGGTATGGTCACTTTCAGACAAGCCGCTTTCCGACATCGACATTACGGGAAAAATCGAAGACAAAGACCTTTCCTCACTCAGAAAAACCTATGCAAAGACAGTTGCAAAAGTCACCCACGACACTTCAACCCTGGACTTTAACACGGCAATCAGCCAGATGATGATTTTCATAAACGAAGCCGCAAAGGTCCCAAGCGTACCAAAGGCAATGTGGGAAGGATTCGTAAAGATGCTTTCCGTCTATGCACCTCATCTTGGAGAAGAACTCTGGGAAAAGCTGGGCAACAAAAAGACTGTTGCCTACGAAGCATGGCCTACGTTCAGCGAGGAATACTGCAAGGAGGACACCAAGACCATCGTCGTGATGATTAACGGAAAACTCCGCGACAAGTTTGAGGCCGCCGTTGGAACAGACAAGGACACGCTGCAAAAGACTGCCCTTGAAACAGAGGGAGCCAAAAAGTTCCTTGAGGGAAAGAACGTCGTAAAGGTCGTTGTAGTTCCCGACAAGCTCGTTAACGTCGTCGCAAAGTAAAAAAAACGGATTGTGCCCCACACGGGCACGGTCTGTTGCAGGATAATTTTCAGAATGAATCGTACCCTCTTGACATAAAAAATAAAAATACATATAATAATTAACACTTGCGGGGATGGTGGAATTGGTAGACACGCTAGCTTGAGGTGCTAGTGCTGCGAGGCGTGGCCGTTCAAGTCGGCTTCTCCGCATAAGGACTGCTTTTAGGCGGTCCTTTTTTTTTGCTAGGAAAAGTTGACAGGCGGTTAAAAGGAACATAAAATTATAGTATGAAGATTGAAGCAGCTTTGAAAATGACACTTGACAATATTTTGCTCCCAGGCAACAATACTCAATACTCAATACTCAATACTCAATACTCAATACTCAATACTCAATACTCAATAAGGGCTTTTGTCTCTCAAATAATATACCACACATATCTTATGACTGGAGTTCTTCGCACATGAGGAGCCTCAGTTTTCTTTTTGGAGTAAAATCATGAAACATCTCTTCCGTCTGTATTCAGCAGCAATTCTCACTTTGGCACTTATTTTGTGTTCTTGCTCAGGATTCATGAATGGACAAACCTGTTCCGTAAGTTTTCAGTTTGATGGCGAGGAAATGGGAAAAATCATCAAGGGGTCGGGAATGTCCAGACAAGGGGATGGATCAGGAATGTATATGCAGGTCTCGCTTTTGGGCGTTTACAATGCAAGCCAGACCGCTATTTTTGCAGACGAGATGACGTTTGAGTTTGATGACGTTCCTGTGGGGATTCCGGTTCGTGCCTATGCAAAAATATATGTTACCGAAAGTGGAGAAGCCTCTGTAACTGAACACATCCGGTATTCTGGTGAATCAGAAGAGATTGTCGTGGAAAGTGGAGAAAATTATCTTAAGGTTATTCTTGGCCCTCCTCATACTGTTCAATTCCAAACCGCCACAGGTGCTGCATTTGATTCCCAGACTGTTGAATATGGTAAGACAGTTGCAAAACCTTCTGATCCTACTAGTACCGGCATATTTTTTGCAGGCTGGTACAAAGATTCAGGTTATACAAATAGATTTGATTTTTCCGAGCCCATAACACAGGATTTAACGTTGTATGCTAAATGGGTTGCAACATTGGAAAAACCTGTCATCAAGTATTATACCGATGCAACTTATGCCGCACAAATAAATTCAACTAATGACAATCAGGATCCAGATCCAAAATACAAGGCATATTCAAATTACAATGTTAATGTAGATAATTCTGGAAATGCAAATCTGTATTACAAGGTTTACTGGCCTGATGGTACAGAAATCCCGTCTGGTGTAACTGTCAGCATAAACTGCCAAAAGCCAGAAACCACTTCAAATATAGGTAGCAGTGGATCTCTTAACCTTGGACCTTGTGTTTTGAAAATACAGGTTTCAAAAACAGGTTGTGCGACACAAGAATTTGAGGGTGAAAAAGTTTATGTACAAGGAATCTTAAGTGAGCCAAGCCTAAGCTCCACAAACGGAGGAGTTAAGTTGGAAATCAGCGGTTCAGGTTCTTCTATGAGTGATCCGGAAAAATGGCAGTTCAGTTATTTGGATTATGACGTTATGGAATGCTATATTAATCCCGGTAATGGGGAAAACAATATAACATTGTATTCAGGTTCAGATGTGTTGAATGAGGATGGTTTTGATCTTGCACCGGACAAGACCCATTACCTTAGGATTGTACAGACAAGGAACTACTGCAAACCATTGGAAACAAAGAAATATGTGAATGTGACTATCAGACCGATAAAACTGACGTATCATAATACGGCATCTGGACAGCTTAAAGGAGATGCTAGGATTTGTCTGGGTGGAATTGGTAGACAAAGTTTTGATCTTATAGGACAAGTTTTGATTAATGGTTTCTCAATTTGGTATTACCAAGCTGCTCGATATTCTGTTACTGCAGATATTTGGGATACTCTAGATAGGGATACTGATTCAATAACCTACGAGGAGACCTTTACAACTACAAATGATACTATAACAATGGCAATTAGTGATCTGAAACGTAGAAATATTGCATCATCTGGTGAAGTATTTATTTCAGGAACAGAAATAATTGAAAAGAAATTGTCTGAGATTAAAAATGTAACAATTCCAACTATAAGTTTAGATGGAAGTGATACTTTGCAACCACCGGTATATTCAAGTGAGGGATGGATTTTGTATTTCGATAGACAATCAAATCAAGGGGCGTATGTATATCTGTATGTTAAATTTGAAGCGTCGGACGATTGAATTGATTTGTTATATCTATTAGAGATTGCACCATATCTAATAACTATAGTGACTTAGTAAAATCCCTCTTGATTTACGGGCTTTTCGTGTTATAATTGAGGAATACAGGAGGATCCTATGGGATTGTTTGATAAGAAATTTTGTGATTTCTGTGGTGAAAAAATTGGGCTTCTGGGAAACAGAAAACTGGAAGATGGTAATATGTGCAAGAACTGTGCGGCAAAGCTTTCTCCCTGGTTCAGTGAAAGACGTCACAGCACAAAAGCAGACATTCAGGCTCAGCTTGAATATCGGGAAGCCAACAAATCCAAGGTGGCGGCATTTAATGCAACAAAGACAATCGGCAACAGGACAAAGCTTTTGATTGACGAGGCGGCCTGCCAGTTTATGGTAACAAGTGCGTCTGACTATAGGAATGCAAATCCTGACGTTCTGGATTTTTCTCAGGCTCAGGGATGTGAACTGGACATCAAGGAAGACAAGGACGAAATCATGCAGGAGAATTCCGACGGAACTTCTGTAAGCTATAATCCTCCGCGTTATGAGTATTCATATTCATTCCGTGTAACAATCAGGGTTTCAAGCCCATATTTTGACGACATGTCATTTGACCTGTCTGACGGCTACATTACAACTGGAGAACAGCCTATGACTCCAACCGTTCAGGACAGCGCATGGACCGTGCATAAGAGCGACTCAGGCTACGAGCCAGACAAGTATTACGAGTGTGTTAAAATCGGAAATGAAATAAAGGAAGCAATAGACCGCATGCGTAACTCTGCTCCAAGTGATGGAAACAAAAATACTGCTGCACCAGCCGATACCGCAAGGGAAGAAAAGACATGTCCAAATTGTGGAGCAAAAACCTTCCCCGATGCAAACGGATGCTGCGAATACTGCGGTTCCAAGCTTTAATTAAGATTGTCATTGCAAAGGTTATCGGGTCAAGCCCGATAATGACATGGTATGTCATTGTTGGGTATATTTTATGTCATTGCCGGACTTGTAGCGTAGCCGCGGAACGCATTCCTGCAATCTTGGAAGGTGAATTTTGAAAACAATATCCATATCAAAGCTTTTTCTTGCATTGCTGTCTGCTATTGTAATTTTATCTTGCAGTCAAAAGAAAAATGAAGGAGCTGAAACTTCGCCGGCAGAAGAGGAAAAAGGACTTTCTCAGGAAGAATTCCTTAAGGAGAGGTTCGATGAATTCCTTGAGGAAAATCCCTATTTCACAGGCTTTTACATAAACAATCAGGGAACTGTAAAGGAGCTTGCCCTGGAAGATGGAAAATATTTTTGGATTGATTATGAATTGACAGATGATGGTTATGTAAAGAAAGACAAGCATGAAATCGCCATGATGAACGTTGGGGATAAATGGGTTCCCGGCTTTTACAATGCAAACGGTTATCTGAATGAGTTGAACCGAAAAAATTATCTCCGCTATGACACTCTGGAAGATGCAATCATGGGAAACAAACTTAATGACCATGGTCCCGGCATAAAAATGAAGTCTGTAAAGGCCACATCGGTTTTGGAAGAAAAATATTCTGCAGAAAATCTTGTAGACGGCACATACAAATCCTGGGCAGAAGGAGAAGATGGAAGCGGAATCGGAACAAAGATCGAGTTTGAATTCCTGCGGCCGTATTGTTTTATGGATGCCACAAATTATGCCTGCATCAATATCGTAAACGGCTTCGGCGATTTGAAGTATTACTATCAGAACAACCGTGTAAAGGACATGCGGCTTTGGATAGATGATGATCCTGTTCCTGTAAAAATCAGTTTATATGACAGTCATCTTATGCAGTCGGTGGTGCTTCGTAAATATCTTGGAAACCGTTATGTAAAGAAACTTACGCTGGAGATTCTTTCAGTATATCCCGGAACAAAATATGACGACACATGCATCGCGGAGATTTACATAGGTCCATATAACGAAGGCTTTGAAATGTCTCTTGATTCATATAACGCAGAATTGATTTATGCATATTACCGTGACCTGGAGGATGATGCCAAGCACTTCCGCTTTAACAAAGGTAATCTGGAGTATTACTGGGATAAAGGACATGACCCCCGCATGGATTGGACGCCGATTCTCATGATGCCGAAGGTTTTTTATTATCCTGAATTTTATTTTGACGGTGACACGCCAATAATCGTTAAGCCGGGTGAAGTGCAGAATCAAAAGGATATAGATGACAACTGGCGCTACGATGATTTTGAAGGAGATTCCTGCCTGCCTTTGTATAAAGACATCAAGCTCTATGCCTACAAAAACGGCGGATGGAAGACCGAGAAGAGCAATGCTGTTATGTCCGAGATTGAAAAAGTATTGGCCGAGCATGAGGGAGAGTATTTCACTTTTGCATCAGACAATCGGTCCCGGCTTTATAGCGGAGTAAATGATGGAGAGGACATAAACTATAGTGTTGATGATACCCAAAGATTCATAGAGCTCGTGTTCTACAAGGACAAGCCCGTTCTGTTCGGCTACAACAAGGATAACACCGGCGTCTACGTCTTCAAATACAACGGGGAAAAATACGAGAGAGATAATTAAGAATTAAGAATGCAGAATTATGAATTAAACTTTGTCATGCTGAACTTGATGGCCTTCGGCGGCTTCGCACAGCACATCTAAACATGCCATAAATAGATTCCGGATCAAGTCCGGAATGACATATTTCAACTTCGGAATGACATGGACATCCTCTGCGTTTTTGATGTTAATTTAATGGTTCACTGTAATGTTCCGTGCCAATTGCGTATGTGTTAAAAATTTGATGTCCGTAAGTTGGTCCGGAGGCAGTGTTACCTGTTACCGCACCTTCGTAAATGGTTACAGCTCCAACTTTAGTATTGAATATACCACCACCACATGCATTGGGGGCACTGTTATTCGTTATTGTGGCAGGGCTAGATACAGAAAGAGTAGAGTTGTTCAGATAGACACCACCACCGCCATGACTTGTCATATTCGAGGGTTTGTTTATTGAACTGGTATTTCCGCTTATGGAACCTCCCTGCATGATGATGCTGGCATCTTTTGCATAGATTCCACCGCCGCTTGTAGCCATGCAAGTGTTTCCTGAGATAGTTCCTCCGAGAATTGTTATGCTGCCTGTAAGAGTTGAACCGTCAGAAGAATTGGTGATATATATGCCACCGCCTCCATCACTTGTTGAAGTACCTGTAAAAGTATTGTTTTGAATTAATCCTCCGTACATTTGTAAGGTTGCTCGTTCAAGACGTATTGCCGCACCAGCTCTGGAAGATTTGTTATTCTGTAGGGTTATACCATTGTTTAACATGACTGTGGCACCGTCTGAAGCAGCGATTATTGGTCCTGTGGCAGAGACTTGTGTACCATCGCTAGTCTTTCCATCAAAAGTAAGGCTTTGTCCTGTTTGGGCAAAAGTTAGGGACGCATTAGAACCTTCAACAGTGAAAAAATTACTTTTAAAATTATAAGCTCTGTAAATTTTTGTATCATTTGATGCAGGCTGAATTATAACGTTACCTTTAACACGAATGTAGTCTGTTGCGTTCATGCTGCTTATTTTAAACGTCTGTGAATAAGTGTTGGTCCAAGCCTCAATATCGTTCTTAAGCTCTTCCCAATCTGTGTAAACATTTGTTGGGTTGGATGTAGAGTTTATTGTTACTGTTATGTCATCGGAAGTTGTTACATACGGGGTTGTGCTTGTTGCGTAAGTTTCATCCGGGGTGTAGGTTACCTTGCATTTATATTTGAATGTATCGGCAGTGTCTGTTGGCACCGTATATTCAGAACTTGTCGCACCGATTATTGCTGAACCGTTTTTGAGCCATTGGTAGGTGACTTGGTCTTTTACTACAGTGCTTGTTCCGTAAATTACATATTCTTCTGGTTCCTCTGGAATACTTACGGAAATGGACTGTCCAGATGTGTTTTGTGTTAAAGAAATACTTTGACTGCCATTTATGATAGGGTTATGATAGGTGGTGTTTGAATTATATTTATGTAGGACATCTACAACGTATGTAATACTTGGCTTGTTTTTGTTTTTTATAGTTACCGGTATAATGCCGACTTTTTTAATGTAACTGGTTGGCATCACAACTTCATAATTGCTCGGATTTCCAGGGACTGTTGTTCCGTCTTCGTATGTCTCCGTTATGGAAAAAGAATTCGGAGATGGTATATGGTATACTTCTTGATAACTTCCATTATAGCTTGCGGTTATGGAAGTCAAGTCAACAGGGTCTGGCAGTCTTTGGAGGATCAGTTCCAGGGTTGCGGTTTCTCCTGACCTGAAGATGGCGTCTGAGCTTCCTATGGCGTAAAGGCTGTTGTCCGCTTTGAATGCCTTGCATGTAACTTTATGCTTTCCCAGGGTAAGGTTCCTTATGACGATGATTTGGTCTGAATTTAGCTCTCTTGTATAATCGGTGCCATCAATATCAACTGTCAGGGTGTAGTGGAGGGTTGTGCCATCTGGATTTGCGGGGGTCTGGAAGACAAGGCATCCGGTATCATCTTCAACTGTCAGAGAGGAAAGATCTTCCAAAGATGATGAATCATAAACTTCTGATTCTATCGCATCAATTGCGTTCTGTGAGCCTTCGTTAACTGTGATTTTACAGGATGAAAGGAAAAACGAGGCCAAAAAAAGAAAAGAAAAAAACTTTAAAAAACGGGCACGCATGCAGTCTGCTCCTAAAACTGTTTTCCAAGGCACTCCCATCCTTTTTGACTTGGTAGTAATATTCTATTACCCTATAAGGAAATCTGTCAAGTGTAGAATTTTTATAAATTTTCGTAAAATTCAGGAATTTTCGTTTGACTTATGGGGAGAATGGTTCTATAATAAGAACATAATATAACCCCTAGGGAGGCCAAAATTGGCAAAAGTAGAGCTTAAGGGTATTGGTAAAATCTATGACGGTGGAGTTCGCGCCGTTCAGAACGCCAATATCACTATCGAAGACAAGGAATTCTGCGTATTCGTAGGTCCTTCTGGATGCGGTAAGTCAACAACTCTCCGCATGGTCGCAGGTCTGGAAGACATCACTGAAGGTGAACTTTACATTGACGGTGAAATGATGAATGAAGTTCCGCCAAAGGACAGAAACATCGCCATGGTATTCCAGAACTATGCTTTGTATCCTCATATGACAGTTTATGACAACATGGCTTTCGGTCTTAAAATCCGCAAGATGGACAAGAGTGAAATCCAGCGTCGTGTTGATGAGGCTGCAAAAATCCTTGGTTTGACACAGTATCTGGATCGTAAGCCAAAGGCTTTGTCTGGTGGACAGCGTCAGCGTGTTGCCGTAGGTCGCGCTATCGTTCGTAACCCAAAAGTCTTCTTGTTTGACGAACCTCTTTCAAACCTTGACGCTAAGCTCCGTGTTACAATGCGTGGAGAAATCGCAGCATTGCACCAGAGGCTTCAGGCTACAATGATTTATGTTACCCACGACCAGATTGAAGCTATGACAATGGGTACAAAGATTGTTGTTATGAAGGACGGACACGTTCAGCAGATTGGAGAACCACTCTATCTGTACAACCATCCGATCAACAAGTTCGTTGCAGGATTCATCGGTTCACCGCCAATGAACTTCCTCACCGTAACAATCAAAAAGGAAGGAGACAAGATTGTTGCTGACGAAGGCACATTCGTTCTCGTTCCAACTGCAGAACAGCAGGAAGCACTCAAGGCTTATGTTGGAAAAGAAGTATACTTCGGTGTACGTCCGGAAGATATGGCCATCCAGTCAGCTCCAGCTGCAGAAAACAACATGCAGATGAAGGTTACCAACAAAGAACCACTTGGTGCAGAAACACACTTGTTCCTTGCAACAAAGGGTCAGAACATCATCGCACGCGTTATGTCTTCTACAAAGGAACTCTTCAAGTTGGGAGAAACAGTGAACTTTGTTCCGGCTATGGAACGCTGCAAGTTCTTTGTAAAGAATCCAGAAGATTTCGATGCAGAGTTGAACATTTGCGAAAAGATCGATGCTCCTTGGCTGGTAAACGCATTGACCGGTGCCGTGGGATACGACAAGGTAACAGTTGACAGTTCCCTGGATCCGGAAGAAGCAAAAAAGCAGGCCAAAGCCGCTAAGAAAGCTGCCAAGAAGCAGTAATGCTGGCAAAGGCTGCCGATAAAAATCAATAAGCACTACCAGTTTTACTGGTCGTTATGCGAGTTGAGAGCGCCATCAGATTTTCTGGTGGCGTTTTTTTTGACCTTTTTTTTTAAATTCAATCAAAGACGTAAAAGGAATTTTTTTATGAGCGGGTTTTGTGTAAAAGGAATTTATGCATCTGGAATGGTACTTCAGAGGAATAGGATAAACTGCATTTACGGTGTTGCCCCGGAGCAAAGTTCAGTCAGCCTTTCTTTCAGGGGAAATGAGTGGACTTCTACAAGCGCTCGGGACGGAAGCTGGAAGATAGAGTTTAATCCGGGAGAGGCTGGAGGCCCCTTTGACCTTGTCTTAAAAAACAGGGATGACGTGATTTCTTTTACTGATGTCTTTGTAGGCGAGGTGTGGCTCCTTTCCGGTCAGTCAAATGCCCAGCTCCCCATGGAAAGGCTCAAGTGGTCATACCGGGAGGATTTTAAGCTTCCCAAAAACAATAACATACGCATGATTACGGTTCCCATTTCATTCAGTTTTGACGGGGAAAAGGACAGCATCGATTCTCCATCATGGATATGCGCTTCTCCAGAAACCTTGGGCCTCATGTCGGGAACAGGATATTTCTTTGCAAAAAATCTTTCTCAGGCACTTAATGTTCCTGTGGGAATCATAAACGCAAGTCAGGGCGGTTCTCCAATTAGCGCATGGATGGACAGGCAGTGCATAAGTGAATACCGTGGAAAAATCCCTTATCTTGAAATCCTTAAAAAATGTGAGGATGCGGAGGGTGTTAGCCGCTTTAGAAAAGAAAAAAATGATGCCATTCAAAAATGGACGGAAGAACTTTATTCAGGTTTGGAAATGCCTGATTTGAATGCAGATGATTGGAAGGACTGTACTGTTCCCGGAGAAATAGATGAGCTTAAAACCGCTGGCCTTTTGTGGATGAAAAAGGAAATTGAATTAAGCGAAACGGAAGCAGAGGCATTCAATTCAAAAAAGACATTCCTTTGGCTCGGAAGAATCCTTGATGCCGATTATGTATATGTGAACGGTGTTGAGGTTGGTGTAACCTATTACTGTTACCCGCCAAGACGCTATGAGGTTCCATCCGGTACCCTTCATTCAGGAAAAAATCATATCGTAATTAAGCTTCAGAAAAATTCATCAGCACAAAAAATCAGCTTTACTCCAGAAAAGCCATATTATCTTTTTACAGAGAATGTATATGTTCCTCTTGTGGCCTCCCGTCATGTGGAAAAATGCAGGGAGCTTGAGGTTCCAGACGGAGAAGTGTGCATCCCATTGTCAGGGACATGGCAGATGAAGATTGCACGGGAAATGCAGGACCGTCCGTCAGAGGTGTTCTTTGAATGGCAGCCGACAGCACTGTACAATTCAATGCTTTCACCATGCTTTAATTATTCAATTTCCGGTGCCCTGTGGTATCAGGGTGAATCCGATGCCTTTCATGCCGAAGATTATGCGGAAATGCTGGAGAAAATGATTTTGCTCTGGAGAAGAAAATTTGTTTATGGAACAAAAGATTTTCCGTTTGTGATTGTCCAGCTCCCGAATTTTGCAGACGGAAAGGATGAGTCAAACACCAGATGCGAGACAGACTGGGTGAATCTTAGGCGTGCACAGTCAGAGGCAAGCCATAAGGTAAAGAACTGTGGCCTTGCGGTTGCAATTGATGCAGGCGAATGGAACGACCTTCATCCCGAAAAAAAATCCACTGTGGGAAAAAGGCTTTCTTACGAGGCTTTAAGGCTTGCGTATGGAAAAAATGACATTCCATGTTCTCCGCTTCCTGCCGGATTTAATATTGAAGGAAACAGCTTTGTGATTGATTTTGATTTGCAGAACAGCGAACTGTGTTCAATTACAAATGAAGAAAACAATGTAAAGGGATTCTATTTTGTTGCAGGAGGAAAAAAGCTTGAGGTCTCAGGCATGATAGAGGGACACAAAAGCATAAGGCTGAATGTCCCCGATGACATATGCGGAAAAGTCACAAGTATCTGTTACCTGATGGCAGACTGTCCCCGCGATGTTGAGCTGTACGTCAGGGCTAAAACTCAAGGCAGCCTGATGATTCCTGTTGAGCCGTTTGAGCTTTCTGTAAAGGGGTCCTGTTGATATAGATTGGTTTTTGCTATAAAATCAATATTTGTGGTAATATGATGATAAAGAAGAACTCTGTCGTTTTATATAAAAATGATGCTGCTCTTGTAACAGACTCTCCTTCGGGTGGAAAATTTCCCATTCAGTTTCCGACTCAAAAAGCCGGTGTTTATTCTACCCAAAATGTAAGGGAAAAGGATGTGGTCCTTTTGCATGAGGGACCTGCGTCTTCCCTAAAGGCAGTTCTGGACAAGGCATCTTCGGCAGATTTTAACATGGACGGCACTGTAGGAAAACAGCTTGCGGAGGCACATGAGCTTTTGCTTTCTGATGAGGCAACTTCAAGTTCTCCAATTGAATTTTCCGAGCTGGTTCAGCTTTTTTACGGTGATTTTTCTGCGGACGAAGCCTATGCACTTTACGCATTGATCCGTGACACGCTTTATTTTTCTGCCTCACAAAAAGATTACGAAAACCAAAGGCTTGTGTTCATTCCACGAAGCCAGAAGGATATTGATGCCATAAAGGAAAAGGCGGATCAAAAGGGAAAGGAAGAGGAACTCAGGGCCGCGTTCATCCAGAGGTTAAAGCAAAAACAGCTGATTGAAGGCGATTCAAAATACA
The DNA here is from genome assembly GCA_016281495.1 of Treponema sp. Lineage (GTDB taxonomy): Bacteria > Spirochaetota > Spirochaetia > Treponematales > Treponemataceae > Treponema_D. The sequence goes on along the minus strand of JAEEIU010000059.1, from coordinate 23,505 downwards.
TGGTTGACGTAGAATCTCTTGCACTTGGAAAAACCGACAAGAGCCGCACCATGCACGATGCACACATGAAGGAAACACCGGAGAGAGCACATAAGCTTTTGCTTGATACAGGAATATGGAAAATAACAAGAAATCCATACCCGTACCGCTGGGGACTTTCCATGCATTCGGCAAGCGAGTCACTGGCCTCTCCACCGGAAGAAGAAAGGCTTGAGGTTGAGGGTGTCTCCTATGCCATCGACAACGAGTGGTCTGCGGACCCTGATGATGCCGTTGCATTTGACGGAAAATATCTTTGGGTGCACATCGCAGATCCAGCAAGTACAGTAATGCCGGACAGTTCAATAGACAAGGTTGCACGGGAGAGGGGAAGCACGCTTTATATTCCCGAGGGTGCATCACGCATGCTCTGTGAGGAATCCCTTGAGGATTATGCCCTTGGACTTACTTCAAAAAGCAGGGCACTTTCTTTCAGACTGGAATTGAACGATGACGGAACCATAAATGACTGCCAGATTTTTAAAACCCATGTGAACGTCAAGCGCCTTACATATCAGGAGGCGGATACATTAAAGGAAAGCCCGGAGCTAAAGCCTCTGTTTGACATTGCGGAAAAAAATGAGCAGCGCAGGAAAAAAAGCGGAGCGGTTCAGATACAGATGCCGGAGGTGAACATCTCTGTGGATCCCGATACAAAGAACGTAACGATAAAGGAAGTTGTACATCCACAGAGTTCCGCCATGATACGCGAGATGATGCTATTGGCAGGAGAAGGGGCAGCGCGTTTTGCATTCCAGAACGGAATACCTTTCCCGTTTGTAAGCCAGGAGGAACCGGATAGAATTGAATCTGTACCGGAAGGATTGGCTGGTCAATACAGGCTAAGGCGTTGCATGCACAGGCGTTCCGTGGGTGTAACTCCATCGATGCACTGCGGACTGGGACTTGCAATGTACAGTCAGGTTACAAGTCCCCTCAGGCGGTACGGTGATCTGATAGCACACATGCAGCTAAGGGCATTTTTGGATAAACGGCAGATGCTGGACAAGGACACTATGCTCCTCCGTGTTGCAATGGGAGAAGAAGCCGCACAGGCCGCACACAAGGCAGAACGCAAGAGCAACATGCACTGGACCCTGGTATATCTCCTTCAAAATCCGGAATGGACGGGTAAGGCGGTATGCCTGGATACAAGCCAGAAGCTCCCGTTGTTTTCAATTCCGTCTCTTGCTTTGGAAGTGAACATCGCTGTGAATGCCGAGCTTAATCTTAATCAGGAAATAGACGTAAAAGTTTCTTCAATAAATTTACCTGAACTAACCGTGGAGTTTAAACCTGTATGAAAAGGGGCTATGTGAATGAAAGATAAAAACAAGTTGATAAAGGCAGCTGGAATCGTAAACATCGTGGTGACCATACTCTATGTTTTCGTCCTGTTTTTAATGTTCAGCCATATAAGCTTTAAGGTGCTAAAGGAAGATGCGGCGGAAGATCTTTCCGTGCTGTTTTTGTCTCCCAATGCCGAGCGTGTGATTTACTGGGTTGTCGTAATCATCGTTTCTTCTCTTTTGTCCCTTTCACTGTTCAAGCATGCGTTCAATTCTGATTTGTGCAAATTCGTGACTCTTGTTGTGGCGGTGATTCTCTGCGTGTTTGAGATAATATCATTTGTATCTCCACTGTGGGGGCAGATTTCAATATATCTTAAAATGAGGTCACGAGATCTTCCGTATGACCTTAACCTGCAATGGTCTTTTGTTACGACCCTTATGCTTATGGTAGTTATAATGAGGATTTACATAAGTTATGCAAGTTTTGTACTCCTGTCTCCGCGTGAATTTGCAGGCCGTGTAAAAAAACTTTTCAAGAAGAAATGACGATTGAATTAGATGGAAAATGAAATTACTGGTCCTGTAGAACATAGTGTCTCCGTTCATAAGCCAAGGAAAAGGACATTCAAGATTATACGTGTGATTTTTGTCATTCTGATGCTGTTAATCCTGCTGGCCGGAATATGGATTGGGATTGCCTGGATGCAAAAGGTTCCTTCTCGTTCTGCAATACCTTCTGACTATTCTGTATTCATGCATACCGATTCCGCTTACAAGACTTTTGATCACCTCTTGGATTTGCAGGTAACGGATTTGATCCTTTCTTCTCCTGGAGTAAGGGGTGCAAAATTTGCGCTAATTGGATTAAAGAATTCAAAAATGCGGGAAAAGAAACTGTTCCGTAAGATTACCTCTCGCAAAACCGACCTTGCCTTTTATTCAGATGAAAACGGTTTGTTCAATTATATTGCCGTAATCGATATGGGACCCTATGCTGCCCTTACCAGACTTTCTCCCTTGTATCTGACTCATGTACACAATGATGCCGTCAAGGACATTGAATATGTAAAGGAAGAAGGCCTTTCCTATTTTAGGATTCAAAACGACGGTGCCTTCTGTTATTTTAAGCCGTACAAGAATCTTGTGATTGCCTCCGGAAGCAAGGATCTTTTTGTAAAGTCAATGGAGATGGTAAAGCAGGGCTCCGATACACAGTATGAGGAGGAAAAGGATTCTTCTGACGACAGTTCCCTTAAGATTGAGGTTAAGCCGCATGTCCTGTTCAGGGCATTGACTGGAAGAAACATCATAACCCAGGAAATCGACGGCATGCTGGATGATTCAGTTCCCGCATACATTTCCCTTGACGTGGATGACTCAAAGATAAATGTTGACATGAAGCTTCCAATTGACTTTAACAGGGAAAGTCATTTTTCAAATCTGATTGCAAGAAAATCAACTGTTCCGTCTTTTGGATCAAAACTCAGCAGTGATGTAACGTCATGTACGCTGCTTAACATGGCCAATCTTTCGGAATTAAAGGATGCGATGTTCCCGCTGTTTCCCAAAAGTGATAGCCTGGAGACTTTGTGGTCTGGTGCCCAAAAGGTATGCAGGGTTTTGCTTGGCATGACTTTGGATGACATTCTTTTTAAGTGGTCGGGACAGGAAATTGCTGTTCTTGGGGTAAAGGGATGTGAACAGACTGTATTTGCCGTTGAGGTGGCAGACGAGAATGAAAGGGACAGGGTGTTCAAGAAAATGTCTTCCTCCCTTTTTGTAAAGAACGAGGCCTCCGTAACAAGGTATGGCGCAAAACTCAATCACCTTATGCTTCCTTCCCTTGTGGACAAGCTGCTTTCGGTCTTTAAAATTTCGCTTCCTTCTCCGTATTATTTTGTTCAGGACGGATTCATCTATCTTTCACAGTCTCCCGAGGCACTTTCCAAACTGTATGTCTCAGAGGGTGCGGGTTCAGAAGATGAGGAAAGCACATGGGACAAGATGGAAGGATTAAGCGACCAGCCTTCCTCAATTTCCGTGTATTATGACCTTGCCCAGAAAACGCCATTTTTCCTGAAAGGCAACAATTCCTTTGCCCAGGCCCTTTCTTTGTACGGGAACGGACGGTGCAGCATAGCCTTTGACTCTGAGGGAATGAACATAAATCTATACGCTTGTAAGTAATTTATTTAAGATAGAACATAAATAATCGTGCATTGAAAAAACGGACTTATAACTTAATTTTATTTGACTTTTAGCTTTTGGCTCATTATAATTGGGCAGAGAGTGGTTTTAAGGAAGGTTATTATGGCTAGAAAAGAATTGGATCGTTTTGACACGAATGCTAAGAAGGCTCTGCCTCTCACACTCAGGTTAACGCTCATAACCGGAATAGCAGTTTTGTTTACAGAGATTGTTGTTGCCTTTGTTTCACTTACTGTTTTTAACAACGGTTATCTGAATGAGACGATAGACGACCTTGAATACACTTCCGGCGGCGCCAACAGAATTCTTGAAGACCGTGAGTCAACACTAAAGAACATAAGCGCAATTATGGCGGAAAACCTTCAGCTGAAAAATGCCCTGAATGCAAACAATCAGGCGGAAATAAAGCAGCTGGTGGAAAACGCACGCAAAGTAACTGACATAGACCTCCTTGCAATCGTTGATGAAAAGGGCCTTGTCGTTCCGGGAGCCTCATGGGGCATTTCCGATGGAATAGACGTTTCAAATACAAAAGTTGTAAGGCAGTCTCTTGCCGGAAAAAATTTCCACACGATAGAAGCCATAGACAATCTCAGCTTCTGCACCCTGTATGCCGTTCCTGTTACGGTTGACGGACTGGTTGTGGGGGTGGTCCTCTGCGGTTATGATTTGACCAAGGGATTTACAGATTTAATCAGCAAGTCATTCAACGTCCAGTGTACGGTCTTTAAGGACAAGCTCCGTGTCTCAACGACAATACCCAATGCCATCGGTACAGAACTGGACAATCAGACTATTGTTCATCAGGTTTTGGTTACAGGAACTCCATATAAGGGCCCAAACGTAATCCAGGGTAGGAAATACTATTCTGTTTATTCACCGTTAAAGGGAGACGACAAGGAAATAGTTGGAATGCTTTTTATCGCCAAGGATTTGGAGACGATTGAGACGATTCAGCACAAGACAGTACGTTGGGTTGTTCCGGTAATGCTTGTGCTTGGTATAATCCTGCTTTTAGTGTGCTTCATGTTCTTTAAGCATACGATGTGGCGTATTGGAAACGTTTCTAACTTCCTTACCGAGCTTCAGTCCGGAGACGCTGACCTTACAAAACGCTGCAAGCTGTACACTAGGGATGAGATAGGTGAACTGGTCATCAAGTTTGACCTCTTCCTTGACAAGATGCAGAAGATGATCCAGGAGTTAAAGAGCTCCAAGAATACACTTAACAATGCCGGTAACTCAATGACGGCCAGTGCCCAGGAAACATCCTCTGCCATCACGCAGATTATTGCAAACATCAAGGGCATTTCAACTCAGATAGAACATCAGGGTGGAACGGTTGATCAGACTGCAACAGCCGTAGAAGAAATATCTAAGGAAATAACGACACTTGATTCCATGATCGAAAGTCAGGCGGCAGGTGTAAGCCAGGCATCATCCGCAATCGAGGAGATGATCGGAAACATTGCCTCTGTAAATTCATCTGTGGAAAAAATGGCAGACTCATTTGTGGCCCTTTCAAACAACGCTCAGATGGGATTCAACAAGCAGCAGGATGTAAACGACAGGATCAAGATGATAGAAAGCCAGTCAGAAATGCTTGTTGAAGCTAACCAGGCAATCTCAAGCATAGCAGAGCAGACGAACCTCCTTGCCATGAACGCGGCAATCGAGGCAGCCCACGCTGGTGAGGCAGGAAAAGGATTCTCCGTTGTTGCTGACGAAATTCGTAAGCTTTCCGAGACATCTTCCGCACAGTCAAAGACAATCGGTGAACAGCTGAATAACATCAAGGATTCCATTACGGAAGTTGTAGCCGCATCCACTGAATCTTCCAATGCATTCTCTGCAGTGTCGGGTAAAATCAAGGAAACAGATGAGCTTGTCATGCAGATCAAGGCGGCAATGGATGAACAGAATGCAGGTTCAAAGCAGATTGGCATGACTCTGCGTGACATGAATGACAGTACGGTGGAAGTTAGCCACGCATCAAAGGAAATGTCTTCACGCAACGAGATGATCATGAAAGAGATAGAGGCGCTTAAGGATTCTTCTGCCATGATTACACGAAGCATGAAGGAGATGTCTGACGGTGCAAACAGGATTAACCAGACCGGTGCCGTCCTGAGTGACATTTCAAATCAGATGGAGCATACAATCAAGCAGATAGGCGGTCAAATCGACTTGTTCAACGTATAGCCAGATTTCCCGTATACCTGCGGTTCTCGCTGATGTCCAGGTTGTAATAGCGTTCTGCCGCGACAGTTGTTGGCGGACCATGACCTGGCATCAGTACCAGATCGTCGTTCTGGTTAAGGATTTTCTTAAGGATGTTTGAGCACAGCAGCCTTTTAAAATATGTGCCCGAGGTTTCTCCGACTACGCCTGCCGTAATCGTGTCTCCCGTAAACATAACGTTTCCGATTTTGAACACCATGCTGTCTGCGGAGTGTCCCGGAACTGAATAATACTCTATGTCAAAGCCTGCAAGCTTAAGTTTTCCGTCTCCGCGAATAAGTTCGGCTTTTATTCCTTCAATCTCGTAATCTGTGGCATATACCTGTGGTGAATATATCTTTGTCAGTGTTGAAAGACCATGAACATGATTTTCGTGGTTGTGGGTTATCAATACTCCAGTCAGCTTGTATCCGCCTTCCTCTATCTGCGAGATGATGTTTCCTGAGATTTTTCCCGGATCAATTATGATGGCTTCCATTACGGACGGATCATTGTTTACTACAAGATATGAATTTGTAAATTCCTCAAGGCAAAGATGAAAATAAATCTTCATTGTTCATCTCCTGCGTCGTCAAAGTTTGCACCGATCTCACCGATCATTCCGCCTTTTTTCCTGTCTAGCAATGCTTCCCTTGTGTTTGACAGCTTGAAAGAGACTCCTTCACGTGCCGCTTCGTAGAATGCCGCCTTCTTTAGGTTGCAGTTTATCATTGATGTGTTGATGAGTATTGATTTTATGAAACGGCTGTTGTAAAGGTCGCTGTCGTCAAAGCTGCTCTGATAACTTGTGATTCCGTTAAAATTATTGTGGATAAGGTCGCTTCCGGTAAATGTAACATGAACAAATTTGCTGCCGGAGAACGAGGAAAACTGAATGTTGCTTTGTGTAAAGGAGCAGTCGCTGAATGTGGAAAAATCGAACATGCACATTCTTGCCCTGAGCTGGTTGGACTGTATGTTGTTGAATGTACTGTGCTGGAAATTGCATCCGTAGAATTTCTTGCTGCCAAGTTCCAGGTTGTCCAGGGTAACGCTGTCCGCATTCAGGTTGATTATCTTGTCATGCGCCATTATGTACTGGATTATCGAGGATGTCTCTTCCTCCGGAGAAGGTGAGTGCTTGAGGCAAAAGGTGCTGCTTTCCAGTGTATCTTTTTCCTGGTTTACCCTGGAGATTGCAAAAGAGTTGCATCCTGGGTATTCACATTTTCTGAACAAATACATATCTATAATTTACGCTATTGAAATCATTTAGTCAAATGGCTACAATAGAAATATGTGTTGGAAATGCGGAAATAATGTAGAATTTGAGACAATTTCCAGGAATTCAGAGTGTCCGGTCTGTCATGCGGATCTTCATTCCTGCAGGAACTGTGAGTATTATTCGCCCGGAAGTCATTACGACTGTCATGAGACCGTGCAGGAAATCGTAAGCGACAAGGAACGAGCCAATTTCTGTGACAGTTTTAAGATCAAAAGGCATTGGAACGGTTCTTCGGGTGGCAGCGACAAGGCAGCCCTTGCGAAAAAGGCCTTTGATTCACTATTTGGATAATATCGATGAACGGATACATAGATTTTGCTTTTCTTGATAGCGGTACGGGTGGCATTCCGTATATGCTTGCATTAAAGAACAAAAGGCCACAAGCCAGATGTGTTTATCTTGGAGACACGATTCATTTCCCATACGGCCAGAAGACAAAAGAAGAGGTTATTGAATCCGCTTCCAGTTCCATAGGCTTCATCATAAAGAAATGGAATCCGCGCTCTCTTGTAATAGCATGCAACACCATTTCCGTTACTGCCCTTGATGAGCTTAGGGTACGTTTCCCAAATCTTGCCATAATCGGAACGGTTCCAGCCATACGCCTTGCCTCAAAGGTAACAAAAAATAAAAGGATAGGTTTGCTTGCGACAAATGCCACGGTTGCAAATCCATACAACGAGCGTTTGGTCAGGGATTTTGCCAGTGACTGCCAGGTGTTCAACAGGGGAGACCCGGAGCTTATCAATTTTATTGAGCACAAGTTTTTTAACGCCACAAAAGAGGAGCGTCTTGCCGCCGTTAAACCCGCTATAGATTTTTTTCATCAGAGGGATTGTGACACGATTATTCTGGGATGCACGCATTTTACCCACATTGCGTCGGAGATGAAGGAAGCTGCCGGACCGGACGTGATTGTCGTGGACAGCCGTGAAGGTGTGGTGAATCAGGCAATAAAGGTGGAGGATTCCTTAACTCAGGATTATTTGCCGGAGGGGGATTCTGATGCTGGGATGAACCGTCAGGAACTTCCCGATGACTGCACTTTCTTTTGCACCGGTTACAAGAACCAAAAGGATGAGGAGGAATACCGCACCCTTTGCTCAAATTTCAATATTCCGTGGGGCGGTGTCGTGACTGTGGAATAAGCTCCCATAGTTTGACTTTTAGCCGTTTCTTTGCTATAGTATAGAAAACCTGGAGGACTTTTTATGGAAAAATATGTGCTTTCTGTTTTAGTTGAAAATCATGCCGGTGTATTGAGCCGCGTTTCTGGCCTTTTTAGTCGCCGTGGATATAATATTGACTCGCTTACTGTCTGTGAGACATCTGACCCTGAGCGTTCACGCATGACCATTGTCGGAAGCGGTGATGAATATACTCTTGAGCAAATCGAAAAGCAGCTTTCTAAGCTTGTTGAGGTTATTTCTATTCAGCGCTGCAATCCTTCAGAGACCACACAAAGGGAAATGGCACTTATCAAGGTAAAGGCAACAGGAGAAAAAAGAGCCGTCATCATCGAGACATGCAACATCTTCCGTGCCCATATCGTTGACGTTTCAGAAAATGCCCTTATCGTAGAGGCAACAGGAAGCGAGGACAAGATTTCTTCTTTAATCCGCCTGCTTGAGCCATACGGCATCCTTGAGCTGTTAAAGTCAGGCCTTACCGCAATGGATCGCGGCGACAAGATAATGAGCTGATTCTCCGTAAACGCACGGATACTGTGGGGGTAGGCTTTAGTTCCTGCCCTTGAACCATTTTTCATCATAGAGTTTCCAGCTGTTGTCCTCAAAAACAGCATCGCCTGTCTTGAACACGCGGGAGAACACTGGAAACTTATCTTTTATCTCCGGAACAGATATTTTTACCCCGGCTTCCGGGTCATTGATTTTTCCAAATACAATTTCCGTCCTTAAAACATCGTCCCTGTCCACCACTTCAACAGGAAACACAAGCTTGTCTTCTTTTATCTTGTAGTCATAGACCGTCATCAGCGAGGGATCTGCCGGCTGCTTTTCCAGAGATGCCCACAGAGGAAATACCGGAAAAACGGACAGTTTCTTCCGGCTGTTGAATTCAAGGAGGATTTTTTTTGATATGTTGCACAGAATGTTGGCTGTATCTTTGTGCGGAATTAAAACAAGCATGAAAATAGTATAGAGTAATTCTTAAAAATAGTGTAGTATTATGAATATGAAAGACTTGAAAATTTTGTTTTGCTCAATTCTTATGGTTTTAGTTGTTTGTGTCAGTGCCTGTTCCCAGAAGAAAGGGGACTCCATCGTCACTTGTCAGGGTGTTCCTCTTGTGGGACTTAACAAGGAAGCTGTGAATGCCACGATTAAGTCTCCTGAAAAACAGAACTGCATGTATTTTGAATTTACCGATAAACAGCGGCAGACAATGCTTGCAAAGGTTTCCACAAAACAAAGGCTTGCATTACAGGCCGTAATATCTGTGTCTGCAGGAAACGGAAAAGTTACTCTCGGCATCATGAGCAAGGGCCAGGGTGAAAATGAATATGTCTCTATTTCCGAGGTGGTTAGTCCTTCCCTTGAATTTGATCATGTGGATAACGTGACTCTTTCCCTGTGCTTTGATCCGCAAAAGCCTGTTCCAAGCGGAATGTACATTTCTTCCACCATGCCATGTACAGTGTCTTCAGTTTCATTCATCGATGCGGTTATCGGCGCTGACTCACTTAACAATATCTGGGCGGCAGGTCCTTCTGGTGGAGAGATGAATTCCGGTGTGATTGACTTTACCGACGGCATGAAGATATTCGACACTCAGATGGGGCCGAATTCGGTTTTGCCAAAAATCACCATTGCACTTTATCCTCCGGCATCATACGGTACAATGGAAGAACCTTTTTCAACTGTGTTCCATTATGGTCCTGATTCATTCAAGCTTTATGCTTCCCCCAGCCAGCAGACATTTACATTGCAGACGGCTTCAATGACAGAACCTTTTGCAGTTTTGAGCGAGGACGGAAAACCAAACATCCATGCGGCATTCATGTCTGCAAACCCGGCAGATGAGTATGCTCCAAATGAAGACGGCATCGTTACAAAAGGCTTGACCTGTGACCTTGGCTTTGTATTTGACTGGCCCATGAACAAGTGGAGGAACAAGGATTACGAGCTTTATGTGTGGGAGGAATTCCCAGAGGTCCTGATCTTTGACTTTAAGAACTACAAGGTGCAGAATGAATTCTTTACACGCCTTGCTTATTTTGTAGAGAAAAACGGATACAAGGGAACTTTGGTCAGTGATGATTTTGTTCGTGAAAAACATGGCTACAACGCTCACGACTACAAGGGAGACGATATAGCAAGGTTCTTTAATCTTGTTAACGAGAAAAACTTCAGGATAAATGCACGCGAGAAAATGCTCAGGCAGATTCTTCTTGACAACGGAATCATCCTTAACAACGGAGACGGAACATATTCAGGAGGCAAAGGTGCCGTAATCTCCATTGCAAGGGAATCAGGTTCTGATTTAAGGCACACACTAATGGCTCACGAAAGCTGGCACGGAATCTATTTTACCGATAGTGATTTCAGGGATTATGTTTCCGAACTTTATGATGCATTTGACAAGACTTCCATGGAATTCCTCAGGACATATTTTTCTGTGTATCCATCACTTCAATATGACATCACGGATGATTACCTCATGCACAATGAATTCATGGCATATCACCTGCAGCAGTCAGTTTCTGCAACAGGACCTTACTTTAAGACAAGGGCATCATGGAATACCATTGCAAGTAATAATCCTGCGGCATGTAATTATGTTGTACGAAATGAGGCCAAGGATTTTGTTGAAACAAGCAGAGCGTTAAGCCAGTATGTCTTTGACCATTGGGGCTTCAAGGCCGGTTCTACAGTTCTTGTAGAAAGACAGTAATCTTAGGGGCGGCTTTCCGGATATACACCAAGAAGCCGCAAGTCCTCAACTACATCTTTTAACGCATCTATGACGGTGGCCACATATTCCCTGGGGCTGCCGTTTATGTTTTCCAGAGAAGCGTCCGCATAGAACCAGTATTGCCATGGCTGTCCCTCAAGCGGTCTGCTTTCAAGACGTGTAAGGTTGATCTTGAATTTTTCGAATACGCCAAGGGTTTTATAAAGCGCACCAACCTCGTTCTTTGTCTTGAATATAAAGCTTGCCATGTTGGGCTTGATGTTAAGCTCTCCGCTTTTGCCATCTGCATTTGAGCTTGCCTGAATTATTACAAAACGCGTGAAGTTGGAAGGATCGTTCTCTATGTCTTCCTGAAGAACGTCAAGATTATATATGCCGGAGTTGATTGTACTTGCTATGGCCGCAACTGACTTGTCGTTCTTTGATTCAACAATCTGGGCTGCAGTCGCTGTTGATATTGCATCTACATGAATCCAGTCCGGGTGTGCATCCAAAAAAGTCTTGCACTGGCTGAATCCCTGTGGATGGCTGTATACAGTTTTGATGTCGGAGATGGAGGAGCCTTTTACTCCAAGAAGGGCATGGCGTATGTTCAATGTGATTGCACCGACAATGGTTACATCCTGGAAACGCATGAAGTTGTCGTAGTTTTGGTAAACCGAGCCTGCAAGAGAATTCTCTATCGGAACAATTCCGTAGTCTGCTTTTCCGTCCAGCACACTCTGAAATATTTCGCTGAATGAATCCACGCTGTATGCGCTTACATCCTTTGTGTCAAAATAACGGCTTATGGCCTGTTCTGCATAGGCACCGCGTTTACCGCTGTAGGCACATACAACCTTCTCGTGTTTTTCTTCACGTATGTGTGCAACCGCTTTTCCCATTACAGGAGCAAGGGCCTCTATGTCATGCATGAGCTTGTCGAACTGGGCTGGAATTAAAGATGCCGCACCACCCGCAAGGGCTTTCTCTGGATTGTCATGAACGTCAACCATGATTCCGTCTGCACCTGCTGCAATTGAGGCAAGCCCCATTGGTAAAACCAAATCCCTTTGTCCTAGTGCATGGCATGGATCGACGATGATGGGAAGATGTGTAAGCTTCCTTAATACCGGTATGGCAGAAAGATCAAGGGTATTCCTTGTTGAATGTTCAAACGTGCGTATTCCCCGCTCGCAAAGAATTACGTTCTCTGTTCCAGAGGCAAGAAGGTATTCGGCAGACATGAGGAATTCCTCAAGAGTTGCAGTATAGCCTCTTTTTAGGATTACGGGTTTACCTGTCGCACCTACTTTTTTCAGGAGGTCAAAGTCCTGCATGTTGCGGCTTCCAATCTGTATTACATCAACATAGTCCTTCATCTGCGGAATAAGTTCACCAGAGACAATCTCGCTTACTACAGGGAGACCAAATTTGTCTCCTGCCTCACGCAAAATCTTAAGGCCTTCTTCTCCCATTCCCTGATATGCATATGGGGATGTACGAGGCTTATAGGCCCTTCCCCTTAACATGCTTGCACCGCTGGATGCCACTTTTTCCGCAACAGACATCAGCTGCTCACGGCTTTCTACTGCACAAGGACCTGCTATGGCAACAAGACGTTTTCCACCCACACGGATTATCTGGCCCCTGTTGTTTGCAATTTCTACGATAGTGTCTGAACTCTTGAACTCACGGCTTGCCTGCTTGTATGGCTTGCTGATTGGAATGACACGCATTATTCCGGGCTTTGTCTCAAGCTCTTCGATGTTCATCTGCATTTTGCCGACTGCCGCAAGAATTGTGTCTTCTTCTCCGACTACTTCGTTCAACTTGAAATTTTTTTCTGTAAGGAATTTCTTAAGTTCATTTTTGTCAGATTCTGTGATGTCTTTTTTTAAAACAATGACCATAGCTATATCTCCTGAGGAACTATAACATATTGAAGATAATTATTCCATATAGATTTTAAAGTTTAACAATTTATTATATCTTGGCCTTGGTTGCCTTTTTGTAATAAATATGCTAGTATACAAGCTAATTTTCTAAGTCTATTTCATAAATTAGGAGAAAAAAATGAAACAGTCTAAATTCGTCCGTTATGCAAGATGGACGTCCTTACTTCTTTCTGCAATCATGGCCTTGAGTCTTCTTGCAGGATGTGCTTCTACTTCTTCCGGCGGTGACGTAAAGTTAAAGTCGGATAAATCAGTTGTGACGGGTACCATGGCAAACGGAATGTCATATTATGTACAGAAAAATTCCGAGCCCAAAAACCGCATCTCGCTTCGTCTTGTCGTAAACGCAGGTTCAAACATGGAAGATGACGACCAAAAGGGTTTTGCCCACTTGATCGAACACATGGCATTTAACGGAACCGAGCATTTTGAAAAAAACGGCATCATCAAATTCTTTGAAGAAAACGGAATGAATTTCGGAGCAGATCTGAACGCATACACCTCATTTGATGAAACTGTGTACATGCTGGAAATACCTGCAGACAATCCAGAGGTTTTGGACCAGGCACTCCTCATTTTAAGGGATTGGGCAGCTGGCATTACATTCCCCGCTGATGAGCTTGAAAAGGAACGCGGTGTTGTCCGTGAGGAATGGCGCATGAGGTCTTTGGGACTTAGTGCAAGAATCAACGATCTTCTTGTTCAACAGACGTTAAAGGGATCCCGCTATGCAGATCGTCTTCCAATCGGTGACATGGACATAATCATGAAGCAAAAGAGGCAGAGGCTTGTTGACTTTTACGAAAAGTGGTATCGCCCCGAGCTTATGTCCGTTGTTGTTGTAGGAGATGCTGATACTGCTACACTTGTTAATGTCATTAAGAAAAATATGGCAACAATTCCGGCATCCGAAAAACCGATAACGAAACCTGTCTATACAGTTCCAGAAAACAATACAAAAACAGTTTCAACCCTCAGGGACCCTGAGCAGGCATATCCTTTGACACAGATTATGGCAGTCAACGAGGACTATCAGGCACCTCAGACGGAAAGCCAGTACAGAAGGAGCATTGTAGAAAATGTTGCCTTTACAATCGCAAACCAGCGCATTATGGAACTGAGCGTAAAACCTGACTGCCCATGGATTGGAGCAAACTATCTTGCAAGCTCTATAACAAACCACTCGCTGATGATGGGTCTTGCATTCGTTCCAAAGGACGGCCAGTATCAGAATGCATTTAAACTGATGCTCGATGAATACGACCGCCTGCTGTTGCATGGAATTACTCAGGCTGAATTGGACAATACAAAACTCGCAATGAGTTCAAACATTGAGGCTACTTACAAGGAAGCTGCAAATACCACTTCTTCTGTCAGGGCACAGAAAATTGTTGCAGAAATTGTCGCAGGTCAAACCAATATATCTGATGCAGATGCATACAGGCTTTCCAAGACCTTCCTTCCAAAAATTACAGTTGAAGAAGTGAACTCCGTCATCAGGGAAATGTTCCCGGACCGTGGAACAATCTGCCTTAACCTTGCACCTACAGGCGACAAAACCTTGCCGTCTGATGCAGTCATAAAGGATTTGTGGACGAATTACCGTTCATCAGAACTTGCCGCATACGAGGATAAGGAAACCTTTGACGAAATAATGAAGGCTCCTTCCAAAAAGGCAACTGTGGTTTCAAAGAAATCAATCAAGGAATTGGGTGCCACAGAATATGTCTTTGACAACGGTGCTACAGTTTACACAAAGAAAACCAACTACGAGAAGAATTCAATTTACATGAGTGCCTACAGCAAGGGAGGAAGCTATCTGTATGACTCAAAGGATTATCCTTCGTTAAAGACGGCATTGCAGGTAAGAATTCTGTCCGGCATTGGTGACATGGATTTCAGTCAGTTCAGGAAATTCATCAGTGGAAAGAACGTTTCATTCAACTTGAATGTAAGCAACACTTTTGAAAGCATGTACGCTTATTCCGGAAAGGAAGACGCAGAGATAATGTTCCAGCTCCTGTATCAGATTTTTGAAAATCCAAAGTTTACAGATGCGGGATGGAGTCTTACAATGGACGACATCAAGGCCTCTGCAAAGTCATATAATCTTGAGCCAATGAGCGCATTCTCCAATAAGGTTAATGAACTCCTGTTCAATGATCCCTATCGTTTCCAGGACATAAACGATGCCTACGTAAAGCTGGTTGACCGCAAGAAAGGTGAAAAACTCTTTACCGAGAGGTTCAGCAATGCCGCCGACTGGGCATTTATCATCGTGGGTGATTTTGACGAAAAGACAATCCTCGACTACTGTTCTTCATACATCGGAAACTTAAAGGGTGACAGCTCCAAGAAAGAAAGCGCAAAGGAACCCGTGTTCAAGATTGGAAGCGGAATTAAAAATGCGGATGTCGTAAAGGGTAAGGAAGCACAGGGTGCAGCATTCATTGGATTTGTAGGAAGCCAGACTTATCCGGAAGACATGACCGAAAGATGGAAGCAGGAGGCTTTGTTCGAACAGCTCAGTTGCCTGCTTGAAATTCGCCTTAGGGAAGTAATCCGTGAAGACAAGAGCGGGGCCTATAATGTAAATGTAGGCGGTAATATAGATGGCAAAAACAACCGCTACTATATGGTTCCTGTCGTATTCTCATGTGACCCGACCAGAAGCAAGGAGCTCATTCAGGCTGCGGTAGAATGCATCAAGGACCTGCAGGCAAATCTTGTTGACGATTCATACCTCAAGACACTCAAGGAAACATACAGGCGAAACAAGGAGACAAACCTCCGTTCAAACTCCTGGTGGGCAAACCGCATACTGTACGGTGCATATCTGCAGGAAGAACCTTTGAGCGTGGCTGGTGATACCACTTCTGTTCCGTCATGGATTACAGCAGAAGCAATCAGGGATGCCGCACGCAAGTATCTTCCGACAGACAACTATGTAAGCGCAACCCTGCGTCCGGAAAAATAATATCTTAAAAAAATAATGATTAACAGTTTGCAATAGGATTTGTTAACGCTGATCCTTCTTTGCAAACTGTTTTTTTTTAGAATTGATATTGTGCCGAAAGACTTACAAAGCTGTTCTTTTCCCATGCGGAGAATTCGCTGTATTCATCCCTGCACCAGATGTACATTCCCTTTGCCGTGAGCGTAAGGTTCTGGTCTGGTTTGTATGTAAGTGACGGAAGAATCACGAGGTCTCCGTTTTCAATTCCATATAATGCGGTTATCTCCGGTGTAAGCCTGTCGTTCAGGAAAGATGTGGTAAAGTTGCAGACAATCTTGTTATTGGTATATCCGTTCTTTGAATAGTCCACATCGTTTGCATTATATTCCGCATATTGATTTTGATTTGTGTCGCATTCATCTCCGTGAAGGATTAAAGTTCCAGTTTCCTGTACGTTAAGGTTTGCATTCCAGAATGGAAGGTCAATGTCGAATCCTCCAAGCCATGCGATTGAGTTATTGTGTACCCATGGATCTGTTCCGTCAAAATCATCGGTAAGGTTATATGCAAATTCTCCGCGCAAATTAAAATGCCATACTACAGTTGCTCCCTCCACAGCGAAAGTTTGCTTTCTGTCATAGTCAAGGGTTGGAAGAGAAAACTGCCATGCATTTGCCACTGCCAGAGATTGAAGTGCCTCTGACTGTGATTTGCCCTGTGAAATCAATTCTGCATAAGCGACTCCTAAGGTTGTTGGATTTGATGCAATTGTTGCCTTCATTCCATCAATGCTTTCTATGTAGCTTGAATAGTTTACGGACGGCTGCTTGTACCAACCGTAATAGTAGCTTGCACCAAAATCAAAAATACCAACTGTTCCAAGGATTCTTGCACCATATTGACTGTACTTTAGGTTCATGAGGTCCGGAAAAATTGAATCGGGATTAGAAGAAAGTTCATTTGCATAAGTGAGGTATTCAAGATAGGCTTTGTCTGCTGCGATGGCGGCCTGTTGTTTTGCGGCTTTTGCTGATGCATTTGTTTCTGCGGCGGCTTCTGCATTTGCGGCTGCAGCTTTGGCTTCAAGTCCCAAAAGATTCATGGAAACTATTTTTGTCGCACCGTCTGTAAGAGAAGAAAGTTGGGCGGGTTCCCATCTGCCCTCTGTTGCAAAATGGTCGGTGGAAAGAAGTGGAGTGTAAATTGCTTCCAAGTTGATGTTTGCGGCAGGGAAACTGTATGTGCCACGGATCATTGGAGTTGAAATGCGGCGGTCTATGTAGTCGGTGATTATAAAATCAGAATAGTCGTCGGCGTTGAAATTGTCAAACACGTGCAGTTTGTCACCTTTACCCCAGACAACTTTGAGTTTGCCTGTCTCAAGCATGAGGTTTCCAAAATACCCGCGCAGGACCAGTTCGTCTACAATGTCCTCTGGATGTGACTTTACTTTTTCCGCATCAATAGAAAGTGTAATGTTCATGTCAGATTTGTTGCCGTCATATTTTAGGCTAAGTTTTCCTGATGGGGTTGCCTTGACCTCCACATCTTCGGCTTTGTCAGCATCAACGTATGCTCGGACTTCCACGGATGCACTGCCGTTTAATTCCAGTTTTGAAGAAGAAGCGGACTCATCTTCAAAATCACCGAAACTACCGAAATCATCAAAATCCTGTGCGAATGAGTTTGCCGAAAGAGCCAGCGCAAGACCTAAGAAAACTATTGCATTTGTTTTTTTCATAATGTCATTCTCCTTAAAACTGATTTTCTAAAAAATGGGGAAGGGTATTGAACCGGATTTGGATATGCCCCTCCCTGTGTTTTCTATGATGCCGGTTTATTTACCTGTGCTTAGGAATGTCTGGGTAAATACACGCTCAGGAAGAGGCTTGTCAACAACGACCTTCATAATCTTGAGTGTTGTGCTGTGGCCTGTCTGTACGTTCTTGAGTTTGTTTTCCATAGGCATGTCATATCCGTCAATCTTCTGGATGGTCAAGACTTCAAGTACTTTAACAAGCTTGTTGTTCTTGTCGTACATCTCTGTGTGAATCGGATACATTGTATTTTTGTCAATCCATGTAAGGCGGTAGTTGTACTGTGTGTCCTTTTTGTCAATTGGAATCTCCTTGATGACATAGCAGTTGTAGCTTACTCCGCTTTCGACTTTGATTGACTCCTCGCGCAGGAACTGGTGTTCGTCCTGTGAGACATCGCGTGTTGTAAGGTCATCGTAAGTTGCATCTGAACCCATGAAGGATTTTGAACCTTCATTTGAGTTAACACGACGTACAGATTTCAGGGCAGGAAGATAGATGAACTTGTCATCGGGTCCATTTTTGTTTGTAATCTGCAGAAAGCGTGTATCCTTGACAGAGGCCGGCCCCTTAAAATCCATTACGACATAGGTTCTTCCACCTTCCTCTTTTCCGTACTCAACAATCTGTCTTGCTTCTTTTGTGCCGTTTTTATCTTCAAGGGTCATTACTACCTGACTCTGAGAGAAGCTCGGTTTCTTGAAGTCGGCGACTTTGTTCATAATCTCATCTCCCCTGGCATCTGCAAAGGCGAGTCCACCAATAACAGCAAATGTTGCTGCGACCAATGTTTTAGTTGTTGTTCTCATATATATATCTCCTTAAAAAATAGATTCATTTTTTGCTGATGAATTTCGGCGCGTACATGTTCAAAAAGCCCGGTATTACTGTCATTGCAAGGAAGCTTGATGTGAACATTACGATGGCAACCAGAATTCCGATGTAACGAAGTACTACAAACTTTGAGAAGCAGAGTACAAGGAAGCCAAATCCTACAGCGACTGCATTGGTAACAATTCCGTGACCGCTTTTTCTGAATGTCATCCGTGTCACTTCCTCAAGGTCATCGCTTTTTGTTCTTTCCTCCTTGTATGTGCTGAGGAAATGTATCGTATAGTCAATTCCGACACCAACTGCAACTGATGCAATGATGCTTGTAACAAGATCAAGGTTGATACCGGCAAATCCCATGACCATGTAATTCAGTATGATTGCAAGTGCAAGAGGTACGGCTCCCAAAAGGCCTGCCCATCCGCTCTTGAATGAGAAAGCGATGATGACGAACACACACAGTAAAGAAATCAAGAGGCTTGTAAGCTGGCTTGATACAATCATCTTTGTCATAGTGTATTCCATCTCTGCTGTTCCTGTTGCTTCCAATGTGTAACCTGCCGGGAAATGTTCCTCCGCGAATTTCTGTGCGGCTGCGATTATGTCGCCTGTTGTCTGAGTTGAATGATTCCTGAGCTGAACTGTTATGCGCATTATCTGAGGATTCATGTCATCGTCCACAAAGCGGTCAAGGGAACCGGAAAGCAATGTGAGGTAACCCTGAACGACACCTGCAAGTTCTTCCCTGCTTGCAACAGGATATTTTTCTGTATCATACGGAATCTCGTAATAGGCACTTCCGTTATAGTTCACCTGCTTTTGAAGTTCATCCACAATATCTTCAACTTTTGCAGTCTTTCCTCCTGCGGCAATGTATGCCTTGTTCAGCATGGTGATGGCATCTTCTACTGTGATGTTCTGTTCCAATGCCTGTGCATAGGCTGTGTTTGGATCGGTCCATGTTGAATAATCGAAGTCCGTATTATCTTCTGTTGTTGCTGTTACTGTGTCAAAATCGTCAAACTCACTGAAGTCTGAAAAATCATCAAATTCACTGAAGTCCGAAAAATCGTCAAAGCTGTCAAAATCAGAAAGATCATCAAAATCGTCCATGGCGGAAAAATCATCAGTCAATTCTGTGCCTTCTGCTGGTTCTATGCTGTCTGTTGTCGGAACATGCCATACCTGGTTAATCCTTTTGATAAAGTCCGTGAATGAGACAATCTTTCCAACATCGCTGAATTCACTTTCCATGTAGCCCTGCAGATCGTCAACGGCTTTAAGGATTTCCGGATTTGTGAGAGAGCCTTTGTCTGGACCCTTTACGTTGAGGTAGAGGCTGTTGGTTCCTGCAAACTGCCTGTCTATGTAATCCATGTCCTGCCTCATGTCGCAATCCTTGGGGAAATAGTTTACCAGAGCTGTGTCGATGTGAAGCATCTTGAGTCCTATTATGGAGATACCCACCATTACAATCAAAGAAAGATAAAGGCGTGGCTTGGATCCGCAGAAGAAATGGTAAATCTGATAAAGCGTGTCTCCCTGTGCCTCATCCGCAGTTTTTCCACCGCGAAGGCGACGTACGTTCTCCAATTTTTTGGCAAGCCTTTCACTCAGATTATGCTTTTTATTGTGTCTTTCCTGTACCTTTTTGTAGTCCTTGAGCAAGAGAATGGCAGGAATCAATGTTATAGCGAGAATAAGGGAAATTGTAACTCCGATTGCCGTAAACACTGCAAAACTGTGGAGTGGTGCAATTGGACTTGAAATCAGTGAGATGAATCCGATTACAGTTGTGATGCCCGCAAGGAGAACAGCCCTCATGACTTCTTTCAAACCGCTGAAAACTGCGTTGCGATATTTTTCTTTGTCGAGTTCACCTTCTGTCATGTCAAGAGCGACATAATAATGTGTAAGCACGTGGATGCCATATGCAGATCCGACTGCAATCAATGCAACAGGAATTACAGATGAAACCAGAGTAAATGTCACATGGAAAATCGACATGAGCCCCATTGTCCAGCTTGTAGACATAACCACTGTGATTAGCGGAAGAAGGGTTCCGTCCATAGTCTTGAAGCTGAAATAGAGTGAAAGCAAAACCACCACGATTACAAGTGGAATAAGGCGGGTAAGGTCTGCGAGCATAAATTTGCGTGAGTTCTGCATTACGACAGGGTTTCCGTAAATCTTTACGTCAAGATTGTGTCCTTTTGTCGCTTCGTTTACGATTGCAGTAACATCATCAAGAACACCTTCCTGCATTTCTGCTTCACTGCGGATTTTCTTTTTGCCGAGTTTTTCTGCCAGTTCCTTTTCGTGCTCCTTGTCATAAGAGGCAAGTGTAACCTGCAGCTGGGTTCCGGTCATATTGTCGTTCATGATAACGCGGTTATACATTGCATCCCACTCGTTGAGCCTGTTTTGAATCTGCTCTATGTCTTCCGTAGAACCTGTGTAGGTGTCGGGGATAAGCTGGCTTGCGGAAATGGAACCGTCGGATTCGCATACAAAATCTATGTGGGTGAGGGAGTCCACGTCGGAAACTTCGCTAAGCTCCAGGGACTTGTCTGTAATCTCACGGATAACGTCGATGTACTCTGGGGTAAGGATTGTACCGTCCTTTGCCTCTAGGCTTACACCAATGACCATCATGCTTCCGAACTGTTCTTCCGTTTCTGAAAGACGGGTATAGGATGCGTCCTTTTGCGGTAGGAACTGACGGATTGAGTTGTCAATAGTCAAATCCTTGATGAAAAATCCAAGAACACCGGTTATTACCACACATAGCACGATAATCACTGGCGGGTGTTTGAAAAATCTTTTTGCAAAACTCATAAGTGCTGCTCCTTTTAATTGATTTCTTTTGCTTAAAAGTTTAACAGTTGAAACGTTCAAACACTTAAACGGTTAAACTTGTTAACAAATATAATCATTCCGCATGGAATAGTCAATAGAATTTTGAAAAAAAAATCAGGCGTTCCTCAAAAAACATTTTGCCATGTTTGACAAAGGTAAAAACTCCTTTTATAATAGGGAAAGATAAAATGATAACAAAAGAAGAACTTCACCGAACAAGAGAAATCCTGCACTCGTGTCTGCCAATATTCATTGCATTGGGAGATGAATTCCGCCAGCAGCTGATTGTGGATATTGCCGCAGCAGGGGAGGCCGGAATCAACGTCACAGATTTGGCTGAAAAATCACAGCTATCCCGTCCCGCCATCTCGCATCATCTGAAAGTGCTCAAGGATATGGGATTGATCACTCCGCGAAAAACAGGTACGCAAATTTTCTATAAAATTTCAATCCACAAAGATTTGGAAAAACTGTCAGACTTCATAAACTCCATCAGCCGTGTAATTGAAAGCCTCAAGGGAGAAGAAGAAAAGTAAGGTGGGGTTACTCCCCGATTCAGGTCCTGTTTTATAGCAAATAATCTGAGTTAAATCGCACCTTGTTCAAAGCGACGGGGTGAAATATGAAAAGTGTGGAAGGAATCTATGGAAGAATATGAAAATCAAAAGACTGTGAATGTTCATGGATGCAAGGATTACGCATTGTTTTGGAAGCAGATGAGCGAGCTTCCTGATGTGGAAAAAATCAATTTGTATTTTGGGACTATGCCGGACTGCCATGATTTTTGCAGGCTTCCTAAATTGAGGGAACTCAGGATGTGTTATTTGAAAAAACTGTCTGACCTGCATGGAATTGAGGTCTTGGGGGGCACACTGAAGAGCCTTTGGTTTGAAACTGGTGCGGGAAAAAACATAAAGGATTGGACTCCTCTTTCTGCACTTACAGAATTGGAAGAGCTTCTAATTGCAAATAACTCGGTTATAGCAGACTTGCATTTTTTGGAGCCTATGAAAAAATTGAACAATCTCAGGATCGTGGGTGCAAAAATCACAGCAGAGGATTTGACTCCTTTACGTGGCATTGAACAGGTTGTATTTTACAGGACCGGCATTGACCGAAAACTGGATGCATTCCTTTCCAGCTCCCAACGCTCATTCAGAACTGCGGTTTTTGAACGTTTGGATGAAATAAAAAAAGACCTGCAGGAACAATACAATCAAGCCCAATGATTCAAAAAAATGAGGCTTTATACTCCTGTATTTTTCAAAAATCGCGTCATGGAAGATGAAATACTGAAAACTTTTTAAAGATTTGTAAAAGTTTTCAGTATAGTGAAAACTTTCTTGATTTTCGTAAAAGTTTTCAGTATACTATGCTTATGTTAAAGCGAACGACTTACATAGACAAAATACGCCCCTTTTATGAAAGCGACCTGATTAAAGTCATAACAGGCATCAGACGGTGCGGGAAATCCGTAGTCCTTGAGCAGATTCGGGATGAAATCAGTTCTCGTGGTGAAAAAATCATCAGCTTGAATTTTGAGGACAGGGCTGTTTCCCTAAAAATCAAAAATGACCAGGAGCTTATTGAATTTGTTGAAAAGGAAATGGCAGCCGCTCCTGAAAAAAAGTGGTATGTTTTTTTGGACGAAATACAATCCGTAAAAAACTGGAATCTTGCCTGCCGTTCACTTAGGTTAAAAAATCTTTCGCTATTTATCACTGGCTCCAACTCAAAGCTGCTTTCGAGGGAATTTACAAAGGAGTTGAGTGGACGATATGTTTCTTTCACGATAAGGCCTTTTGTTTACAAGGAGATTCTTGAATATGCCTCAGAGTTGGGAAGAAATGTTTCCATAAACGACTATCTTGTGTACGGAGGTTTCCCCAAGCGTTTTGAGTTTTCAGGAAAGGAAGAGATGCTCCGTTATCTAAATGATTTGGACGAGACCATCGTTATAAATGACATAATCAGCCGGTACAAGATTCGTAAGGACGAAGTGTTCCGAAAGCTTGTGGATTATGTGCTTGTCTCAAACGCAAGAATCTTCAGCTCCAATTCAATCTTCAATTATCTGAAATCCCAGAAAATAGAGTGCTCAATCAACACGGTTATGAAATATCTT
>JAEEIU010000058.1 GCA_016281495.1 Treponema sp. | reverse complement strand
CCATGTCATGTTTTTCTTTGCGAAGTTCACCTTTTCCTCAATGGATTTGGTCAGTTCGCTTTGGGCGCTATGCTCCTTCAGGTACTTGAAGGAGTTCTTTGCCTCTTCTCCTTCCATATTAGCATATGCTGAGGCATTGAAAAAGACCTTTTTCTAATTAAGAATTATGAATTAAGAATTATGAATTAAAAAGTTCAGGCTCGCTTTCCATTATCTTGCAGAAGAGGAAATTGTTTGCAAAGGTCAATTCCTCCCATGACGGTGACTTTTTCTTTTTTGTCATAAAGTCCTCCTTAAAAATAAATTTGCTCTATACCATATAGTTAGCATCAAATTTGAGTTTTTTAACAATTTTTGGGAGAAATTTTTGATTTTTTTTGTCACGCGGATTGACGCAAGCTTACGCTTGCTAAAGAGTTTCGCTTTGCTCGCGAAGGCTCGCATTTTTCCTTTGGAAAAAACATCAAAACTCTGCCTATAATTCGGTGGTAATTCCTTAAAAAAGGATTTTTTTGTTTGGCTTTTTTTTTGGGGGGGGGAGTGGAAGTTTTTTGGGATAAGCTGGCGTATAGAAATCGACTTTTCTTAACCCAATCGGCAAGAGACAACATCTACAAAATATACAACGCTAAGATTCCGGGTCAAGCCCGGAATGACCAAACAGCAAGATGAGAACACCAACCAGACAAACACCCAAAATTTAAAGAAAAATCGTAGATTTTTCGAATCCGCGTGACAAACCTCTTCTTCAATCTCCATTCAGCAAGACAAGCTCAATTCATAATTCATAATTATGCATTCTGCATTCTTAATTAAATCAAACATTGACTTCCACACGGTTTTTTATTACATTTTAATATAGAATGAAACAAATTCAGGAGGCGGCACATGGCGGCGGTTATCGTGACAAGTGAAAATTTTGAAGCGGAAGTTTTAAAGAGCGGAATCCCGGTTGTGGTGGATTTTTGGGCGAGCTGGTGCGGACCATGCCAGATGATGGGTCCCGTTGTAGAAGAGCTTTCGGAAGAACTTGACGGAAAGGTGAAATTCTGCAAGGTGAACGTGGATGAAAACCCGGAACTTGCACAAAACTATGACGTGATGAGCATCCCGAATTTCAAGCTGTTCAACAAGGGAATTCTTGCGGGAGAAAAAGTCGGTGCGGTTGGAAAGGACGGACTTCTGGAACTCATCGGATAAATGGCAGACATTTGCTACAAATGCTTGAGGCCGCTTTCATCATGTTTTTGTGGAGACCTGAAGCAGGTTGACACCAAAGTCAAATTCATATTACTCATGCACCCCAAGGAAGCCAAAAGGCAGAGGACCGGAACAGGACGGCTTGCTTCGATTCGTCTGCCAGGCAGCATGATTCTTGTGGGAATTGACTTTACCGACAATCCACACCTGAACGCGCTCCTTAACGACGAACAGTATTACCCGGTACTGATGTATCCCGGCGATGACGCATGGACCGCAAAAAAGGAAGGATTCAAAGAAGCGGTGGGAAACAAGACCCTGCTTGTAATCATAATCGATTCAACATGGTTCTGCTCAAAGAAAATGATTGCCCTGAGCAAAAACCTGCACAGCCTGCCAAAGCTTTCTTTCAGCGGATCATACAAATCAATATTCACCTTCAAGAGGGAACCCGCCGAATACTGTGTTTCCACAATCGAGTCATGCTACTACATCATAAAGGAACTTCAGGAAGCCGGAATTGAAGACAAGAGCGTAAACCCCGAACCTCTAATGGATGTATTCAAGAAAATGATCCAGCACCAACTGAACCGTGAAAACGAAAGGATAGAAAAGGGCCTGCCCGGAAACCATGCCCACGACTGGAAATACAACAAGATAAAGGAAGTGCCGGATTTTAAAATTCAGGATCAGTAAACTTTTATCATCCTGTCATCGGGACATTTTTCAAAATACGAATTGATTTTTTCAAGGCATTCTTCAGTTGAATGGTAGTTCAAAAGCTGCATCTTAAAATAATGACCAAAAGAAAAATTGTCGCAGTAGTAGGAAAAGAACCTCTGTATCCTTGTCCTCCAGAATTCCTTTGGCTGCCGCTCCTGTATGTCCTGAATGAACTGCAATGCAAGCTCCCTTGCATCCACAGTCAGCGAAGTTCCGTCATCTTCCTTTAGCCCATGCCTGATTTGTGCGAATATCCACGGTTTCTGGGCCGCCATCCTTGCAATCATGATTCCCTTTGCGTGCGGAACCTTTTCCATTGCATGCCTTGCCGACTGGACGTCCCTTATCTCGCCGTTTACATAGACGTTAATTTCAGGATGCCTTAGTGCAAGCTTTTCCGCATATTCGTAACGTGGAAGACCGCGAAGTTTTTCCTTTACAGTCCTTGGATGAAGCGTTATCAATTCAACACCGTTTGCCACCAGCATGTCGCAAAAAGAAAAGAATCCGTCGTCGCTAAAGTCATCCGCACCAAGCCTGCATTTTACGCTTAGACGTTTGTGCATTCCGGTCTGGGCCTCACATTCATCCAGAACCTTCTTTACGGCTTTGACCATCGCTTCCGTTTCGGAGACAGGCTTTAGCATCCATGAGACCCCCGCACCAGTTTTATAGATTTGAGGAGCAGAACACCCCATGTTAAGGTCGATTCCGATTCCGTTTTTTTGGACAACAATTTCCGCTCCGGCTGCCATACTCTGAGCATTGGTTCCCGTAAGCTGCCACACGATTTTTTCAGGAACGGGACCGTCCATCAGGTAAAACTTTTCGTAGGGTCCCATCGTAACAAGCGAGGGCGCATGAATCATCTCGGTAAAGTATTCGTCAGCACCCCCGAATTTTTCAACCGCCATCCTGAACGCCTCATGGCTTAGCGTTGCCATTGGAGCGAGAATCAACCTGCACATTATTGTCAAACTTTCTTGATGAATGACTCAACAGCTTCCGCCGCTTCATTCAGACAGCTAGCATCCAGTTTTTCCACCTCACCGTTGTCTATTGAAACTGACATTTCCTGTTCGATTGGAATGCGGGCCAAAACCTTGAGTCCAAAATCCTTTGCAATGCCGTCGATGTTGCTTTCTCCAAACACACGGATTTCCTTTCCGCAGTCTGGGCATTTTACATAGCTCATGTTTTCGATTAAACCAAGGACAGGAACGTTCATGATGTTTGCCATGTTCACAGCCTTTTCAACAATCACGCGAACAAGCTGCTGCGGGGAAGACACCACGATAATGCCGTCAACAGGTATAGACTGGAATACCGTAAGGGGCACGTCACCAGTTCCCGGCGGACAGTCAACGAACATAAAATCAACATTGTCCCAGATTACATCAGACCAGAACTGACGTACCGCACCGGAAATGACAGGTCCCCTCCAGATTACGGGATCAGTCTGATCGGGCAAAAGGAAATTCATGGACATTACCTGAACCCCACCCTTGCTCACAACAGGCTTGATGAAGTCCTTCTGCTGGCCGTCAGAACCGGTCATTGTACCGGCCTCCGCACGTTCAGCACCCAATCCGAATGCAGTAGGAATGGAAGGTCCCGTGATGTCCGCATCCAGTATGGCCGCACGATAACCGTCCTTTGCCACCTTACTTGCAAGAAGGCTTGTAACAAGAGACTTACCTACACCGCCCTTTCCGCTGACAACCGCAATAACCTTTTTTACGGAAGAAGCCTCGTTCAATTTTTCATGAAGGTCCCTCTGAGAACAGTTTTCCACAGAGCATCCCGAACAAGCATGATTACAGTTTTCCGCCATATATACCTCGAATAATTTCCTGAATAGATAGTATAGTTATAATATAATCATTTTTTTAAATATAGGCAATAAAATCATGTAGTATCAGTTCAAACTTAAAACAGTTTCATTCCAGATTTAAAACAGTTTCATTTCAGATTTAAAACAGCGTCATTCCGGACCTGATCCGGAATCTCTACCGTAACAAATTCTATTGCTTTTTCGTTAATCAATCTGTCCTTTAATTCTTTTAAATCATCCTTTATTGCTTCAAGCTGAGGACAGTTAAAAATCTTTTCCCCTGAACTTTGAAGCTTTTCGTAGAGATTAAAGTAGTCTTTGTGCAAAAGATAATACAAAACTTTTATTATGTTGTCCTTATGTGAAACAATATACTGACTGTCAACATTAACACAAGGCGACATCGCAAAATCATTTCCATTCTCATCATAATTTTCTATAACTGCACCATCAATCAAGATATTTCGTATCAAGTGAGATATATAAAAACGCTCTTCATCATCTTTAATTAAATCTTTGTTGATAATCACATCCGACAATTCTATCCCTGTAATTTTTTCAGTATCAACAAAAATAATATCACCCTTTATAATGACAAAATCCTCTTTTAACCTTTGTTTGTTCAAATCCGACAATTCATTGTATTGTGATTTAAAAGACCTTTCATATTTACTCCGTGGCTTGAATAATAAAAGCACACAAATTATCAGAGAAATCAAAAAAAGAAATAATATGAAAACAAACGCTCTTTTCTTCATTCTTAACCCCTCACTTTGTAATTATATAGTCTATAAATTAATCCATCAAGCGTCAATTACTTCTATCTGTCATGCCTTGTTAAACTCACAACTCTTTCCACACCAGACAATCTTCCCTTTTTCAATTTGGATTATGTCGTCGGAAATGGAAAGGGCTTCCTTAATGTCGTGCGTCACCATGATGGCGGTAAAGGGAATCGTTTTTTGCATGTTACTGATTTCTTGTGCAAGTTTTTTCCTTAAGTCTTCATCCAGGGCGCTTAGGGGTTCATCGAACAAAACCAGCTTTGGCTGTACGATTAAGGTCCTTGCAAGTGCCACCCTCTGTGCTTCTCCTCCGCTCAGGGTTTCGGGATTTCTTTTTGCAAAACCTGCCATGTTGAATTTTTCAAGGAACTGTTCCGCCTGTTTTCTTGCTTCTTTCTTTTTCATTCCACGGGAGATTAAACCGTATGCGACATTATCTTCCACACTCATGTTTAAAAACAACGATGGATTTTGAAACACCATTCCGCAGTTCCTTTTTCCAGGATCAAGATTCGTAATGTCCTTTCCGTCCAGAATGATTTTTGTACCGCACGATTTTTCCGGCTTCACAAGTCCCGCTATCATCGAAAGTATCGTTGACTTTCCTGAACCGCTGGGTCCCACAAGGGATGCCATGTGGTTTTCTTCCACAGAAAAAGAAACGTCAAGAGAAAAATGTGCAAATTCCCGCCTTAGATTCGAACATTCAAGAAACATCCTTTCCTCCTCGTTTATAAATTCCCGCAATTGCAAAAACTCCCATGCACAAAAGCCCCAGCACCAGAGCACAAACCGAACCTTCCTTAAACCTGTACGAACCCGCAAGCCTGTATGTAAAGAGCGAAAGAGTGTCAAATTTCGGAATTGAAAGAACCAATGGCAAGGTGGCATCTCCTGCACTGATTGCAAAACAAAAACAGAATGCACTTACGGTTCCCTTTTTTGCATACGGAATGATGACGGAAAATACCGAATGCAATTTATGTTCCGAAAGCAAAAGGCTCGACTGCAAGACTTCCCTTGGAATGTTTGACATCTGGCCGTGAATCTGCCTGAATGCAAAGGGCCATGAGAGGGCTGACTGTGCAAGAACCAATACCAGAGGATTTCCATGCCTTACCAAAGAAGAAAAGCCAATCCCCATGGTCACAGACGAAACTGCCATCGGTAAAAGCGGAACAGTTTTTACCATCAAATTATTTTTGAGTCTATCGTTCATGCGCAAAAACAGGGCATAGACAAATCCGCTTATTGTACAGAGCACCGCCGTGGACAAACCAGTAATCAGAGTATTTCTGATTGCCGTAAAAATTCCATTCATCCCCAAAACCTTTTTCCATGCCCCCGCAGAAAGCGAAGAAAACACTACAGAAAAAAGTGGCATAAGGAAAAACATAAACAGCACGATGTAAAAGACAATATAAAACGGGACATTTCTTTTATTCTTTATTCCAAACGAATGCTGATAATTCCGTTCACTTTTATTTTCCAGCTTTGAATAAATAAACAGAATCAAAAATGCAGAAGCGGTTTCCAAAAGCGAAAGGACTGCAACATTGGAAAAATTCAAGTCGCTTCTTCCCGCATGATATACCGCAACTTCCAGAGTCGTTCCTCCCGCAGAACCAAAGAGCAGCACAATCATGAATGAAAAAAAGCAGTATAGGAAAACAGGAATGCATGAGGAAACAATCGAACCCACAAGCTGTGGAAATGTCACCGTCCAGAAAACACGCCACCGTGAGGCACCCAAGATTCTTGCAGAACATTCAGTACTTGAATCAAGAGCCGTCCACCTGTCTGAAACCGTTACCATCACAAGCGGAAAATTGTAAAAGCCCTGCACCATCACCACGCCAAAAAACGAATACAAGATTTGAATGGGTAAATCATTCAGGCCAAAGATGTTCATCAAGATTCTGTTGTAGATTCCATTCATGCCAAAACATGAAATGTATGCAAGCGCGATAATCAGCGGAGGAATGCAAAGCGGAATTGAACCTAGCGAAACCAAAAACCGTTTTCCTGGTATTCTGGTATTTGAAATCAAATATGCGGCGGGGAGTCCTGCAAGCAAGGCAACAAGCATGGACAAGAATGCCTGCAAAAAAGTATAGATGAATATCCTGAAAATTCTGGACGCACTCAAAGTCAAATCAGCGGAAGAAGAAAACGCAGGAAGCACGGCCTTTATGTACGGCACAAGAAAACACAATGCCACAATTAAAAGCGAAATGATTCCGATGCTGGATGCCAGAATGCGTCCGATTTTTTTCATCACAAAATTAACTGCCCAAAAGAATGTCGGAAACTTTTTCCAGGGCACTGTTTACTTTGGCACTGTCCACACTCAAAGTTTTGTCTGGAATTGGAGCGGCTGTTTTATAGCTTTCCGGCATCTCAACATTTGGGTTTACAGGATACATCCACTGTGTCAGCGGAAGAACTTCCTGGGCTTCCTTAGAAATCAAAAAGTCCATGAAAAGTTTTGCACCATCAGGATTGGGAGCATCCTTCAAAAGACCGTAACCTTCTACCTGAAGCACGTGTCCCTGATCAAAAACCAGAGTCTTGTATCTGTCGGTGTCCTCGTATTCAACACAGTATGCGGGACTTGTGGTATAGCTTATGCAAAGTGGAGCCTCACCGTTCTGGAACATTCCCCAGCCTTCGCTCCAGCCGGAAGTCATCGTAAGGATGTTTGGTGCAAGGGCCTTCCAGTATGATTCATAATCATCACCATAAACGGCAAGCGTCCATGCAACAAAGCCAAGTCCTGGTGTTGAAGTGCGTCCGTCCATCAGGATGATTTTCTTTTTGTAAATGTCCTTGGTCAAATCTTCAAGAGAAGAGGGAGCCGGCACAGATGATTCGCTGTCGTAAATCATTGCGAAGTGTCCGTAATCATAGGCGGTTAAAAGTCCGTCGTTACCCAATGCACTCTGGGCAAAAGATGCAACGGTAGAAGAAGTATTTGAAACCGCATCCTTTGGCGTGTATGGCTCAAGTATTCCCGAGGCACGAGCCTTATCCGCAAGGTTGTTGTCAATTCCGACAATCACGTCTGCCTGCACCGCATCCTTTTCCAATACGGCACGGTTATATGCCTGCACCGCATCTCCGCAGTCAACGAAAACAAGGTCAAGTCCTGTCTTTTGCTCAAACAGTTTTTCAAGTTCAGGTCCAGGCCCCCACTCGCCTACAAAACTGTCATAGGAATAAACCACCACTTCCTTTTTGCGTGGATCGTCTTTAACCGTTTCTTTTGATTCCTGTTTTTTTGAACATGCTGTCAAAGTCAATGACAGAAGCACGATAGATGATAAAATGAATTTTGATTTGAAAGTATTGATTTTCATACTTCCTCCGCCGGCATTATCCGGATCAGGTTGCGGACTCCATGCAGAATCCGTGCGGGTATAATCTCAGGCCACAAAGCCACCCCGGTATTGCGTATCAGTATAATGATTTAATGATTGATGTCAAGGGCTTTTATTAATGCGTAATTCATAATTCATAATTCTTAATTCTTAATTTTACAGCTACTTTTTCTTCTTTGCGGTTTCCTGAGCGTGTACGGCTTCTGCTATGGATTTTCCGAGCTGATTGTATTGTTTGTCATCGGGCTTGTCATTAGAGATTTCTGACATGACCTGTTCCTGCAGGATGTCATAGATGTATTCCTGAATGGCGGGTTTTGATCCACCCACTGTCTCGGGAACAAACAGTGTAATCATCAACTGCCTGTCTCCGCGCTGATGGATGGCGAAAACAACAAAGTCAATGATGAACTGTCTTGTACCAAGTTTTAATGTTGCGCTTCTTATTACTGAATTTACCTGTGGCAAATCATCATTTGATTCAAGTTTAACTGCGGCACCTACAATGCTTATGTCCACAAGCTTGAGCTGATGAAGGAGGTTGTTCTGGGTATAGAAAAGCACGGCTGTCTTGTCATTCAGGCAGTTTGCACGGACGTACTGTCGCCTGCCCTTCGCACTGTTCATTTCCAGAATGTCTGCGATTTTTTCCGCTATCTTATTCATCACGCCGGAAGGATTTATGATGCCTGCCTTAAGCTGAAGGTTCTTGAGGAAGTACTCCTTTTCTCCAGCTGTGATTCTTTCGGAAATGAAACCGACCGTAACATCTTTCAGCCGCTCGTCATCCTTGAAGTCCTCCACAAAAACATACCAGCCGTATGTCGTAAGGTGTGCGTCAAGGTTGATGAAGCATACTGAATAGGGATTCTTCCTGAGCAGGTTCTTCAGGTCCCGGTAATTGTCTATGATGTAAACCTCATATTCCATATTGCGCAAAAGCGGTATAACGTGATTGCGAATAGTATAGGGTGGGCTTACAAAATAAATCTTCTTACCGTAAAGGTCTCTGTTTTCTTCCGCCATTTTTCCTTCCTTAGGTTGGTTTTTCTTTAGAAATCCGCCAGTTTAGGTGCCCTTGGGTATGGAATTACATCTCGGATATTTGCCATACCGGTTATATAACGCAAGAGTCTTGCAAATCCCAATCCAAATCCTGAATGAGGAACTGATCCAAAGCGACGCAGGTCAAGATACCACTGATAGTTTGACATGTCCATTCCGCGTTCCTTGCAGACTTCAAGCAGCTTGTCGTAGTTTTCCTCACGCTCAGAGCCACCGGTAATCTCACCAAGTCCCGGAACAAGAACGTCAACGGCACGAACCGTGATGCGTCCCTTTTCGTCGGGTTCGTTCTGCTTCATGTAGAATGCCTTTGCTTCCTTTGGATAATTGTAAACCATCACAGGCGCCTTGAAAATCTGTTCTGTAAGATAACGCTCGTGTTCGGTCTGAAGTTCCTTTCCCCATGTAATCGGGAATTCAAATTTGTCGTTCTGCTTTTCCAAAAGCTCAACGGCTTCCGTGTATGTAATCCTCTTGAACGGTGTGTCAACAACATGCTGGATCTGAGCGATGACACCGGGCTGAATCCTCTTTTCAAAGAACTCCATGTCTTCACGGCATTTTGTAAGCGCCCAGTTGAGCATGTACTTGAGGAATTCTTCTTCAAGATCCATGTCGTCAAACAGGTCAAAGAATGCCATCTCGGGTTCGCACATCCAGAACTCACTCAAGTGGCGTGGTGTATTTGAATTTTCAGCACGGAATGTCGGTCCAAAGGTGTAGACGCGGCTCAATGCAGTGGCAAGTGTTTCCGCTTCAAGCTGGCCTGAAACTGTGAGGCCTGCCTTTTTACCAAAGAAGTCCTTGCTGTAGTCAACGATCTTGTATGCGTCCTCAGGCTTCATTCCCTTGGCACCGGCCTTAACACCAAGCTCTGCAATCTTTTCAAGGGAAAGTGTCGTTACCTGGAACATCTCTCCGGCACCCTCTGCATCAGAGCATGTAATCTCCGGCGTGTTGATGTATACGAATCCGCGTTCCTGGAAGAATGTGTGCAATGCTATTGCCATCTGGCTCCTTAAGCGGAACATGGCACCAAATGTATTTGTCCTTGCACGGAGGTGGGCGTTTTCCCTAAGGTACTCCATGCTCATGTTTTTCTTCTGCAAGGGATATTCTTCGGCAGGGCATTTTCCCAAAACCGTAAGCTTTTGCAGCGTAACTTCAACAGCCTGACCGCTTGCTGGAGAAGGAATCAGTTTTCCCTCGGCGCGAAGTGAGGCACCAGTTCCCAAATCCTTGAGGGCTTCTTCTACTGCATTGGGATCGGCATCTCCCGGATTGGTCCTGTCATATGTGAGCTGAATTGAAGCAAAACAGCTTCCGTCATTAACTTGAATAAATACAAGGTTCTTTGAATCACGTTTTGTCCTGACCCATCCGCAGACAGTAACAGTCCTGCCATCGGGTTCAGAGGTAAGCAAATCTTTAATCAATACTGGTTTCATTCCTTCATTCTATCGTTATTTCAACTTACAGTCAATTATATAACAATGAGGAATTAGGAATTCACAAGAGCTCAAGGTACTCTTCTATGGCGCGGTTTAATTCGGTATAGATCAGGTCGGAATAGGACAGGGCCTTTAGTTCGGGGGATTCAGGGAGGTTTTTGGACAGTTCCTTAAGCTGGCGTTCCGTGGGGAATACAAGGGCGGCGGCATCTTTTGCATCGGAACTCAGGATTTGGGCATCTATGCGGCTAAGTTCGGCGTTGACCTCGGGGATTTTAAGGCGGTCCTGCATTCCCTTTTTGCACAGCGAGCGTCCCTTTTTTGCAAGGTCCCTTAACTTCTGGAGCCTTGACTTGAATGAATTGAGGACAGACTGATATGATCCTGCATTTTTGGCTTCTTCCTGACTCAGGATTTTCTGCTTTTGGGCACGGATAAAGAATCCCTCTTTTTCACGTTCCATCGGAGGCATGGAAAGGATTTCACTTACATCCGATTTTTTTATCCCCTTGATTGCAAGGCTTTGTGGGGTGAGCGTAAGGGTTTCCTGACCGTCCTGAATTGCCGTTGCACATGAGTTTTCAAACCACCATGAAAAGATAGACATCCTCTCGTCGGTGAGCATTTCGTTTCCGTTGTAGTCGCATCCTTTTTTGGGGCATGCAGAGAACAGGGCGTTTACTCCGTCGCTTTCGGCAGTGTTTGTCCGCTTTGACAGACGGTGGCTCCTTTCTTCAAACTGGGAACCTCTGATGTGGGTCTGCTTTCCGGGAAAACCAAGGTCCATTCCTGCCATGTAGATTTTCTTTGCCCCGCACTTTCTTGCAAAATCCCATGCAGTTGTGGCAACACTTCCTCCGGCACCAAGGGCACCCTTTTGACCAAGATGCCTTTCAAAATACTGGCCGATGGGAAAAAGCGAAGAACACAGGACAATCTCCCTGCAGTTAAACCTGAACACGGACGGCCACACGGCACTCTCCGCTATCAGGACAGAAGTTGGGGAAGAAAGGAATTCAACATGCCTTGCACACGCATACTGGGGGTCCACAAGCACAATGAAATCAGGCTCGACACCCGCATTAAGGCATGCACGTAAAGCCGTATCCACACAAATCAATACCGCACGCTTTTTAAGTTCGGCAAGATGGGGAAGAATTGTTTCCAGACTGGGACCTGCCGCAAGAACCACAAAAGGAACCGTACTGGGCGCAATTCCAAAATAATCCTTTACGCCGCCAAGCTGTGCAAGATACGGAAGGTTTTTGCAGCTGTTCCTTAACCACAGGCGTGAGAATTTTTCCAAGGTATTTGTGTTCACCTGATTCTTATGGCTGTCCCGTGAAATTGCAGAACGCAGGGTTTCAAAATATTCCTTGTCGTGGCTTGTCCATGCTGCATTGGAAAAAATTGCCATGTCGTTTGAATTGTGGGGACGTATCAGGGAAGAAGCAGTCTGAACGTCTGCATCAACTGCAAATATGATTTCGGAATGTTCGAGTACAGGCTGCCAGTCCAAGGTTGCAAATGCGGCAAACAAAAACACGGGGTCCTTTTCGACTAAAATCAGAGCCGCATCAGGGTGTTTTTTTGCAAAGACTATCGGAGCATAACCCAGACCGAATGCCAGAAACACCGCACAAGGACAGTCATCGGAACATGTGGAGACAAGCTGTTCTGCCTCACGCTCAGGATTATATTTTGAATGGAGCATGATACCCTCATAGCTGGCACTGGAAGATCCGTTTTTTGCCTCAATATATTCAAGGGGAACATTCAGTTCGCCGTCTTCAAATTTTTTAATCTGGGGCAACAGCATCTGATAAAGCTGGGGGAATCTTTTTTGAAACAGGGAAATGTTATTATTCCAGGAAGAGTTCAATTGTCGTGTTCTCCGTAAGTGGATTGCCAGGTGCGGGGCTCTGACTCTTGACCCAGCCTTCTCCGTGGAATATGAACGTGATGTTCCTGTCGTTTTCTATGAGCGGGAGTATGTCTCGTTTTGGCCTTCCCAGGAAATTGGGAACTGTGGCCGCCATTGAAATCGGTGTGTTTTCTGTAATTGAAACCATGCCGGAATGTTCAAGTGCAGGTGCTCCCTCGCGTGTCATTCCCAGGTGGTCGATTATCTCATCAGCTGCCAGACGGATTACAGGGGCAACGATGCGGCCTGCGTAGGTTTCTCCCTTTGCCTTTTCAATCACGATGTAGAGGACAATCTGCGGGTCTTCTATCGGGAAAATTGCCATACAGTTGGAGATGAAGTCCGTGTCGCTGTAGACTCCGTTGACTGCCATCTGTGCCGTACCAGTCTTTACGCCGATTGATATGTCTCCCAAAGCAGCTTTTGTTCCCGTTCCCTTTTCCGCAGTGGTTTCCATGCAGCTAAGGATGTATCTTGCGGTTGAACTTTTAAGCACACGGTTTCCGTATTCAGGAGTGTGGGTATATTCAACATTGCCGTCCTTGTCCGTAATCTTTTTGATGAAAGAAAGCTTGAGCGGAAGTCCGTCGTTTGCAATTACACCAGCCGCCTGAACCATCTGAA
Organism: Treponema sp.; assembly: GCA_016281495.1. Lineage (GTDB taxonomy): Bacteria > Spirochaetota > Spirochaetia > Treponematales > Treponemataceae > Treponema_D. Next base: position 73,984 of record JAEEIU010000058.1, on the reverse strand, counting down.
GTGCCGTAACCATAAGCTCCTGACCGATGGACATGGTTGCCTTTGTACGTGCAGACCAGCTTGCATCAGTGGGACTCTTTACAAAACCGTCTTCCTCGTAGGAAAGTTCCACACCCGTAACTGAGCCGAACCCGAACTTGTGAATGTATGAAAGGAACTGGTCGGTGGGCAAAAGGTCGCTCATCTGGGCAAAGATGTCGTTGCAGGAAAGTTCCAGGGCACCGCGTACAGTCTGGTATCCGTGGTGGTCAAGACAGTGGATTGTTATGGTTTCGTTTAATCCCGTGGTCCTTGTGTAAAGTCCGTCGCACAAGAATGAGGTATCCGTAGTTATTACACCCGAATCAAGATAAGAGGCTGCCGTAAAAATCTTGAAAACGCTTCCAGGTTCATAGCTGTAAACTGCGGGACGGTCAATCTTTTGGGCATCTGTCGCATTGGGATAATCATTCAGGTTCACGGAAGGAAGGCTGATGTAAGAGAGGATTTCCCCTGATTTTGCATCACAGGCAATGAGCATGAAGCTTTCGGCCTGGGTTTCCGCCATTGAATCCTTGGCTATCTTTTCCAGCTTGTACTGAAGGTTTGCGTCTATGGTAAGGTAGATGTTTTTTCCGTAAACCGTGGTTCCTGGTTCCGCAGAGCTTACATCCGGGCTAAGGATATTCTGCTGACTGAACTCTATTCCGCTCCATCCCCTTTCCTCGGTTCCCATGTAGCCTATCAGCTGGCTTGCAAGGTCGTTCATAGGATAAACACGCCACGGAATTGCGTCAAAACGGCAGAAAACCGACCAATCATTCTGCTTGGCAAGTTCATAAAGCTCGTCGTACTGTTCCTGGGTGATTTTCTTCTTGATGAAGGTAAACTGTGCGTCTCTTTTGCTTTCGATTATGGATACGATTTCTTCGGCCGGCATCTCAAGAACTGGTGCCATCACAGCCGCAAAAGTAGAGGGATTGCTAATCATCTTGGGCGTTACACCGAAATGGTAGAACCTGGTTGGTACTGCCACCGGCTTTCCGTTTCTGTCGACAATTGAACCACGCTCAACTGTTGGTGCAGAAGGCGCTATTGGAGTCTGTGGCTTAACCGACAGCTTGGAATATGAAATGAATATAAGAACAAGCAGCAGAATGGAGACTGCGATAAAAAACCTTACTCTCCCCTTCTTTAAGAACCCGTTTACCTGCATATTATTCTACCCAAAATGTTTTTCTCGGGAACAAAACCATAATCCCTTGAATCAATTGATTTTGCCTCGTTATCACCGATTGCAAGAATAGTCCCGTCCGGAACATGATCGTTTCCAACCAAAAGATGATATTGCAGGGCCGTAAGCGAATACGACTTCCCACCCGCAGAAAGATTATACCCAGAATCGAAAGAATAATCCAGTGGCATACCAGAAATTGCCGCACATCGTTTGACCACAAGGTTGCCGTCCTTCATGAAAACCACAACATCGCCGACTTTGGGCCTGCTCCAGCTTAAAAACTGACTGTCCCCGAACGGGATGTCCAGACCATATGCCAGTTTGTTCACAAAAACGGAGCTTTTGTCCTTAAAAGCAGGCTCCATGGACACTCCTTCCACTTTTAGTATGTCCAACACAAAAAATTTAAGGAAAACACCTATTATGACACCCCAAAAAAGCCCGAACAAAACATATTTCTTTAAAAAAGGTTTCATATTTTACCTGTCATCCTCAAGAATTATTCTAATATGGAAAGAAAAGAATGTCGATACATATAATATGGAAATCATAAATTATACGCAAAAAAATACATATCATAATTCTATCGGTCTTAAAAAGTTTTTTGTGGGGATAAAAAGACGCAGACCTTTATATAAATCCTATGAAACCACAACTTTTACGCTTCCAAGGCATTTTACCGTTAAAAATGCATTTTTGACAGCAAAATCATATTTCCAGATCTGTATACGCAAGGTAATCTCTTTCATACCGTTCATGTGGATTATTCCTGCAGCCGTAGCATCCGTATGCATACCTGTTAAGGTCGTAGATACAATCTCTTACAAGGAAAGCTTTGCCACAGGAATTTCCCTTGTAAACGATGACATAAGTGAATCCGCCGTACTTGACAATGCACTTGCTCTTTTTGCAATGAACAATGACGCATATTTTGATGCCTCAGGAAACGTGCTAGACGAAGACGGTAATGCAGTGGTTCCAGCCATAACATACATGCAGCCGGTTTCCTTCCAGAAATACACAGTCCGTTCAAATGATACTGTCGGTGGAATCTGCTATAAATTTGGCCTTTCAAAAATCGACACAATCATCGGCGTGAACAACATCGGCAATGTACGTGACCTGAAAGTGGGACAAAAACTCCGCATTCCTTCCCGCGACGGCCTTGTTCACACAGTTAGCTCCGGCGAGACATTGGACAAGCTCAGCTCAAAGTATTCAGTAAGCGTGGCAGATCTTCTTGACGTAAATGACCTTTCAAGCTCAACATTGAGTGTGGGACAGGAAATCTTTATCCCAGGTGCAAGACTCGACAGCGACACACTTGAACGTGCAATGGGAGAAGTATTCCGCTATCCGATTACAGCCTCATGGCGTCTTACATCAAAATTCGGCTCAAGAATCGACCCGATTTCCGGCGTAAGGAAGAACCACACTGGAATTGACATGGCATGTCCAACTGGAACAGCAATCAAGGCAGCCATGACAGGAACCGTTGCATTCACAGGCTACAACAACACTTACGGATATTACGTAATCATAAACCATCATGACAACTATCAGACACTGTATGCCCACATGAGCAAGATTCTTACCAAAAAAGGCGACAGGGTTTCTCAGGGAGACAAAATCGGTCTTGTAGGTTCAACAGGTTATTCAACCGGACCTCACCTGCACTTTACTGTTTACAAAAACGGAAGTCTTGTGGATCCCCAGACGCTCCTTAAATAACTTTTTCAGTTTATGGGAGGATGAATGAAAAGATTCCTGACATTTGTTCTTTTTTCAGCAATTCAAGCCACGGCAGTTTTTTCCCAGACGACTGCCGTTAATTCATTTACACCGCTGGACATCGACTCAGAAAACAATCTCCTTTTTAACATCAAGGAAGAATTCGCATCCTCAAATACCTTTGACTCTCTTTTCTTAAGTAGAATAGAAGAAAAACCCACAGAGATTTTTCCATCCATACTAAGCGCATACCCCGAGCAAATGGAAATGCTGGACGGAGGATCAACTGTCCAAATCAGGAACAGATACGGAAACGCCAAATTCAACATCAAGAAAAACAGAGTTGAATGGTCATTTAACCAGGAGAAGATTTCCACCTCATATTCCCATACTCCACCTGCCAGTGCAAGTCCAGACGGCAAATGGCTTTGCGTATTGCGCCCCGGGAAAAATACAAGTGCAGTCATCATCCTGCAGAACACTGCCAACGGAAAAGAAGTTGTCCTTTCAGACAGATGCGAAAATGAATATGACAAGATTCCTGTAAAATGGGCACCGGATTCTAAAACTGTCCTATACGAGAAAAACAATGTCGTTTATTTTGCCACACCAGAATCAATGTTCCGGTCCGTAGGCCTTTCCGAGGACATGAGGGTTATAGGAAGCGGATCGATCAACTGCGTAAGCTGGACAAATGACAAAAACATGCTTTACGTGCATGATGACATAATCTATAAAATCTACGAGAACGAACTGTACAACCGCGCAATGTATGCACCACTTGTCGGTTATGGAACAATAATCGCACGCCTCCCCTACCTCTTTGACTCACAGAAGGACAAGCTGTATTCATCCCAGGACGGAAAAAGCTTTGTAACTGTCAGCGGAGAGAACATCGTTACATATTTTTCATGTGTTCAACAGGGACTTTATTTTGCAAGCGTAAATTCAATGTTCATGATTCCGGCACGTGATGGTTCTGTAATCGATTCATTAATTTTCTGGACCTCAGACAAAAAACCTGTCCTCTGGGTGGAAAGCATGGAATATGAAAACGGCGGAAAAATCTGCAGTGCATATTCAGTGGATAAAAATGCAGGCATGAAGGTTCAGGTAAAGAACGCAGGCCTTCCGAAAGTTTCACCCGACGGTAAGAAAATAGCATTTGCTGGTGACAGCCGTTTTTACGTTTACGACATTTCTTCATGGAAAAAAACAGCCGAATACAATGGACAAAAAATCAATTCATTCTGCTGGAAAAACTCATCCACGATTATTCTTGGTGGAAGCAAAAGGATAATTGAATGGAACACTTCAAACTCCAGGGAAAGCTTTTTGTATTTATCTTCAGCCCGGACTGCATGCTTTGACGACGGAAAGATTCTAGCATCAGACGGAGACAAATGGTACGAATACATTCCAGAGAACGGCACATGGAAGGAAACCTCATCCACCGGTAAAAAAGAAAGCCAAACCGTAAGCAACGGACGCTACAGGGCATACAGCACAGGCACATCCATAAACATACGCGCACTTTCAGGCTCACTTCAGACATATCCCCTGTTTGAATCAGACGTTCAGGCAAAAAATGCCCCTAGGAAAATTGCCATAGTTTTTGATGCAATGGAAAACGCAGACGGTCTTGCAAAGGTTCTGTCGGACTTAAACAAATTCGGAATCAAGACAACCTTTTTCATCAACGGAGAATTCATAAGGCGTTACCCGCTTGAAACAAAACAGCTTGCCTCCACAGGAGTTGAATGTGCATCCAGTTTTTATTCAAGTGCAGATTTGCTTTCTCCTGCATTCAGGATTGACGAGTCATTTATAAAACGCGGACTTGCCAGAAACGAAGATGAATTCCTTGCGGCCACAGGAAAAGAACTGTCGCTGCTGTGGCATGCCCCGGATTACAAGGCAAACGAAATGATGCGCAAGGCAGGCAATGAAAGCGGCTACACCTATGTTGATGCAAGTCCTGTAAACGTAACAGAATCATCAAGCTCGATAATCGAGGATGTCGTCGCATCCCTTAAGAACGGTAAAATTATTTCCATCACGATTGGCAAAAACACAGGAAAAGTCAACACATACCTAACCGAGCACATGGATTTGCTTTTAAGCGCAATCCTTAATGCCGGCTGGGAGATATGCCCTGTTCAGGAACTTTAAGATTCTGTATTGTTCTTTTTTAAGAATTTTGTAATGAGCTTGTATTCTATTGAGCCAAAGAAACGCTTTAAGACATTTCCCTTTTGAACGTCACGGTCTGCCACAAGAGGTATTTCCCTGAGTGTCTTGCCGTTCAACGTATATTTGAGCGTGCCGTAGACCTGACCGCGTCCAACTTCTCCATACAGTACATCCGGCACCGTTGCCCAAGCCTTGACCGCCGAAGCAGATTCAGTGGGAGAATTGCCGAATAAGAATGGAACTGTAAGCGATTCATCATACAAAGGAACCAAACGCACAGTATTTTTGTCACCGCCCAAAACTCCAACCGTAAACTCATGCTCTTTTTCTGCCATATCTGATGTATAGTCGGCAAAATTGGAGAACGCATAATTGAACAGGGCCTTGTTGTCCTGCACACGGTATTTGTTTCCTTCCGCAGTTGAAGATCCCGGACCCTGCATTGTTACAGACAGGAAGCGTGTTCCGTTTTGTTCTGCAGTAACGGCAATGTTGTATCCGCTTTCGTAAATGAAGCCTGTTTTAAGTCCGTCGCATCCCTGAATCGTATCAAGCAGGCGGTTTGTATTCATCTGCTTTACGCTGTTGTAGCTGGGAGTGTTCTGAAGATTATCAGGAAGATTTTTTCTTTGAGGATAAGTGATTGAAGGCTGTGAATGATAAAGCTCAAGTGTCTCGGGATACTTGTTTATGTACTGGCGTGAGAATGTGGCAAACTCACGTGCAGTCGTCAGGTTCAATTCACTGTATCCGCTGGACTCCACAAAATGAGTTTTTGTCAAACCCATGTCACTTATAACCTTGTTCATGCGCGCAACAAATTCATCCATATCAGAGCACACGTAATTTGCAACCGCAATTGAGGCATCATTTCCACTTGCAATGGCAAGCCCCAAAAGAAGTTCCCTAAGCGTAACATGCTGGCCTTCATCAAGATACATCCTTGAGGCATCGCTTGGAAGGTTACGTGCCCATGATTCAGGAGGAAGCGGAACCTCATCATCAAGAGATACTTCACCATTGGATACCGCCTGATACACAACGAACATCTCCACAAGCTTTGTCATGGAAGCCGGAGGAATCTCCTCGTCTGCATTTTTTTCAAACAGGATGCTGCCCGTACGCGTGTCAATCAAAATCGCACTGCCGCATTTAAGCGAAGGCTCATCAAATCCAACTGAATATGGAAGCGGCTTTATCTCTATGGAAGTCCTGTCGGGATAAAGTGAATCAAGATACAGGCTCAGTTCTTTTTTCTCCTGCTCACTCAAAAGGGCCGTTGCATCAGGATGAACCGCTTTTTTTGCACCGGTAAAAATCACGGCGGAAAAAGCTGCCAGCACAACAAGAACAATCAGAATTATAAGAAGTATGTGTTTGGTTTTGTTTTTTTTCATTGCATTCCCCTACTTTGTTTTAGAAGACAGATTCCTTAAAAGCAAATCCGCCAGAGTAATTGCCGTCATCGCCTGAACCACAGGAACAATGCGCGGACAAAGACAGACATCATGCCGTCCCTCTATTAAAATATCACATTCATTAAGTGATGCATCAACTGTCTGCTGTTTGATGAAAATACTTGGAACAGGTTTAACTGCCACACGGAAAACAATGTCATCACCGCGTGTAATTCCACCAAGTATTCCACCTGCATTATTGCTTGTAAAAACTCCGCCTTTCCTCATTGGATCATTGTTTACTGAACCCGTCAGATCGCCAGAAGCAAAACCCGCTCCGAATTCAATTCCTTTGATTGCACCGATTGAAAGCATTGCCTGAGCCAAAAGTGCATCCGCCTTGTCAAATACAGGCTCTCCAAGTCCCGCAGGCACACCGCTTACAACACATTCAACTATTCCACCGGCAGAGTCACCCTTGCCCCTTAATTCATTTATCTTTTGAGACATCAACCCTGCAGCCTCATTATCTGGAGCACGCATGGGATTTTGTTCAATTTCATCAAGACTGATTTTAGAGCACGAGATTCCCGCAGCCCTTTTTGTGTATGCAGTAACCTTTATTCCGTATTTTGAAAGGAGCATCATGGCAACAGCACCGGAGGCAACACGGGCACATGTTTCCCTTCCGCTGGAACGTCCTCCCCCACGGTAATCCCGAATGCCGTACTTTTGCATGTAAGTGTAATCTGCATGTCCCGGCCTGAACGTATCTTTAATTGAAGAATAATCCTTTGAAATCTGGCTTGTATTCTGAACGATTATTGCAATGGGTGTTCCTGTCGTCTTACCTTCAAACACACCGCTTAATACCTGAGCCCTGTCCGCCTCACTTCTGGCTGTAACTGCAACATTATTGGCCGCACCAGGCTTTCGCATGTCCATCATCTTTTGTAAAAAATCCTGGTCAAAATCTATGCCGGCCGGGCAACCGTCTATAATACAGCCCAGTGCCTCTCCGTGACTTTCTCCAAAGGTAGTCACCTTAAAAACCTGCCCAAAAGAATTACCTGCCATAAAAACCTCAGTTCCACATTCTACAGAATTTTAACGTACTTTGTCCATCAGTTCTACACGGCTATGTACGTTCAGCTTGCGGAAAATCTTCTTATTATGGGATGCAACTGTTGCCGGAGAAATATTAAGGACATCGGCTATTTCCTTGTCGCTTTTTCCATGACTTATAAGGATTGCAATCTGCTGCTCACGTGAAGAAAGGCCAGAGTCAATGAAGATTGAAGTTTGTGCATTAGTCAGCGTAAGGTTTCCCATTACCGGAGTCTGCACCTGCATGTATTCCTGTTGGGGAGATGCATTCATCTGACCGCGAACAGCCCTGTCTATCTGCGAGAGAATTGAATGCTGTATTTTGTTTGAGAGGGAGATGACCATATAGATGATTTTATAAATCTCGTTTTTTGAATAGGGGCGGAAAATGCATTCAACCGCACCACGACGCAAAAGATCCAGCCTTTTGCCGCTATCCACCGGAGAAAGAATAAAGACAAACGGAATGTCCCTTGTGTTTTCATCATCCGAACATTTCCTGAACAATTCGCGGCCATTCATTAGCGGAAGGTTATAATTGCAGAAAATAACATCCGGCTTCGGACTGTCAGAACTATGAAGATAATTCCATGCCTCCACTCCTGTAGCAGTGGTTTTGATTATGCACTGGCCGTTAAGGATATCTTCCCAAAAGCGTTTTGCAACTATGCTTTCCTCCACCAAAAGTATGACCAGTGTTTTTCCAAGATCAGAAAAAATGCTCTCGACAACTGGAACGGGAACACTAGAGTTATTAAGTTCCTTTTGTGTTTCTGAGTCAAACAGAGGCTGAACGCTTACAGGCTCATTGTTAAAAGTTTCATCAAGTTCTGAGAATTTCATTGTCAGGGAAATCGTATATGACTTACCGTTCTTTATGTATCCGAATGTTCCGTCATAAAGCTGGAGAGCCTTAACAACCAGACGGAAGCCTATTGATTCAGAAAGATAGTCATTTTTACGCTTGTCATAAAAATCCTGACATTCTTCCAAAATCAAATTCATGTATTTTTCATCATCCGAATCAACATTGAGATTTGATTTTAACATAACAAGATTTTCTTTTTCCGAAAGTGTAATCTCTACACCGCTGTTCCTCATGCTGCATCTTACTATCGTGAGCATAAAATTGCTGAATATCATTTCCAGAATATTTCGGTTTGCCCTTACAACATATTCTTCATCAACATTGTCAATTATTGACAGGTCTATTCCCTTTCTTAACGCAGGGGCCTGAATTATATCCACGCAGCTTTTAAAAAACGATGACAGTAGAAGCGGTGAATTAATCGGCTTTGTCTTTGTGCCAAAAACCAACATTGCATTAAGATAATCAATTGACTGAACTGAAGACCGTTCGATTATTCCATATACTTCTTTTATAGAGTCATTTTCTGTTTTAAGCTGTGGAAGCTGTATCGCATTGTGGATCAGATTTGATATGGTAAGAAGCTGACCTGTCATTCCAAAGAACAGTCCCCTTTCATTATTGATTTCCGTCTCTTTTTTTTCAGCCTGTACAATGACTGTCTTCATGCGGTTGAACCTGTTTCCGAATTTTTTGAATGTTCCAGATAGCGCAGGTACCGTCATCAGGAAAAAGCATAAGTCAAAATAATAATGGTCATAATTACTCATGTTGAACATGGTAACTTTTTTTGCAAAAAGACGTATCAGGAAAAGGCCTTGCATTCCTCCAACAATCAGCATTACCGGTATGAAAAAGCGCAGGATATAGAATGACTCTGAATGCCTGATGTTGCGGTTCAAAAACAGCAGAACAAGAAAAAGAATGCAGTCTACGCACATTGCAACATTGAACATCACGAATACAACATATGCCGAATCTATTAGAATCGTAAGGATATAGCAGATGATGCTCATGGCTATCATAAAACAGACTATGCTTTTTCCCTTTAGCTCAGAATTGACTTCACGGATTATTCCTACCAGCAGCAAAGTAGACAGGACAAAGAATCCGGTTATAAAAAAGTAAATCAGACGGGAAGAATTATTCAGTATTGCAACCTGACTCCACAGATAAACCGGACCCATTCCCTTTAACTGCAGTATCCACAAAAACATGAACATCGCGGCAAATGCCAAAAGCCTGTAAACAAATTCCTTGCAGTAGATGCCATATGCAAGCAGGATGACTGTAATCAAAAGGCAAATCACCACAAGAGAAAAGTTGACGGCAGAATAAACAGTCAGGGAATTATGGAATTCCCTTTTTGACATGAGCTTTAATTCAACCGGTGCCCCGATGGTAGAAACGAGCTTTACACGCAAATGATGATATGTGTTTGAGAAAAGTTCAGCCTCACTTATCTGAACGGACAAATCCCTGAACGGATCGGACATCTGATTCCTTTTGATTCCACGTCCGGTCCTGCCAAGCAAATGCCATCCGTAAGATTTTTTTATGTACACCTCTGCCAGGTCAATGTGCCTGTTCCCGAACGAAAGGTATAAATCATCCTGATTGTTGATGTACCTGTCCAAAAAAGAAATGTCCAGCCATATTACTCCAGGATAAAAACCGGGATTAAAGCTGGAAGGAACTGAAATAAGCTCAACGTCATCCAAATCATCGCAGTTAAGCTCAGCCTCCTCATCATTGTAATAGGATACGCTTATCGGTATGTTTTTATTCCCAGAGTCATCAACGGCTTCTATATTCAAGTCTTTTATGATATTCTTTATGTAGTTTTTCTCGGAAAACAGCGAGAAAGCACTCATAAAACCCAAAAACAGGGCAAAAAGTCTTTTTCCATTCATATATTGAATTATATCCGTAAAAATTGAAAAAGAAAAGGGTAAAATACCATATTAATGGGGGTAATATACCATATTTTGGGTAGTTTTTGACGGTTGCGGTACCACAAATATGGTAGTAACATCTGATTAAGTTATTAAACGAGAGAGAAGAAATAGATAGGGAAAGGGTCAACCAGCTACAAGACGTTTGGTGGGAATTGATAATGTCCCAGCAAAAAAAAGCATCGGAGAGTGCTTCAGCTACAAAATACCTAGTTAAAAAAACTCTTTTTTAATGCGACACTCAGTTTTCTGGGTGTCTTTTTTTTTGCCTTTTATACGGGGTCTTTTCTTTTAATCTACAATCATATATACTGTATCAAGAATTGTATCGAATTTCCATAGGGGTTTAATATGACTGACAGCAAGATTGTAGTTTTAGATTTCGGTTCACAATATGCACATTTGATTGCAAAAAGACTTCGCATGATGGGTTATTACTCAGAGATAGCATTGCCATCTGCAGATGTAAGCAAAATGGAAAACGTAAAGGGCATCATCCTTAGCGGAGGTCCCGCATCCGTCTACGAGTCGGATATCCCTGAATTCAACACGAAAAACCTTGAGCTGCCGGTTCCTGTACTCGGATTATGCTACGGTCATCATATAATGGCAACAAACTACGGCGGCAAAGTTGGAAAAGCGGAAATCGGTGAATTCGGTTTTGCCCAGCTGAACAAGACAGAGGCAGGAAAGAGCTCCCCGCTTTTAAAGGGTGTAAGCGATTCAACTCAGGTATGGATGAGCCATCAGGACGGCATAATGGAAATGCCAGAGGGCTTTGAGGTAATCGGTACCACAAAGGACTGCCCCTACGCCGCAATACAGAATCTTGAGAAAAAAAGGTTCAGCCTGCAGTGTCATTGCGAGGTAAAGGACACGCTAGAAGGCAACACCATTTTCCAGAACTTTGCGGGTACCATCTGCGGCATGGAAAAGAACTGGGACGAAGACGCCGTACTCAAGCACATAATGGCAAGCATTCAGGAGCAGGCAAAAGACAAGAACGTGCTGCTGTTTTTAAGCGGAGGAGTTGATTCCACCGTGGCATTTGCATTGCTTAACAGGGCGCTCGGGCAGGAAAGGGTTCTGGGACTTCACATAGACAACGGCTTCATGCGAAAGAACGAAAGCGCAAGTGTGGCACAGGCATACAGGTCACACGGATTCAACAACTTCATCGTAGAAGACGCATCGGAATCATTCCTAAAGGCAGTATATCATCTTACAGACCCCCAGCAAAAGAGAATGGCGGTTGGAGAAAACTTCATCACGGTAAGAAACGAAGTCGTGGCAAAGCAAAAGCTTGATGAGGAAAAATGGATGCTCGCACAGGGCACGCTCTATCCGGACATCATCGAAAGCGGCGGAACCAAAAACTCCAGGGTAATCAAGACACACCACAACAGGGTGGACGGCATTCAAAAGCTAATCGAAAAAGGACTCATCATAGAACCGCTCAAGGATTTGTACAAGGATGAAGTCAGGCGCATCGGTAAAAAAATCGGACTGGAAGACGACCTTGTAATGAGGCATCCGTTCCCGGGACCTGGATTGAGCATAAACGTGCTCTGTTCAAACGGCGAGATGAGTGACACTGACAAATCTGATTTTGAAAAGGCAAACGAAGAGCTCAAAAGCATAAAGCTGGACATGTTCTGCCCCAACTGTACCAAAGACCTGGTGCTTTCCGTATTACCAGTACGTTCTGTCGGTGTTCAGGGGGATTACAGGACATACAGGTTCCCGTCTGTGCTTACGTTCAAGGAAGAAGGCGAAGGATTCCACCACATTCCTGGCAAATGGTCAAAGCTGGAAGAAGCTGCCTCTACAATCACAAATGCATCAACTTACATAAACAGGGCGATAATCAGGCTGTACCAGAACCCCAAAGTTAAGATAAGTGACATGAAGCTCCAGGAAGGCTACTGCGACAAGGAACGCCTGGACCAGCTCAGGGAAGCGGACAACATCATGCTAACCGCACTTCATAAAAACGGATGGTACGAAAAGATTTTCCAGCACCTTACGATCAACCTGCCCTACTCTTCTGCAAAAGACCACTGCAGCATAGTATTGCGCCCGCTGTGTTCAGAAGACGTAATGACAGCACGTTTTGCACAAATGCCGCAGGAAGACCTTCTTGCAATTACAAAGGAAATCGCAAAGCTTCCGTATGTGGATGCTATCTTCTTTGACCTGACAAACAAGCCCCCGGCAACATTCGGCTGGGAGTAAGGCTTTGCCCCCTACTGTTCAACCTGAGAAAGCAAATCAGTCAGCAGGGGTATAAGCTGCTTTTTACGGCTCACGATATTCTGCATGTAATAGACATGCTCGTCCTGCTTGGGCAAATTAACCACCTGTTCAAAACTCGGGTCGCTCGCAAGGAACATGATTGAACTGAGCTGTGTAATGTCGGTGACCAAAAGCGCATTGAAAAGATTACCCGCAGATTTTCTGGCAGATTCAAGTTCATCAAGGAATTCCTGTTTCCTCTTTAGTATCTCTGATGTTGAATCAACTTCGATTTGGCTTACGGTATATTTAAGCTTTCCTTCGTTGTAATCCTTCATGTCCTGACGAATTACTTCCACGGCCTTTCTGTTTCCGATGTGGCTTCCGGAACGTATGATGTCATTTCCCAAAGCCTGAATGTCTATGTCAACAATGGTGCTAAGGTATTCGGCGGTAAGGACATCGTATTCAGTGGTGGTGGCACTCTGAAGAATCAGGGTATCGCTCAGGATGCCGCACAAAAGCAGGGCCGCAATGTGTTTTGGAATCGGGAGCCTGTTTTCACGGAACATGTTGCTTATGATCGTGCTTGTTGAACCCACCGGCTTGTTGATTAAGGTTATGGGATAACGGGTCGTAAAGGTGTTGATCCTGTGGTGGTCGATTATCTCCTGAATGACATAATGCTCGATTCCCTCGACTGCCTGATGCGGTTCATTGTGGTCAACAAGGATGACCTGAATGTTCGGTTCCTGAAGCAAGTCTGTCTCAGAGATTATGCCGATTACCTTGTTGTCATCATCAACTACAGGGAGGCATCGGTTTGGACTTTGTGCAAGAAGGGGGCGTATTTTCTGAACGGTGTCATAGGCATGCACAGGCTGAATCGTCTTGTCCGCCATATCGATGACCGGAGCTGAATATTCAATAAGCATGGCTGTCGTCATGGTTGAGTCATGCCCCACAAGTACTGACACCTTCTTTTCCTTTGCAAGCTCATGCAGTTCCTTTGGCAAAATGTAATCCTTGGTGATGATCATGGCACGCACACCAAATTCAATGCACAACTTTTGAATGTCCTGGCGGTCACCTGTGATTACGATGATGTTTTCGGATTTATGTTCTTCAAGAAGCAGGCGGAAAGTTTCAACGTCATCATCTCCGACCATAATCGAACAGTTGAATTTTTCGTCCGGATCAAATTCAACTACCGGGGTTGCATTAAGGGTGCGTTCTATCAAATGCAGGCTTGCGGTAAAAATATCGTTGCGTTTTGGATTAAGTATTTTAACTGAATTAAGGGCAAAGGCATTGTAATTCAAGATTCCCTTGTAATGTCCCTCTTCATCAACAATGGAGATGACAGGCTCACCGCTTTCCACAAGCTTGTCCATGGCAGTCCACAGGGAAGTCCCCTCGTCAATGGTGCAAAAGCTGTCCCTCATGTAATACTCTGTCTTGGGCCTTAAATCTGGAATGTATTTCGGCGGTTCAATGTTAAAGCGCTTGAAAATGTATTCGGTCTGCGGAGAAAGATGTCCGGCACGTACAGCCATGTATTCTTTTTTCCCAAGCATGTGCTTGAGCTCGGCATAAGCAGTTGCAGCTACAATCGCATCAGTATCTGGATTCCGATGCCCTATGATATAAACCTTCTTAACCATATTCAATTCCTTGCCGTCCATTGTAATATGAAATAAAAAAATGGGCAATATAGGGAATTACAAGCCCATGTGCACGAACAAAATCATTCAGATGAAGAAAGATTATACCACATAAGGTCCCCCGCACTTCTTGCAGAGGCCACAAGAACATCTCCATCCTTTATGCCGGTTTCCTCGGGAACATCCAGGACCTTGACTTTTATAGAAATGACTCCGTTTACCTCGTCCATTTCCTGTGGCAAAAATCCAAGCTTTATCCTGCTGCCTGACTCTATTTGAATTGAATCATCATAAAAGAGGCGGCACAGCTTTGCAACACACACTTTTTTCTCTTCATCAAATTCCGGTATTCCTGCATAAAACACAGGGTTTCCCGATTCATCATCCGGACAGGAAATTGCAATCTGATACCTTGAAATTTTTACCGTTGTTTCGGCCTGCTCTGAATCCAAAGCAAATGACACAGCATTATTGAAAATGTCATCTTCAATTTTATCCAGCATCAAGCCATGATCCTGAACATCATAATTATATTTTTCAAGTTCAAAAAGCTTTTTGTCAATCAGGATGGAAAAATACTTTTGCAACAGAGAGTCGGCAGTTCTTTTGTCTTCCTGACTGTACCATGGATATGGAAGTTTATCCAATGCATCAAGGGAAAGACTTGCACAGTGCCTTTTGATTTGATTTGAATATGATGAATAATCTTCATTTATTTTATATGAGACAGGCTTAACATAAAGTTCCTGCATATCGGTGTTCCATGTGTATTCGCAGCTTGACTCAAGCGTTATGGTAAGCCTTTTATCCAGAGTACACGGCTCTGTTACATAAAGCATTCCGTCATCGGCAAAAGAAAATCGACTTAAGGTGCTTTCCGTTCTTATCTCAAAACTTTTTCCAACAAACGGATTTTTTCCACGAGGCGAAGGCAAAATCGTACAGTCAACCTTGTCCCTTATCTGTTCGTCTGCAATTTTTTCATCAAGCGATTTTTTGGAAAAGCAAAAGACCAAAATCAAAATGCCCGCCACAATCATCAATACGGCAAGAGCAATAAAGATACATGATTTTAAGTCAAGCTTTCCTTTCATTTAATTACCGGATTGGATCGATATTTGCATGACCTGCCGCAACAAAAGGAAGTACATTGTCATCGATGTGAATGTTAAGGCGCACAAGATGAGGTCCCTTGGTGAATGCCTTTTTATACCATTCGGGATCTGCGTTTGCATCTATGGCATCAATTCCAAATCCTTTTGCAACAGTCAGGAAATCTGGTTCTTTCTTGAACTCTGATGCAGAATAATTCTTGTTGAAAAGATACATCTGCTGCTGGCGTACCATACCAAGGCTTCCGTTCTGCAGGACAAAAACCGTTACGTTCAGGCCTTCTTCTGCAAGCGTAATAAGTTCCTGAATGTTCATCAGGATTGAACCGTCACCGCTTATACAAACGACACGCTTGTTTTTATTTGCAAGGGCCGCACCAATGGCACATGGAAGTCCAAATCCCATTGTTCCCAGTGAACCGCTTGTAAGGAACTGGCGAGGATGTTCAACAGGATAATACTGGGCAGACCACATCTGATGCTGGCCTACGTCTGTGGTTACAATTATATTGCTTTCCTTGACCCCAGCCTTTTGTGCCATCAAAGGAATATCGCGTATGAAAGCACGTGGATTGACGCTTTGTTTTGGAACAGACTTGCACCGTCCAGCCAGATCACTTTCTGTCCTTGAATAAAGTTCAGTCAATGTCTTTATCCATTCTTTTCTTGCAGCCTCACATTCCTTTGCAACTGCCTTTGTACATGAAGAAGGCTTTTCCTTTGACAGATTTGCAGTTATAAGTGGCAGCACAGTCTCCACCGCACTGACCATAGAATATTCAGCGGAAAGAATCTTGTTTATCTCGGCGGCATCAAGATCTATATGCAGTATTTTTGCATCAGGACAGAACTGACTTATCAATCCTGTGGCCCTGTCATCAAAACGAACGCCCAGAGCAAGAATCAAATCAGCATCATGCATCGCCCTGTTTGCGGCAATTGTTCCATGCATGCCGACCATTCCAAGATTAGTGGAACTTGAACGGGGAACCGCACCGATTCCCATAAGAGTCGTTACAACAGGAATATTGTATATGGAAGTAAAGTCCTTTATCGCACTTGAAGCCTTTTTATCGTTACATCCACCACCCACAAAGAGGACAGGCTTTTTTGCAAGCACAAGGGACTCCGCCATGTTCTTTACGATTGAAGGAATCTGATTTTTTGGGGTGGCAAATCTTTTTGCAAACTCTGATTTTTTCTGAGAGGCAAGGCTTTGAACCTCCGGCCATTTTTCAAACTCAACTACTGCAGTTTGAACGTCCTTGGGTAAATCAATCAGGACAGGTCCTGGCCTTCCACTCACGGCAATGCTGAAAGCAAGAGGAATGGCAGTAAGAAGATCCTTGGGATCCTTTATCATCATGCTGTGTTTTGTTATCGGGAAAGAAAGTCCAAATGTATCCGCTTCCTGGAAACCATCGGTTCCAATGAGGTTGGTGTTTACCTGACCTGTAAATGCAATGATCGGAACTGAATCGCACCTGGCATCTGCAATAGCCGTAAGAAGGTTCATCGCACCCGGTCCGCTTGTGACCATGCATACTGCAGGCTTACCTGTGGAACGTGTCATTCCCTGGGCAATAAAACCTGCCGCCTGTTCCTGACGTACAAGAACATGCTTGATTGATGAACGGTTCAACTCATCATACAATGGAAGGATGTAACCGCCCGGCAACCCCGCCACGGTATCAATTCCTTCTAATTCCAATAACTTAACAATAATCTGGGATCCTGTCGCTTTAATCATAATTAGAAGCAAGTATACAAGGAAAACACAATTATTTCAATAAGGTTGAAATATCGATAAAACTAAAGGGGGAAAGGAGTTATCACAGGGATCCAAAAAATCAAATTTAAAGAAATTGCGTCGCAATTTCGAATCCGCGTGACAATCTTTTTAAAGCCCATCAATACTCTTCGCTTCCACCTTTTTTGTACAGGGCTGCAGAACCACGGGTAGACCTTTGGGTTGCATTGTGGACATTTGCGCGTCCGTGCTTGGTTTCCTTTCCCTTTGAGCGTGAGCCTTTGGGACTGTCACCGCCACGTTTCCTTTCATCCTTTTTTGCCACCGCATACCTGTCGGAACCGCCCCTTGAGGAACCTCTTGAACCTTCTCCCCTGCCGCGTTTCTTCCTTGAATATGATTCATCGTCATCATTAGCCATGACCGATTTGGAGTCAACATGCATGTGGGGAACACTCTTGTCACGGCTGGAGATTTCCAGTGCCTTTTCTCCGGCTGCCTTGGGCAAACTCAACAGACAGAAGTTGTCTGCCATATCAATTGCATCAACATCCCTTGAACGGACATGAAGAAGCTTTGTAAAATAGTCTGCGATTTTTTTGGGGGTGTAGCCGTCATTCCATCCCATCTGAACATAAAGGCGGATCTGGTTTTGTGCAACAGTAGAAAACCTGTCGCGTGACTTTGAGGCTGACTGGTTTATTTTTCCGTAACGGCTTTTGCTAAGCTCATTACCGTATGTGGCTTCCAGCAAAGATGCAAGGACCTGTCTTGGATCCTTGTCCTGACACAGTTCCTGGGCAAGAGCATCAAAAATAGTAACTTCCTTTTCCGCACCTTCTTCCTTTGTCTGAGCGTCTGATTCTTTTTCGCTCTGGTTCTGAAGCTTTTGCTTTACCTCGTCGAACAGGCGTTCCTTTTTTGCCGCAATAACCTCATCAACACCCGGAACCTGGCCCTGAACCATTTCTCCCTTGGCAGATTTTTTTATTGCAGTACAAAGGAAACGTAGCTTTCTTCTTGTTTCCTCAGGACGCACCAAAGTAACCGCCATGCCGGCAGCTCCAGCCCTTCCCGTACGGCCTATTCTGTGAACATAGGTTGGACCGTCAAAAGGCAGCTCATAGTTCACAACATGTGTAAGACCTTCTATATCGATACCGCGTGCCGCAACATCGGTGGCAACAAGAATTCTCGTTCGTTTTGCACGGAACCCTGCAAGGATTTTTTCCCTCTGTCCCTGCGGAATGTCTCCATGCAACGCTCCTACCTTGTACCCCTTTTCGTCAAGGAATTTGCTAAGGTAATCCGCATCAGATTTTTTCTGCACGAACACAAGACCGTAAAAATCAGGAGAATAATCAATCAGGCGGATAAGGGCCTCGTTCTTTTCGCTTTCTTTTACAACCCAGTATTCCTGCTTGATCAAAAGAGGTTCTTCCTCGTGCCCCTCTTCCTCCACAATCTCGTAATCGCCCATGAACTTGCCGGCAATCTTAAGAATTGGAGCTGGAATAGTAGCACTAAAAAGCAGGACACGGCATGTAGTGTTGGCACATGAAAAAATGTTTTCGATGTCGTCGACAAAACCCATGTCCAGCATTTCGTCGCCTTCATCCAGAATAAAATATTCAATCTGGCTTATATCCAGTGCCTTTCTGTCTATCAAATCCTGAACACGTCCAGGAGTTCCAACTACAATCTCCACGCCCTTTTTAAGCGCACGTATCTGCTCAGAATAAGATGATCCACCGTAAACAACAAGGCTGCGGGGGAATTTTCCGGTTGCAAATGAAGACATCTCGTTTGCAGTCTGCATTGCAAGTTCTCGTGTAGGCTCAAGAATAATCGCGCGAACATGACCAAGATCCTCACGCAGGGTTTGCACAAGAGGAAGTCCGAATGCGGCGGTTTTTCCAGTTCCAGTTCTGGCACGGGCCACGACATTTTCTTCTCCATTTAACAAACGCGGAATTGCAAGTACTTGAATCGGAGATGGATGCTCAAACTTCTTTCTCTTTATTGCAGCAAGGGTAATTTCATCAAGACCCAGATCTTCAAATGATATTTCCTGTTCTTCGTCTTCTTCAGCTGTTCTTTCGTCGTTCAAATCTTCGTTCTTTTCCAAAGCTTCGTCAGCGGGTATAATTAATTTTTCTTCCAACAGTTCTTCTTCCATATAATGCGGGTAGTTTACAAGGTTTCAGGCTTTAATGCAAGTGGGGGGCTTTAAGCGTCCGGTTTATATTTTTTTTCATTTTTTTCCCGTTTTTTTGTTAAAAATCACATTTATGGTGCTAATTAAAAAGTATGAGGAAAATTATTTTTATTTCATTATATTTTTTGCTGACGGGATTTCAGGCATTTGCGGTTGAATGGCCTGAAATTGAAACCTATGCCTCCATAAGCGCCTCCACTTCGCGCGACAAGGGAAATGTGGCGTTAAAGAAAGATGCAGGCATCGAGATTGACTGGAAGGATTTTTCCGCGTCATTCGGCATTGGCGATTCAGATTCAAGTTCCACTGGTGGCCCAGTCTTCCGCTATGGGGTTGAATATTCCTTTGTCATACCGAAGCTCAATCTGGACTGCGGCATCAAGGCTGGCACACTCAAGTTTTCAGGCGCATTGGCAAAGCTTTCATCCCCTTCCCTCTCTGCTGGAACTGCCTTTCATTCAAGTCCAGGTTCAACAGGGGCAATTTCCGCAAACCTTCCTTCCTACAACTCAGCGGTCAGTCCATTGGCGGCGGCACTTGACTTTGGCCTTAAGCTGGGACCCGGCAAAATTCAAGCCCAAGGAATGGCAAACATGGAAAAGGAATGGGCTTCTTCGCTCTGTTATCAATTCAACACGTCATGGGCAAAATCATTTTCCGTTTCACTTACGGCAGGAAGCTTTTTCCATTCAAGGGAAGCAGGAACATCATGGTTTTCCCAAAGGGCACTTTATCCACGCGACGACTACTTTGCGGCCATGGCGGAAATTGCCTTTAAGTCAGGGGCATTCGGCACATCCACATCCTCGGCTCTTTATGAGGATCCATTTGGCGGAATACGGCTTTGGTTCAAGACCCTTAATTCCCTTGATTTTAAAAACTGGAGCCTGCACACGGGCCTCTTTCTCTGCGACAGTGAACTGATAACCACAAGCGGTTCAAGGCCATGCGTACGGACACAGTTCTTCATAAATCCTGAGCTGTGTCTGGGACCCGTAAAAAAACGCTTTAGGGCAGGCCTGCTTTTTTACGACGGCATGAAAATCAGCTCTGACCCACTTAGGATTCCATACAGCATTTACACAATACGCGGAGACCTGTCCTATTCAACACCAGGCTTTTCGGTAAAGGCAAGCGGATACTGGACATTGGACCAATTGGATGATGAGGCAAAAATCTGGGGCAGCCTGAACCTTTCGTACAAGATTGGAATTTTGGGAGCCGGCACCACCCTTACCGCCCAGTTTGATGATTCCGATGGAACCTTTTCCCTTGCACAGAAACTCACGCTCGCAAATCCATTCAGGCTTTCAGCAAGAGGAAAGATTACCCTGACTGAAAATACAGGAACAATAAAAAACCTCAAGGCCGAAGCCTCCCTCAATTCATCGTTCAGCATCAAGAATGTCTGCGTTAATCTTAGTGCGGGAATAAACTCCGTGCTGCTGAAAAAGTGATAAAAAAGGGCACTCCCCCAAAACGAGAGTGCCCGTTCAAAACAGTTTCAAATTGAATGACTCATAATCATTCTGCGTTACGCACTACACGGAAACCATAGCGGTCTGATGTTGCATCCGGTTTTCTTCGCGTTCCCCCCATCACATCAAATGGATGTTTGTGATTCGGCTTCCAGCTTTACCTTTATGTCCACGTATTTCTTGTTACGGTATACTGTTACGGTTACTGTATCGCCGGGAACCTTGTCTTCCAGGGCGGCATAATAGTCTGCCAGGGTATCAACCTTGAGGCCGTCTATCTTTGTTATGACATCGCCACCAAGATAAATTGTCTTGGCATTGAACGTTCCGTATTGAACGGCTCTTGTTCCACCCTTGATTCCTGCTGATTCTGCAAGGCTACCTGAGCGAACGCGGCTTACAATCATGCCTGTCTTGACCTCGTAGCCCGCATAGTTTGCAATGCGGCTTGTATTCTGCACGAGGGACAGCATCATGACACCACGGTTTACCTTGCCATAGCTGATCAAATCGCTTACGACACGGCGTGCGGTGCTGACGGGAACTGCAAATCCGACTCCACTTGAAGAACCGCTGTTTGAATAGATGATGGTGTTGATTCCAATCATCCTTCCCTGGCTGTCAAGAAGAGGTCCTCCTGAATTACCCGGATTGATTGCAGCGTCGGTCTGAATCATGTTGCGTATGATGACGTTTTCGCTTTCCTGAATCGGGCGGCCAAGACCTGAAACTATGCCTGTTGTCATGGTGCGTTCAAGAGCAAACGGGTTTCCGATGGCAATTACCTTCTGACCTACCTTGAGGTTGTCGCTGTCACCAAATGCAATTGTCTTTAACTCAACACCTTTGGGCGGTGTAAACTTGAGTACGGCGATGTCGCTTTCAACATCCTTACCTACAACAGTTCCCTCATAGCTTGTACCGTCGGCAAGGGAAATCGTGATTGAGCTGGCATTCTCGATTACGTGAACGTTTGTTACGACATATCCCCTTGCATCAATTATGGAACCGGAACCGGAACCGCTTGAGGCAACCACAGGCTCAAGGAACCAGTTGTATCCCATAACCTGGGTGGTAATGTTCACGACAGCCTCATTGCATTTCTCGTATACGGCGATGTTCTGGGCTTCGTCCTGGGTATAGGCATTAGACGGATTTGCAACCGTGAGCACTGGAGTATTTGTCTGAAGCTGAAGTTCATGAGTTGAAATTCCTGCATCGGCAAGAACAACAGGCTCATCCTCAGTTTCTATAACCGCAGCCTGATTCTGTCGTCCTGGGACAACAAAAACGCAGACAACAACCGCAGCAACAGCGGCCACAACACCAGTGATTATTGAACTTATAATAGTAGTAAATTTCGAATTCATTTTCATACTATAAATATACCGCTTATGGAGATAATTGTCAAAGAAAATTCGGGAAATAACAGGAATTTAGGGGGTGGACTTTATGCCTCAAGGTTTTCCTTAATCTGCAAGACCTGCTCCAAAGGAAGACCCATACAGCGGGCAATAGTTTCAGGATCTATATTAGCCCTCAAAAAGTTCTCTGTCCCCTCTATTGCTTTCTCGGATTTTCCTTCCGTACGACCTTCTTCATAGGAGATTTCTTTTTCTTCGTCTATTGTCTGCTGCCATGTCATGTACTGCTTCCTCCACTTCATGTTTTTCTTGGCGAAGCGAACTTTCTTTTCCAGCGATTTGGTCAGCTCACTGTCGGCTTTCTGTTCTGCAAGGAACCTGAAAAAGGCCTTCTCCTCGTCACTCTTCATGTTAGCATATTCTTTGGCATTGAAAAAGACCTTGTAGGCCCTGTCGTTCAATTTTATTTCAGGATTGTCTCTGCACAGGTTCTCAAAGAAATAGACAGGCTTGCTTTTCCTGAACGGCGGCTCAAGGCATAGGAAAATCACGTAGGAGTCCTTTAGCTTTGAGTATTTGATACCTTTTGAAAGGTTATCAAGGTCTATGACACTCTGGTAATATCTTGCCCGCTTTGGCAGGTTCTTGTTGTTCGTAGTCTGAATTTCGATGTCAAATATACGTCTGGCATCACTTGTATAGACATCGAACCGCACACTTTTTGAATCCAGAGTCTCCTGCATAGTCCGCTCAGCTTCGGGCTTCTTGAGTTTGCTAATTTTGATATGTAAAAGCATCTCAAGAATCTGACGGCACAGCTCCGGCTCACTTTCCATGATCTTACAGAAAAGGAAATTGTTAGCGAATGTTAGTTCTTCCCATGAGGGATATTTTTTGTTTTCTGGCAATTTGTGACCTCCATACTATTTAACTAGTCACGAACTGTCATTTTTAACACATTTTGGGAGAAAATTTTGATTTTTTTTATTGTCACTTAGAATACAAGAGAACAAAAATAAGATTTCAGTCTCACATCAGACAAAAAGCAAAATTTAAAGGAATTACATACTAATTCCGAATCCGTGTGACATTCCATTAGACAAGAGCCGCCTGTTATTACTTAATCAATAAATCAACAGACGGCATAATTATAATTCCAAATTATCAGTACAGTTGCTTTGGATAAAAGAACAGATCAAAAGTCTTCCCATGACCGTTTGAAACTGTTATTTTTTTATTTGTTAAATCTTCCGTTACAGACCATTGCTTATCATCTTCTTCCAAAGTCTTAGAAGATAGGAATTTCAGTAAGAAAACAAAGGATGTAAAGTCTGAGTTGAATTTTGCAGTTCCTTCGAAAGAATTACCATTTTGATTACTGAAACTAAATTCTCCTTTTTTTATGTCTGGCATATCATAATTCAAAGATGCAGAACTACCAGCACTGTTTGTACGCCAATATCCTTTCTGCTCATACGAGTGTTTTCCGGCTAAAAATGCTGTTTCTGCGGAGAATGAAATATTGTTTTCCCATGACGAAGTGTTATAGTCTATCTGGTAGTCATAAGCTACAGTTCCAGGGAAACCTCCATCGACTATATCTTCTATTGAACACGAAACCATTGCATCTATTATTTGTGAATGAGTTGCAGTAACAGGCAAATCCAATAAATTACGCATCCATTCAATCTCTTTATCAAGATAATTTCTGACAGCAGTCTCAGTAGAAACTCCCCCTTCATAAAATCCATGGCTTTCAAGGTACTCCTGCATCTCCTCTTCGCCACCCCCCATATATTCTGCAAAATTGGCAAGAGTAGGATATGCATCTACTTTTTTCATGGCATTCGCATAGACGACATACTCCTGGCTAGCATAATCCCTGTATTCAGATTTTGTATACCAGGTACCATCCTCCATAATTTTGACTCTAGTTAGCATAAGGATCTTGTTAGAAGCATCCACTGTATAGGTATATTTGTATCCTTCTACAAATTCATCGGTTTCTCCGTTTTCAGTTCTAGTATAATTATGCATAATTACAAGATTATTGCCATCAAATGAATATGTTCTTGTATCTAAAGATGAATAATTAGATCCTGTATTTTCATATGAATAAACAAACTCTGAAATATGCGGAATTGTAAATGTAATTGTCTTTTCAGCAGTTTCTCCATCGTAATCCAGGGTTCCTTTTAATGAAACCGGTATGTCCACGATATCACGTTCAATGGTAAGGTTATTTCCGGAAAGTGAAAAATGATCGTCTTCTGATTCTGCAGACCAATTGACGCTCACTTCATTTCCATCAATTACAACTGAATCATTCAGAGTAAGTGTATATGGACTTAAAATGTCTGCATTGAGGTATTCGGCATAAAGCTCTGATGCATCGGTCTCAAGATCTGATGCGGCGGCTTCAAGCACTTCTTCATCACTTAGTTCCGCGTTAGTCTGATAAACTGTTATTTCAAATACTTTGGTCGCAGTTTTTCCATTAAGGGAAAGTGTTGCCGTAAGATTTACGGAATCAGATCCTGTACCGGATTGATGCTGAACAGCACCATTTATAGAAATGACAGATTCGTTTCCTGACACCCATGAAACCGTAAGGCCATCATATCCTGCAACAGATGACGGCAAATTTATGGATGATTCATTTTTCGTTATGACAGTTTTCACTGTAAGAATTGCTTTTGCTGACTCCAAAGTCTGAATGTCTGCATCTGCTTCCTGTATAGGATTTTCTTCATGTTCATCAGGCCCAGTCTGGTTTGGATTACCGCATGAAATCAAAAGCATGGGGAAGAGAATTGCTGCAAGAATTAATAATTTTTTCATTTTAACCTCCATTGTTCCTAGTCTTTATAACTTATTGAGTCATAAAAAGTTCTTTTTATTGCTTTTTACACCCTATTATTTCTATAATAAAGTTTTCTATGTAATATTTCAAGTTTAACATAGCTTATAATGCTATAAAAATGAATGAGTATAGCATTTTAACAGAAGATTTTTTCAGGGACCGCCTCCGCTTTTTAAGGAACGAACGAAAAGTTTCCGCAAGAGAAATGAGTCTTGCTCTTGGTCAAAATGAAACATACATAAACAAAATCGAAACTGGAAAATGCTCAACGACAATTTCCGGTTTCCTAAAAATCTGCGAATATCTGAATGTTTCTCCGGGCTACTTTTTCAATCCAGAGATCAACAATACAGTTCTCGCAGATAAAGATCTTCTTGATTTATTCCATCGCCTTACACCCCCTCAGTCTGAACACATGCGTTCATTTCTACAGGACCTGACTCGCAGCTGATAAGCCCCTTCCATTTGTCATTCAAGTCAACATTCCTCCAAAATCGCTGTATCTAACTTGACTAAATCCCCCAAAAAATGATATATTTCCTTACCCCGTATATATTGCGTGCAACTGCTCATTGTGCGCAAAGCATCGGTCGTATGATGCAAAACGACAGGTGTAATTCTATTAGTAGGTATATACAATGAAAACGATTTTTTCAAAACCAAATGATGTAAAGCATGACTGGTACATCATCGACGCCTCAGGCAAGAATCTGGGACGTGTAGCTGCTAAGGCTGCCAGTGTTCTTCGTGGAAAGCACAAGCCTTCTTATGAACCAAACGTTCTTTGTGGAGACTACGTGGTAATCATCAATGCCGACAAAGTTCAGGTTTCAGGCAACAAGTCTTCAGACATGAAGTATCGCCATTACACAGGATTCGTCGGTGGACTCAAGGAATACTCTTTTGAAACACTTCTTGACAGACACCCAACAGATCCTCTCAGAAGGACAATCGCAGGTATGCTTCCCCACAACCGTCTGGGACGCAAGATAATCGGCAACCTCAAGATTTATGCAGGCAGCGAGCACCCTCATGCCGCACAGAACCCACAGCCACTGGAAGTGTAATTAGGAGTCAATCGTGGATAATATAGCAATTGGTACAGGAAGAAGAAAGACAGCTGTAGCCCGTGTATTTTTACGCGAAGGTTCCGGCAAAATTGTTGTAAACGGCAAGGATCTTAAAGATTACTTTGATACAGCCGAGCAGATCCGTTTGGTTAACCAGCCGCTTTTGGTTACTTCAAATGCAAACAAGTACGACATCTTGATCAACGTTTGCGGTGGTGGTCTTAACGGACAGGCAGCAGCTTGCCTTCACGGACTTTCCAGAGCCTTGACTCAGGTAGATCCAAACGCACATCAGGCACTTAGGGCAAACGGATATCTTACCCGTGACTCCCGCATGGTTGAACGCAAGAAGTACGGTCAGCGCGGTGCACGCAGAAGATTCCAGTTCAGTAAGCGCTAAGTTTACCAATACCCGAGGACTTATGGTCATTCGTGAAATAAAGCAGGTTTTGCATGGAGCTTTAGAAATCACAAGCGATGCAGGACCTGCATTTTTTTTGCGTCCGGAATATCTTGAGGAGTTGGAAGTCCAAAAGCTTTTTGAATATGCCCAAACCCAAAATCAGATACCGGATGAAGAAGCCGTTGACATCCAGCAGGCGGCACTGACATTTGCAACGGAAAAGGCCGCAATGAGCTATCTTGCCCGATGCGAGCACTGCAGGCGGTCCCTTGAGCAAAAACTGGCAGCAAAACAAATGGATGAACATTCAGTTAAAAAAGCATTGGATTACCTTGAATCCTGCAATTACCTGAGCGACAGGCGCTTTGCCATAGCATGGCTCAGGACACGTGCCATAAACCATTACGAGGGCCGGATAAGGCTTCAGGCAGAGCTTTCCGCAAGGGG
Source organism: Treponema sp. (assembly GCA_016281495.1). Classification (GTDB taxonomy): domain Bacteria; phylum Spirochaetota; class Spirochaetia; order Treponematales; family Treponemataceae; genus Treponema_D. The sequence continues at coordinate 46,913 of JAEEIU010000058.1, read as the reverse complement.
GGTGGACAAACAGTCCGCAAAAGAGGCATTGGAAGAGTTTTTTCAGGAATACGACGAGGAAGAGTTATGCTCAAAGGCCGCAGAAAAATACACCAGGACACACCCGAAGGCAGACCGTGAAAAAATGCTCATGTCCCTTGGCCGGATGGGTTTTTCCTCTTCAACCATAAAAAAAGTCCTTTAAAATCGTTCGAAAAATCTCAAAATCATCAAAAAACTCTAGCATAATTTCAAAACTTCTGCTATAATATCTCCAAAGGGGTAAATATGTCTAAAACAAAATCGAAAAAACCTGTAGTTTACAGTGCACTAGAAGTCGCAAACATCTGCGGAGTCGTAAACCAGACCGCAATAAACTGGATAAGGAACGACTATCTGAAGGGATTTAAAACTCCCGGCGGACAGTTCCGTGTATATCCGGAAGACCTGGTTGAATTCATGGAAAAAAGGAACATGAGGATTCCCACAGAGCTTATGGATCAGTGCGAGATAAAGAGCGTGGTTTTACCCCATTCCGTGCTTATTGTAGATGATGACCGCAGCCTGAACAATGTAATCAGGGAATTTTTGATCAAGCAGGACAACACAATTCAGATTTACCAGGCATTTGACGGTTTTGAGGCCGGCTCACAGATGGTTCAAAAGCAGCCCCGCTGTGTAATACTGGACCTGGACCTGCCCGGAATTGACGGCCTTAAGCTGTGCCGCAGGATTAAAGAAAGTGACGCATTCGGAAAGCCCCAAATCATAGTCGCCACCGCCCTGGAAGACCCCGAGATGGAAAGGCAGTGCATAGAGCTTGGTGTAAGCCACTTCTTCCACAAGCCCCTGAACCTCCCGGAAATCTCCACCGCCATCAACGAACTCTTTGAGATGCAGTCCTACAGCTGACGGTGCCATGCAGAGTCTGAGGGTTACACTTACCTCCCCCTACTGCTCGTAGATGAAGGCCGGATATTTCAGTTCTGGGTCTATGATTTTTTCAACAGCCTCCGGGAGCCCTGTGATTGAATCCGCCTTACCAGGAACTATTTTTGAAGAAAAACCGCGCAGATAATCATAGAAGCTCATGTCACGCTGGTATTTATAATCTTCCACAAACACCCCCTTATCCCCGTAGAAGTGATTTTTCTCCATCAAGTCAACAGCATCATCAAAAGAACCGATTGAATCAACAAGCCCAGCACCCAATGCCTGCTTGGCTGTATAAACACGGCCGTCCGCAAGTTCCTGAACCCTTTCGATCTTCATGTTGCGTGCCTCTGCCACAATTCCCGTAAACTGCTCGTAGCACTCATCCGCTATCGACTGAAGGATTTCCCTCTGCTCATCCGACAGCGGTTCATTGTAATTTCCCATGTTCTTGTTTTTGCCTGCATGGATTGTCTCTGACTTTACGCCGTATTTTTCCATAAGGCCTGTAAGGTCAAGACTCTGCCCCGCAATGACACCTATGCTTCCCGTGAGCGTATTACGGTTTGCAACTATTTTTGTGGCCGCACAAGCAATGTAATATCCGCCGCTGGCCGCCATGGATTCAAAATATGCGTACACAGGTTTTTCGGTTTTCCTGTATTCAAGAAGGGCAAGATAAAGCTCATCAGCCTCGTAGACAGTTCCACCCGGTGAGTTGATGTCAAGAATCATTCCAACATTATAAGGATCAGAGGCAAGCTCATCTATCGTATCCAAAAGCCAGTCCTGATTGTAAGTCATGTTTTCTTCCTGAATCGTTCCCTCAATGTAAAGGCGTGCAATGTATTTCTGTCCAGGCAGATGAGTCACCTTGTTTTGAACAGCAGGATTTGTCAGAAGTGAGAAAGGATTCCTGTAATTGTTTTTCTGAACAATTCTTTCAACAGGTGCAGCCTCCCCCACCGGCATCATGAATTTAAAAATCGTAACCAAAACAACGATAACGGCAATAATTATAAAAACAATCATTCCTTTTTGATTTTTATTGTTTAACATCAGTTTTCTCCTATTTCATCAGGATTATTTTGAGCCTGTGCGTCTTTTTCTTGAGCCTGGGCATCTGTCATCAAAGAGTCCGAAGGGACCACTGTATAATCTATTTCATCCGGGTACTTTGGTTTTGAATCGGCAACCGGGAAATCCCCGTCATTATTTGCAGCCGAAGCCTCATTAACGACCGTACCATTAGCATTGTTTTCTCTGGATGCACTTTCTTCCTTATCCGCTGAATCCTCTCCATCAAAATCATAGCGTTCAAGGACACCCACCCTCAGGGCCTCTTCCTTTAGGGCATGGAATGCATTCACCTTCGTCATCATTATGTATGGTCCAAACCACAGACCTGCCAGTCCGGATGTAATTAAGATAAGAAAGTACCAGCCCAGAAGGCTCATGTCCATCTTGAAGAGGTCAGCCTTGTGTCCGTTGGTCATGAGTATGCTCATGCGCATTGCCTTGCGGACCGGAATGTCAGGATTCTCCGCCAGAATGAAAAACATCTGTGAATAAGAATAAAACTTAACGATGCCGGGAACCACCATCAGAAGAGACCAAAGGAAAACCCACAGCAGCATCCACAGGTACCCAAGGAATCCCTGGAGCCACAGAGTGAAGCCGTGTATATAGGTTGAGAATTTAACCTCTTTGGTAGTATGAGACATCACGACGTGCAGATATGTATAAGCCATAATCATTACGCCGTAAATAAAATACACAAGAAACGGTATCAGGAAAGAAAGCGCATTCCCAACAGAAGTCTGCTTAGGATAACCATAGCCATAAAGCAGCTGCCTGTAACTGTTTATCCTGTCCGGAAGATAAATCAGAAAAACAACGGCAAAAACAGTAAGCGTTGCAAGCACAGGCCCCTTAAGCCTGCCCTTCAGCTGCAGCCATGCAATCTTCTTATACTTTTGACGATCAAACATTTTTTCTCCCGTCTGCAAAATGAAGTTTTATTGAATGATTCAATTATACCCCAATAAAAAATTCACGTCTAGGTGGAAGTGGAAAACTGAAAGTTGAGAACTGAGAGTGGAAAATTTCCCTTATTTCTTCTCGCTGATGAAAAGGCCTGCTATCGTGATGATGGCACCGGCTGCACCAAGAGGGGTGATTTTTTCTCCAAGCACAAAGAATGCAAAGACAATGGTCACGACGGAAATAAGATAGAGGCCACAGCTGATTTTGACTGTCCCGATAATCTGGCATGCCTTGTTCCACGCCACAAAGCAAAGTCCGCTTGCAACCACACCCAGGAACAAAAGGTTCACCCAGTTGAGCAGTTTAGAAAATCTGGCTGCATTTACTGATGAATCAATTTCAAACGAGAATGCCTGCAATACAGAAGATGACGGCATGCCTCCTGCATTTGCATTTATGAAAATCCCCACAGCGGCGATGACTGCCATGAATAAAACCGCAAAGAAGAAGATGCGTCGTGTTGAACATATTGGGTCATATTTCCTTCTGTTGATGATTGAAATTATCATGGAATAAAAGCCCCAGCTTATGGCGGAAAGAAGGGCCAGAACGTCGCCCTTGGGATTGAACTGGAGCCTGGTGCTTCCGTTTAGGCAGACCAGTGTGACGCCGGTAATTGAAATGACAAAGCCCAGGATGAACCAGAATGTGAGGTGCTTTTCCTTTAGGAAAATCTGGCTGATTATCGCGGTAAAGAGGGGGCAGATGCTGACAATTACGCTCACGTTGGACGCATTGGTAAAGTGAATCGCAATGTTTTCCATCAGCTGATAGAAGATGATTCCGGTAAGGGCCGCAAGCGCAAAAAGGATGTTGTCGCGCATTTGGATTTTTTCAGTTTTGGGATGAATTATCCAGAGCCCCACAAAGGCAAGAATCACACGGAAGAAAAGGATTTCGGCGGAAGAGAAGTCGGCAAGCAGATATTTCGTGCTTACAAAAGTAATCCCCCAAAAAAGTATGGTAACGGCGGCAAGCATGTACCCCAAAAATTTTCCTGCGCTAGAGGCATGGTAAAACGTCTTCATAATGCGACACTATATCACTTTTTTGATTTTCTAGCCATGGGGTGTTCATGGAAAATCAGGAGGAAGAAAAGAACATCATCCGGGGAAAGTGACATCCAATTCAGAAAATGACGTCACCTCTTTAAAATCCCAGACAATCTTTCAACTCACAGCTTTCAGTTTTCACTTTTCCACTTTCAACTCGCCCCGTCACTCTCTTGTCTAAAAGCCCAAACTGGGGTAGAATATGGGCATGAAAGCGATTATTACTGTTGTTGGTGCAGACAAGGTTGGAATCATTGCCAAGGTCTCCGCATTTTTGGCAAATCATTCCATTAATATTGATGATATCACCCAGACCATCCTTAGCGGCAATTTTGTCATGATGATGATGGCAGACATGAGCAATTCAGACATTTCTGTTGACGAGGCCCGCAAGCTTCTTACAGAGGAAGGTCACGCACTTGGTGTCGAAGTGAACCTCATGGCGGAAAAAGTCTTTACGGAAATGCACCGCATCTAGTTTTCCAGGAATTTCCGTAATATTTTTGACTGTAACTTTTTTTCATAAATGTGCTTTAAATGATTGGACAATTTGGAGATTTTGTCCTATAATTATCAGTATACTGCTATGACAGGAGGTTCAATATGAAAAAAATTATTTCTATACTTAGCGTATTAACATTAGCTGTTTTTGCAGGATTTGCACAAAATGCATCGGATCTTTTCGCTCCAACAGAAACCGTACCGGTAACCATAAGTTCTACGGCTTCAGGAAGTGCCGAATCAGTAACAGAGGGATTGCCGGAAGAACTGCTTGACGCCCTGAAAAAGCCATGGGTAAACGGCGACGTCATTTCAAACCTCACAGCGGGCTTTACCCTGAACGAAAAGACATCACTCTACAATGAATTCGAAAAATCAAAAGGAAAGGCAATAGGCTTAAACTGGCTTGGATTCGGAATAGGATCCTTTACACAGGGAGACGGTCTTGGCGGCGGTCTTGGCTTAACCTTTGACTTACTCGGTTACGGCTCCATGCTTGTGGGAACAGGATTTTTTGTTGTAGGAGTAGTAATTCTTCCATGGCTGGCAATAGCTGATGGTATTGGCGGCGGAGATGGAAGTGGAGAAGGTTCTCAGGAACTGGAATCCATCCTTAACACAGGAGTCGGACTGTTTGCCGCGGGTTGTATTTTGTGGCTTGGTAACAGGATTTTCGGTACAATCAGGCCTATAACCTTCCAGAAGAAGTACAACAACAGCCTCAAGAGCGCACTTGGACTTGACGGCATAATTGAAGATTTAAGCTTTGTTCCGATTGTGAACCCTGTAGAATCACAATACGGACTTTTGACGCACATTACGTTTTAGCAGATACTGACTGAAACAAACCCGCAATTAATGCCCTTGTGAAAATCACAGGGGCTTTTTATAATTTATAAAGAAAGAGGATTATTATGGAACTTGAAACCAAATGCATTCAGGCCGGATACGAGCCAAAAAACGGAGAGTCTAGGATGATTCCCATCGTCCAGAGCACAACATTCAAATATGATACAAGCGAGGACATGGCAAAGCTGTTTGACCTTGAGGCAAGCGGATACTTTTATACAAGGCTCCAGAATCCCACAAACGACTATGTGGCCGCAAAACTCACAGCCCTAGAAGGGGGATCTGCTGGAATGCTCACCTCTTCCGGACAGGCCGCAAACTTTTTTGCAGTGTTCAACATTGCAAGCTGCGGAGACCATGTCATTGCCTCATCTTCAATTTACGGAGGAACCTTCAACCTGTTCAATGTAACCATGCGCAAGATGGGAATTGACTTTACATTCATCTCTCCCGATGCCACAGATGAAGAACTGAACGCCGCATTCAAGCCGAATACAAAATGCGTTTTCGGTGAAACCATCGCTAACCCTGCACTTACTGTTTTTGATATAGAACGTTTTGCCAAGGCCGCACACGCACACGGTGTTCCGCTGATTGTTGACAATACCTTTGCCACTCCGATAAACTGCCGTCCGTTTGAATGGGGATGCGACATTGTAACACATTCAACCACAAAATATCTTGACGGACACGATGCTGCCGTTGGTGGAGCCATAATCGACTCAGGAAAATTCGACTGGATGGCACACAAGGACAAATTCCCAGGCCTTTGCACGCCGGACGAATCATACCACGGAATTACATACGCCACAAAATTCGGAAACGCTGGAGCATTCATCACAAAATGCACCGCACAGCTGATGAGGGACTTTGGTTCAATTCAGGCCCCGATGAACGCATACCTTTTGAACCTTGGAATCGAATCACTTGCCGTAAGGGTAAAGCGCCACTGTGAAAACGGTCTTGCCGTAGCCCAATTCCTTTCAAAGCATGACAAGGTAAGCTGGGTGAACTATCCCGGACTTCCAGACAACAAGTACTATCCGCTTACACAAAAATACATGCCAAACGGAACCTGCGGCGTAGTTTCATTCGGAATAAAGGGCGGAAGAAAGGCTGCGGAGGAATTCATGAAGCACCTCAAGGTGGCCATGATTGCAACCCACGTAGCCGATGCCCATACATGCGTGCTTCACCCAGCCTCGGCAACACACCGTCAGCTTTCCGATGAAGAGCTTGTGGCATGCGGAGTAGGTCCCGATCTGGTCCGCTTTTCTGTAGGCATAGAAAACATAAAGGACATCATCGACGACTTGAATCAAGCATTGTCTTTTGTGTAATATGTTAGTATGGACATTATGAAAACATATAAATACGAAACTCATCTCCACACAAAACAAGCCAGTGCCTGCGGGCACTCTGGTGGGGAAGATTATATCGAGCCGTTTTTCAAGGCGGGATATTCAGGCATTTTTGTAACCGATCATTTTTTCGGCGGCAACACTTGTGTCTCTCGTGAAGCCAACTGGCACCAGCGTATTGACGAATATTGCAGCGGATACGAGGCGGCCCTTGCAAAGGCAGAGTCATTCAACAGGGAGAACGGCCTTACTGGTACCGACAGGGAATTCAAGGTTTTCTTTGGAATTGAACAGACATTCAACGGAGACGATTATCTGGTTTATGGTCTGGGCAAAGAATGGCTTTATGAACATCCAGAGGTTGAAACCATGCGCCACCAGGAACTATTTGAAGCTGTAAACCGGGAAAACGGCCTCATGATTCAGGCCCATCCGTTCAGGCTTCGCGATTACATCAGGGCAATCCATGTCCACCCCAGAGAAGTACATGGCGTGGAAATTTACAATGCCGGCAACAGGCCACAGGAGAACGAGCTTGCGGAACTGTATGCAAAACAATATGAATTTCCCGTTACAAGCGGAAGCGACATCCACGATGTTAACTTTATGATTCCATCTCCGGAAAAGCTTCCCCTAGGCGGCATGGAATTTGACACACCGCTCAAGGACATCTTTGACTATGCACAAAGAATCAAGAACAAGGAAGGAAAAATAATAAGATAGTTCATCAGCCCCGTCTTAATTATATTTTCCAGCCTGTGCATTCCACATTTCGGCATATCTTCCGTTCTTGGCCAAAAGCTCTTTGTGGGTGCCCTCTTCTATTATGTGTCCTTCCTCCAGCATTATTATGCGGTCTGCATCCCTTGTTGTAGAAAGCCTGTGTGAAATGTAGAAAACTGTCTTTCCCTTTGCGGCAGTCTCCATTGCCTTGTTCAATTCGTATTCAGCAATCGGATCCAATGCACTTGAAGGCTCGTCCATAATCAGGATATCCGCATTCTTGTAGAACGCACGTGAAATCGCAACCTTTTGACTTTCTCCACCGGAAAAATCAACACCCTTTTTGTCAAACTCCGTCGTCACCTGAGTGAAAAGTCCGTCTGGTAATTTAGCAAGCTTTTCTCCAAATCCTGCTGCATCAAGGGCATCGGTTATCTGTGGCGCACGTTCCTTTTCTTCCTCTTGGGTCATGTTGTCCATAACGACATTTTCCGCAAGGTTTGCTCCGAACATCTGATAATCCTGAAAGACAACACCTATGCGCTTATGATATTCGCTGGGCTTTAGCGTGCTTACATTTTTTCCGTGATACTGAATGGAACCTGACGAAGGATCATACAGCCTCATCAAAAGTTTTATGAGCGTTGTTTTTCCCGCACCGTTGTATCCGACAATCGCAATGTGTTCTCCTGGTTTTACGGTAAGTGATATGTCATCAAGGACAGCACGGCTTTTTTCGTTATACCTGAAGCTCACATGATCAAGCACAAGTTCTCCCGTACCATCAGGCACAGGATCTCCCTCATCATTTTTAAGTCGGGGCTCATATGCAAGGAACGAATGAATCTTATCTACAAACATGCTGTTCTCGTGAGCCTTTGGTCCAAGGTCTGCAAAACGGGTCATGCTACCGCGGAGGCTTCCCGTACGGTTAAAGAGGATTACCGCATCGCTGTAGTTTACCGTGTGGAGTACCGCCGCCTTGTAAACGAGGTATGTGATGTAGAGCCCGTCAATCAAAAAGTCTCCCACACCGTAATCCTTGAGGAACTGGAACCACACACGTTTTCCCGCAACCTTTTTGTGCTCGCTTATGATGTTGTCATTGGCTTCTGCAAATTCTTCTTCAAGCTGTGTTCCCGCATTTGGGTGGAGCCTGAGTTCCTTTGCATAATCCTTGAGGTAAAACACACGGCTTACATAATCACGCTTTCTCATGTGTGGGTTAACCGCAACACGGTTTTCGTAATTCACCTTGTTCAGTTTTTTTGAAACGACAAAGCGCAGGATGAACGATGCAAATACGAATATGATTCCCGCAGGATCCGTCATAAGATAGAAGATTCCTGTCGTGAACAATACCGTAAGGGCCTGCACCGCCATGTTCAGCAGTTCCAGAAAACGGTCGATGGCCGCTTCGGATTCTGACACGCTCAGGACAAAATCGTTGTAGTATGCCGGATCGTCATAGCAGTAAAGGTCAATTTCCGACGCCTTCTTGAACATCTGTTCCTTGAGTGCACGATACAGACGCGGTTTGTATTTGTACTGCCATCCATAGATGAAAAATCCATCCGGAATGATTTGAATTATGTTCAAAATCAGGATTAGCCCGATGTAGAAAAGAGCCTTTGTAAACGGTTCATGGAATTCAGCACAGCGAAGGACATAGCGTATTCCAAGAACATGCTCAAGGAAAATGACACCCTGATATCTGAATGCATCGTAGAGGTGGTAAATCATGTAAAGCGGACAGGTCTTAAAGCAAAGCTTCCACAGGAAAATCTGGTTTTTGAGTACTGTGCTTTTTGATTTTTTTGCACCGGTTTTATTCGTCTTGTTTTTCATGCCCAGATTCCCTCCTTTTGTTTGCTCTTGTCTGCAAGATAGTTTTCCGCCTGCTTTTGATACATGTCAGCGTAAATGCCTTTCTTTTTCATCAGCTCACGATGGGTTCCCTCTTCCCTGACCTGACCGTTTTCAAGCAGGAACACATGGTCTGCATTTTGAACCGACGAAAGCCTGTGGGAAATAAACAGCAGCGTATTCTGCCTGCATACCTTTAGAATGTTGTCGAACAGCTTGTATTCTGCAATCGGGTCAAGCGCACTGGAAGGCTCGTCAAAAACCTTTATCGGACACTGTCTTGCAAATGCACGGGAAACCACAATCTTCTGGAATTCACCGCCGGAAAGAACCGCACCTTCGTCATCAAATTCACGCGTAAGGGTAGTATTTATTCCCTTTGGAAGCTCCATCACCTTATCATACACGCCGGACAGCTTTAGTGCATCAACAACAATCCGTTCACGTTTGTCTTCCGGAATGTCTTCTCCAAGTGTCACGTTGTCTGCAACACTCATCGAAAACATCCTGTTATCCTGGAATGCCGTTGCAAAAAGTGAGCGGTATTTCTGCAGGTTGTATTCCTTGATGTTGCGGCCGTTCAAAAGGATTTCTCCCTGGGTAGGATCGTAAAAGCGAAGCAGCAGTTTTATGAGAGTTGATTTTCCAGCTCCATTATGACCGACAAGCGCGTATGTTTTTCCCCCGTTAAACTTCATGTTCAGGTTGGACAGTACAACGTCATCCTTGTATGCAAAACTTACGTTGCGGAATTCAAGTGATTCAATTTCTGTTCCTGGATCATCACCGTCATAGTCCTCGGGAATTTTTTCTTCATATTCAAGGAAGGTGCGGAGGTAGTCTACAAATAATCCGTTCTTAAAGCTTGCGGTAACACTGTCGGTAAAGCCAATCAGAATCCATGTCGTCGAAACCATCATGCTCGTGAGGACTGCCAGCTGCGGCAGGGTCATAGTCTCGCTAACGAGTGTCCTGTATGCCCCATAAATCAAGAGGCCTTCGAAAATGAACGTAAAGGTGAACATGACGTAAAACCAGTGCAGGAACGCAGACTTCCACACGAATTTTTTCGTAACATCCGCCACACCGGTAATTGCATCAGTGTACTGCCTCTTTAGCAGGTTAAAGATGTTCGTGAGCCTGATTTCCTTTGCATAATCCTTGAGGTACATGATTCGGTTTATGTAGTCTATGCGACGGTTGTGGGGTGCCATCTCCTTGTTGCGCTTGTAGTCAATCCTGCTGTTCAATATCCTGAAAAAGAAGTTCCCGATGATTGGAAGCAGAATGAACGCCACCGAAAGCCTGTCCACCTGGAACATGAAGATGAATGCACAGATGCTTGCAATAAAACCGAACAAAAGTCCAAACAGCATGTCCACTGTTTCCACAAGGCGTGTGTCGGCATTTTTCATGGCGAGCGTATATTTGTCGTAAAAGTCTGAGTTTTCAAAACACTCAAGTTCAACATTGCGCGATTTCTTGAACAATTTTTGATACAGCTTCTTGTTTATTTCCGCATCAGTAGTGGGCTTTACACTCCCCTGAATGAAACTGTTGTAGAGTGCCATGGATGCAAACACTGCAATCGTGATTCCGATGAAAATCATTATCGCACGGAAAGTCTCTCCCGTCTGAAGTGCGTTAATCACATAGCGCATGAAAAAGGCACTGTAAAAAAGCCATCCAAAGTAGTACAGGAGGCGTGCCAGAGCCATGTGCACAACCCTGCGCGGACACATTTTCCAGAGAAGCTTTAGTGCAAAAACATTATTCTTTACTGCACTTATCCGTTTTTTTCCTTCATTCTTCTTTTTTTCTTTCATGACACGTACTATAGCATAAAACCAATGGAAAATCTACAATGCCTGATTTCTAATCCTATCTTGACCCACATTCCTAAAAATGCCATACTGTTTTCATGAATACATTTCCATTGACACACGATCAGCTTGTGGAGCTGACAAAAAAATATCAGACGCCGTTTTATCTTTATGACGAAAAGGCCATCCGTGACAACATGCGCTACTTTAACAAGGCATTCAGCTCATTTCCCGAATTCCGCGAGTACTTTGCCGTAAAGGCACTCCCCAACCCCTACATCCTCAAGATACTCAAGAGCGAGGGTGCGGGTGGAGACTGTTCATCCTTACCTGAACTCCTTTTGTGCGAAAAGGCTGGAATCACCGGCAAGCACATAATGTTCACAAGCAACAACACTCCGGCAATCGAATTCAAGGAGGCATACCGTCTGGGTGCAATAATCAACCTGGACGACATCACCCACATAGATTTCCTTAGCGATGCACTTGGAGGAAAGCTTCCCGAGACTATCTGTTTCCGCTACAACCCGGGCCCACTCAAGAAGGGTGGAAATGCAATCATCGGAAAACCGGAAGAGGCAAAATATGGCCTTACACGCGAACAGATGATTGAGGCATACAAAATCTGCAGGGAACGTGGAGTTAAGCATTTCGGCATGCACACAATGGTTGCATCCAACGAGCTGAACCCCGACTTCTTTGCGGACACTGCACAGATCATCTTTGACCTGGTGCTCGACGTTCAAAAGGAATGCGGAGTTAACATTGAATTCGTTGACCTTGGCGGAGGCCTTGGAATTCCATACAAGCCCGGACAGAAAAAACTTGACCTTGAATACATTGCGGGAAAAATCCACGAGCTTTATGTTCAGAAAATAGTGCCGGCGGGACTGGACCCCCTGGCGGTTTATTTTGAATGCGGCCGCCCGATAACAGGCCCCTACGGATACCTCATTACCACGGCAATCCACCACAAGGACATCTACCGCAACTACATCGGTGTTGATGCGAGCATGGCAGACCTTATGCGCCCCGGAATGTACGGAGCATACCACGAGGTTCAGGTTAGCGGAAAGGAAAACATGCCGAAGGACCACATCTATGACGTAACCGGAAGCCTTTGCGAAAACTGCGACAAATTTGCGGTACAAAGGGAACTTCCAGAGATTACCGAGGGAGACATCCTCATCATTCATGATGCGGGTGCACACGGACGGGCCATGGGATTCAACTACAACGGAAAGCTCAGGGCAGGAGAACTCCTTTTGCGTCCCGACAATTCAATCGTTCAGATAAGAAGGCAGGAAACAATAGAAGACTATTTTGCCACACTGGATTTCTCTGGTCTGGATTCATTCAATTAAAGAAAAGGAAGGTATATGACGGAAATTGAACTCAAGGTACATGTAGAGAACCGGGAAGCACTTATCGAAAAGCTCAACTCATTCGCCACTTACACTAACTGCATCCAGCGCGATGACTTTTACTGGGGAAGTTCTGACTCATGCAAGAAAAAAATCCGCATACGAAAAGAAAGCGGTGTACCAAACGAGCCAAGGGAAACACATCCTGAAACCATTGTCACCTACAAACGCAAAGAACTTCGCACAAACGACCAGGGGCAAACCATAGAAGTTAATGACGAAAAGGAATGTACCATATCAAACCCTGAGCCCCTAGAGGCATTCCTCAAGGACATAGGGTACTCAGTAATACTTAAGAAACACAAGTCCGTCATGGTATGGATGATAAGGGCAAATCCACAGAGGGAATCTACCGTAAGCTTTGAGTTATGCAACGTGCCGCCATTGGGAGACTTTCTTGAAATTGAAATACTCACCAAAGACGACAGAGAAGAGAACATCAGATATGCCCAGGATAAACTTTTTGAACTGCTGGATATGACCGGAATAGGTCGGGATAAAATAGAAAAGCGTTATTACAGCGAAATGCTCGGGGAACTTTCCTCAGCGGAATAATGCAAGCTTTGCCTCATCATTGTCTGGGTTTACATACAGGCTCAGCACTTCCGTCTCAAAACTCTGGTCCAGGGCATTGCGGTAAGATTCAATCTGTGAGATGTAATCAAGCGTAACCTTTGGAGTTCGGTTGTCATGAACTTTGTTTGTTCCGGCATTGTACATTGCCATTGCGGCAATCTCATTTCCTGCAGTATCAAGACAAAACCTAAGATGCTCAAGTCCCTTGTGGGCAGAAACCTTCGGGTCATAGAACTGTGCTTCCGTAAGGTTCTTGAATGTACCGCTGTTCAACTGAAAGAGTCCACGGTCCACGCTTCCGTTTGTGTTAACGTTTTTTGCAGTGGGTTTATAGCGGCTTTCGGCATAGGCAAGGGAAAATGCAAGTGAAAGCGGAATATTGTTTTCATCTGCGGCCTCAAGGATTGCAAGGCTTACATCACGGTTTCCTGTTACACCGATATAAAACCATTCAACACTGGCACGAGTCTTGGGCTGCCTTAAAAGATAAAGGGCCTCATCGTCCTGCTGCTTTAAATCCTGGGCTGACTGCTCCAGATCAAAAACCTCAGGCTCAGATTCAGGCTCATCCGCTTCCCCGTCATCAAACATAGCAAGGGCATTACTGTAGTCCACAGAGATGGTGTTCACATCCGCGGCACTGATTCCAGCCGGAATGATGATAAAAAGAGTCATAAAAAAAACAAGCAGCGAACAACATGCGACTGCCAAAGGATTAATAATTCCTGTACGTTCCTTCTTCATGTTAACCTCAGTGCGGCAATACTGTCATATTTTTTAATTTAAGGCAAGAGAATTTTTGAATTTTATTGAAAATTATGTAGTTTTTTACCAAAATTTACCGTTTTCCCACAGACAATTAGTTGATTTTGTCAAAAATTAACTTTTTTTTCATCAAAAAGCCCTTTTTTTTCTTGACAAATATTCATAGTAAACATAAACTAGGGGTATGGACTTAAGAACAGTATTAACCCCAGAAACCGTAGAGTTACATCTGAAGGGTTCAACTAAAGATGAAATTATTGATGAATTGTTGGACGTCCTGGTAAAGGCAGGAAAAGTTACAGATAAGCAGGCCGCTAAGGAATGCGTTCAGGACCGTGAGAATAAAATGTCTACAGGCATGAAGCACGGAATCGCAATCCCGCACGGAAAAACCGATACTGTTTCTGACCTGGTGGCATGTATTGGTGTATCTGACAAGGCAGTTGATTTTGACAGCCTGGATCAGGAGCCATGCCGCATCTATATTATGACTCTTTCCCCAGTGAACAAGACTGGACCGCATTTGCAGTTCCTGGCAGAAGTCAGCCTTCTGTTCAAATCTGCAGACAAAAGGGCTCAGATTCTTAACACTCAGGATAAGGCAGAAGTCATAAAAATCCTTACCGAGTAGACTAAACTTGTCATTGATGAGAAGGCTTCTTTCATTGTTAATATGAAGGGAGTCTTTTTTTTACAAAAGGTTTTAACCGAAGGAGAATTATTTTGAAAAAAATATTACCTGTTTTATCAGTCGTTTTATCAGCAGTATTGATTGTTTCATGCACAAAAGCCCAGGCAAATACCGTTGCAAATACACTTTCTCAGGAAGTCCAGATTGCAGACCAGGAGACAATCGATTCCCTTGAATCAAAAATCTCTGAGCTTGAAAATACCCTCAACACCATGAAGGAAATTGAGGAAACCCAGGTCACAAAAATTTCTTATGAGGACAGCTACATCCGCATCACGGAACCTAGCGACGGATCGGAAAAATACCTTTACAATGTTACAAATGTTGATGACATAAAGCTTCAATTTAAGGGTGAAGTTTCCGCAAACTGCAAGTCCATACGCGTTTTGTGGGCACCGGAATCAGATTCATTCATCCAGTATCATCTTGAAGGCCGCAAGGAAAAACTGGGCGGAGTCTGCGTAGATGACTTTGTCTTAAAGCAGTTCAAGCCGGGAGACAGGACCTTCATCTATAACGTAGGCGGAAAACTTGACAACCTTACCCAGGGCTCAAACTTCTACCGCTTTATCGCAACTTTCAATGACGGAAGCCAGAAATCCTACAGCATGACATATTACGTTTACTGCGGAGGAGCGTCGGAAAAGGCAAAACCGGTCATCTACCTCTACCCCACAAAGAAGCAGGACGTCACAGTCTCCGTTTCACCAGAGGGAGGCGTTACAGAATCAATTCCGGAAATGGGCAAGGCATGGAAGGTTACCGCATGGCCTGACGGAAAAATCGTGGAGAAAAAATCAGGACAGGAATATCCTTACCTCTTCTGGGAAAGCAAAGATAACGACACTCCAATCAACCTTTCCGAGGGTTTTGTGGTTGCAACATCAGAGCTTAAGACTTTCTTTGAGCAAAAACTTTCCATACTCGGATTGAACAAAAAAGAAATCGACGACTTTAACGAATACTGGATTCCAGAGATGCAGGGCAAACCTTATGTGTTCATCTCCTTCTATACAAAAGAAAGAATCGACAGGGAAGCACCTCTTAAAGTATCTCCAAAACCGGACACCGTCATCCGCGTTTACTTTGACCACCTTAAGCTGGACAAGCCGTTTGATGTTCCAGAACAGCAGCTTGAACCTGCAGGACGTCAGGGCTTTGCCGTAGTTGAATGGGGCGGTCGTCGTTATAAATGACAAAGCAAAAAATAAAGGCGGTCTTAATGGCCGTCTTTTTTTCAACAATAATAACCTCATGCTCAAAAACAGATTACGTCATTGTTAACTCACAGTATCCCGGTGATGTTGCATTATGGAACCACACTTTCTCCAGAGACAACCCCTTTGTCATGCCGGACAAAATGCCATCTGCAATGGTTTTACCCCACCACGACATATGCACTTTCCAGCAGAACAGTTTTTACAGGGCAGTTTCATCCAAGGGGCAGCCGTCCGTTATAGTCCTTGTAAGCCCCGATCATTTTGAAAGCGGTAAAAAGGAAATCGTCGCACCAAAGACAAATGTAAAATTTCTTACGACAGAAAAAGATGTTCCCATAGAGCATAAGATCTTAAAAAAACTTTCACAGTCGGATCTTGCACAGGCAGTTGATTTTGAAGACGAGGCATGGATTCAGGAGCACGGTGTTTTCATCCACATGCCGTTCATCCACCATTATTTTCCAAAGGCAAAAGTTGTCCCGCTTTTATTAAAGCCGCTTGCTGACGAAAGTGACTTTGATTCGTTCAGGAAACTTGCAGAATTTCTTGACAGTGAACTTCCTGATGACGCGCTGATTGTCGCATCCGTTGATTTTTCGCATTACCAGATTCCTGAAGTAACGGAACTCCACGACCAGGTGACCTTGAATGCCCTTGCCAATTTTGAAGACCCGAGAAATCTTGAAATAGACAGCCCGGAGTCAATCTACACGCTCATGGAATACTGCCGTCTCAGGAATGCCACAACACCGGTTTTAATCAACCGCACATGCACCCACGATTTCATTCCAGAAGAATTTGTTGAATCCACTTCGCACCAGTACTGGACCTTTTACACGGACGATGCAAAGGCTCAAATTGAACAGTATTACAAAACCGTAGAATCAAGCGGACAGCGTTACCAGACCGGAGATTATTCTTTCAAAAACTTTACGGTTGTCATTGGAGGAAGCGGAGACACAGGAGCAGGTTTCAGGACAAAGTGGGAATGGGACCGCTACAGGACTTCCACCGATATCGGCGAACAAAACCTGTATTATCTTGCGGGAAAGGAAGCTCGCTTTTTAATGGGATTTGACGCATACATATTCGATCCGGAACCAGGCACAGTCCACACACACAGCGCACATGGAACGACACTCCGGGTCACAAGCCTTGATGCCGACGGACTTGATGAAATTCCCCTCCCCGATTCAAGTGCCAAAAACCAAATCGAAATCCTCGTGCTCAATTACAGCGACGGAGATTATTCACGTCTGCAGAAAAAGGTAAAAGACGCAACAAAAAAATATGACATAATCATAAACCGTGATGTCAGGGGAATTGTCGGGGCAAAGGCATTCTTTAAAACTGTGGAGGATATCCAAGACGTTATCGACAGAATGAAAAGAGACGGCCTTAAGATTTGCGGATGGTTTATAGATGCATTACAGGAACCAAACACCGTTGACCTTGGAATCCTAAAGGCTCCCGAGGGACAACAGGCAGAAGGAAACATTCTTGTGGTAAACTGGAATGATGGCCTTTACTCCATCCACACCTTCGAATACAAAAGCGACAATGACGTTCCACCTGCAATTCATCAGGCGGGTTTCCCTTATTAAAACGTAAGACTGATACGTGGCAATATTCCTCATTCAACTTAAACTGATTACATGAAAGTATTATCACTTTTGAATTTAAAATCGTCACTCAGTCCAAACATTAATCCTCTTTGTTCCCCAAGCACAATGGCAAAAAAGATTTCACAGAGAGGCATTCAAGTTGCGGCACTCACAGATTTGAACACGGCAATGAATTGTCCCGCATTTTACACTGAATGCTCAAAATACAACATAGCATGTCTTTTTGGAATGGAAGCATGGACAAGTGACCATCAGAGAACCCTGGTACTCTTTTCCAAACTCAAGCTTGCACTGGACTTTTGCAATTCATGGTACAACACTTTGCCTGATGTAAGTGCAACCAGCCGCCAGTTTTATGTGGACGAAAACGGAAAAATAATCGGTGAGCTTAAAAGAAAACTTGAAGCATGTTCCAGCGTCAGTTTTGAAAGATTGAAGGTGCAAGTGGAAAAATTTGAAGGGGTATTGTGCTATGTAAAAGCCGATGAAGAAGTTTGGCTTGAGATAGGGAAGGAAGGACTTTTTACAGACGACGGAATAATCAATCTTTCATCAGTTGAAAAAGCGTTTGAGAGACTCCAAGTTCCCCAAGCAGAGCATTTGCCCTGACACGGGATTTCTGTTCCGCAATTTTCTGATCCTGTGCAACCTTTTCGTTTGAAGAGGATTTTTTTACCGCACGTATCAAAAGGTTTTTGGGTGTGTGCTCCATGTCGATGAATTCCATCACCTGCACGTTATAGCCCTGCTGCTCAAGACATTCAGCGCGGAGGACATCTGTTGCAAGGGCAGAAAGCCGCTCCCGTATGATTCCGTATTTCAAAAGTGAGGAAAACGGTCCGTCATCAGGATATGATTTTCCGGAACTCAACTGAGTGTTTATCACATGCTGGCAGCAGGGAACGCACAAGATTGCTCTGGCAGAATTTTTTACCGCATAGTTCATGGCATAATCGGTGGCAGTGTCACATGCATGAAGTGTAATGATGATGTCCGGTTTTTCCTTATGGTTGAATTTTTCAACATTACCCACAAAAAATTCAAGATTCGTATAGCCGAATTCCTTTGCAAGCTTTGAACACAATTCGATTACATCTTCCTTTAGGTCAAGGCCAATGATGTGGACCGGAATCTTCCTTACATATGCAAGATAATAATATACTGCAAAAGTCAGATATGATTTTCCACAGCCAAAGTCAACAACGCGAAGCGGTCTTTCTTCCGTATACGAACTCTCTTCTACGTGCATTTCCTTTAGAGTGTCCTCGATGAACTCAAGATATCGGTTTATCTGGCGGAACTTGTCGTACTTTTGTGCAATGACTTTTCCCTCTGCACTCATGAGGCCAAGCTTTACCATAAACGGAATAGGTTTTCCCTGCGGCAAAAGATATTTCTTTTCTTTGTTTCCAAAATGACTTGTGTTTTTGCCGTCAAGCTGTTTTTCCACCGTGCGTATTTCCCCATGGCGGTTTGACATTACGGTTATCTCCTTGTCTTCCGTGCGTTCAACAACTGTGCGGAAAGTCGTACCGGCATGTTCCTTTACGAATGAATCGAATTCATCTCGAGTAAATTTCTTGTGGAACACCTGGGTCTTTGTGTAGAACTCCGCAAGATACACTGAACCGTCTGCGGCACTTTTAATTGAAGATGACGCTTCCTTCCAGATGCGGACTTTGACATAGGGTTTACCCAGCACCGCCTCGCACTTTGACGATGGTCTTGAAAATACAGCCTGTAAAATCATGGCTTCAACTTTAATGAGTTCCTGTATTTTATTCAAGTACAAAGATTGTCACGCGGATTCGATTTTGCTACGCAAAATCTTTAAATAAATCCTTGAAATCACAAAAGGTGCATGAATGCAAGACTTCAAATTTATATATTCAAGGAGTATAATTATTTCTAACTCTTTTCTTACTTGAAATTCCGTAGGAATTTCGAATCCGTGTGACTTCTTTCTCCTACTATTCAGAAATAGACAAAAAGTATATAATAAGCTCATGAAACTTGAAGCATTATTTACCGCAAAGGATAATTCTCTTTTTACTGTTGAAGGTAAGGCTGTTGTCCTTGATTCCGAAAACAGGATCCAGGCCGGGGAAAGTTTTATTCCCATGCCGCTAAAGATTGACGCTCCGCTTTTTATAGATGTTGCATGGACACTTGTTGGCATGGACGAAGAATCATACAACGAGGCATTTCTTGCAAACCTTCGCGACTACCTTAAAGTGATGGAAGAAAAGAAACAGTTTGCCGTCATTGTTCCTGTGGCAGATTCGGATGCTGGAAATCCTGACAAAAAGGAAGCCTTTACCGCAAGCATGAAGCACTGTGCACGACGCATAAAGGATTGTGTTTCCGTAATTGGTTTTGCAATTCCACAGGAAGCGGATTCAGGATATTTCTGCGACGAACTTTCACAAAAGCATTCACATTATGTGTTCTTCAGCAGGGATGAAAAAGTCCTTGAAAACAAATCTATAGTCCGGTATTGATATGGATTCGATTCAAAAGCTTTATTCCGACATCGAAAAAATAAAGAAACACGAACGCGCCAATTCAGCCTCCTACAACGCACAAAACGTATGCAACCAGGCGGCAGAACTTTTCATACGCAACAACCATCATCTGGAAAGCCTTGCACGCTCCTTTTCCGAATACTGGCTCAACAAATACATTTTGACTTCAGCCGGCATTGATGATGAACCGACTCAGGAACACATTGCAAAACTGGCCGCATTCCAATCGGTAATCGACGGAAGCACGGACTGCACGGAATGTCTCGTTCAGGAAGACTGGAACGAACTATGCTCCCTTACAAACATGGAGGCGGAAGACATTCCAATAGAAACGCTCAATGACATGATGATGATTTTTGTTGACAGGCAGGCTCTTTAATGGGCTTTAACACCTCGAATCATTACATTTCATGCACGCAATGTCCAAGACGGTGCGGCATAAACCGTTCAACAGGCACAAAGGGTTTTTGCAGGGAAACTTCTGATTTGCGCATTGCACTGGCGGGACTTCATTTTGGAGAGGAACCCCTGATTACAGTCCACGGTGGAAGCGGAACTATTTTCTTTACGGGCTGCACGCTGCGATGCTCATTCTGCCAGAACTATCAGATAAGCCAGCAGGAAATGGGATCAAGTGTCAGCGGTGACGACTTTGCAAAAATGTGCATTCTTCTTCAGGAGCATGGTGCGGAAAACATAAATCTTGTAACCGGAAGCCACCACATTCCACTCATCGCGGAATACCTTAAAAACGCAAGACAAAACGGCCTTATGATTCCCGTTGCATGGAATTCCAGCGCATACGAATCCACGGAAATGCTTGAACTTTTGGACGGCCTAGTTGACATCTGGCTACCCGACTTTAAAACCTTGAACGGCGATTTGAGCAAAAAACTCTTTGGTGCGGAAGATTATCCTGAGGTTGCAAAAAAGGCAGTTGAATGGATGATTGAACATTCACCCCTAAAAATACAGCAGATGAAAATTGAAGGCAGGGATTATGAGAAAATACAAAGCGGAGTCATCATAAGGCATCTGTTTCTGCCAGGACGTTTTGAAGACACCGTGATGGCTCTTGACTGGCTCAAGGAACACGCGGACACAAGGGCATGCATATCGCTCATGTCCCAATATACCCCCGTTCCATTTACAGGCAGTACACAGGAACTTGAATCCAGAAACAAAGCCCTTTCTTCAATAGAAAACAGGCTTGTCACACCGGACGAGGACGCAGACTTACAGGACATAATCGAGGCATACGACTTTGACTGGCTATTCTACCAGGAATTGAGCGACGACACTTCATGGCTTCCGGACTTTAACCGCTGCCAGCCGTTCTCCAACAAGCTAGCCCTACCCCTATGGCACTGGAGGGAAGGATTTATTCAAAACAAAACACAGGTAATTGAAAATAAATGACAGAGAAGGTATAATAAAAAACATGGCATCAAAAAAAGAAAAAACCGGCAGGAAAGGAAACTCAAAAAAGGCACGAATCGGACTTGGATTTGCACTATGGCTTTTGGCGGCAATCGTCATTTTAATTGTATTCCTTGTGAATCAAAAGAAAATCGCATCCAACCTCAAGTCCACCGGATTCTTTGACCGTTTGGTAGGAAAAACTCCGGCCTTTGTGGAAAAAGCTGAAATTCCGGAGAACAACGAGAAAAATGACATTGAGCCTTTCTCTTCTTCCGTACAGATAGACGTGACAGACTCCAACAAAGAGGGCGTCGGCACCGGCATAATCTCGCAGAACAATGCCGCCACACAAAACTATGAGAATTCCCTTAAACAGGAAAACGAGGCATTAACCACAGATTTGACCACTGGTTTACCCCAAACAGTTCAGACTGTCGAGGTACCAAACCAGATTGAGGTACAGAATACCCAACAGACAGAAAGTCAAACCACAGAGCAGACAGGCAGCACCTCTAGCGCAACCATGAAGCTAAAACTATATTTCATGATGATAAACAGCGACGGTTCCCTTAGCAGAAAGGAAGTCGTACGCGAGATGAAGAAATCTGACAGCCCGCTGACAGACGCAATAAACGCCATAATCGACGGCCCAAAACCGGAAGAAGGCAACTGCAGGACTCTTGTTTCATCAGGATGCAGGCTTTTGGGTGCCTCAGTAAGCAACAGTGTCGCTACCTTGAATTTCAGCGAGGAGTTTGAATTCAACCAGTATGGAATTGAAGGAGTTTTGGGCCAGCTGCAGCAGATTGTCTACACCGCCACAGCATTCCCCACAGTAGAAAGCGTTCAGTTTTTAATTGAGGGAGAACACCGGGAGTTCCTTGCCAGTGAAGGTGTTTCCATCGGTGTTCCCTTGAGCCGTTCTAATTTCTAGATTTTAAGGATGGCATCAAAATAGGATTTGTTTTTCTGATACACGTCATCAAAGACTGTCAGAATCAAAACCACATCGCCTTCCTTTGTCTTGCGTGTAATCTTAAAATCACGTGTCACGCTGTTTGCACCAGGTTCATAGAATACGTTCATGATGGAAAGCTTGTCTTTGGTACGCTCAACTTTTTTATGCTGCCACAGGGCATAGCTTCCGTCAGATCCGCTGCACCACATGCGCTGCAAATAATCCCACAGGTAATCATGAGGCTGTGACATCTGCTCGGTATTTCCAATTGATGCAACCATGAGCATTGCATAGTCACCAAGGGCCCACATCGCGTCTGATTTTTGAGTCCACTGAGCATCAAGATTAATGTTGAGTCCAAGTGCACTTATCTTTTGCTTTTTTGCCTTTTTGTCGTTCTTGAAGTTACGTGTCTTATCCTTTGGAAGTCCGTCTATCCTCTTGTACTGGGTAAAGCTTTTATCCTCGGAAGAAGAAAGCCTGCCTACAGTCTGAAGCTGAAGAAGATTCTTTCCGTCCGAAGCCTTTATTGCCTCAATGTTAAAAATCGGAACAAGCGGATTGAACATGATGGTTACATTTCCACCGAACTGGGCATAATCCTGTTTGCTTGGAATTGTTGATCCATCCATAAGGAATGCCTTTGCCGCACGTGAAGAAAATTCATAGAACAGGTCATGCAGATAGTTTACGATTTCTACATCGTCCTGTGTCTGTGCTCCAACAATGTTTTCACCTGTAAGCTCAAGATATCCGGCATCGGGATTTACGCTGAAATAAATTGTTATGTCCTTTTCCAAAAGCGACTGTTTTTTGTCAGCCGGGGCATAATAACGGACCGCATATGTACTGTCGTTATAGAACAAGAAACCTACGATTGAATCGCGGGTAAAGGTCTTGTCCTGATAATATACATATTCACCGGAAGTGTCGGGAATATACTGTGCCATTCCGGGAACAGAAGAAAAAGCTGAATGCACAAAGGAAAGCGCAACAATCAGCAAAAGTGAAAGCTTTTTTAATGAAATCATTTTATCCTCCAGATGAGTTTCCGTGTATATTATTAAAACCTCCGCCACCACATTTTGTTACAGGCGGCAGGCTCATTATTCACGGTTCAACTCTTCCATTGCCTTGCGGACCATTTCCACAACTTTGGAAGATGCTTCTTCCAGCGGTATCATTTCCGGTTCGGCGGCATTTCTGAGCTTTACCTCCACATTCGGAAGGTTCTTTTCGCCCACGGTAATGCGGATTGGGAAACCGATAAGATCCATGTCGTTGAATTTTACACCTGGACGTTCATCGCGGTCATCAAGCAGGACTTCGATTCCGGCAGCCTTGAGTTCACCATAAATCTTGTCGGCGGCATCCTTCATCGCATCCTTGTACTTAATCGGAACGACCGCAACCTGATACGGAGCCACTGACATAGGCCATATGATTCCCTTGTCGTCGTGATAGCGTTCAATTATGGAAGCAAGAACACGGTCCACGCCAATGCCATAGCAGCCCATTGTCGGAACAGCGGCCTTTCCGTTTTCATCCAGATAGCTTACTCCCATGCTTTCCGTGTATTTTTTTCCAAGCTTAAAGATGTGTCCCAGCTCGTTTCCCTTCCTGCTGTAGAAAGTTCCACCGCAAACAGGACATTTGTCTCCCGGAACAACAGTGCGGACATCTGCCGTAATATAAGGGGTGTAATCGCGTCCCGGTTCAACGTGCTTTATGTGATAGCCGTCCTTTCCGCTTCCTGCAATTGCATCGTGCATGTCGTTTACGCTCAAATCCTGAACGATGGGACACTTTACCGTAACAGGACCTACAAAACCGTGGCCTGTACCTGAAACCTTGCGAACTTCCTCGTCATCGGCAAGACAAAGCTCACTTGCCTTAAGCAAACCTGCCAGCTTGGCCTCGTTTACGTCAAGGTCTGCCCTGATCAAAACGCATACATAAGAAACAGGATAGCAGACATGACCGTTTTCCTTCTTGACCTCAAGGTCCTTGCAATATGGGGCCTGGCTCAAATCCATGGTGCTGTTAATCACGCGGTAGATCAAAGCCTTGATGAACATCTTTGGTGTGCTCTTGAAGAATGCCTCCATGTCTGAAATGCTGAATACATTCGGGGTGGCAACTTCCTCTATGGCAAGATCCGTCTTTTTCTGCGGGTTTCCGTCGTTGTCAACTGCGGCATCCGGCTTGCATGAGGCCTTTTCCACATTTGCGGCATACTTGCAGTCAGGGCAGATTATCAGGGTGTCGTCACCAATCTCACTTTCCACCATGAACTCTTCGCTTCCTGAACCACCCATGGCACCAGTGTCAGCCTTTACCGGAATAACTTCCAGTCCCAGCCTCTTGAAGATGCGGAGGTAGGCTTTTGCATAGGCCTGATATGTCTTGTCCAGGGATTCATCGTCCGCGTTGATTGAATAACCGTCGGCCATGTTGAACTCACGTCCACGCATGACACCATAACGGGGGCGTATTTCGTCACGGTATTTCGTATTTATCTGATACATGTTGATTGGGAGCTGCTTGTAGCTTGTGAGGCCCGCACGCACAATGGCGGTATATGCTTCCTCGGCGGTTGGACTTACAACCATGTCCTGTTCGGCACGGTTCTTTGCCTTGAGCATCTGTGGTCCCATGGTATCCCAGCGTCCGCTTTCCTTCCAGATGTCACCCGGTACAATAACAGTGGGCCTGAATTCCTGGGCACCGCTTTCGTCCCATTCCTCGCGTATGACCTGCTCAACCTTTTTGTAGGCCCTGAGTCCCATCGGCATATATGTATACAGTCCGTTTCCAAGCTTACGGATCAAATCAGCCCTCATCATCAACTGATGGCTTGCAATAACAGCTTCTGCAGGAGCTTCCCGCAGTGTCCTGAATGTTAAGTTAGATGTTTTCATAGTGGATACATTATATAGAAATAAATGCTCTGATACAAGACTTTGTAATTAAGAATTAAGAATGCATAATTAAGAATTATGAATGCGGAATTAAGAATCGAATCCGCGTGACAATAATCGACTGAGGCTTGTAACTATTTTATTTCTCATATATATTAAACGTATGGCAAAGACTGTAGACGAAAAGAAAATCATTTACACTATGGAAAGGGTGTCCCGCTCTTATGGGACAAAGGTTGTCTTAAAGGACATCAGCATTTCATATTACTATGGCGCAAAAATCGGCGTTGTCGGTGAAAACGGTGCGGGTAAATCCTCGCTGTTCAAGATTCTGGCAGGCGTTGACAAGGATTTTGTCGGTGAAACCCATGTATCTCCGGGCTATACCCTGGGCTATCTGGAGCAGGAACCGGTGCTTGAAGCAGGCAAGACGGTAAAGGAAATCGTTATGGAAGGCGTAAAGCCGATTACTGATCTTCTTGCAGAATTTGACAAGGTTAACGAGGCATTTGGAGACCCCGATGCTGATTTTGACAAGCTGTGTGCAAGACAGGCCGAACTTCAGGAAAAGCTTGATGCCGCTGATGCATGGAACCTGGATGCAAACCTGGAACTTGCAATGGATGCCCTAAGGTGTCCCCCGGGAGATCAGGTTGTGGACGTGCTTTCCGGTGGTGAACGTCGTCGCGTCGCATTGTGCAGGCTTCTTTTGCAGCAGCCTGACATTCTTCTTCTTGACGAACCTACAAACCACCTTGATGCGGAAACCGTTGCATGGCTGGAGCGTCACCTTCAGAACTATTCTGGAACAGTCATCGCGATTACACACGACCGCTACTTTTTGGACAATGTTGCCGGATGGATTCTGGAAATGGACAGGGGCGAAGGATACCCGTTCAAGGGAAATTATTCGGCATGGCTTGAGGCAAAACAAAAGCGTCTTGCCCAGGAAGAAAAGCAGGCCAGCGTCCGCCAAAAGCAGATGCAGGAAGAGCTTGAATGGATTCATGCGGGTGCAAAGGGAAGGCAGGCAAAGCACAAGGAGCACATCACCCGTTACGAGCAGCTTCTGGCCGAAGAAAGCAAGAGGGTTCAGCTCAAGGATTCACAGATTTCAATTCCGGCAGGTCCACGTCTTGGAAACGTCGTAATAGATGCGGAAAAGCTTACCAAGAGTTTTGATGACAGGGTTCTTTTTGAAAACCTTGATTTCCATATTCCGGCTGGTGCGGTTGTAGGTATTGTCGGTCCAAACGGTGCGGGTAAAACCACATTGTTCAAGATGATTGCAAGTGCGGCAGGCCAAAAGGTACAGATGCCAGATGGAAGCGATGGAGAAGAAAAGCCAGACAGCGGTTCACTTAAAATCGGTGAAACTGTAAAGCTGGTTTATGTCGACCAGATGAGGAGCAAGCTTGATCCAAACAAGACTGTATGGGAAATGCTTTCCGGTGGAGCGGATCTTGTAAAGCTTGGTGCTGTTGACGAAAAGGGCCGTCCTGTAAACGGTGCAGTCCGTGAGGTAAACAGCCGTGCCTACTGCTCATGGTTCAACTTTAACGGAGCTGAACAGAACAAGAAAATCAGCGTGCTTTCCGGTGGAGAGAAAAACCGCCTTAACATGGGCATGATGTTCAAGGAAGCGGGAAACGTACTCTTGCTTGACGAGCCCACAAACGACCTTGACATTACGACAACCCGTTCCCTAGAGGAGGCAATAAATGAATTTGCAGGGGTTGTTCTTGTAATCAGCCACGACCGTTACTTTTTGGACAGAATTTGCACGCATATACTTGCATTTGAAAACAATTCTGAAGTAAAATGGTTTGAAGGAAGCTGGTCCGACTATTCTGAATGGCGCAAGAAGATGCTTGGAGATGACGCAGACCGGCCCCATAAAACAATGTACCGCAAACTGGTACGCTAAATATTTCATCCAGGAGGAATTATGATGAAATCAATTAAGAAAATTACACTGGCAATTCTTGCTTTAGGTTTTATATCTATCGCTCAAGTTTTTGCAGCAAAAGCACCAACTGCAGTAGCAACATTCGCAGGAGAAGCAGTTGAAGACGAAGGCGTTGGAACAATGACCCTGACCTTCTATTCCGACAAAACTTTTGTAGTTCATATCAATGTTGAAGGAGAGATTGATCTGGGAGAAGACCTTGGAACCATGCAGATGAAAATGGATGCAGATTACATGGCCGGAACATACAAGGGTGACCCAAAGAAAGACGGAAAGGTTACGCTCACAATCACTAAATATTCATCAGAGGAATACAGTGAGGAAACTTCCTACAAAATACTTGGTGCCATGATTGCTGGAGAGCCGATTGAATTGACAAGCGAAGACATGCCTCTCGTTGAACTTCCAAAAAAGGATTGGGAAAAAGAAGACCTCATCATCAAAGATGATGCAATTGACTTTGAAGAGATAGTTCTTACCCGCGTTGTCCAGGAAGGCAAATAAAGCCAACAGGGGATGCCAAGACCGTATTGTCATGCTGGACATGATCCAGCATCTTAACATGCAATGTCAGGATTCCGGATCAAGCCCGGAATGACGGTCAGATTACCAGGCATCCCCACTTCTTTTTTCTTTTCATGAACGAAACAAAACTCCCCCAAAACAAACTTAACGTAAAACTCATAGCACTTGATCTTGATGATACATTACTGGATTCACACCAGAAAATAAGTGAAGAAACTGTACACACCTTGCGCAGGGCGGCGTCTCTCGGCATTTATGTCGTTCTTTGCTCAGGAAGGGCTGAAGATGCCATTCTTCCATTTGTACGAAAGCTGGATATAGCAGGAACCCAAAGCGGAAGATATATAATCGCGGTAAACGGATGCTCCATCTTTGACCTGCACAAAAGGCAGAGGATATACAATCAGTTTGTGGCCCCGGAAATCCTATTGCATGCAAACAGGCGTGCCAAAGAATTCGGGCTTGTAACGGAAGTATATGACCCAGACACAATCCACACGGACGAAGAAACAAAATGGACCAGGCTTGACGTAGACCTCTGCGGACTCAAGATGAATGTGGTAAAGGACTACGAGGAATTCTTAAAGCAGGGATTTGTAAAGATGCTGATACCCGGAGAACCTGAGCTTCTACAAAAACTTCAGGCCACACTAAAGTCAGACTTTGGAAACAAGGCAAGTGTGTTCATATCAAAGCCATATTTCCTGGAGATACTTCCACCCGACTGCGGAAAAGGACAGGCCATCTCATACCTTGCAAAACACCTTGAACTTGACGGCGGCACTATGGGCTTTGGTGACAGCATGAATGACGAAACCATGATCAAGCTGTGCACCTATGGCGTTGCAATGAAAAACGGACTGGAAGAAATAAAGGAAATGGCAGATTTCGTAACGGCAAAAACAAATGATGAGGATGGAATAGCAGATTTCATCCAGAGATTTGTACTTTAGTTTTTTTTCTTTTTATTCACGAATGTCAAGCTGATGGCTTTCTCCGGACACTCCCATGCACAATGACCGCACAGTATGCATTCACAGCTTCGAGGGTTCTTTACGGGATTCACATCCATTGGACAGGCTTTTTCACAACGGGCACATGAGGTACATTTTTCATGATTAACCTCAACATGGTAAAACGAGATTTTATTCAACAGGCCATAGATGGCACCCAACGGACAGAACACCTTGCAAAAAAAGCGGCACACAAAAACACAGGAAAGCAATATCACTGACAGCAGCGAAATCTTCCACCAGAAAAGCCCACCAACAGCAGAACGCAGGGGAGGATTGGTCAGCACCAGTGGAACAGCCGCCTCCGCACTACCAACCGGACAAATATACTCACAGAAATAAGCTTTACCGGCACCAACAGAGACCGTACTGGATGCAGGCAAAATCAGCACAAAGAACAAAAGAATAAAATATTTAATATAGCGGGTCCATTTTGGAATCTTGAATTTACGTCCGGGTATCTTGTAAATCAGTTCCTGGAGCAAACCAAAGGGACACAAAAAACCGCATACAAAACGTCCAAGAACAACACCAATGGCAAGCACAAATCCAAGGACATAAAACGAAACAGAAAATCCAGGGGAAGAACCCAATGCCTGCATGGCACCAATAGGACAGGCAAGACTTGCGGCAGGACATGAATAGCAGTTCATTCCCGGAGAACAGAAATTCTTCCATTTTCCAGTATAGATTTTTCCCGTCACAAAATTATTCAAATGCGAATTGCAAAAGCCAAAAGCGGCAAGTTGAACAAGTTTTCTTTTTACCGGATGGGAAATCTTAATCTTCATGCTGAATCCCCCGATCTTGAACTACGCGATTCCCATGCATTCAAGGCAGATGCGCACGGCTTTATTAAAAACAACTTTCAATTCACCGCGGAATATTCCATAAACAATAAAGGATGCAGAGAGCAGGACAATAAAAATCCTCAGGAGAAAAATCAATTTCTTCAACTTGAATTCTTTATCCACCGCTCACCCCACCCTAATGTGAAGAAACATAATCTTCTACGGCCTTTTTATAATCTTCCAGTCTGGCACCAACAATCGGTTCGCCTATAATCGTTCCTTCAGAATCAACCAGAATCGTAGTAGGCACAAACTGAACGGATGTAAGATAAGTAAGGATGCCGCCCGATGCAATGACATTGGGGAACTCCACCCCTGAATCTTTGATAATCTGAAGTGCAAGCTCTTTTTCATTTGAGTCATCAAGTGAACCCACGTCACAGACAATTCCCAGAACCTGAACATTCTGTGCAAGAGTCTTCTGCCATTCAGCCAGTGCCGGCATTTCCTCTATGCATGGAGTACAGAAGGTTCCCCAGATATGAACCAAAGTTATGTCTTTTCCTGCAAACACCTCATCTGTAATTGGAGTACCGTCCAAGGCAGGAGATTCAAACTGCGGGAAAACCAGAGATTGACTTGAGCTGTTTTCCATAGTTTTTATGACAGGCTCCATGATGCGGATTTTCCTGATTGATTTGTCGATATAGCTTTTGCAGTCGTTAAAGGCCTCGATTTCCTCGTCATCCATTTCTTCAGTTGAATTATCTATTGTATTAAGGATGTAGACGTATCCGTATTTTTTTGCGATTACAGGGAGGCTTGCAAGATATTCACCGGGATCAAGCCTCTTGTAGTCAGATTCAGGAATGGTTATTCCAAAGGCAAGTATTTTTTGATGCAAGGCAAGGGAGCGTTCAAAATCTTCCATAAACAAATCCTGGGCCTCTTTGCTTTGGATTGTATCCCACATCACCTCGGCCTGCTCATAAAGCCGGTCAAGTGCGGGCATGTAGGAAAATGCAATTATGAACGTAGGATACTGTGCCATGTCCGAACTGTAACAGTCATAGGAGATTCCCTTGTCCATATATTCCTGACTGATTAAAAGCTGCACGCCGTTTTCTGCAAAGTCAACAAAATCATTTTTATCTGTACAGGAAGAAAAAACCAAAAATGCGGCCAAAGCCAGAACTGATAAACCAATCTTTTTCATTCCGTCATTGTAAGTGTAAACGCCCATTTGTTCAAGTAGGAAAGATAATTCATAATTCATAATTCATAATTCATAATTCATAATTCGTAATTCGTAATTCGTAATTCTTAATTACTCTTGATATTTGTCCCCATTTAGTACATACTGTGCTCATGGAAACTCGTAATATCTTTCAAAACTTATCATGTATCGACCATCGGTATTCATTGTCGGAAGCCGCTGCATTTGACGGCCTTTCAAAATACATTTCAGAGGAAGCAAGCATCAGAAGCTGTGCACGTGCGGAAGCGGCCCTTGTAAAAGCCCACCTCAAGCTCAGGGGACAGCTCACGGACCAAACCGCCGCCATGCTTGACCAGACCGCCCAGAATCTTGACCCCCAGGAAGTCTATGCCGAAGAGGAAAAGACCAAGCACAACATCCGTGCCCTGGTAAACGTATTCAAGACAAAGGTCCCCGCAGACATCGGCCCCTACGTTCATCTTGGTGCCACATCGGTAGACATCCTTGACACAGCCCTTTCATGCCGCATGAGGGACGTTACCCAGAATGTAGTTCTGCCGGAATTAAAGGCACTGGAAAAAGCCCTCTGCACCATCGCAGACAGGGAAGCCGAAACACCACAGGTAGGACGCACCCACGGTCAGCATGCAGTTCCAATCACATTCGGATGGAGCATTGCGGAATTCGTTTCCAGACTGGGAAAATCTATCCTCCGCATAGAAGAACTTTCAAACCAGCTCAAGGGAAAGCTTGCAGGCCCGGTAGGCTCATACAACGGCCCCAGCATGATCGTAAAGGACCCGGAAGAGCTTGAACGCACATATCTGGGATTCCTGGGACTTGAACCAAGCGAATACTCAAACCAGCTTGTTGAACCGGAATACCTTCTCAGGCTCCTTTTGGAGATGAATGTGGCATTCGGAATCATTGCAAACCTTGCCGACGACCTAAGGAACCTTCAGAGGAGCGAAATAGGTGAAGTTTACGAATATTTTGCCTCAACCCAGGTAGGCTCATCCACAATGCCCCAAAAGCGCAATCCGTGGAACAGCGAGCACGTAAAGTCCCTGTGGAAGGCCATGTGCCCCCGCGTAATCACATTCTACATGGATCAGATTTCCGAGCACCAGAGGGACCTTACAAACTCAGCAAGCCAGCGCTTTATCGCAGACTATGTCTCAGGCTTTACAATGGCTATTGCCCGCATGAAGTCTGTTGTTTCAGGACTGCAGGCAGACCGCGACAATATGGCAAAGAACCTTGCAGAAGCAGGAGGAAAAGTCCGTGGCGGTGTCCTTGCAGAGCCGGCATACATCCTTCTTGGAGAGGCTGGAGTAAACGACGGTCACGAAGTCATCCGCAAAATCACCCTTGAGGCAGAACAGAGCGGAAAAACCTTCTTTGAGGTGCTTAAAACCCACACAGACGCATATCAGAAGATTACAGCCCAGCTTGAAAAACTTGGAGTTCAGGATCCTGCCAACTTCTTTGAGGACCCCTCACGCTACAGGGGACTTGCAGCAGAAAAGAGCCGCCGTCTTGCCAAGAAATATGCGGAATTGATGGGAGAGTAAGACGTGGTCCAGGGTTACGTTCATTCAATAGAAAGCTTCGGTTCCGTAGATGGTCCGGGGGTCAGGTACATAATATTTTTGTCCGGCTGCCCGATGAGATGCCTCTTTTGCCACAACCCGGACACCTGGGACATGACAAAGGGCGAAAAAAAGACTGCACAGGAGCTGATTCAGGACTCCCTGGACTGCCGCAACTACTGGGGAACCAAGGGAGGCATCACCGTAAGCGGAGGAGAACCCCTTGCCCAGCTGGATTTCCTTATAGAATTGTTCGAGGAAGCCAAAAAGAACTCAATCAACACATGCATAGACACGGCTGGAGGCCCATTTACCAAAGAAAGCCCCTGGTTTGACAAATTCCAGCACCTGATGGAGCTTACCGACACCCTCTTGATGGACATAAAGCATATTGATCCAGAGGAGCACAAAAAGCTCACAGGCATGGGAAACGACAATGTCATAGAGATGTTCCGCTATCTTGACGAAATCAAGAAGCCCATCTGGATAAGGCACGTCCTGGTTCCGGGATATTCAGACAACGACGAATACCTTATAAAGACTAGGGATTTCATACGGACCTTAGGCAATGTCCACAGGGTAGAGATACTGCCATATCACACTCTGGGGGTCACAAAATACAAGGAGATGGGCATTCCCTACCCGCTGGAAGGCGTAAATCCCCCTACAGCAGAAAGAATCAAGAATGCCCGTGAAATTCTTGAATGCAGCAAGTATACTGCATGGAAGGACTAAAAAAGGAGTAAGCCCTCTTTTTTCAACTTCTTCTCTTGACTTTATTCGATTCATGCTTTATTCTATAATGTATAAAGTTGCGAGTTAGCATAAAATCTATATAACTCAAGGAGTAACTATGAAATTTTCTAAAAAAGGCGTAGCTGTTTTGGCTGCTGCTCTTGCTTTTAGTGCTTCAGTTGCGTTTGCAGATGTTTCTTTTACAAACACAGTAAGCACAGGCATCGTTGACTTGACATTCCTTACTGATAGTCTGTCAGTTGACTTTGCAGGAGTTTCTGAAAGAATCGAAGTCGATTACACTTCAGAAAAATTTGACTTTGGAGCCCAGGCAGAGCTTACTCTGGACAACCAGCCTGGTCCACAGATTGTTTGGTCTAACGAAGATGATTTTACAAGATTCTTTGACCTTAAGTGGACAGATTTGGACTTCTACTTGGAATTCCGCCCTTGGTCATGGCTCACATTCTTCTTGAGCGATGAAATTTACACTCCAGGTTCATATCTTCCTGTAGTAGGATTCAACATGGGTTCAGGTAACCTCGGTAGCGACATCGGTGTCTTGTGGAAGCCATTCAATGGTCTCCGTGTTACTGCAGGTCTTGACGTAATCAGCTACTTCGGTGGTGATCCTGATACTGATCATGACGTTTGGGTTAGAACAAACATCACAGACAATCTTCCAAAGATCAACATCGGTGCTGACTATACATACAAGAACATGTGGTCTGTAGGTTTGGTAGGACGTGACATCCTTAACTGGAGCACACCAAAGTCTGCTTCTATCGGCTTGTTCGGATCATTCACTGGAATTGAAGGCTGGGCATTCTACTCTGGCTTGATGTTCAACCACAACTATGACTGGAAGTGGGATGTAAACGATCAGTATCCTAACGCTAACGTAATCGGATTTATCGGTGAATACAGAGTTGAGGGTCTCTTCCTCTTTGACATCGGTTTGAGCTGCTGGAACGACAAGATCAGCGTAGACTTCGATCTTTCTACAAACTTCGGTCTTAACCGTGCTCCAGAGTGGGATTACCGCTGGTACAGCCTCTTTGGCGCAAGAGATGCAAGTTTCCCAACAGATACAATTTATGTTAATGGTGCACCTCTTACAGGAAGCTACTGGAACCAGGCCAACCAGTACCGCCACTACTATGAAGCATTTGACTTCTATGCAGGTCTCCGCGGAAAATATCAGTTCTCTAAGGCATTCAGCACAGACATCGCCCTCAAGGGTGTAGCTGACTTCAAGCCACGCCAGAGCACAACAACAACTGGTCTTACACCATGGAACACAGTTGGTGTTAACCCGAATGTTGATCCAAACAACCTGCCATACGAAGGACGCGGTGTTGTATTCGAAACAATCCCAACTGTACAGTACCATGTTGGAAAGCACACCTTCTCATTCGGTGTTGACCTGGTATTTGCAGATCCATTCGTAACACTGTCATTCCCAACATCTTGGACATACAAGTTCTAATTTAAGCGGAATGCTGTTAACCCCGGCCTTTATTGACCGGGGCTTTTTTTTCTGTAGACTTAACTATCTTTATATACTATACTCTCCTCATGGATGAAATAATTATTTACACAGACGGCGGATGCTCTGGAAACCCTGGACCGGGCGGATGGGGTGTTGTCATCATAGACGGAAACGATGAGCATACTTACAGCGGCGGAGAGGCTGACACAACAAACAACCGCATGGAACTTATGGCCGCAATCAAGGCACTGGAAGCCGTGCTCTCAAACAATAAATGGAAGAACAACAAAGTCAAGGTCTATTCCGACAGCCAGTACGTAAAGAACGGCATCACAAGCTGGATCAACAACTGGAAGAAAAACGGATGGAAAACCGCCGCAAAAAAGCCCGTATTGAACAAGGACCTGTGGGTCATGCTGGACCAGGAATACAATCAGCTGGACATAGAATGGGCATGGGTTAAGGGCCACGCCGGACACAAATACAACGAAATGTGCGACAGCCTGTGCAAGCAGGAAATGGACAAATTCCTCAGTTGAAACAAAAGTCAAAATAGTATACAATCGCTGGCATGGATTTGATTAAAAAGCTAGAAGACCTTTCAGTTAGATTTGAAGAAGTACAGGGTCTTATCGCCGATCCCGAGTTGGTCAAGGATCAAAAGAAGTACAAGGATGTCATGCGCGAGCACCGTTATCTTACGGAGCTGATGGAACTGTATGCAGAGTACAAGAAAGTCCTCTCTGGAATTGAAGAGGCCACGGTCCTGATTACGGAAGAAGAAGACCACGACATGAAAGAGATGGCCCGCGAGGAATTAAAGGAACTGGAAGAAAAGAAGCCGGTTTTGGAAGAGCAGATCAAACTAAAGCTCATTCCCCCGGATCCCCTTGATGAAAAGAACATCATTCTGGAAATACGTTCTGCCGCTGGTGGAGACGAAGCAAGCCTCTTTGTGCGCGACCTTTGGGAAATGTATATCCATCTTGCCGAACGCAAAGGCTGGAGCACAGAAACCATGGAAGCACAGGAAACAGAAGTCGGCGGATTCAACAAGATTGTAACATCAATCAGCGGTTCATTTGTTTACGGAACACTCAGATGGGAATCAGGCGTTCACCGTGTACAGAGGGTTCCTGCCACAGAATCACAGGGACGCTTGCAGACCTCAACAGCAACCGTTGCAGTTTTGCCGGAAGCAGAGGAAACAGAAATCGACATAAAACCGGAAGACGTGCGTGTGGATGTTATGCGTGCAGGTGGACCGGGCGGTCAGTGCGTCAACACAACGGATTCGGCAGTCCGTCTTACACATATACCGACAGGAATCGTTGTTATCCAGCAGGATGAAAAATCTCAGATAAAGAACAAGGCAAAGGCATGGCGTGTTCTTCGTGCAAGACTCTTTGACCTTGAGGAAAGCAAAAGACAGGCAGAAAGGGCCGATGCAAGAAAGAGCATGGTTGGAAGCGGTGCAAGAAGCGAAAAAATCCGCACATACAATTTCCCGCAGGACCGTGTCACAGATCACCGCATAAACCTGAGTTTGCACAACCTCCCCTCATTCATGATGGGAAACATGGACGACATGCTTGATGCGCTCAACGTCTATGCCAAGGAAGAACAGCTCAAAGACGTGTCCGATCTGGAAGGATGATAGTTGAACATTCAAGAGGCGCGCTCTTACGGTAAGAGTAAACTAGAAAACTCAAGCCCCACAGCACAGCTGGATGCCGACTGCATTCTACAGGAAATACTCGGCTGCGACAAAGCATTCCTCCTGTTCCACCGCGAAACTGAACTCACAAGAGAACAGAAAGTGCATTTTGTAAAGGCCATAGAAAAAAGGCTCACGGGACTTCCTGTTGCATACATCACAGGCCACAAGGAATTCTACGGACGCGATTTTGCCGTCACCCCCGATGTCCTCATTCCAAAGCCGGACACCGAAATCCTTGTGGAAAACGCCCTCAATTTCATAAAGGAAAAACATTCAGGAAACACAGGCCTTTCCATCTGCGACATGTGCACCGGAAGCGGATGTGTTGGCCTTTCAATTCTTGCCGAATGCAGGGACAGGCATTTATGCACCCCCCTACCACACATGACTCTGGCAGACATAAGCAATGACGCCCTTAAAATAACTCAAAAAAACATCAGCCTTTTACAGCTTGATTCGATTACACCCGAAATACAAATCATACACTCGAACCTTTTTGAATCAGTAGACGGCAACTTTGACATCATAGTTTCAAACCCACCGTACATTCCCTACAGTGAAGCAATGCAACTCCTGGAAGACGGAAGAAACGAGCCGCTTTTGGCATTGAACGGAGACGTGGAACTTGACGGAAACCAATCTTCAACAGATGACGGCCTTGCAATCATAAGAAACCTTGTCCCCCAGGCCTACACCCATCTGAACCACAACGGCATTCTTGCAATCGAAACCGGAGAATACAACGCCACAGGAGCCGCCCAAATATTCAGGGAAAACGGCTTTAAGAATGTCATGATAATAAAGGACCTTTCAGACCAGGACAGAAATGTCATTGGGAAAAAAGAATAATCCACCGTCATGCCACATCAAGATGCCGGATCAGGTCCGGCATGACACTTTATTTTTTCTTTTCTTCGCTTCTATCCCAGGAAACTTCCACTGACCTGTTCTTGATGTCTGGGATGCGCTGGAATGTGGTGCATGTTGCGGCATGAACTGTAATGCCTCTGTTGCGGGAAACGTAGCCTACGATTGGCTCACCTGGAACCGGACTGCAGCATTTTGCAATGGTCACCATAAAGTTTGTGGTGTCACCTATTTTTATCAGGCCTGTGTAATTTACCTCTTCCTTCTTTTTCCTGTGCTTTCCTTCCGCCGCCCTCTGCTGCATCACTTGCATTGAATGAAGGTTGTTTGCCTGTATTTCCGCCTCTCGTTTTGCAATGGCATCCTTGTCAAGGAAAGTGTCGTCATTTGCCACAAGCCATGAATGAATCTTCTGTCTTGCCTTGCCAGTCTTTACCGCCTTGAGCTGTGCCTGAGTCGGATGAGCCTGTGGGTTTGTAAGAACTTCTACAATCTGGGTATTCTTTAATTCTGCCGTTATTGGAATGATTTTTCCGTCTGCCTTTGCCCCCACGATTTTTTCTCCAACACCGGAGTGAATCGCATATGCAAAGTCGATTGCGTTTGAACCTGCAGGAAGCTGCTTTACGTCGCCGTTGGGAGTAAACACGTAAATTGAATCCCCCAAAAGCTCGTCCTTGAGTTCCTGGAAAAAGTTTTCGTCGCTCAAATGTTCGTCACGGAGTTCCCTTAGCTGATTGAAAATGGAAAGGTCCTGTGCCTTTACCATGTCATGGTTTGTGCCCTTCTTGTACAGCCAGTGGGATGCAACACCGTGTTCTGCAACATTGTGCATGTTCTGCGTGCGTATTTGAATCTCAAGAGGCTTACCCTCACAGATGACCGTCGTGTGCAGTGACTGATATCCGTTGGATTTTGGCATTGCGATGTAATCCTTGAAACGGCCTTCCATAGGCTTCCACAAGGAATGAACGATTCCTATTAATGTGTAGCATTCATTTTCTGTTGAACAGATGATCCTTAGGGCAAGCAGGTCAAACAGTTCTGCCACTTCCTTATTGCGCTTCCTCATCTTCTGGTAAATCGAATAAAAATGTTTTGCACGGCTGGAAATCTTTACCTCGATGTTCTGCTTTAATGCTGCGGAAGAAATCTTTTTTACTGCCTTGTCCAGATATTCCTGGCGTTCATCTATCTTGAGCGAGACTATGGACTTAATCTGCTGGAATGCGGCTGGATTTGAATATTTAAGGCTCAGGTCTTCAAGTTCGTTCTTGACGTCGTTCATACCAAGGCGGGACGCAAGAGGTGCCCATATGTCGATTACTTCCCTTGCAACTTCACGCTGTGCATCAGGACTCACAGACTTTAAATTCCTCATGCGGTCAAGCCTGTCTGCAAGCTTTATAAGTATTACGCGGATGTCGTCCACCATTGCAAAAAGCATCTTGCGTATGGCATCGGCCTGCTGCAGTGAATTACTCTTTATCCTAAGGCTTGTGATTTTGGAAGTCTGGCTGCAAAGTTTGGCCACATCGGAACCGAATTCCTTTTCAATTTCATCATAGCAGTCGGGAACAACATCCAGTATATTGTGCAGGAATCCGGAACAAATTGAATCGGCACCAAGCCTTGTTTTTGCCAGTATGCACGACACCCTCATCGGATGCAGGTAATACGGAAGCCCGCAGGAACGCTTCATTTCGCCAGTGCGTTCAAGTAAAAAATTCCATGCACTCCTGATTTTCTTTTCGTCATCTTCATTGTAGAGGTCAGGGTATGTCGTAAAGAATGTATCAATCAAAACCTGAGGATCATGTTCTTTGGTATTCGTCTCAAACGTTTCCGTCTTCATTCCTGCCCCCTTGAACGGATCAAGCTTCCGTCCTGTATTTCCATGTCCGTATAAAGCACGCATGGATGACCGTCGCAGCACCAGCGGTAAACTTCACCTGTATCTGGATTTACAAGCTGATAGCGTTCATGCGGAAGATTCTGGCTTACGATGTCGGGACTTACAATTTGGAGTTCTGATTTTTCATTCAACATGTTTAAGGCCACAAGAGGATACATGTGCCAGCCATCTTTTTTTTCAACAGCAGGCAAATGCTTGTCGGGCTGATTCTTTACCCTTTCATCCCATGCCTTCTGCGCCTGTGGAACGAGTGAATTATATTCGTCAATCCGCCTTTGCTTCAACCTGCTTCCCCGTGACAATACTGCTTCTTCTTCCTGTTCTGTCAATCGTGGCTTTAACTCTGCTGCAAGATCCCAGGGACTTACGCTTTCCCCACTGACTGTAACATCAGCTTCCGCCCGGTCAAAATAAAAACCGGTAGAGAATGCCCTGTGGCTTACGTTGTACAGTTCATCGACAAAGGGGTTTGCTTCTTCCGGGGTAATCTTTCCTTCAAGTTCATCCAGAGCCTTACGGTATGCCCTTGTACACATGGCGACATAGTAAACGCTCTTCATGCGGCCTTCGATTTTCAACGAATCAACACCGGCATCCTTAAGTTCCCTAAGGTGGTCAATCATGCACAAATCTTTTGACGACAAAACCGCAGTAAAATCATCACCTTCATAAACCGGGAAATATTCATCGGGACGTTTTTTTTCTCGCAGAACAAGGTCCCCGCTCTGGGCAATCTGTTTTGAAGTAAGCACGTCATAATCCCAACGGCATGTATGAGAACAAAAGCCTTCCTGGGCAGAACGTCCGTTCAAATAGGCACTCATCAGGCAACGGCCCGCGTATGCAATGCACATGGCACCGTGAACAAAACATTCAATTTCCATGTCGGGAACTGCATCCTTAATCTCCGCTATTTCCTTTAGCGAAGCCTCACGTCCCATGACAACACGGCTGAATCCCAGAGAACGGTACATCTTTACGGCCTCACGGTTCATGCAGCTGGCCTGTGTGGAAACATGAAGTTCAGCATCAGGAAATTCCTTTTGTAAAATTGGCACGATTCCCAAATCCTGCACGATGAATGCGTCTATCGGATACTCTTTAAAATACGGGATGTCATTCAACAGGCGGTCTATCTCTGAATTGTGAAATGCAATGTTCAACGCACAGTGGAGTCTTTTTCCGGGAAAGGCTGCCTTTAGCTCCCTTACCTTTTTGTATTCGTCCTCATAAAAATTGTCTGCCTTTACCCTTAACGAAAAATTCTTCAGGCCGATATACGCTGCATCCGCACCATAAGTGTAGCAGTATCGGAGTTTGTCCACATTTCCGGCGGGCGAAAGCAGTTCCATTTTATTCTCCTGAGGCAATGTTGTTTTTCCTGAGTATGCGTTCCCTTTCTTCCCTTTCGGCTTCTGTTTCCGCTTCCCTCTGCATGATGAACTTGCCGACTTTTTCGATTGCAAGATGTGACTCAGGAAGGAATTCATCCGCCATCTGGAACATGAACATCATGTTGGGCCATATGTCAAGAATGCATTCAACATTTACAGCCGCAAGCTTTTCCTTTAGCTGTTTTGCCTGCTGTACAAGAATCTCCTTTTCGCCCATCTGAACGTATACCGTAGGGAACTGTTCAAAGTCTTCGTTTGGTGCCTGCAGGCATGAGACAAAAGGATTCTGAATGTTTGTTGCATAAGTGTACATGTCAACCGCACGATGCAGGGATGCCCCGCTTACAATCTCGTCGCTGACCTTTTTTCCACCGATAAGGGGATTGTCTGATGTCAAATCAAGCCACGGAGAAAACAAAAGGAGTGTCTGAATGTTATTGCGGTATTTTTTGTTAATCTTGAGCACAACAGCCATTGCCATGCTTGCTCCACTTCCATCCGCCGCAACGATTATCTGGGCATGAGATTCAGACGGAGAAAGGTGGGATGCAGATGCCTCAAGAGAACGTGCCACAGTCTCTTCCTCATAAATCGCCCTGAACACTGCAACCAGATCATCTATGGATGCAGGGAAAGGATGTGTCGGTGCCTTTCTGAAATCAGGTACAACAATACGGCATGAGGAGGCATTTGCAAGCGATGCACAGAAATTACGGTAACTGCTGCATGAACCGCCTATGAACGAGCCTCCGTGAATATATATGATGATTCGCCTTGAAGAATAAACGACCGGCGACACAACATCACATTTTACGCCGTTTATGTTTCTCTCTGAGTATTCAACATTATTTGGAAGAAAAACAGAAGAAAAAGTTTCCTCCAGACCACGGCAATATTCATCCGGATCCATTTTTGGAGTAAGAACAAGATTCTTTAATTTTTTGATTGCGGCCTTGCGGTCAGATTTCATAGCATTCCCCTCTACGCTATTTTACTGTGCCTATAGTATAGCAAATAAATCAATTTTATGCTACAATAATGGCAATATTTTAGACAAACACTCAGTTGTCGCAATATCGAGGTGCAGCGTGCCTATAAAGATTGATGCGGATTTACCGGCTTTTTCCGTTCTTGAAAAAGAAAACATTTTCGTTATGACTCAGGGTCGTGCCCTTTCACAGGAAATCCGTCCGCTGGAAATTGCCATTGTAAACCTCATGCCCACAAAGATTGCAACAGAAATTCAATTGCTCCGTCTTTTGGGTAACACACCGCTTCAAATCAACATTCACCTTGTGCAGATGTCAAGCCATATTTCCAAACACACCGGCCAGGACCATCTTGAACGCTTTTACATTAGTTCCGAAGACGTCTTTACAAAGAAATTCGACGGCATGATAATTACAGGCGCACCAGTCGAACAGCTTGAATTTGAGCAGGTTGACTATTGGGAAGAACTTTGCCGCATCATGGACTATGCAAAAAAGCATGTCTATTCAACCCTGTACATCTGCTGGGGTGCCATGGCAGGACTTTATCATCTATATGGCATTCCTAAGAGAATAGTGGACAAGAAATTCTCCGGCATTTATTACAGCAAGGCACTGGTTCCCACCGATCCAATTTTACGCGGATTCGACGACATTTTTCCGGTCCCCACTTCACGTTACACAAAGATTGATGTGGAAGACGTCCTTGCAAATCCCAAACTCACGCTTCTTGCAAGCAACGCTGAAACAGGACTTACAATCGCAAAATCAAATGACAACCGTTCAATCTTTATGACAGGCCACCTTGAATACGACTCCGACACACTTGCCAACGAGTACCAGAGGGATCTTGACAAGGGAATAGAAATTGCACCGCCAAAGAATTATTTTACAGATGACGACGTAACAAAACCGGTCCTTTCAAGATGGAGGAGTACCGCCCATCTGTTCTATTCAAACTGGCTCAACTATTATGTATATCAGGAGACACCATACAACCTGGAAGACCTTGACCGTTAGGGTTTTCATCGTCAAGATTTTGACGCACAGTGAATGAAAGTAAGCTCATGCTTGTTGTA
Organism: Treponema sp.; assembly: GCA_016281495.1. Lineage (GTDB taxonomy): Bacteria > Spirochaetota > Spirochaetia > Treponematales > Treponemataceae > Treponema_D. The sequence goes on along the minus strand of JAEEIU010000058.1, from coordinate 4,353 downwards.
GTTTAGGTGAACGACACGGCTGTCCGGAATTGATGCGAATTTATGAACTAAAGACCAGTTGATTTCACCCTGCATTTTAATCGTACAGATCATGTTCCTGACCTTTTTGCTTTCCAGCCACATGCACACCCATTCATAGAGGCGTTCGGGATAACAGATTACGTCGCTGAAAATCCAGTCGAATTCTCCTAGAGCTTCAGGCTTTAAGGTAAAAGCATCGTGAGCCTGAAACGTAACAAGAGGATTGTTCATTAATGCATCAACAAGCGGTGAACGGTCCACTGCAAAAACTCTGGCACCAAGATTTGCAAGAACCCATGTCCATCCACCGGGACATGCACCGGCTTCAAAACATCGGCTACCTACACCAGGCATTTCAACTCCAAAAAAATGATGCGCAAGAGTAAGGCTTTCCTGAATCTTTAGATATGCCCTGCTTGGCGGATTTATATGGTCTTCGTTGAATGTTATGTTTCCGGCCGGAAGATTTGAATCTGTAAGGGCTGAGGCAATCATCGTGTGTTCATCGGTTAAGGTGTAAAGACCGATTGGTGTATTGGGGATGTCAAAAGGGAAATCGCGGTTCTTGAGGTTTACATAGGGAAGCTTGTCTTGAATCAGGGAACTTCGGCGAAAAAGCGTATAAGAATATGGAGCCCATGACCTTTGGATTGACTTTAGGGCATTGGCGGCATCAGAGACAGATTCAAAAGTGATTAAAAGCGGCTTGAGCATGGTACACCTTGACCAGTACGGCATGACACCATCAGACACGCAGTCAGGGACATAAACCAGATCTCCATATTGCTCAGATGAAGAAATGTCTTTTCCAAAACGCCCGGAGCATTCAGAAAACAAAAGCTCCTTCATGCCCGGAAAAGATAAAAATGCACATCCGCTGATTTCTTTAATCGAATAGTTTCCCATATCCACACGATATTAAATTATTCCAGTACTGTCAACATGGGTGGCCGCAGGAAATCCTATTTCTTTTTCATGATGGGGTTCAGAATCCGTTCTATCTCAGGTTGGCTCCATTTTGGGTATTTCTTTTTGTTCTTTTTATATGTTTTAACAAGAAAGTCATCTATCGATTTATCGTTAAGCGAAATCAGATAACTATACAGCGGTATGCAGACATATGTATTCCACTCTGTCTTCAACCTTGATTTCATGGCCTTTATGATTGCGTCCTTTTCAATTTGAACGCTTCTAATATTATCCATGTAGATTCTAAATGTGGTAACAGAATCTTTCAATATGGCCCTTTCAAAATACTCTGTCAAATCAACATTATTTTTGTTAAGCACTTTTATTACATAATCCAGAGTTTCTGTATTCATAAAGTATTCTTCGGAGTTTATCAATGTTTTTTTCATTGCATCCAAGGCAAAGCCTTTATCCGTCCTTAAGAAATAATCTATTACGCCATTATCTATTTTATCATGTTGAACCCAAAGCGTCTTTAAGTAAGAATCATAAAATCCGTCATTAAAATCTTTTATGGCATCATAGATATATCCCAGATGATATTTCTGAATATCCTTATTCATCTTGTCAGAAAACGCCATGTCAAATATTTCTTTACTGAAATCATCATGGAAAGCGGCAACCAGTTTATAGAACCACTTCCATTCATTACTATAATGTTTTTCCGGCATGATGGAAATCATGTAATCCCTTAATTCAGGTTTATATGAATCATCAACGTTAAACAGACAGGCCCTAAAATACAAACCGTCACTCTTATCTTTTAGAGTCTTTATCAACTGCAAGTCTTCTGTCTTTTTGTATTTAGCCAGAGAAAATATAGCATCAGGATTACCAGCCAATGCCCATTTCCTTGCAGCCTCATATAATTCATCAGATTTAATTTCATCTTGTAAAACCGATTGAGCCAGACTTAGCTTTGACTGTCTTTGAACCAGTTGAAGTTTTATACTATTTTGCTCAGTTTCGTTCAGCTTATCAAAGAGATTCTGTATAATAAAATCACCGGCATAAGAAGACCAAAGAATGTCATAACTTTGAAAAAACAACTTATCATAATCTTCAATTTCAGCAAGCAAAATACTGTACCAGTCAGCCTCCACATCCTTATCCTGAATGAAATAAGCCGTATAACACCTGACTACAGGACTTTCATCTTTTATGAGGTTTAGTATTTCAAGATTTGTACAAGAATTTACAAGATCTTCTGCAGACTTATACAGTTCAGACTCTTCTCCTCCATATCCAATCCTTTCATCATCAAATGAATTTGCCTTTCTAACTTCTTCAAGGAGTTTTTCATTAATATCTGCAAAGGCAGAAATCAAAATGAAAGATAAAAATATAAAACATGTTACTTTTTTCATAAATAAATTCTCCTACCATGTTTTTGGTGGGTCAAAGTCCAAGAAATGTCTGGTTGTTTCATAATCAAATCCCTTAAGATAATTTGACCAAACCCAGCCTATAAAACATGTTTCAGTTTCAACCAAAACCCAGAACCCTTTCTTCCCTTCCATCTGAGTTATTGCAGGATCAACACTAAGGACTCTGACTTCCGTACCTTTTTTAAGAAGGGTTATCACATTTGAATCTTTAGAATTAGATGTCCTCAAGCGAAGGTTATCATCTGTTATGTAAGTCTGATAATAAACATCTTTAACAGATTGTGCGTCATCGATTCCCAACAACCACAAGCGGTAGTGATAGGTAGGATTATAAATCTTATCCTTTTCATCAGAATAAACATAGGTATGTTCAACAAAATCTCTCTTAAGGATCTTTCTTCCCTGAAGATAGTAGTACTTATATGGAATTGACATTAATGCATTATAACTTTCCACATCGCTGAATGATTGCCAAACGCAGTCTATGCTGTTCATTACAAAATCAGAACCATCAAAAGATATAATGACAGTATCCACACCAATACCAGAATTAAATTTCAAGTATATAATTGGAGGTGTGCAGCTTATGATAGAATAATCCATAATTCCAGATTCATAATGGTTAATAGATTTATAAAAGTATACCTTTTCTTTATAGATGATGACAAAAACAAATTTACTATTCTTTTCCGCTTTTATTGAACCTGAGGAAATGTTTACATCACTCAAATAGTAAAAGGAAAAATCTTTTGTCCCAGAAAGATATGTGCCATTTTTAACAACATATTCTTTTACAGTGTTATTTGCCTTTTCAAATTTTTCATTATCAAAAGTATTCGGCTGCCAGTCTTCTGCAAAAATTGCACTGCATAAACAAATTAAAATAGAAAACACAATAATTGTTTTCTTTTTCATTCTATCCCTCCTTTCTCCATAAAAAGACAACACGGGGCTCACATAACAGTGATAAAACAATTATATCACAGTTCGTATAAAATGTCTCTCCTGAATTGCTACGATTGTGGCTATTGTACAGACAACTGTGGACGTATAACGTAGTTCAAGGAATGGCAGGGTTAAAGGCAAGAGAAATGCCAACGACAGTTCCGTCAATCATATCGGACAAACCTGATGTCATATACAAAACATAGAAAGATATTGAAAATGGAGGGACGGCCAGCAAAGCAATGCTGCAAAGGATTCTGATGCCAGTTATTACATTAGCCAAATTCATAAAAGTCAAAAACAGGCATATCGTCTGGAAGAAAAATCAGAAATTCCTGATACTTTTCTATCCATTCCCTACCTTCAACCCACATAGGGGAGGTCAGCAGAACATAAAACCATTTTCCGGGTTTATTATTCTGCACATCCTTTTTAAGGACTTCCAAAACCCTTACCCTCATTCCACCTTCATGATTTAGTGTTCTATATTTTACTTCTGATGAATAATCTTTTCCTGTCCGTAAATCAATTTCTCCCATTATCCTAAAAGAGGAGAATTCTTTTATCCTTGAATGATCTGTCAACGTGCTTCCACGCGCATATAAAAAGAGTGAACCGAAACACAAACATAAAATCAACAAAAATCTTTTCATTCTTTTCCCTCGAATTTGACACATTGGGCGCCAAAACAATACTTCCTGCCATGTATAATTTCTACACAGCCAGCTTCAATTCAGTGATAACGCTAGCCATGTTTACAAAATCTTCATCATCATTCTGTAACCATTTTAGACCTCAACTAAAAGAATTATAGCATATAATTTGATTTTTTCATAAATTTTTGATGCAGCTATTTCACAGTATTTAACCAACATTTTACCATTTTATTATAATTTTATTTTAATTATTCGACAATACTCTAATTTTCTTAAACGGATTATCCATATCAGAAACATACAAGACTTTTCCTAAAATATTTTCACAAGAAATGGGTCCCTTATAACGACTGTCTAAACTGTTCCAGCGATTG
>JAEEIU010000057.1 GCA_016281495.1 Treponema sp. | reverse complement strand
TGGCTGGAATTGTTATAAAGAAGATATAGATAATTGTTATGGAAATTGGGTTTACATTCAGTATGGAAATGGTAAAAAAGGATATATATGGTCAAAATATATTGATCATCATGTATGGTAAATAAAAATCACATAACAAAGGTTCGTAGCCGACAGCGGTTCGAGCCCGCTGCGGTACAACCAGTTGTTATGGCGACAGGCCACTGGCCTGCTTTTTTAGGAAGGAAAAATGAAAAAAATTATTTTATCAATGATGCTGATAACATTCTTTTCAATTAGTTTATTTGGACAAAGTATTGAAGATTTTGAAAAAGATTTTATCAATGCGACTAAAACTGAGTTTACTGAAACAGATTTAGATAACATCTATCAGTCATATTCAACTTTCCTGGAACCTTACTATGATGATACGCAACTCATGGAAAATAATGAACAAGTTGTTGTATATCCTCTTTCAGAATTTAAGAAAACTGCCAGTTACAAAAATAATATTAATATTTTATTTAACTCAAAAAATGACAACCAACGATTATTGTCTTATTTGGTTATTGCAGGAGCTGGTGATAAAAAATTTGAAAAAAAACTTTTAGAAAGACTTAAAACCGAAAAGTCCGAGGCAAATGTTATTTGGGCTGGTATGACTTTAATGTTGTTAAAAACCAAAAATACAACAGCTCTGTTTGACTTTTTGGTTGAATACGAAGACTTTGGTGACGCTCATATGCTTCCTTTGTTTATTCAATTGGATAAGAAATCATTACAAAAAACCGCTTACGATAGAATCAACAGTAAAAATGTAAAAGCCAAAATCCTTGCCGCTCAAATTCTTTCGGTTACTGGAAACAATAAAAAAACAGAAAAATTATTGCGGGATGCTGTTAGAAACTGGGATTATAGTATAAAGGGATATGCCATTTATTCTATTAAAGAACTTAGAATCGGCAATCTCAAAGATGATTTTATTCCATTGCTAGATAATCCGCAAACTCGAAGTATTGCAATTCAGGCTTTAGCTAATAGTCCGACAAAAGAAGATGTTGACTTTTTAAATCAGTTATTGGAAAATGAAGGTCCTGTTTCCGAGGAATTGTTAGACGGATATTTTGAATCAAAAAATATGGAAAATGTAAAACTTTGGTTGAATTTAGTTTCCACAAGAGAGATTCCAAAAAATTATTTTTTTGTTTTAGATGAACAACCCCTTTTATTTTCAGATGAATTATTAAAAGATGTTCAGGAAGCGTTAAGAACGACGAAAAACATACAAATTCAACAATATCTAATTAAAGTACTGGAAGGCAGAAATGACAAAGACTCAATGGATATAATTTTTGCTTATTTAGATAGCAAAGATTCTTCGGTCAGGTACTGGACTGTATATATTTTAAAAGGAAAGCAACCTGTTGAAGTTTTAAATAAACTGATAGAAATGTTAAAAAATCCGGAACAAAGAGAAGTTTCGATCACTAACGTATTGATAGAAAATAATATAGAGTCACTTCAAGATATATATGAAAAAATATATCAGACAGATAAGAGCCGGGATTGGCAAAGTAGTTCCCTTAAATATCTATCAACATTTCCAAAACAAAATCATAAAAAGATATTTCTGGATATTTTAGAAAATCCTAAATCTGATTTTTTCGAAAAGGCTGATGCTTGTATGGGCCTGGCAAATTTAAAAGATGAATCTTCTGTAGATTTAATAATTCAAGCTTGCGAAGAACAAAGTGCCCATAGTGATTATAACGCACGAACTTTTTTAATTGCCCTGTCAAAAATTAAAGGTGAAAAGGCAAGGAAATATATTGAAAAATATAAGAATAGTAAAGAAAAAATGGTTCGAGATATGGCGAATGAATTACTTGAAGGTTGGGGTAACTAGAGTATATATTGATTATGATGTTCTATTAAAGTATAATTAAACCGATGAGAGCTCAGGTCAGTAAAAAGAAGGTTTTAAAGTATGTTTTACTCTTTGTCTTTGCCATTTTGATAGTGGGTGTTTTTCTTTTTTTCAAGAACCGCTCAGGCGACAAAGACTCTCATGGACTTGATCCTCTGGTAAAAATCGAAAAGCCTAAAATCCAGGACATAAGCAGGACTTTGGTATTGTCGGCCTATGTTGAGGCAAAGGACATGATTCCGGTTATTCCTCTTGTAAGCGGAACAATACTTGAATTCCCGGTGGAAGTTGGACAGCAGGTGGAAGAAGGGGATGTGATTGCAAGGATAGACAGTGAACCCTATGACGAGCAGGTTGTTCAGGCAAAGGCGGGGTATCTTGCCTATGAGAATTCATTTGGACGAATAGCAAACCTCTATCGTACGGGAAATGCCACAGCACAAAATTACGATCAGGCAAAGGCAGCAAGAGATTCTGCCAAGGCCCAGTATGATCTGGCGCTTATGCAGCAGGGATATGCTACAGTACGTGCAAAAGCAGGCGGTACAGTGATTACAGTCATGTCGGCACAGGGAAGTACGGCAGCTCAAGGACAGCCCATAGCAGTTATTGCAGATTTGAATTCTCTTGTCGTTAACCTAAAGGTTCCGGAAAAATATTATTCGCTCATAGAAAACAATAAGGATACAATTTTACTTACTGTTTCACAGAATGGTAGCAGCCAAAGCTACAGTGCCAGTCTTGGACCGATTGACCCCTATGTGAATCCAGAGACAAAGACATTCAACATGGAGTGCAGGCTTGCCACAGACGGTTCTGTTCATTTGCGGCCGGGAATGTTTGTAAAAGTAACTGTGGTTTATGACGAGCACAAAAACGCTCCAGTCATGCCGCAGAGCATAAGGAAAACCGACGGTTCCGTATATCTTTATCAGGATGGAAAGGCTGTTTTCTGGGAGATGAAGCCAGAGATAGAAAACGATGATTTCTTTATGGTGGATGAATCACATGCCCAGTGTGATTTTATTGTTGACGGTCAGAACTCTGTCTTTGACGGCCAGACGGTGAGGTTGCTTCCTTGAAAACGCCTGCAGAATTCGTCATAAGGCATCCGGTCATTATCTCGATGTTTTTGATTGTGCTGTTTTTTTTCGGTGCATTCAGTCTGCAGAACCAAAACATAGAATTCATGGCTCCAATAAATCTGCCAAGTGTAATCGTTTATACTGTTTATCCTGGTGCTGGTGCCAAGGATGTTGAGCAGGATGTTACAAGAATTTTGGAGAATGATTTTGTAACTCTACCAAACTACAAATCCATGAGTTCACAGTCAACGGACAGCCTTTCATGGATTACGGTTACATATCACGACGGTTGTGATCCCTATGACCAGCTGGAGGAAATACGCTACAGAATTTCAACACTGCTGGATGAACTTCCTTCTGGAATAAACGGTCAGCCTCAGGCCATTGTCGGCGGTGCAAGCATGATTCCATCAATCACTTTTTCCGTGGATGCGGGTGCCGACATTGCACGAACTACTGATTATATAGAGAATACCCTGAGGCCTAAAATAAACCAGGTTCCATCTGTTGCGGAAGTCAATGTTTCTGGTGGAAAAAATCTTCAGGTGAATATAAAGGTAAGGGCAGATGACTTGCAGGCCAAAGGTATTCCAATCCTGCAGGTATATCAATTGCTTCAGGTGTCCAATTCAAGTTTGCCTCTCGGTAGCGGAGTCTATCAGGGAAACAACATCAGCATGCGCTATGAAGGATCAATGACATCAATAGAAGACTTGAGGAACCTTACTGTTGGAGCTGATGACAAAGGAAACATCATCCGGCTTGAAGATGTCGCAGATGTAAATCTTTCTTATCCTGATCAGACAATAATCGAAGAATCCAATTCCCGTCCTTTGATTCTTGTGTCGGTCACAAACCGCTCTGATGGCAACATCGTAAAAATCAACACGGCAATCAAAAAGATACTGGATCAGGAAACAAAGGCAACAAACGGTGCCGTAAAGTTCAACATGATCCTTGATTACAGCAACACCACCATGGCATCGTTAAAGACTGTGGTTCAAAGCGGAATCATAGGCGTAATCATGGCCATGCTCATAATCTTCTTATTCCTGATGGATGCAAAGGCCACAATCATAATCGGCATATCAATTCCACTGTCCTTGCTCTTTACTTTTTTAGGAATGCAAATCTCAAACATTTCATTCAACCTGATGAGCTTGAGTGGTCTTGTTGCCGCACTTGGCATGATAGTTGACTCTTCCATAGTCATGATTGAAGAAGTGTACCGCTATTATCTTTCCGGAAAAATCGGAGTTGAACAGAGCATTATCCGTGGAAGCAGGGAAGTTACGATGTCAATCATTGCCTCTGCATTGACAACGATTGTAGTTTTCTTTCCGATTGCATTCTTGACCGGTCTCATAGGAATGATTCTTAAGCCTATTGCAATAACTTTGATTTATGCCCTGTCTTCTTCCCTGATTGTGGCAATCATTTTTGTTCCGTTTTTCATGAAGCTTTTGATGACGGAGTCTGTGCCGGTAAGAAAAGAAAACCATGTTCAAAGATTCATTTCCTGGCTTGAAAAAAAATACGGCAGGATGTTGAACTGGTGTCTGGACAACAAGCTTTTCCTGATTTTGTTCTCTACGGTTCTTCTTGTTGTAACTCTAGTAATTGCACTTTCACTCGGAATTGCATTTTTGCCTTCCACAGATAACAGTGACTTTTACATGACGCTTGAATTCCCCAAGACATATACGCTTGAACGCACAAAAGAAAAGACAAGACAGGCAGAACTCATCATGAGGCTGGAGGTTCCGGAGATAGAAAACCTTGTCTCTTCAATTGGAACAAGCTCTGACTATAGCTTTGGAAATTCAAGCTCCAATTATTCCCTTTTTCATGTTGTACTGGCTCCTGTTTCAAAGAGGAAAAGATCCGTACAGAAGATAATTCCTCTTGTGCAGGCAGCGGTTCAGGAAAAGATACCTGATGTAAATGTAACGATGGAAAACGGCGGCTTTGACAAGCTTTTGGGATATGCTTCCGGTGGTGGTGGATATGGCTTGACTCTTGTGTGTGAAGATATGGATAAACTCTTGTCCGATGCTGCAAGGATCAAGGCCAAACTTGAAACTCATCCAAACGTTCTTTCTGCACATGTTGACACCTCATTTGACACAGACAACCTGACGATAAGGGTAGTGCAGGATTACATGGCAAGTCTGGGTATATCAAGCTCAGAGGCTGGGTTTACTACTTTCCTTTTGTTCAATGGAACTGACTGCGGGAAAATGACTGTTGACGGAGAAAGATACACAATGCATCTTGAAAGTGATTTGGCAGACAAGCCGCTTCATTCGGATGTGTTGAGCAACATTCAGGTTAAGTCGCTGGCGGGAACAATGGTGGATTTTTCAAATATAAGTGACTTCCAGATTGAACGTACATTAAGTGCAATAAACCACAGTGACCGTGCAAAAACCGTTACGATTACAGCAAGACTTGATACAGAGGATTCAATGCCTGTTACGAGATACATAAACGATTACCTTTCCGTAAATCCGCTTACCGATGGTGTAACAAGTAAAACTGCCGGTATAGGCGAATTGATTGGAGATACTCTTCCTTCCATGATACGTGCCCTGTTGATTGCATTTTTCCTGGTGTACACGGTTATGGTACTTCAGTTTGAACGTTTCAGGCAGCCGTTGATTATTCTTGCTGGCATACCTTTCTGTTTTATCGGGGTAACTGTAGGACTTTTGATGTTCGGTTCAACCTTGAGTCTTGTTTCTCTTCTTGGAATTATTTCCCTTGGAGGAATTGTCGTTAATAACGGAATCATTCTGGTTGATTATATAAATCAGGTGCGGAAAAACAAGGGTGCGGATGATACGGTTGAAACCCTTAAAGATACAATTAAAAGTGCAAGCGCAACAAGATTACGACCCATTTTCATGACGACACTGACCACGATGCTCGGTGTTGTTCCAATGGCAATCGCGAGAGGTGAGGGAGCTGAACTTTATGCTCCTTTGGGACAGGCCATTGCAGGAGGACTTTTGACTTCCACATTGATTACCCTGTTCCTTATACCTTCACTTTATTACATGACTGAAAAGAAACGGATGGAAAAGAAGAATGAAAAAAAATAAGCTGATTGTAATTCTTTCTGTCATTTCCTCATTGTGTTTTCCTTATACGCAGGAAGAACTTCTAGAAAGCCTTTATCAAAATAATGCGGAAATAATCAAGGCCGAATCAGATTACATGCAGGCATGCCTCGATGTAAAGGATGCAAAGGGTGGCCTTGGTCCTGCTATTGATTTTCAGATAAGCGGGACATACATGGTAAATCCTCCAATCGGTGAAGTTGCCGTAAGCGCACAAGATGTTATTTCTTCTTTGTCAAGTCAGGGATATGGATATAATGTTACACTGCCTGAAGATCGTTCTATTATCGTTTATGAAGGAATGGAACATACCCTGTACAGTTTCCAACTGAATCTTACACAACCGATTTTTACTTGGGGCAAGTTGACTAATGCAGTAAAGCTCTATGAACAGGTTGCAGAAATAAGGCTCTTGCAGAAAAAAGATTTGATAAGGAAAAAAGAAATTGAATTGCTGACAAGGGAAACGGCTGTTTATTTTCTAAATCAAATTGAAAAGATATTGGATGAACAGTCGGTGTATGCAAAGAGGCTTGTAGATATTTCTCAGGCCTATGCAAACAACGGACTATTGTTGAATCAGGATGTATTGAATGCAAAGCTTCAGGCACAGGAAGTGGACATTGCAAAAAAGAATCTCCAGAGGGAAAAAGAGATTCAGCTGATAGAGATACAAAAAATGATTTCAGGAGAAGTTGATCTATCTCAGATAAATTTTATTCCGGATGAAAAAAAGCTCAAGACATTTCTGTCGCTTACACGTTCAACCATAGAGGATCATGCCGTAAACGAGGATAACGATCAGATTAAAATACTTAATGCTTTGATTGAAACATCCAAACTTGCAAAAAAAATTGCAGATGCCTCTGTGTACTGGAAACCAGACATTGCATTACAGTCTTCAATTGGGTATACAGGCCAGCGTTTCCCCTTAATTCAAGATGAATGGAATGATTATGGGAAATATTCATTGAATTTTTCACTTGGAATACGTGCCACTGTCTGGGACGGCGGAAAAGCGATAAGGAATGTAAAAAGAAAAGAAGATGACCTGAATGTCGCAATTAACCAATACAATGATTCTGTCCTGCAGATAAAGATGGCGGCTGCAACAGCTTATTCTGACATGGCGCTTGCAGAAAGCAAATGGAAATATCAAAAGCTTCTGATAGAAAATGACGAACTTAAGCTAAAACTGCACGAAAGTGAATACAAGGCAGGATACGGAACAGAGATAGATGTGTTAAAGGCAAAGATTCAAAAACTCACCGATACGATTACATCATATCAATTGCAGACCGATATGTATGTAAACTGCCTGACTTTAGATTATCTTACTGGCGGAAGGCTTTAATTGTACCCTAATATTATTTTTCTTCAAGCTGCTTTTTTTGTGGAATGATCAGGATGAGTACAAGAGAAATGATATAAGGCAAAGCCAATAATACAGAAGAAGGAATGTGCTCGAAAACAGAAATGTTCTGGATGTAGGAAGATGCATATTCTGCTATGGAGAAGACAAAAACCGCTCCTATCACAAAAAGAGGATTTTTCCGTCCAAGAAATACAGCCGCCAAAGCTGTCCATCCCCTTCCGCCAGACATCCCTGGAACAAAAGACGATATTCGCATCGCATATGCACAACCAGCCAATGCTCCTGCACTGGAAGCTATAATCCAGGAAAGGAATCTAAAATTCATGGGGTTGTTTCCCTGTGCGCTCAAGACATCCGGATCACTTCCTGTAATCCTTATCTTTAATCCAGTACGGCTAAAGTAAAGCGTAAAGATGATTGCAAAAGAAGAAATGTAGCAGAAGACAGAGGAAATTATTTTAGCGTTTGTCTGGGAGAAAACAAAGTTCTGGTCGTAAAGAACTCCTCTGGTCCCAAAAATCTGCGCGGACAGGAAAGAACATAAGGCGGAAAGCAAAAGATTTATTGCGATTGAAATAAGGAATACCGATGCATTGAGCTTTGTAGAGATAAGATCAAGTATAAAAACAATTAAAGTGCATATAAGGACCGAAAGGACGATTCCAAGGAACAGTGAGTTGAACTTAAGCGAGAAAACAAAGCAAAAGAAGGCTCCCAGATTGATTATGGATTCCATGAACATTGCAAGACGGCCCGCATATTCACTTATCAATGCACCAAGGGTAATCAGCAGAAGGGGAGAAGCGGTCAAAATAAGCGACAGGACAACATTCATTTTTCTTTCCTCCTTTTGATAAATGGAATAGCGATGGAGAATAAAATGCAGCTTTGTACTATTCCGCTGATGTCAAAATTAAATCCCTGAGTCAATCCAACTCTGTCTGCCGAAGTATAAATCCAAGCCAGAACCAAAGCCGATGGAATTAGGGATATTGGATTACCTGACGCAATCAAGGCCACACTCAATGCGTTCCAGCCCATGCCGGAATAAAAGCCCTGATGACATGTGTAATAAGTTCCTGCAACAGATAAAAAGCCTGTAAGCGAATGTAAAGATCCGGAGATGCAAAGTGTTGATGCAGTGTTTAATTTTGAAGAATAACCGCTATATTTTGCAAAAAGAGGTGCCTTTCCCCAGATTATGGTTTTACGTCCTGCAAAGGTTTTGGTGTATATCAAAAATGCAAGAATGCAGAAAGACAGAGCAAGGAAAATTACAGGTGTCAAAGGTGAAGGAGATAGAATCCTTGGCATCTTAAAACAATCCTTTATGTAGGGAAGGGCTATCAGGTTTTGGTCTGTTTTTCCGTTGATAGATGTAATTAATCCATCTGCAAGAGGAATTATTGCCGCGCTCAATAAAAAGCTTGTAAGTAAAACTTCTGTTCCACGTAATTCCTTTAGTACCGCAGAAAACCCTGTAAGGAATGAGCCAATCAAAAGGGAAAGAATCAGGGCAATCGTAAACTGTATTACAGGATGAACTCCCATATTGGAAGATAAAATCAAGCCTGCTATCAGGCCTCCAGCATAAATCTGGCCTTCTCCGCCAAGGTTCATGTTGCCGCCCTTTATTGCAATCAAGGCACCTGAGCCGGATATCATGAGCATGGATGCAGTGTTGAGCATGAGTCCGAAATAATATTTGCTTGTAAAAGTTCCTGTGAATAAAAGTGAAATGGATTCTGTCGGTTTATTTCCGCATGTGATTATTATGAGAATGCAAACTGAAAGTCCTGCCAGCGGAGCCATGAAAGATTTTATCGAAAAGCTTTTCAATTGTTTCCCTCCCTGGAAAAAGAAAGATGAGTGTATCCCTGCTCTAGGGAATAAACCCTGTTGCATATGGTAAGGGGAAAATCCTGTGCCCCAATGATTAAAACAGCGGCACCATCATTTGCAAGTTTGACAGTTTTTTTTATGAGTTCTGCCTGAGACTGTACGTCAAGACCGTGGAGGGGATTGCACAATATCACAAGCTTTGGGTTTGTGGAAAGTTCTCGTGCGACTATAAGCCTCTGGAGCATTCCTCCGCTAAGGTTTGAACATGATTCTTCGGGCTGTATGTTTACCTTTGCTTCGTTTATAAGTGAAATACAATAATCCCTGTTGAATTTTTTCTGATATGTCGAAAGCATTTCTGCAACAGTCAGTTTTGGATTTGCCGCCCTAAAAGTTTTGTCACTTGGAATTATCGCCACATTGTGCTTGCGTAAAAACGCAGTTGAATATTTATTCTTCTGTAAATCAAGAACTGTTGTTTCCCCGTCAAACGATGTGTATTCAACTTTGCCTTTTGCTTTTTCCGTTTCAATTCCGCATACTGTGTTTTCAAGAGTGTCTATTGCGGCTTCTTTGAGGCCTAGAACAGCCGTTATCTCCGCATACTTTACTTTTATGTTTGCATCAAGTAAGGCACTCCTGTTCTGGGGATGGCTTGAGATATTTACAAAATTAAGGCATGTCCTTGAACCGTTCCCTCCAAGAACAAAATTCTCTGAATGTCTTGAACTGTCTTTTTCATATTGCTCGGAGAAATCTTTTGAACTCTTATAGTCACGCCACAAGATGCCTTCCTTTAGTATCCTGACAGTATCTGAATGCTTTGCTGCCTCTGCCATGCTGTGGGTAATGACAATAACAGTCTTTTTGCCGGCACAGAATTCCTTTAGCCTTGAATAAAGAAAATCCCTTTCTTTTGAATCCAAAAATGCAGAAGGTTCGTCAAGAATAAGGCAGTCAGGATCTTTTATGAGTGCAGACAATAAAGCCGCATAGAACCTATGGTTTCCGCCCAGATCACGTATCTTTGTTTTGAGGTTAAGTGAAGGTGCCCATTGTTTTTGTAATTCATCAAGCTTTTCCCTGTAGATTTTCTTTCCTTCTGCAAGCTGGACATTTTCCCATACGTTTAATGAAGAAGCCAAAAGGGGCCTTTGCTGAACAATTGCAATTCCTGCCTTTATCGCATCAGCCTCAGATTTAAAAATGACTTCATGGTCTTCTATAAACATTTTTCCAGATGTCATTTGAATCGAGCCTGAAAGTATTTTTGCAAGTGTTGTTTTCCCAGCTCCGTTTTCGCCGAGCAGGGCATGAATCTTGCCGCTTTGAAAATTGAGCGATACATCCTGGAGGACTGTTTTTAGCTTGTAGCTCTTGCAAATGTTTTCAAGCCCGATGTTCATTTATAGTTTTGGAATCTCCCTTGTACCGTCAGTGATTTCCTTTACAAGCTTTGCCATTGTTTCCCTTACGTCTTCTGGTACTGATGAGGCATAGAGTGGATCATCCTGAATAAAATTGATGTATCCTTCCCTAATTCCAACATAGCGGGTTTTACCCCATTCAGTTTTGCCGTTAAGGTAGGCAAGGGTTGCTTCTTTTGATGCAAGGGCCTGTTCTGTGGAACATGAGGAGATGACAGTTCCCGGGGCCTTTGCGAAAGAGTTTTCGTCAATAAACGAAAGCTTGATTCCGTTCTCCACGGCAGATGACAAGACACCCTGTGCCGCACCACCGCATATAGGCATGATTACATCAACTCCAGCCTGTGCAAGGGCATCAGTAATTTCTGCACCCTTTGTTCCGTCATACCAGTTTCCTACAACCCTAAAATCACATGTGGTTCCGGCAACGGCATCTGATGCACCCAGGGCATAGTAAGGATAAAGCACATTGTTCATTACAGGATATTCCTGTGCTGCAACAACAGCTACCTTGTGGCTCTGTGACAAAAGACCGGAGATATAGCCCGAAAGATATGTCTGCTCCTTCTGGTCATAGCTTATGCATGCGATGTTCTGGTTTCCGTCCATGGCACCGTCAAGAAGTACGAATTTCTGTTCAGGAAACTGCTTGGTGATTGGATCTGCCAGTTCTGGAATTGAAGGATTGGATGATATGATGGCTCCATAGCTCCCGTCAGCGGCAAGTGCTGTAAGCTTTGTTGACCATTCAGCCTGATTTGTACCTGCTTCCATGATGTACACTTTGGCCTTTTTTGATTCATCTGTTATGCCTGCGTTGTATTCATCAATACCCTGCTGGACACCTTTTGCCAGATTTGCATAAGTGGGGGAGTCTGCCATGATTCCCGGAACGAATACTGCTATTGAAAGTGCATTAGACTCTTTTTTTCCGGAACAGCCGGACATGAATACTGCAGCAGATAATGCTGCTAAAAACAAAATTGCGATATTTTTTTTATTTTTCATAATTGACCTCTGATGTAAATATAGTTTTATATAAAACAAAAGTCAATACCCGTGGTAAAAATCATTTCCTTTCCAGCTCGTTTTCTACATTGGAGTTCATTTTAAGAAGCAAATCCAAAAGCTGCTTTTTTTCTTTTTGAGTAAAATTCCTGTAGCATACCGACAAAAGGTCCTCGGATATGGAGGAAGTCAATTTGTTCAGGGAACGTCCTTTGGCTGTAAGTGATATGATTTTTGTCCTTGCATCGGTTTTGCTGGAGTTTTCCTGTACAAGGCCCTCGTCAATCAATTTGCGGATTAAAACCGTTGTGGTGGATTTGTCCCGGTTTGTCGCCTTTGCAATCTCCGTCTTTGTCATTGTCCTGTTAAGCGACAGCAGGTAGAGGATAAAACCATGTGATGAAACCAAATTCTTGTCCGCCAGCTTTGCATTGGTAAAATCAGCGGTTATTGCATGCAGGTGTGAAATAAGCGAGACGACTGTTGATTCCGTAAATTCCATAATCTTCCTCCAATTTGAATCTAAATTGTTTTTCCCGATTTGTCAATTATGCTTGAAGTTTTAGGGAAAATGAAGTATTTTATAGGTATGTTTGGATTTTTATTTAAAAAGAATTTCTTTGACATATGGGACAATCTTTTTCATCTCCTCCTCATAAACGTGATTTATACAGTCCTGATTTTGAGCGGAGTGTTTGGCTTTCTTGAACTTTGTACGCTTGAAATACCGGATAGGATCAAGATTCTTGTTCTTGGGCTTGCAATAGTTGTTTTCAGCATGATTCTGCATGTCTTTATATTTGCACAGGGTAAGAGTGCGGAAAAAATCTCAAATTATTCTGCACCGAAATTAGCTGATTTCTTTGGAAATATAATACCTTCAATTAAGGACGGGCTCCTTTTTGGATTTTTATTCGGCATGCTGATTATCGTTGCCTTTGTAAGCATTCCGTTTTATCTGACCCTGTCGTTCTCTGAGGATGCTACTACCGGCAGTTTCATGGGCCTGATTCTGGCATTTTTTGTCTTCTGGATTCTGGTTTTTGTTTTGCTGGGCTTGCAGTGGTTCATGGCTGTGCGGAATGTCCTACATAATGGATTCAGGAAATGCCTTAAAAAATCATTCATCCTGTTTTTTGACAATTTCTGGTTTACAGTCGGAATGGCGTTGATAAATTTACTTAACGTTCTGATTACAATATTGACCTTGAGCCTTATGCCGAGTTTTTCTGGCATTCAGGTTTGCGTCACAAATGCACTGCACCTGAGGATGTATAAATATGACTGGTATGAGGTGAACCCAGGAATGACTAAGGAGCAGAGACGTCAGGTACCGTGGGAGCAGCTTTTGCAAAAGGACAGGAAGCTTCTTGGAACAAGGAAACTTAGGACTTTGTTTTTCCCGTGGAAGGAATAGCAGATATTCAAGACTCTGGTAGAGGATAGGGGGAGTTTTAAATGTTTTACAAAAATTTCAAGACCGTAACTTATTGTGTTGCCCGTTGGGTAAATCAAGTGACAGAAGAACAGCTTCGTAAGGATGCTGATTTTTTGCAGAAATATGTTAAGATAGACAAGATTTATCTTGAGTCCTATCGCGATGAATTTGCCATCCGTGAAAAAGTCGAGATGGTAAAGAAGGTTATGGATGAGTACGGAATTGAAGTTTCTGGCGGCATAACAACTGTGACCCCGAACCTCAATGAAGAAGATAAAAAACGTCAGCGTCTTTTCAACACATTCTGCTATTGCAATGAGCCGATGCGTGCTCGCCTAAAGGAAATAAGTGAGTATACGGCATCCCTTTTTGATGAATTCATAATCGATGACTTTTTCTTTACCCAGTGCATGTGTGAGGATTGCATACGCGAAAAGGGGAACCGCAGCTGGAAGGAATTCCGTCTTGCAAAAATGCTTGAAGTTTCAGAAAACCTCATCATAAAGCCCGCAAAAAAAGTTAATCCCAAGGTCAACATAATAATCAAATATCCCAACTGGCGCGAGGGCTTTCAGGAGACAGGATATAATCCAGGACAGCAGCGCGAGATTTTTGACTCAATCTACACGGGAACAGAAACCCGTCATGGGGCTTTGACAGACCAGCATCTTCCGCGTTATTTGAGCTATTCCCTTATGCGTTATTTTGAAAGTGTGGCACCCGGCAGGAACGGTGGCGGATGGTTTGATCCTTTTGACTGCGACAGGTTCGACACATATCTTGAGCAGGCCTATCTTACAGCCTTTGCAAAGCCAAAGGAAATCATGATGTTCTGTTGGCCGGCAATTGCAGGCAACAAGCTGGCGACACCACTTGGCTTCATGTACGATAAACTTGACAGGGTTCTTGACAGGCTTGGAAATCCATGCGGACTAAAGGTTTACATACCGTTTAATTCCCAGGAGGATGACCACATTGAAGATTTTATCGGAATGGTCGGAATCCCGATGGAGCCTGTGTGTGATTTCCCGGAGTACAATGCAAATACAGACAGGAAAGTCATGGTTACAGCGGCATCCCTTGAGGATAAGGAAATTGTGGATAAGATCCGTCGTTTTGTGGCATCGGGAGGACATGTCGTTGCCACATCAAGGTTCATGATTGGTGCACTAAAGAAATATCCTGAGATTACGGAGCTTACAAGCGTAAGGTATACGGACAGGACTTTGAGCGCAGATGAGTTCCAGACTCCAGGAGAGCACCCCCACTTCAAAAACTATGTAAAATCAGCAGAGTCTGTTGAATTTCCGCTTCTGGAGCACCGCAACAATGCCACATGGTCAATCATGAACGCAGGCCACGGTGAATACCACGAGAGCATTCTTTGCTATGATACATACGGAAAAGGCCGTTTTACAGTGATGTCCCTGCCGGAAATGCCTTCCAAGCTGTATATCCTGCCACAGGCTGTCCTTAATGCATTCAGGAAAGAGCTTGATGTATCTGGCATCTGGATGGACGGTGGAAGCGGAATCTCCCTGTTCACCTACGACAATAAAACCTTCGGCGTTTACTGCTATGCCTGGGATGGATGCACTCCACAGGACATTCAGGTCCACATTAACGGCAAAATCAGGGAACTTAGGCATATACCGGATAGCGACAGGCCTGCAATGTTCAAGCCACAGGCATTGAAACCCCTTTATGTTAAGGAAGGCCTCCCTGGTAAGGATGGTGTGGCTAAAACTGAATCCGTTTTCTATGGACGTGTAACTCCCGGTGAATTCGACTTCTTTGAGATTGTTGAATAGGCCTATTACGGTATAATAAAGCGTCCCCTAAAAAAATCAAGCTGACTCAGAAAAAAAATTTCTTAACGTATTGAATAAAATTTCAATATAGTGTACCTTAGCAAAATGAGTACAAGATGTTTTGCAATGCTTAAGCCTGGTGTATTGAACCGCAGGCTGGTTGGCGAGGTTATCAGCCGCCTTGAGAAAAAAGGACTGAAGTTAGTTGGTTTAAAGTTGATGAATATCTCTCCGGAACTTGCTGCAGAGCATTATGCCGAGCATAAGGGAAAGCCTTTCTATGATCCGCTCGTGGATTACATTACAAGTGGTCCTGTTGTGGCTATGGTTTGGCAGGGAGACGATTGTGTCACTTTAGTTCGCAAGATGACAGGAGCTACAAATCCTGCCGACGCAATGCCGGGAACTATCCGTGGCGATTTTTGTTCCCATACCTCACACAACATCATTCATGCAAGTGACAGTGTTGAGAGTGCCAATCGTGAGATTAACCTGTTCTTTACCCCCGAAGAAATCGTGGATTGGGAAGATCAGGCCGCAATGTGGTACTAAAAATCACAAAAAAAACCCAGTCACGCACAAGATGACTGGGTAAAAGGAGAGGAGGATGCAATAATGACATTGTCTTGCATTTACACTCTCTAAACCACCCTATATAAGCCAAGGTTACAGATTTTTTTAAGAATTCTTTATTTTTTTTCAATTTTTCGATAAAAAAGCCATTTTTTTCCTGAAATTCAATCTCAGAATAAAAAAATCAATTTTTTTCTTTAGTTTTTGGTCTTATGACCGATAATATAATTGTGCACGAGGTAATCTGTTGTAAATCCTCCCGCACAAATAATCTGATCGGCGGACGGGTCTTTAGACATCCAGACGGCTGCCGTTTTTGGTTATGAAAATCAGAACCAGAGGATAGCCTTTGGTTCTTTTTTTTTATGCTGTTTCTAGGGTTTTTGCTATACTTTTCCTTTACTTTTTCTTTAAAATCATCGATAATGGAGAAAAGAGGTCGATATGGAATCGTTGAAGGTAGCTGAACTACAGGCAGATAACAAATACGCGGCAGACATGATGTTGGATAGTCAGTTCTTGTTGAATCCAGCTCATTGTCCTCTTGCGCAGGAAACCATGCGTGCCCTCTTGGACTGGAATTTTGACCAGGTTTTTATAAGTGAAAGAATAATTGCGACAGTATCTGACGAAAAAGTCGACATTGAGGCAATCAAGAAGAAGGGTCCTGTTGAAGAAAAGCCTGTCGTAAAAAAGATAACAGAAGAACAGCGTAAAGTCATATCAGCCTCTACGGAGGAAGTTGCGGTAATAGACGAGCCGGCAAAGGTAGACACACCGGAAAAGGCATCCGCCGAATTCGTGTATCCTGGGGTAAAAGAGGCCCTTGCCGCCGCAGAAGCCAAAAAAGACTCCATCAATAACGATAAGGAACGCTTGGAGCTGGTTCAAGAGGTTTATAACTCATACATCAACTTTCTTAACGCTTTGTATACACGCTATGCCACACACAAGGAATTCAACACAAAGGAAATATACGCTACGGTGCGTTCCCTCTGTTCTTTTGTTGAAAAGCACAGAAGATTTGTATTGCGCATAACGCCGTCTGCTCAGGACCGCAACAGAAACTTTCTTGTATATCACGGAATCCGTTCTACGGTGCTTGCAGTTACAATAGGACTTCAGCTCAAGATTGAAAAAGAAAAGCTTACCGAACTTGGTGTTGCATGTCTTTTGCATGAGATTGGAATGCTCCGTATTTCTCCTCAGCTTTACATGAACAACAAGCCGCTTACCGTGGCAGAAAGGACACAGATTCTTACTCACCCGATAATCAGCTACAACATCCTTAAGGAAGCAAGTTTTCCATTGCCCATTCTTCTTGGCGTACTAGACCACCATGAGCGTGAAAATGGAACCGGTTATCCCCGCCACATCAAGGCATCTGCTGTTTCATTTTACGGCAAAATCATTACTGTGGCATGTTCATTTGAGGCAATTACGGCTCCCCGTGAGTTCAAGGAAGCCCGCTCACCTTATGAGGCAATGATAGAAATGCTCAAGAACGAGAACCATCAGTATGACGACACTGTGGTAAAGGCTCTCTTGTACAGCCTGTCACTGTTTCCGATCGGTGCCTTCGTATATCTTGCAAACGGACGCATTGCCCAGGTTGTTGATGTTAACCCTTCAGATCCAAGGAATCCAGTGGTTCAGATTCTGGGACAGAGCAATCCTGACGGAACACCGATGATCCTCCAGACAAATGGCACTGACATTAAGATTTCTCGCGTAATGGACAAGAAGGAAGCTACCGACGTGGTTGCTGCCCTCAAGAAGCTTGGTTAATCCTGTTTGATTGTGTTAAATCATTTTTTTAATTAAATCTGTCTCTTTCTACAGCCACTTCTTCTTTGAATTGTTCGTCAATTTTTGGCGGGTGATCTGTAAAGTATAGTATCTGATGAAGCTCATCCTGTGTATGAACTCCCCATAAAGGAATTACATTTTCGAACTGTGTGAAAAAACCGTATGCAAGCGGAATGTTTGAAACAAGTCCTCCACAAAGCGGCTGGGAAGCCAGACATCCTGTTTCTGTTTTATCGCACAACTCAACCAGTTCGTGGCATGTTTTGTCTGTAAGCATGTTGAACGGAAACTGAACTACATCGTAAAATCCGCATTCAATTGCCTGAGTTGCAAGTTCATAGGAATCTGTGGAATAGCCTATGTGGCGTATTGAACCTTTGTCCTTTAGGCGCAGCATCTCATTGTAAAGGCCGTCGGGGCCATCCTTCTGAGGTATAATTGAAAGGCTGTCAAACTGATATAAATCGATTACGTCCGTGTTCAGGGCGGTGAGGCTTTCCTGAATGTCGTTGCGCATTTCGCTGGCTGTTTGTGCGGCGGTTTTTGTTGCAAGTACGACATTCTGCCTTATTCCGTGCAGGGCCGCTCCAAGACGCTTTTCACATACGGGCTTGCTTCGGGAAACGTCAAAGAAATTGATTCCTCCGTCATAGGCCTGCCTTACCATTGCGGCGACAGTTTCTTCTGCCTTTTCGCCAAAAGATTCAATTTCCGAACAATCCAAACTCATGGCGCCAAATGCTGTTTTGCTTACCAAAAGTTTTGTTTTTCCCAAAGCAATGTATTCCATCTTGAAGAGCCCTTGTAATTTATTTCTTTTCCACCGGTTTGTAGTTGCGGATTGCATTGTGCAGGAATCCAGAAAGCTCAGAAAGCTTTACCCTGTCCTGCTCCATGCTGTCCCTGAACCTGACTGTTACGGTGTCAAAGTTTGGACTGTCTTTTGTGATTGTGTCATAGTCAACGGTCACGCAGAATGGTGTTCCGATTTCGTCCTGGCGGCGGTAGCGTTTTCCTACTGTTCCGCTCTGGTCGTAGTCGGTTACATATTCTTCCTTGAGTGCTGCCCTGATTTCCTGTGCCTTTTCTGCAAGTCCGTCTTTTTTCATCAATGGCAGGACTGCTACAGTAACAGGTGCCAGCTGCGGGTGCAGGTGAAGTACCGTGCGGTAATCCTCGTTGCCTTCATCACCGACGTTCTGTTCTTCGTATGCCTCACAGAGGAATGCGAGGAAGTTGCGGTTAAGGCCTGCTGACGTTTCGATGACGTATGGCGTGTAGCTCTTGTTGCCGTCTTCCTGGTCGATGTAGTTCATGTCCTTTCCGCTTACCTTTGTGTGCTGGCTCAGGTCAAAGTCCGTGCGGTTGTGGATTCCCTCAATTTCCTCAAATCCAATCGGGAAGTTGTACTGGATGTCGTAGGCGTCCTTTGCATAGTGGGCCAGCTTATCGTGGTGGTGCCACTGCAGGTTCTTTTCTGCGATACCGTACTTGAGGTAGAAGTTCCAGCGGTCTTTGCGCCATGATTCAAATATGTCGTCATCTGTTCCGGGCTTGCAGAAGTACTCCATTTCCATCTGCTCGAATTCACATGTGCGGAAGATGAAGTTCTTGAAAATGATTTCGTTGCGGAATGATTTTCCAACCTGGGCGACACCAAAAGGAATCTTCATGCGGTTTGACTGGACGATGCTCTTGAAGTCGGTGAAAATACCCTGGCAGGTTTCGGGGCGCAGGTAAATCAGGTGTGATTCGTCTGCAACAGGTCCCTGATATGTCTTGAACATGAGGTTGAATTCACGGACGGCAGTATACTTGCGGTTTGTGCTTCCACAGGTAGGGCAGTTGATGTTGGCGTCGATAAAGGCCTTCATCTCTTCGTGTGTCATTGTATCAACAGGTTTTCCCGGATTTGTCTCCGGATGAGAGTGGACAAAGTCTTCGATAAGCTGGTCAGCGCGGAACCTTGCGTTACATTCCGTGCAGTCAATCATCGGATCAGAGAAGTGGGCGACGTGACCTGAAGCTTCCCATGTCTTGTGATGCTGGAAGATGGCGGAATCCAGTCCGACAACATCGTCATGCAGCTGGGTCATGTAGTGCCACCAAGCGTTCTGAATGTTGCGCTTGAATTCAACTCCAAGTGGTCCGTAATCCCAGGCTCCGGCCTGACCGCCGTAAATTTCGCTGGCCTGATAAACAAAACCACGTCTCTTGCAAAGTGAGATGATTTTATCCAATGTACAGGAATGATCAACTTTCTTTTCCATAAAAAACTCCTATAGCCCGGCACCGGATTGCACCGGGATAATATAATTGGGAAAAATTATAACATAAAAGAGGGATTGTGTCTATTTAGGGAATTGGGCTGTTCTTGACTGAGGGAGATATTATTATTAGTATTTGAAGGTGAATAAGGAGGATTGTAAAGATGAATAGAAAGATTGGTATGTTTGGCTCACTTGTAAATGCTTTAACGGTACTGGCGTTTGCCATATTCATGCTTTTTGGCTTAACTTTTGCAAGCTATTTTGTATGCATTCTGCTTGCAATAAGTTTTGTCTGCATGGTGGCGGCTCTTGATGCTGAATGTGCGGATAAGGCAAAAGCTGCCGGAAGAACCGGGCTTGTATTGTCTGGAGTATATGCGACCATCATTATGATAGTTTATTTTACCCAATGCACGACGGTCATGAATGAAAAGCTGGGGGAGGATGCGGCCAGAATCCTTGACTACAGGTATCTTGGTCTCATGTTCAATCTGGATCTGCTTGGATACGGCATCATGGCCCTTTCGACTTTCTTTATCGGACTGACGGTGAATGTCAAAAACAAAAATGACAGGACGTTAAAGATTCTTCTATTGCTGCATGGGCTTTTCTTTCCGGGATGCTTAATAATGCCGATAACCGGAATCTTTCTTGGAAGTAATGGTTCTGTTTCGGGTGGCGGTGTGCTGGCTCTTGAGATATGGTGCCTCTATTTTCTGCCGATAGGAATCCTTTCGTTCCTTCATTTCAAGAGTCAGGAAAAAAATGTGCCCTAAGCTACGAGGGAGTATTCCGTGATTTCTTTTGGAGGAAAGACCTCTATGAAGACAGAATGGTGTTCTCCATCTTGAAGCATGAGTATGAGAAGAAAGTGGAAAGGTGAAAACTTGTCATGCTGAACTTGATTCAGCATCTAACTGTCTGGTGATTGACAACACCTCAAAGCTAAGTTCTACCCGAGTATTTCACGAGAGCATCAACAATTCCTCTAAATTTCCCTTAATCGTCACATCTGGTACAATTGCTCCTTGACTTATAATAATAATAATATTATTATTAAAGATAGAATTTGTCGTTAGGAGGTGTGGTATGCCGGCAATTAGCGTGAGCGTAAAAACTAAAACACTTTTCGACTTGGAGCAGGCCGTTGCCAAAACCGGTTGGAACAAAAGTAGAATTACAGATGAAGCTTTGACAAGATACCTTGCCGAACTTGAGGAGGATGCGGAGGATGCAAAACTTGGCGAAGAAGCATATTCACGCTTCCTTGCAAGTGGGAAGAATGCCATACCGTCTGATAAGGTATATGAGAAACTCGGATTATGACTGTAATTGAGTATACCCCAGAATCAGAGAAGGAATTGTCAAAACTCGACAGGCAGACAGCCAAGAGAATTCGATCATACATGGATGAAGTTCAGCAGCTGGAAGATCCCCGCTCAAGAGGAAAGGGGCTTACAAGTAATTTGGCTGGATTATGGAGGTATCGTGTCGGTGACTACAGAGTGATTTCAGTAATCAATGAAAAGGAAAGAGAAGGAGAGCCCAAAAAAATAGTGATAACTGTTCTTGTGGTTCATATCGGCCACAGAAGGAATGTTTACAAGTAATATTATTCAGGAATGTCTTTTCCGCAACTGAACAGATACACGCACTTGGAGTCAAAATAACAAAGAGAAAAACAAGTTAGGAGAGTTTTTGCCGTTTCTGTAAGGAATGTGATTTGACGTTGTTGCTGTAGCAACATGCGAATCCGTGTGACACCTCCTCCAGCTTTCAACTTTCCCCTTACACCTACCGATAATGTAATTATGTCCAGAAATCACCGTGTATTCAGGAAGTTAGTCATCGCCTCATTATTTGTCCTTGCGTTTTCTCGTTTGTCTGCGCTGGAGATTTACAGGCCTTCCAATTTCGGCAGCATGGACGACATTCCATGCCTTTTGAGGATATGTGACATGGACGGAAACGATGCATGGGATAAAATCATTCACATCGACTATTCATGGTACTACGACATGCAGACAAAACCTCACTGGACCCACAGATATTACAAGGGGTGCTTTACGGGTGGAGCGGTGATTCACCTTACCATGCAGGATGGAACATATAAAATAAGCGTCTATACGCCGCCGGAAAATCAGTTTGGAAGCAATGTTTCAAATACAAGCCAGTGGGAGTCAAATGAGTTCATCTACACAGTCGGGGCTCCCGCACTCAAGGTCATCTTTGTAAGTCCCGTCGCAAACCAAAACGGCTTTTACACCGGAGCCTGGCACATAGACTACAGGGCGCCCAAATACTTCAAGTGGACAAAACCGAAGAGAATCAATTAGAATTATTTTTATCACACGGATTCGAAACGACTACGTCGTTTCTTTAAATACGGGCATGTCTGGAGATTTCTTTTTTTAATCTATTGTTTACTGGTTAATTTTTTTTTTTTGAATAAAATGAAAATAACACAAATCTATCTATCTCAGATTTTCCGTAGGAAAATCGAATCCGTGTGACTACTTACTCTCAACTCTAAGTTTTCATCTTTCACCTTCCTCAAGGGGCTTTTACTTACACCTTATTTCTGATATAATCTAGGCATGTTCAACAGTCTTACCGGAATCATTACAGGAAAATATCCTCTGCGTCTTACTCTGGAAACAAACGGAATTGAATGGGATCTGACTGTCCCGGATTCTGCATTGGACAAGCTTCCTCCGGTTGGGCAGACGGGCAGGGTTTTTACATGGCTTCAGCATACGGACATGGCCATGGTTCTGTTCGGCTTTGCAAGTGAGGATGACCGTTCCCTATTTTTTGACCTGCTTAAGGTTGACGGAATTGGTCCCAAGGCGGCCCTCAAGATTATAAGCAATATCGCGACTCCGGATTTGGCCCGCATTCTTGACTCGGGTGACCTTGATTCACTTCAAAAAGTTCCGGGGGTTGGAAAAAAGACTGCGGCAAAAATGCTCCTTCAGCTCAAGGGTAAACTCACTTTGCAGGAAGATTCTCCGGTACAGGGACGTGGCAAAAACATTCCTTATGCGGATGTCGTTTCTGCTCTGGTCAACATGGGCTATGACAGAAAGATTGCGGAAGGAGCGGTTGAAGCGGTTTCAAAGAAAGTTTCACAGGATCCCTCATTTGAAAAGCAGACTCAGGCAAAGAAGGAAGACCTGGTATTCAGGCAGTCGTTGATGGAGCTTGCACAATGAATAAAAGCGTTCAGCACAAAACAAAATATACAAGGTCAAAAAGTCCCGAAATGGAAGCCGTAGATGAAATGAACATGGCGGCACAGCTTGCTTCCCAGACATCACAAAATGTGGCGATGGAAAGTGGCGGAAAGACAAAAATCGTAATGGCACCGGAGACAGAAAGCGGCAGTTCTCATATCGTTCGTGCGGAATTGTCTCTGGAAGACGAGGGGCAGGAAAACAATCTGCGTCCCTCTTCGCTAAATGAATTCCAGGGACAAAGCGCCATAAAGGAAAACCTTTCAGTATTCATAAATGCAGCCCGTGAACGCGAGGAGGCATTGGACCATCTTTTTCTGATCGGACCTCCAGGACTTGGAAAAACAACCCTTGCCCAGATTACAGCTAATGAACTTGGTGCGGACTTTAAGGTGACTTCTGCACCCGCTCTTGAAAAGCCAAAGGATCTGGCAGGAATCCTTTCTACGATTACACCGCGTACAGTTTTTTTCATCGATGAAATCCATAGGCTCAAGCCTGCAATCGAAGAAATGCTTTACATCGCAATGGAAGATTTTTCGCTCGACTGGATTATCGGTCAGGGGGCGGCGGCAAGAACCGTACGTATACCGATTCCACATTTTACCCTGGTTGGCGCAACGACAAAGGCGGGCATGGTAAGTTCTCCGCTCATCAGCCGTTTTGGCATCATACAGCGCTTTCAGTTTTACACGCATGAGGAATTGTCCGATATAATCCACCGTTCAGCCTCAATTTTAAACGTCAAGGTAAAGGAAGATGCGGCACTTTTAATGGCATCATGTTCCCGCGGTACTCCACGTGTTGCAAACAGAGTGCTCCGACGCATGAGGGATTTTGCCCAGGTTCAGGGAAGCGGTGTGATTACAAAGGATATTGTAGAGAAGGGACTTGAACGTCTTGGAATCGACAGCCTTGGACTTGAATATTATGACCGTGAGATACTGCTTTCGATAATAAATAATTTTTCCGGCGGTCCTGTGGGGGCGGAAACCCTTGCAATTTCCATTGGCGAATCTATGGACACTCTGGAAGATTATTACGAGCCGTATTTGATTCAGTGCGGACTCCTGCAGCGTACAGCACGCGGACGAATCGTTACAGAAAAGGCATACAGGCATTTGGGATTGGACCCAAGGAAAAGAAATACAAATGAAGACCAGCGACTTTTATTTTGATTTACCTCAGGAATTGATTGCACAAAAACCTTCGGGAAAACGTGGAGAAGACAGGCTCATGCTTCTTTCACGCAATGACGGAAGGGTTGAACATCACGTAATGGCGGACCTGCCCGATTTGATAGAAAGCGGAACCCTCATGATTTTTAACAACAGCAGGGTAAGACGAAGCAGGTGCTACGGAATAAAAACATCAAGCGGACGTGAGCAGGAGTTCATGTTCCTAAAGCAGCTTTCTGATTCAGGCGACACATGGCACACTATGGTAAAGGGAGCAAAAAAGGTAAGGGAAGGCAACGTCTACCAGTTCCCGGATGGAAGCGAAGGCACGATAATCGAAAATCCCGAAGATGAAGGAAGCGAATTCCGCACGATAAAATTTCCGTTTTGCATAGACGAAGACTGGTTTGAAAGAAACGGCCACATTCCCCTTCCTCCATACATCCGCCGCGAAGACACGGAAAACGATGCGGAAAGATACCAGACGATTTATGCCAGCGAAACGGGAAGCGCCGCATGTCCTACGGCAGGCCTCCATTTTACCGAACCCCTCCTGCAGAGACTAAGGGACAAAAAGATTGATCTTGAATGGATTACCCTTCATGTTGGACTTGGAACATTCCTTCCAGTCAGGGTGGAACAGATAGAAGACCACAAGATGCACGAGGAAGTTTACACGGTTCCTTATGATGTTGCGGAAAAAATCAATGCGGCTAAAAAAGATGGCAGGCCCATTCTTGCCGTTGGAACCACATCGGTAAGGACATTGGAAAGCGCATGTGACGAAAACGGAATTGTAAAAGGTGGAACAGGAAGCACACACATCTTCATGTATCCTGGATACCGTTTCAAGGTGGTGGATCAAATGTTCACCAATTTCCACACGCCGGAATCAACTCTCATCATGCTTGTGTCAGCCTTTGCTGGAAGGGAAAACATTTTAAGCGCTTATCAGCAGGCGGTTGAACAGAAATACCGATTCTTTTCATATGGCGATGCGATGCTGATCAAATGAATTTAAAACGTGTGTCAGCAGTTTGACAAAGAAGAACGCAGCAGGTTTAAAAACTGGGTCTTTAAAATTGTAGGTGCCTTATCGCTTCCTTCTATGGAGTCGTAAATCTCTGATGCAGTTTGGATGAATGAATCCATGTCTTCATTTTGAATCGGCAAGTGTGTTCCCAAAAGTATGTTTTCAAATTCCTTTGAGTGAAAGACGATGACGCCGGCAAATACTATGCTGATGTTGTCAATGCTTCCGCGTTCAGTATTACAAAGGAAAGTAAAGCTTGCGGAATTCTCTGTTATCCTGTGAGATGGTCCCACACGCTCAAAAATATTTGTCTTCCATTCTGTTGTGGGGATGCGTATTTTTGAAAGAACAGATTTTTCCGGGACACCTGTAAAATGTGAGAGCGGAATAACCTTTGAGTCATTTGCTGATTTCTTTATTTCAACTCTTGAATCCAGTGCAACTAGCGGTGCCCATAAGGTTAGCTTTTGGCCTTCTGCGCAGATGTTTCCTCCAAGGGTTGCAAGGTTCCTTACCGCTGCGGTTCCTATTGTCTTTAACGCTTTCTTTATGACAGGCTGAAGCTTTGTTTCGTCAACTTTGAGCATTTCACTTAATGTTACGGCCGGTCCTATGTCTATGAATCTTTCTCGCCTTTCTATCTGGGAAAGCTCCGGGATTCCGCGTACTGAAACGGATTTTTCATCGATAAGGTTTTCAAGCGTGCATCCGCCCAAAACCCTAAGCGTGCTGTTCCTGTCCAGATGAGAAAACAAATCGTCAAGTGTTTTTGTAAGCAGAACCTGCTGCTCAGAGTTTTTTGCCATTGTTGGTTTTTCCTTCCCTGTTCAGTTTGATTGAATAGGCGAGTTTTATTCCATGAATCAAAGTGTCACGGTCGGTACAGCATGGATTCAGATTCCGTACGCAATCAAGTATTTCCTCGTCACTTGCAAGAACTGGTTCATTTAAGATGCTGTAGGCGCTAAGAATTTTTCCCGCATTGCAATAGCCGCACATGTGGATGCCTGCCTGCCTGAAACCGTTTATTATGTCATTGTAAACTGGCTCTGCCTTGCTAAAATATTCCAGGGTAACGATTGAACAGTCACGCAAGATTCCAACCGGTAGTGTACAGGATGGAACAGGTTTTCCGTCAAGCAATACCATGCAGTTGCCGCAAAGGCCTTCCGAGCATCCTAGCTTTATGCTGAATAAATTCAACCTGCGCAAAGTGGTCTGAAGGTTTTCTCCTGGTTCTGCATCTAATACTGTTCGTTCACC
Organism: Treponema sp.; assembly: GCA_016281495.1. Classification (GTDB taxonomy): domain Bacteria; phylum Spirochaetota; class Spirochaetia; order Treponematales; family Treponemataceae; genus Treponema_D. Next base: position 39,207 of record JAEEIU010000057.1, on the reverse strand, counting down.
ATTTAGTGTTATCGGAATCTTCATTTTGCACCTTCCTTATCCTCTTCAGATACAACCTGTTCATTGCTGGTTTTTAGTTTTGCTAATTCAATCTTGTGCTGTTTTGCCAATAGAAGTTTGTACATGCTGTCTGTCTGCAACGGAAGATGATCTATAGTGCTTCCCAATGCCTGGGAAACTGCCTGTGTATATGCTGCTGGAAGTATCTGATACAATAGCTCTCCAATCTGTGCGGAATTGCTGTGAGAATTTACAAAGCTTATGTGAATGTTAGAGTATTCAATGCTGTCATAATCAACCAGTGAAGAAAGAATTTTTTGCACGGAAAGCTTGAGCGAATTTTCTGCTGCCTGAAGGTTCATGATTTTTCCGCCGTTAACGATGATGTAAATGTTCCTTATTGTCTCACGGAATGTGTTTGGGTCCAGGTCTATTTCGCATGTGGCCGCACCGAATGAAGTACTGTGGAATGGGAAGCCTTCGAACTTGTTCTGGTTCCACAATTTTTTCTGGCTTGCCGTTATTGTCTTTTTTGCCTCAAGTGGAAGCCTTGATTTTTGATGCTGCCTTTTCAATGTCTCACAGCATTTTTGCAATAGTTCTGTCATTACGCTTATGTTTGAATATATTGTCTCCGGCAGGGGAGGTTCATTTTCATTTGAAAAATCAGAATTGATCTTTACGCTTGAAGGAGATATGCCCAGTATTTCAGAGGCGGTTTTTGCCCATATCTCCTGAATTGTAGCGGAAATCGGTGCGCAGTGAATCGTAAGGTTGTCCTCTTTTTCCCATGTTACTGTAAGGGATTGGTCGCTGTCCTTAAACAGTTGTGAGCCGTAATAACATGAGCCTTCAAAAGCACATGCAAGACCTATTCCCCGCAAGGTCAAGGGGGAGTCAGAGTTGTCCAATAGATTTATTCCGCGCTGTGTCCTTACCATCTCGTTTAAAAGATATGAGCTGTATTTTCTTTCAAGGTCACTTTGCTTTGTAAGTAATTCCAAAATGTCGGGAGCTTTTTCCAGTTCAAATAAAAACGGCTGATGCAAACCTTTTTTGTCGGAGATTGACAGGTTGATGAGCCGTATTTCCTGTGGTGTAAGACTATATGCTTTTCCCAGTTCGTTCATCTGGTTTTCGATTGCAAAAAAAGCCGCAGAGTCAAGTGTCTGCATGTCAACGGAGGTAGGAGGATTGCATGAGCGGTATGCTGTTGCGATTATGCTTATGTTCTGCGGACTGTAGCATCCGTATGAGGCTATTGCAAGACGATCCACGATTTCCTGAACAAAAGGATTGGATGAACCTGCATCAACGTCAATGTTGATTTGCATGGCAACAATTTTTCCTGTTTCATCGGCTCCGGTTTTATGAACTATCGTGATGGGCCGCATTGACTCCATGAATTTTTCCTGCTCTTCCTGAGTGTATACAAGCTTTACATATTTGCCTGTATGATATGATGCCACAGCAACCTGGCTCGCAATTATTGAGCTGTACCACACCGATGCAGATGAACGGTTGTTGGAACGTGTCTTTGAGATTTGTATATCATCTCCGTGAATGTGAAGAACCTCGGAAAGTGTCTGTCGTAAATTGCTCAGCCAAAGGGTAGGGGCGTAAACATACAGCTGCCCGTTCTTATAATTGCATATTGCGCCGCTGGGCTCACGATAATCAGGCGGATTCAATTTGTAAGACCATGAGTTTTGAATTACTTTATGGCATTTGTTAAATGCTTCTTCAATTCCAGCTGATGATCCCTTTTTGTCTTTTGTAAAGCATGGTCCGCGTTCAATCTTTCGGCTTGCCATGACTGATGTAAAAAGATCCTCTATGTCCTGGCTTGTGTCAAAGTCGGTATGTTCTGATATCTTATTTTTGTCATTCTCCGGCTTTGGGGTAAAAAAGTCGTCGCCGTCAAGAGCAAGTGCTTTTGTAATCGCGTCAATCTGTGCCTGATCAGCCTTTTCGGTATGAGCCGTATTTTTCTGCCTGAACTCCTGGTCCGTGTCCTCGATGGTCTGCAGGTAAGAGTCGATTGTATTTGAATCGAATGTAAATTGAATTTCGCCATACAGTTCGTTTACGGTTTTTTCATCAGGTCCAACAAGAATGCCAAGGGGTTCACCCAGATAAGAAATGTTTCCCTCGCTGAATACAGGAACTTTTCCCTGTGGCGTGTCAATCAGGTTTATTCCCGGTACATCCTTTGCCGTAAAAAGATAATAGCCGTCCGGAAGGTCACCATGTGATATCGATGAAATGATTCCAGATTTTGCAGGACTCCGCACGATTACTGCATAAAGCATGTCACGGAATTCAAGGTCAGAGTAAAAGCCTTTTTGAAAAGAAAGCCTTGAGAATTTCTTTGATGGTTTTTCTTTTGCAACAGGGGCTTTTGTTCTAGGCATGATGTTCCCTGCCTGCCTTTTGTACGCATTCAATCACATAGGAAACCATGTCTTCCGTCATGTCAGGCCAAAGAGGAAGCGTGATAGTCCTTGAATACTGCTTTTGTGCGTTGGGAAAATTTTCCGGCGTAAAATCGGGATACAGTTTTTTCCAGTATGTAAAATGAAACAGAGGAATAAAGTGCATGCTGATTCCAAGACCCATCTCCTGAAGCTCTTTTGCAAAAGTGTTCCTGTCGCAGTCAAGCTTTTCAAGGTTCAGTCTTATCAAATAAAGATGCCATGCGTTGCCTTTTGAGTCCGGCGGTAATTCAACAAAATCAAGTTTGGAAAATGCCTCGTTGAATTTTTCTACATGCCTTACTCTTTTCTGATAAAACTCATCGGCACGTTCAAGCTGTACGCGTCCCAGGGCTGCAAGCATGTCGGGTAGATTGCATTTAAAACCCGGTGCGATTATGTCATATTCCCATGAAGCGCGTGGGGAAGTGTATCGGTCCCATGTTGTCCTGTCCATTCCGTGCAGGCGCATTACAGTCATCCTTTTTGCAAGCTCTGGATCTTTTGTCGTGACCATGCCGCCTTCTGCCGTGGTTATTGTCTTTGTGGCATAAAAGGAGAATACGCCTATGTCACCGATTGCACCCGCATAACCCATGTCCGTAAGGCTTGGAAATGAATGAGCGCAGTCTTCGATTACCTTTACATTGAACCGTCTGGCCAGTTCCATTATTTCCTTCATGTTGCAGACGTTGCCAGCAATGTGGACTGGAACAATCGCCTTTACGTTTTTTCCCTTTGGGCCTTCCAGAATCTTTTTTATTGACTCCGGCGAAATTGAATATGAATCTTCCTCAACATCCGCAAAATAAACGTCGGCATTCAGATGGCGTGCGCTGGTTGCGGTGGAGACAAAGGTGTATGGTGTTGTTATTACGGCAGTTCCCGGTCCCACTCCGCATGCTTCCATTGCAAGAATCATTCCGCTGGTGTTGGAGTTTACGCAGAGTGCATGAGGAACATTAATCTTCTGTGCGAATTCCTTTTCGAATGTCAGGGCTTCTTTTCCTGTTGTAAGCCATCCGCTCCTCATTACGCGAAGAACCGCATCTTCCTCTTCTTTTCCGATTGAAGCCTTAAAAAAAGGTACCTTTATTTCCTGAGCCATTACAATACCACCTTAACTGATTCAGAAAGGTCAACATGTTTTCCCTGATTCTGCTGTTCAGAATAATATTCATCCAGAGTGGGAATCGCCTGCCTTAATATTTTAATCAGTTCTTCCCTGTTCCTGAACAAGTCCTTTTGCTTTTCATCCCAGCTGCATATCGGCTTGAGTTTTTCCAACAGATCGTCCAGGATGAATGTTTCAGGATCTTTTGTAGTAAGCTTTAATATCTTTTTGTACGCGGTCGGTTTTGGATCTTCTTCTTCAAGCCATAGCGGTTCGTAAAGTCGTTCTCCGGGACGCACGCCAATGAACTTTATGTCCATGTCCTTGTATGGCTCAAATCCGCTGAACCTGATGATCTGTTCTGCAATCTCAAGAATCTTTACGGGCTCTCCCATGTCCAGAAGATATGCCTGGGCATTTTTTCCGACACCACCGGTCTGAAGCACAAGAGAACATGCCTCGGGAATCGTCATGAAAAAGCGAACCATGTCCTTGTCGGTGACAGTCACAGGCCCACCGTTTTGAATCTGTTCCATGAAAATCGGAAGCAATGATCCTCTTGAACCCAATACGTTTCCAAAGCGTACGAACATGAATGACTGGGAACTTGATGTTTTTTTAGCCGCCTGAAGAACAAGTTTTTCAGAAAGCATCTTGCTTACACCGTAAACCGAAACAGGGGAAACCGCCTTGTCTGTGGAAATGAGTACAAACCGTTCAACTCCAAATTCAAGGGCCGCATCCAGAAGGTTTTTTGTTCCAAAGACATTGTTTTCGATTACGGCAACAGGATTTTCTTCCATCATGGGAACATGCTTGTATGCCGCACAGTGGAAGATTACATCCGCCCTTGTATGCGATATGATGAAGCGCACGTATTCCCTGTCCTTCATGTCGCCTATGATTGGAACAACAGCCGCCTTTTCTCCCACACCCTCGTTCTGCAACAGGTGGAGCTCACGGTAAATCTTTACGATGGAATTTTCTCCGTGGCCAAAGAGGTAGATTCGTTCTGCCCCTCCCGACAAAAGCTGGCGTGAAAGCTCAGAGCCTATGGAACCTCCCGCACCCGTAATCAAAACGCGTTTACCCTTGAGGTATGCAAGGCTTTCGTGGAGCGGAATAATAATCGGGGTCCTGCCCAAAATGTCCAGAGGATTGATTTCCCTTGCCTGTACCAAATGGGCCTTGCCGTTAACAACCTGGCTGATTGATGGAAGAATCTTTATGTGAAGGAAATTGCTTTTTTTGAGCGTCTGGTATATCTGCCTGATTCGTTCAACCGGGGCAGATGGAATTGCAATAATCGCCTCATCAATGCCGTTTACGCGCAAAAGGGATGCTACGTTTTCTATGGGCCCCAGAACGGGTATTCCTTCGATTTTACGGCCAATAAGGCTTTCGTCATCGTCCAGAAACGCAGCGATTTCACCGAATATCTTTTTCCTCTTTATGTCCTCTGCAATCATCTGTCCGGCAAAACCGGCTCCGATAATGTACAGCTTGCTTTCAACTTTTCCCATAAAAATACCTTATGGCTTTTATTGTACCATACGCGGGTTTTTTCTTCAATAATTTAAATCTAAACTGAAACTTTAGAATACCGATGATATAAGGGTAGATTTAGGTGTATTATCACGTTTTAAAGAGGGGATTTGCCATGAGCAGAAGAAAATACATACTTTTCACGATCATTCTGGTGGCTTTGGCTGTAGCTTCAAGTCATGCAGCAGTCATTTCTTTTCAAGTCATTCAGCATGATAATACTCAGTCAGAAGTCCGTGCATCATCTCATGTAATCGAGAATGCCCTGTTTGACTATTTTTTTGATAAGGGATTTATCGTAACCAATTCCCCTGCCGCATCCTCAGAAGACGAATATGAGGACAAGACAATCTACTACCGCTCAATGGCAGAGGCAAAACTGGGAAAATGCGAGTGGTTTGTCGTAATTGTCGCAGATTTTCAGGCTAATATATCTCCAAATCCAAGCGGAATCTACTTGTCCCACATAAAGAAAGTTGACTGGACTGTATACAATGCCACAACAGGCGCACAAATCAGTTCTGGAACCAGGACACCGGCAAAAGTCTCCAACAGACTGGATAATGAGCACGGAATAAGTTCATTTGTAGCGGAAATAGCACAGGACATCTATCAAACCGTTAAATAAGGGAAAATGTGGTGAGGATGAAAATGAAAAGATTTTTAGCGGCAATATTCACACTCGGAATTACATTTTCTCTATTTGCAACATCAACCTCCGTTGAATATGAGGATGGAGGTGCTGTCATTGCAAAGTCCAATCAGTTGCCGCGCGGACTTTTCTCTAAAGCCAAGGGATATCTTCCGGGAGACAGCATCTCAGTCTCAAATCCAGATACAGGACGCAATGTTCAGGTTTTAAATCTTGGAAAGCTTGATGACAGTACAGATTATGCCCTTTTGATTTCTCAGGAAGCAGCTTCCCAGCTGGGGCTTGATGATAAGTCTGCACTTAAAGTTCAGCTTGGAAAAAGATCCAATTCCTATGACCAGAGTTCATCCGGAAATGCGGTGATTTCTGCAGTCAGAACAGGGGAAGAGACCGATTTTGAGCAGGATAAAAAAGACGTTCAGCGTCCATCTCCGGCAGAGAGGGGTAATGAGCCTGTAGAACAAAAAGAAGAAGAACCTGTTGCCACAAAGCCCGAAGAACCCGTTCAGGAACCCGAGGAAGAACTGGAAGAACCAGAGGAAGACGAACCTGTTGAAGAGGAAACTGTTCAGGAACCAGAGGAAGAGGAACAGCTTGAAGAGCCGATTGAAGAATCAGTAGAAGAACCTGAGGAAATTGAGCCTGTTGAGGAAAAGGTTGAACCCGTTGAGGAAGAAATAGAAGAGCCTGTTGAGGATGAGCCTGTAGAGGAACCCGATGAAACCGTAGAGGAAGAAACTCCTGTTGAAGATGAAACAGAACCGGAGCCAGTAGAAGAAGCTGTTGAAGAACCGGTAGAAGAGGAGATAGAGGAGCCTGTCGAAGATGAGCCTGTAGAGGATGAATCAGTTCAGGAACCTGAAACTCCAGAGGAAATAGAGGAAGAACCGCAGGAAGAAGAGCCTGTTGAGGAACCTGTAAAACCGTCAGAGCACAGGCATCAGAGAAATTATGAGCCGGTCGATAATGATCTTCCACCATTAGATGAACTTCCGCCAGATGATGACATGAAATCTGAGGGTGTCCGTTCAGTAGAACCTGATGAGACAATTGAGGAAGAAATCCCGGATGAGACTGTTCCTGAGGAAGAAAACAATCCCGAAAACGATCAGAATGATGAAGACGTAGACAATACTGAACCGGTTGAAGAACCAGAAGAAACTCCTGTTGAAGAGGAAACTCCAGAGGAAAACTCTGATGAGGAAGTTGAGCCTGTTGAACCAGAGGAAACGGAAGAAACAATTCCTGAAGAAAGCGACGGTGAGGAAGTAGAGGATACAGAACCAGAAGAAGCTGACGAGGAAGTAGAGGAAGAGCCAATCCAGGAACCTGAAGAGGAAACACCTCAGGAACCGGAAGAAGACAAGGACGGTGAAAACGTAGAGGATGCAGAACCGCTTGAAGAACCTGAGGAAAACTCTGATGAAGAAGTTGAATCTGTAGAGCCGGAAGAACCCGAGGAAGTTGAAGAAGAAACCGTTCCAGAAGAAAAAGAGGGAGAGGATGTTGAATCCGTTGAACCGGAAGAGACCGTAGAAGAAGAAATTCCGGAAGAAAAGTCTGAGGAAGAGGTTGAACCTGTTGAACCGGAAGTGCCTGAAGAAATTGAAGAAGAAGCTGTTGAACCTGTAAAACCGGTTGAGCAAAAGCCAAGGCCAGTTGGAAAACAGGAAACGCCTGATATAGAAGATGACATGAACGGTGAACGCGTAAAGGCTGTTGAACCGGATGAATATGAAGAGCCTGTTGTTGTAGATGAAAGCGGCATTCCGATGGATAAGAGCGGTGAGGCAGTTGAATCTGTTGAGCCGGAGAAAACTCCAGATCCTGATGCAGCCGGAGAAGCAGTTCCAAACAATGAGCCTGGTCCAGCTGAAGACAGGACAGGAGAGAAGGTAAAGCCAGTTGAGCCTGGTCTTGAGCCTGACCTTGAAGGTGAGAAGGTTGACAGCGAAGAAAACATGGCCGATGATGACAAGCCTGGTGAAGAGGTTGAAAGCGAAGAAAAGGTAGAGGATGTTCCTGATGAGGATATGCCGGAAGAAGCTGTTAAGCCTCATGAACGTGTACGTGACGAGGAGCCTGTTGCCGATCTTTCTGCTGTAAGGGAGCCAGAGCGCAATAACGAGAATCCTGTTGTTCAGGAGGAAAAGGACATTCCTGAGGACGATTACATTGAGGAGATTGTTGTTCCTGTTGAACCTGATGAATCAGAACCCGCACCAGATGAAGATCAGCCTGGTGAAAAGGTAGATGACAGGAAGCCTGAGATTCCGAAAGAACTGGAGAATGACGGTGAGGGTGAAGGAGTTAATTCAACTGAACCGGAGGAAGAAGCTAAACCCGAAGAAGAATACAAGCCGATTATCCTTGAAAAAGAGGAAGAACCGGTAGAAGAAGTCAAACAGCCTGAAATACCGTTAACCGGAATATTCAAGAACGAAAGTGATCTTGTAAGCGGTAAGTATTATGTTCAGTTTGCCACAGTTGTTGAGGCAAGGGAAGCCGAAGAACTTGCAAGAAAGCACAGTCAGTATCCTGTAGTAGCAATACCTGGAGCTGGTGGAAAGGGCTTTAGGGTTCTTGTAGGACCTCTTGGCCTTGACGAATACGGTGCAGTACTCGAGAAGTTCCGCGATGCGGGTTACAGGGATGCATTTACACGTAAAATCAAATAAGGGAAAGAATAAGGAAGTTAATCCCGCCTTAATCTAAAGTAAAAAGGAAAAAGTAAGATAAATAAAAAAACCGCAGTTCAAAATTGAATTGCGGTTTTTTCATGGAGGTGAGGGGAATTGAACCCCTGTCCAAATAAGCTGTCCAGGCGCCTCTACAGGTTTATTGAAGCGAGGTATTTGTCGGGAAACGGTAGCGGCTTCAAAGGCGTCGTCTCCGTATTCTGATTTCCTTTCGGATGTCCCATATATACTTCAGACAGTACATAAGGCAAGTCCCTGTTTGTGACAGAACATCGCGACGTTAGGAACAGCACCCCACGAGTTCCGGCTCATGCGCAATTAAGCAGCAAGAGCTAACTGTTCGTTTTCAGACAATTCGTCTTCTCTACGTTTGGCAGTTATATTTTTCACCTGTATCAGAGACCAGATGAGAGCCTCACCTGCAGCACAAGTACACTCCTACCTGTCGAAACCGGGACACCCCCGATTTTTATACAAAAAAGTATGTTACTCAGAACTGATGTTTTTGTCAATCGTTTACTCTCCGTCAATCGTAACACCGTGCCTCTTCTGCTGATATTTTTTCAGCATTGCGACACCGTTGCGCTTGTCGTTGTAAACAAATCCACCGTTCCAATACTCAAGGGCGGCAAACAAAGCGTTTCCACCATCCTGTTCATCGGACTGTTTGGTACGGAACGTTACATAATTTGTAAGTTCCTCGAAATTTGAGTTATGGAGACAATCCAATCTCTTGCGGTTGAAGTCGTTCCATTTCTCAAGGTCCTTAAAGCCTTCGCCTTCATCCTCTACGATAATGTGGGCATGGTTGGGGCTGAAAGAGTACCACACATGAACCTTTTTGTTGATGTCACAGTGGTTTCCGTGTTTTACGGCATTTTTGATGATCTCAGAAATCTGCTGTTCAAGAAGGTTTATTTCCTTGATCTCCAGTGGAGCAGACTGTACAATAAGCAGTGTAAAATAACGAATCTGGCGGAAATCTGAAGGAAATTCTTTGTAAAGCATGTTAGCTTTGTCAAATAAAGGATCGTTACTGTCCGCACGGAGTTCTTTTATTAATTCCATCTGTCAAGTCTCCTTATTCGTTAATCATCAGCAGGGCTTCTTCAACGGAATTTGCAATAGGAAAGTACCCCATAAGTTTTGTAAGTTCAATAACCTTCTTTACAGAGCCATGTATGTTGGAAATGTAAAGCTTAAGGTTCATCTTCTTGATGGTTGAGCAAATGTAAATCAATGCACCGATTCCGGAAGAGTCGATGTAGTCAACCTGCTCAAGATTGATGACAAATGATTTTACATTCTTTTCAAGCATCTTCATGACTAACTCTTTAAGCTTGTAAGAATTGTACAAGTCCATTTCGCCATTTACGTCAATGATGTAAACCTCACCATTTTTGCGTATTTTCAGTTCCATAAGTGTTCTCCTTATTGCACAATTTACTGTAATTTAATTATCAGCAGCGACTGGTCATCATGCTGTTCGGCGTTGCCGCTGAAGTTTTTTATGTCAGCCTTTACAAGGTTGGCTAATTCTTTACTCGGTTTCGCATGATTTGTTTTAATCAAGTTCAACAGAGTATCCGAAGTATACTGCTGACCATTGGAATTGACAGCTTCCACAACACCATCAGTATACATGACTATTATATCACCACTTTTAACATTTTGCACGAATTCTTTGTATTCTGTTGATTTTTCTACGCCCAGAGGGTCAGAATTCTGTGAAATCTGGGTAAATTCCGAGGTAGAAGAGTCAAAATACCAGACTGGCACTATGCCACCAGTGGAAAATTCCATTGTTTTTGCAAGCGGATTGTAGTTTATCAGCGATACGGAACCAAAATGGTCTGTGCTGAAGGACTCGCTTGTAAGTCCCTTGTTCACCCATGTAAGGATTTTGCCTGCTGACTGCGTGGTGTTCACAACCAGACGGAGCATTGCACGAATCATTGTCATGACGGACATGCTGTTTACGCCCTTTCCGGCTATATCACCCATTATGAATGATACACGATCCTTGCGGGAAGGAATTATGTCATAGAAGTCGCCGCATACACCCTCCGCCTGATTCCATACGGATCCAAGCTGAAGCCCCTTTACTGCAGGGAGTTTCTCGGGTTTCATCTTGTTCTGGATGCGTCCTGCGATCTCTGCTTCCTTGTTCATCTCGCTTTTTTCAATTATATCTTTTACTGAGATTACATTCTGAATTGTAGCGGCTGCAAAGTCTGTAAGTGTACTTGCGGTCTTAAGGTCACTCTGGGTAAGCTTGTCGGAGCCGTTTTTACGTGCAAAAGCCGTAACACCGATAACGGTACCCTGGATTTTCATAGGAACAATGATGTAGCTTCCGCACTCAAGGAATTCCTCAGGTCCGTTCTGATATATCCTGCTGTCCAATTCTGGTTTTTCAATAAGTTCCGGACGGCCAGATTTTGCTATTTCCCCAAAAACATTGTCCTGGAGCGGGAAAGTTGCAAATTTAAAGCTTGTTGATACGCGTACGGGTTTATGCGGTAAGTCTGAAGGCAGCTTGTATGGGGGAGGGAAGTCTCCTTCAAATGCCTTTACAGAAATTATGTCCTCAAAATCATCAACCATGAGGATAGCGGCTCCGTCTGCGTTGATCTGCTCCCTTATGGTGTGGTTTATGTACTCAAGGAAGTTGTTGTAGCCCTTGTCTGAGCCATAAGCCTGGGCTGCCTTTGCCATGAAGTCGCGGTTTATGTCCATCAGGGAGAAGTCTTCCTCTGTAAGGTCCTTTGCCTTTTCCTCTGTTTTTTGAATCTGATCCCTGGCTTTCAGGGCTGCCTCGTTATAGGATTTCGGTACCAATTTGTCGATTTTCTTTGGCTCGAACATTGCAAGCATTGCACCGTAAGGAAGAAGGATGAATGCGATGGCAAAAATGCTCAGGCAGTAGAACATGAACAGGCCGTTGCCCATCTTTCCCGTAAGGGAGGCAATGGCAGAGATTAAACTTGATACGATAATGATGATGTTTGATGCAAGAGTAATAAAGCTGACCCTGGCCGTACTGCGTTTCCTGGCAATAAGCAGGAGAATAAGCAGCCCGAGCGAAAGAGCCGAGATGGCGAAAAGAGGAATGTAAACATAAGCATTATCAAATGTCAAAATATTACTCCCTGTACCCGTCTATGATAAAAATCCAGAACGTTCTAATATTTTACCATCGAATGCGTGTACCGTCAAGTTTTTTTGGTGAAAGTCCCTCATGTCCATAATAATGAAGAGTTCACACTATTCGATTATCGGCAGAATTTACAAAAAAATGAACGGCATCACAATAAAGAATTGAAATGCCGCTTATTTTCTTAGAGCTGATTGTTTGATTGGCTGGAAATCGTCTTACTTGAACACCACGCGGACGAATTTCTTCTTGCCTGAACGAAGAACAAGTTCCCCGTCTTTGTCCAGATCGTCGCTTGTGACGGTCTTTTTAACGTCAGAGACTGCATTTCCGTTTATCGAGGCACCACCCTGTTCAATCAGGCGGCGGATGTCACTTTTTGTACCACCAAGCTTTGCGCTGAAGAAAAGGTCAATGACACCTGTTCCGGCTTCCACAGCTGACTTTGGCATTTCCACAGTAGGCATGTTGTTCTTGTCGCCCTGACCGCTGAATGCTGCCTTTGCCCCGTCTACTGCCTTGTCTGCCTCTTCCTTGCCGTGAAGGTCCTTAACCACCTCGTATGCAAGGGTTTTCTGTGCGATGCGTGTCTCCGGTGCGGCCTGCTGCTGGCGGTAAATTTCCTCAATCTGTTCCCTTGGCAGGAATGTGAACACCTTGAGGTATTCAAGTACCTTGGAGTCGTCCGTGTTGAACAGATACTGGTATATCTGGTATGGAGAAGTCTTTTCCTTGTTGAGCCAGAGTGCGTTTCCTTCGCTCTTTCCGAATTTCTTGCCGGTTGAGTCCAGGATTAGCGGCATGGTGAATCCGTAGGCCTCTTTGTCCGTAATCTTGCGGATGAGGTCGATTCCCGTAGTGATGTTGCCCCACTGGTCGCTGCCTTCAACCTGCATGATGCAGTTCTTGTTCTGGTAGAGGTAGAGGAAGTCGTATCCCTGCAGGAGCATGTATGAGAATTCCGCATAAGTGATGCCTGTTTCAAGCCGGCGGCGGATTATGTCCTTGTCGAGCATGTAGTTGACGTTGATGTATTTTCCGATGTCACGGAGGGTGTTCAAAAAGCTCTTTCCGCTCCACCAGTCATAGTTATCCACCAGTTCTGCGGCCGGGACAATGTCCTTTATCTGGTTGCGTATGCCCACGATATTGCTGTTGATGAGGTCTTCTGAGATGATTTCCCTTTCTGCTGTAGGGCGTGGATCCCCAATGCGTCCCGTAGCGCCACCGCAAAGAAGGATGGGGTGGTGTCCCGCAATGGAAAGCCGTTTTGCAAGGCAGAGTGAGGAATAATGTCCAAGGTGAAGGCTGTCGGCTGTAGGATCGGTACCCCAGTAGAATGTAAAGGGTTTGCCGTCCAATAGTTCCTGGAGCTTGGATTCTTCTCCAACAACATCCTTAATAAGTCCGCGCCATTTCAAATCTTCATATAAACTCATGAGCGCCATCTTATATCAAAACTTCTTTTTCTTCAATAGGACGGATAATTTAATGCATAATTCATAATGCATAATTAAGAATTGATAGTTGCTTGTTTAAGAAAGAAAAATTGTGGTCTATTAAGGAAAAATGCAGAATTTAGGAAGTTCAGCCATATTGATGTTTGGCTTCTTAATTTTGCAAAAACTAAAATGTGCGGAATCGGGGGCTGGCACACAACAACATCTGCACAAGCAAAGCGCGGAAGCCGTTGTTGTGGGACAGATCCCCGATGGGAGCACATTTTCTATTTGAATTAAGAGAATATATATTTATTTAGTATGGCTGAACTTCTTATGTTGTGAGTTTTTTTGCTTGACACCACTTGTTGGATTTTTTATAATGGGGCAACTTTCAATTCTTAAAGGAGGACGCTATGGGCGATGGCAGTAGTGACGGGTCGTATCCGGGTAACATGACATTTTGCGGCAGGCTTCTCCTTGATCTTTCTTTTCAATCCTAAATCAAAGAAATCAGAAAACAGCCTGTCCTATTTTGGGGTAACCCAATCAACTATCAATTTGGAAGGCGAATTATGACTGAATTAAGCGTTACAGTAGAAAGTGCAGTTCAGAAACTTTTGGAAGAAAGGAAATTTTCAACAATCAAGGACATTCTGATGACCATGCCCGCATCCGATATCGTCGGTTTGTTTGAGCGCATGGACGAAAAGCAGATTCCGGTTTTGTTCAGGCTGTTGCCCAAGGGGACCGCATCTGACGTTTTTGTCGAAATGGACGTGGACTTTCAGGAACTTTTGATAAAGGGTTTCTCTGATTATGAACTTAAGGCCATCCTTGACGAGCTCTATACATCCGATGCCGCAGACCTTGTAGAGGAAATGCCCGCAAACGTCGTTGACCGAATCTTAAAGCAGATTGATCCCGCCACAAGACAGGAAATCAACAGCCTCCTTCAGTATCCGGAAAATTCCGCCGGTTCAATCATGAGCACCGAGTATGTTTCGCTAAGGCTTGGAACTACAGTGGGTGAGGCGATAAACCAGATAAGGAAGATGGGCTTTGACAACAAGTCATTCTACACATGCTATGTGACCAAGGACAAAAAGCTTTTGGGCCGCCTTTCCGTAAAGGACCTTCTTCTTGCAAAAAGCGATGACATCCTGATTGATTCCCTGATGAAGGAAAACGTAATTAAGGTTCAAACCCACGACGACAAGGAAAAGGTTTCGCAGATGCTTTCCAAATACAATTTCTTTGCGCTGCCTGTTGTTGACGGTGAAGACCGCATGGTCGGTATAATTGCCTTTGACGACGCTCTTGAAGTCATGGAAGACGAGGCCACAGAGGATATCGAAATCATGGGTGGTATGTCTCCTTCCGAAAAGACTTACCTCCGTTCAACTCCATTTGACCTTTTCAAGCACAGGGTAATATGGCTCCTGCTTTTGATGGTGAGCGCGACCTTTACTGGAATGATCATCACCGGTTTTGAAAACGCCCTTGCAGCCCAGGTTGTCCTGACAGCATTCATCCCGATGCTAATGGATACGGGGGGAAATTCCGGCTCACAGTCATCCGTTACGATAATACGCGCCCTGTCTCTGGGTGAAGTTGAATTCAGGGATTTGCCCCTTGTAATCTGGAAGGAAGTGAGGACCGCCTTCTTGTGTGCCATTGCCCTGTGTTCCGTGTGTTTTGCAAAGATAATGATTGTGGACAGGATCCTTTTGCACAACGAAGAGGTTACGCTATTTGTGGCCCTTGTAGTCTGCATAGCCATGGCATTTACGGTGCTGGTGGCAAAGATAATCGGCTGCACCCTTCCGCTTGTCGCAAGAAAATTAAAGCTTGACCCCGCCGTAATGGCAAGCCCTTTCATCACGACCATAGTTGACGCAGTAAGCCTCCTGGTATATTTCCAGATAGCAAAGATGGTGCTGTTTTGAAAAATTATTGAATTAACTTGTAATACTTGACAAAGAACCGTAATAAATGCAAAATATTCTTATAAAATTGAGCCGGGGGCTATTGTGGAAGACGATATACTTACCATTGAGGAAGTTGCAAAATATTTACGTGTCAGTGAGCGGACTGTCTATGACTGGGCCCAGAAGGGTGAGATTCCCAGTGGAAAAATCGGAACTGTATGGAGATTCAAAAAAGGTGATATAGAGCGCTGGGTTAACGAAAGGCTTTCAGCATCCAAAACGGCACCCGCAGACATTTCCGTCCTTGTAAAGAACATTCTTTCACCGGAACGCATTGTTTTCATGAACCACCAGACCCGCCATGATGCCCTTGTTCAGCTTGCAAACACTCTGGCAACGGCTCCACAGGTAAAGGATGCCACAGAACTTGAAAACGAAATCTTAAAGCGCGAGGAACTCATGTCCACGGCAATCGGACGCGGCATAGCAATTCCTCATGTAAGGCTTTCAAGCATAACCGATCTTGTAATGGCTGTGGGCATTTCAAAGGTTGACATAATCGATTTCCAGCCTATTGACGATGAGCCTGTCAGAATCCTTTTCATGATTGCGGCGGCACATAATCAGCACAGCTACTACCTGCAGACCCTCTCATTCTTCAGCTCAAAGCTAAAGAACCAGGATTTGCGCGATGCACTGCTCAATTCAACTGACGCAATGGAAGCCTATAATCATCTGGTCCAATAGTTCCGTATCAATCATATACTGATCAGGGCAGGGGCAGGAAAATCCACTTTGTCTGGGTGTCCTGTGTAGCGTCAATCTTTCCCCATGTAAGTCCCTGTGCGGTAGTTTCTCCCATAAGCCACTGTTCTCCCTCAAACTCATAGCTGTGTCCCGGATGGTCGCTTACAAAAAGTGCCATTGCGTGACTGTAATGGGCGCTTACCATCATCGCGGCCTTTTGGTTCATTGCGGTAAGAAGTACCGTCAGAAGCATGGATCGGCTGTCGCAGTCTGAACCTCCCCCGAGCATCATTGACGGAAGGGATGCAAAGTCGCTTGTGTTTTTTTCTCGCTCGTATTTGAATCCCTGGGTCCATGTCAAAAGCTTTTGTGCCAGTTCTGTGTCGTCGGTGCATGATGGGGCAATCTCGTTGTAGATGTCAAACGAAACCTGCCAAAGCCTGATGTATGAGTCGCGGAAAATCATCCTGTAATACCTCTGCCATGCGTCCTTCCACAGGTTGTTGCTTGCATAGAGGGTAAGCACGTCATATTCCCTTTCTATCAGGTATTCACTTGCTTCCTTGTCGTTTGCCCTTAAGCGGCTCTTTATGTCCTTTCCGTCGATTTTTAGGTTCACGTCTACATATTCGCTGCTCTTGGGGTAAAGGTATGCGGTAATCGGGCCTGCCTCATAGTAGCATCCAAGGTCAATGTTCAGGGCGTCAAGGAAACTCAGCATGTAGTTCTGGCTGCGTTCAAGAAAGCGCGGGTCACACCATGTCAAAAGGATTACGGTGCCATTGTTTTCTGGAAGGGAAGCGGACAGGGCATATCCTGCAACGTTGTCACGACCCATTACGGCCGTAAAGGATGCGATGGAGCTTGTCTGGTTCCTCCATTCAAACTGCTCTGCCTCATATTTTGCGTTAAGGGTGTTCAGCGTTCCCTTGAGGGCATTTTCCGCACTGTCATAGCGTTTTGAATCGTAAATCCTGATGACCGCCGTAACCGCTGACTGTGGCACAAGGCTCTGGAGCTGGTATGCCGTTCCGTCTGAATTTGCGTCCACAAGGTTGAATCCAAGGGGAAAATCAATCGACACTTCGTCATTGCCGCTTATAAGGCTGATTCTCTGCGAAAAGCCCTGTACGGCCGCAGCAAAGAGGAAAACCGTTATAAAAAATACCTTGCAAAGTCTTGTCATTTTTTACCGCCTTCTGTAGTATATCGGTTGATGACACCATTTTCCATATTATTTGAAAACAGCGAGATTCTACTAGTAAACAAACCAAACGGCGTTTCGGTACAGGGTGGAAAGGGAATTTTTCATCCTTTGGACGAAGAACTGTCAAAACAGCTTGGATACCGCATTCATCTGGTACACAGGCTGGACAAGGACACCGCCGGAATCCTGATTGTTGCCAAAAATCCCCAGGCCGCCTCAAAATGGACAAAACTCATCTCTTCCAAGCAGGTCACAAAGGAATACGAGGCAATCTGTACGGGCATTCCCCAAATTCAGGGCAGGGAGAAAAAAGAGGGGACTCTCAGGGACGAAATCATCGCACACGGAAAAAAACAGGACGCAGAGCTGTCATATAAAGTTGAAGGGACATTTGACCTTACTCTTGAACCGGATCAGGAGGGGAAAACGGAGTCCATAAGGCTTAGCCATATACGCATAATCATCAGGACGGGACGCATGCACCAGATACGCATCCAGATGGCAAAGGCAAAGGCCCCCGTAGCAGGTGACGAGCTTCACGGTGACTTCAAGCTGAACAAGAAACTCCGCAGGGCCGGAATCAAAAAGCTATGTCTTGCCGCCACAAGCCTTACGATACCTCTTGACGGCAAAAACAGGACCTTTACCATACCGCTTCCCGAACACATGATGGTGGTTAACCAGGACTAATCACGTGCCCATCAAAAAACTAAAACCTTAACTTCGATTTGCCGATAATTGATGCGATGAAGTCTATAGTTTTTTTGTATGCGGGTTTTTCAACACCATTTGCATTTGATTCAGTTTTTTCCTCCAGGTCGGCCTTTGAGCGCTCAGCAGTATGGGCGTCAGGAATCAAGGACAGCCTTGGCATTTTTGTGGCAGTTACTCCGTTTACCGAGCCGAGTGTTAAAAATCAATTGAATGAACTAGGACTTAAGGCAAGCCTTATCAAAAAGGACAGCTGGAATGTGGCTGAGCTTGTTCAGGAAATGGTAAAGGCATCAGGACAGTCCGGGGCATCCACGGTGTTATATTCTTTTGCAGACAGGCCTTTTCTTGACAGTGCGCTTACATCAGCTCTTCTTGATGACCATGAGAAATATTGTGCCGAATACACTTTTGCAGACGGTTACCCGGAAGGCTTTGCTCCAGAGGTAATCCACAGCGGAACACTAAAGATACTTTCAGGCCTGATGGCAGGAAATGCAGCCGCAGAAGGGGCAAAAAAAGTTAAAGAGGACAGCATTTTCTCCGTGATAAAGACCGACATCAATTCCTTTGAGATAGAGACAGTCCTTTCCCAAAAAGACTACAGGATGCTCCGTCTTGATTTTTCATGTTCAACATTGGCTGGGAAAACTGCATGTACAAGGCTTTACGAACTTTCATTGGACAACAAGATTGCTTTTACGGCTGAGTCACTTTCTGAGTTTGCAGAAAAAACTCCTTCAATACAGAGGACTGTTCCCGCATTCTACAATGTCCAGCTGTGCAAAAACTACACGGCATCATCAATTTACAATCCGTTTTTCAAATTACCGTCATTAAGGGATAAGCTTTCCCTTTCCATAAAACCCGCGTCAGTCATCAGTCTTGAACAGTTCAAGGCAATGGTGTCCCAGATGGCTTCTTTCTCTAGATCTGCAGTGGTAGGCTTGAGTGCATGGTGTGATCCTGTTGTCCTTCCAAACCTGAGCGATTATGTCAAGGCTGTCCTTGAGCATCCGTCCCTTTCTGTTTTGATTGAAACTGACGGCCTGTATGTTTCCGAGGCCCTTGCTTCTTCCGTTGCATCTGCCGTTTCACAAAGTCCTGCCAGGACAAACGGAATGGATGCGGTTACATGGATTGTAAGCGTGGATGCGTTTACTTCCGCCACATATTCAAAAATGCACCAGGAGTATTGCACTGAATCCGGTACTGTTGAATCCACGGGTGACGGTTCACATTGTTTTGATAAGGCAAGGCAGGCGGTTTCTGTATTGCAGGGGCTTTTCCCTGGAGCCGTATATCCCCAGTTCCTCCGCATGAAACTTAACGAAAATGAGCTTGAGGCATTCTACCGCTATTATCACGACAAGGCATCTCCTTCTGGCGGAAAACTGATAATCCAGAAATATGACCATTTCTGCAAGGCCATGCCTGATGAAAAAAGCGCAGACCTTTCTCCACTTTTACGTAATCCGTGCTGGCACATAAAGCGTGACATGACGATTCTTCAGGATGGTTCAGTTCCGTTCTGCCGTGAATGCTTTGACGGGAATATAATGGGGAATGTCTTTAGCGACGGAATAAAGGCTGTGTGGGATAAGATGACCCCTGTGGCCGAGAAAGAGATGTCGGGAATACATGAGAAACGATGCGAGGATTGTGATGAATACTATACCTTTAATTTTTAATCAAAGAGCAATCGATCGCACTGTCTTGGGTGGGGCAGAGAATGAAGGTCCTGTTTCAATGCCGGTCTCATGCATCATTTTAAACCGTAGCGGAAACCAGTACCGTAATCTTGTATTTGATACACTGGCAGGACGTGGATTTGAGAAAATCATATGTGTAGAGTCAAACGATTCAAGCAAGAACCTGGATGAGCTTTCACTTCAGTATCCGACGATAAAGTTCCTGATTCCTCATGAAGAGGTTACGCCCGGAGACATGATTAATCTTGGAATTGCTGAATGTACTTCTCCTTATGCGCTTGTCGTTCAGGATGACTTGTGTACGCAGGATTTCCAGTTCAGTGCGAATGTTGCCCAAAAGCTTGTGGAAAAAGACTGTTTTTGCGTTTGTCCAAGGCTTTTTTCATCCACGCTTCAGGTTCTTCCGGTGCACTTCATGCCGAATGTAAAGAAATCAGAATTCACGCTTGATTCATCCCTGTCAATGGCAACAGGAACCAAGACATTCTATGCTTCAGACTGGGCCGGCTTTTACAATAAGGAAAAATTCATGCAGCTGGGTGGGGCTGATTACACCATCACATCCCCATACTGGCAGAAAATAGACTTGTTCTTCCGCTCATGGCTTTGGGGGGAGACCACATGCATAGACACTTCTTTTTCGCTGACATACTCCGGTTCCCTTCCCGAGGAAAATCAAACTGTGGATCACTCGTACCTGAGGTTCTATCTGAAAAACCTCCTTCCGGAATACAGGACCGATCATGCGGAGATACCTGCATCCTCTTTCTTTGCCTTTAAATCAAGAAGCGCATGTTCGTTAAGGGATGCAATCGCCCTTTTTGGTGACGCTCGCAGTTGGACGGAAAAGAACATGTACCGCTTTAAGGTGGATGCTGTTCAGCTTATTCAGGGCTGGGAAAAGTTGGGGGATTAAGGCATATGAAGTTGTTCAGTTTTTTTGGCGGAAATAAAAAGCGCACAGTAGTAATCGTTCAATGCAGGCTTTCCTCAACAAGACTTCCAAGAAAAGCACTTCTTCCTCTTGGCGGAAAGACAGTTCTTGAATGGACCCTGACCGCCATGAAAAATGTCAAGGCTGATGCCTATTATCTTGCAACTGATACGGACAGCGAGGCGGATCTTGTTCCTATTGCAAAAAAATGCAAGTGGGAACTTTATGCCGGTTCTAAAAATGATGTCCTTGAGCGTTTTTGCCGTGTAATTGAAAAATCAAAGGCACAGTATGTGCTTAGGGCAACGGCAGACAATCCATTCCTTTTCTATGAGGCTGCACAGGAACTGCTTGATGATTTTGCGGCCAGAACCCAGACATCAGGAATTGACTACATGACCTACAGCGGCCTTCCTCATGGCAGCGGGGTAGAGGTATTCAAGGCAGATTCCCTTTTGCGTGCGGCTAAACTTACGGAAAGCGATTATGATCACGAGCATGTGGGACCTGCCCTGTACAACCATACTGACAGGTTCAAGAGCCTTTTCCTTCCTGCACCGGAAAAATACTGCTATCCACAGATGCGGACAACCATAGATACGCTTTTTGACTACAACAGGAGCCTGACGGTGGTAAAAGACGTGTCAGGAGATTCTGCCGTAAAGAAAAGCTATACCTGCCAGACCATAATCGAGGCAATGTCAAAAGACAGCATCAAATATCCTGTCCTCTATGTTCCAAGCGTACAGAAGGGGCATGGTACGGGTCATCTTCACCGTTGCCTTTCGCTTGCACTTGAAACGGGAGGTGACATCTACATACCTGAGGATGCAAGCCTTGAGCAGTGTACGGCCCTTGTCAATGAGGCACTGGAGAACGGTCTTGAACCGTGGCATGTTACATCCACATTGAATTATGTAAGCCAGTACAAGCTTTGTGTCGTTGACATGTTCCAGTCATCATCTTCTTTGTTGAAAAAGCTGTCTGAATCATGCTGTGTGGTCGCACTTGATGAGGGTGGAAATGCCACAGACTGTGTGGACTATCTTCTTGACATAATTCCTGCAGTCGGTATTTCCCGTGAGGCAAATCTTGTTGAGCCTGCATTCATTCCTCTTCCTGAGCGGAGGCATGGGGTCGAATCCCTTGAGGCAAAAATACATACGGCGCTTGTCGTTCTGGGGGGAGAGGATCCAAGCGGTCTTTCTGTTCCAACGGCAAATGCCCTGGCAGACAATTCAATCTATGTAACCCTTGTGTGTCCGTCAGCCCTTTCCGTTCAGGAGGTTCAGGGTAGGATCAGCGAAAAGAATGCCCAGTACATAAAGGTTGTTCCGCCTGTTCAGAACCTAAAGGAAAAGCTTTATGAATATGACCTTGTCGTAACTCATTACGGCTTTACGGCATTTGAGGCAAGCGCCGCAGGCTGTGCAGTCATCCTTCTTGGAACCACAGTGCTTCACATTGAGCTTGCAAGGGAATACGGCTTCTCATATCTTGAGGCAAACCAGATTTCTGCCGGGTCGTTCAAGACTCTGATAGAAAACCCTTCTGCATTAAGGAATCAAAAAAGCTTTGGTGAGTCCAAATCTCTTGCGGAATATATCTCAATCCTTTCACGCGGAATGAAACTGTCATGTCCGGTTTGCAGGACCGATTTCCAGGAACAGGACACGCTTATCTCCCGCATACCGGAGCGAACCTTCAGAAGGTGCCGTAACTGCGGAATGCTCTATCAGTCATGGACGGTGCAATCCAAGCAGACGGAATACAATTACGATTACTTTTTTGCCGATTACCAGAAACAATACGGCAAGACATATCTGGATGATTTTTCCACAATCAAGGCCCAGGGAGTACGCCGCACAGGAATAATCGACATGCTTTACCGCAGGAAACATTCATCAGTGACACCGACGATCCTTGACATCGGATGTGCGATGGGTCCATTCCTTGACGCAGCAAATGACGCGGGATGGCAGGTCTTTGGAACCGATGTTGCGGAGGATGCTGTGGATTATGTCCAGAACAAGCTTCATTTCCCGGCAATTAAGGCATCTTTCCCCGAGATAGACGTTACCAAGGAATTCGGGGTTGAAGCTTTTGATGCCGTGACCATGTGGTTTGTAATCGAGCATTTCCAGGATCTTGATAAAGTACTCAGGGCAGTGTCGGGGATTGTACGTAAGGGCGGTATTTTTGCATTCAGTACGCCATCTGCTGCAGGGGTAAGCGCAAAATACAACACAAATACATTCTTCAGGGAAAGTCCTGCCGACCATTACAGCCTGTGGGAGCCAAAAAGGGCAGATTCAATCTTGCGCCGTTATGGATTCAAGGTGTGCCGCATTGTGCCCACCGGAATTCATCCTGAGCGTTTCCCATGCGCCAAAAAAAAGAACCTTCAGCCTTCATCGCTTAAATTCAAGGCTCTTGGAACTATAAGCCGTCTGTGCAAGCTTGGAGACACTTTTGAAGTATACTGCAGGAAGGAGAAATGAAAGCAATGGAAGATAAGTGCGTTTTGATTCTGGGGGCAGGCTTGATGCAGAGACCCGCAATTGAGGCAGCCCAGGAACTTGGATATAAGACTGTAGTCGCTGACGGAAATCCTCATGCCTTATGTGCGGCCTTTGCAGACCGTTTTGAGAACATTGACCTAAAGGATAAGGAGGCTCTTGCAAAGCTGGCACTTTCACTGGGAGACAGCCTTGAGGGTGTTTTTACTGCAGGAACTGATTTTTCCACGTCGGTTTCATATGTTGCCCAAAAATGCGGACTTCCGGCACATTCATATCAGGCGGCATGCAACGCAAGCAACAAGGTCCTTATGCGAAAGTGTTTTGAAAAAGCTTCAGTTCCATCGCCCAAATTCCAGCAGATTCACCGTAACCAGATTGCATCGTTCATAACTCCGTCGGTGTTGAATGAGATAAAATTCCCTATGGTGGTAAAGCCTGTTGACAATATGGGTGCCAGGGGATGCCGGCTTGTAAGGAACCAGGAAGAATTCCTTCCATGCATAGAGGATGCAGTCCGTAACTCAAGGAGCGGAAATTCCATCTTTGAGGAATACATGGAGGGCCCTGAGTTTTCCATTGATGCCATTGTCTATGACGGTACAATCACGATAACTGGTTTTGCCGACCGCCACATATTCTACTATCCGTATTTCATCGAGATGGGACATACAATGCCTACGGTAATCGATGAGAAAATGAAGAATGAGCTTATCAAGACCTTTGCAAGCGGAATAAAGGCCCTTGGACTGAGTCATGGTGTGGCAAAGGCAGACATAAAGTATACCGCCCAAGGTCCCATGATAGGGGAGATTGCAGGCCGTCTTTCCGGCGGTTACATGTCAGGATGGACTTATCCCTATGCCTCAGACCTGAACCTTACAAAACAGGCCCTTCTGGTGGCGCTTGGTAAAGAACCCAAGGATCTTTTGCTCAGGAGAAGGCCTCTTGCCATCAAGGACAGTGATTTTGAGCTTTATGAGGTCCCCTGCCAGAACGTAAGCGCAGAAAGGGCATGGATATCAATCCCGGGAACAGTCTCCAGAATCTACGGTGGCGACCGTTGTGCCTCCCATCCTTTTGTAAAAAATGCCCTGTTCCGTGCAGAAGCAGGCTCATCCGTTGATTTCCCGCGCAATAACGTGGAAAAATGCGGTAACTGCATATCACGTGCCCCAAGCCATGAATTGGCCGTAAGTTCAGCAGAAAAGGCCGTATCCAACATAATCCTGCGTCTGGAGCCGAATTCAACACGTACGGACGCATTCCTTAATGGAACATGCCGTTCAAGCGAGAAAGGATTTCCCCCTGACGCATATCAGCTTACAAAGGAACAGAGGGAAGCATTTGATTTCTGGTTGAGCGAGGCCGGAATAATAGCGGCAGGAGAAAGTATTGAAAAAAATATTCCTTTGTGCTTCAAGGAATCTGCCGATAATTTAAAAGACTGGAACCATCGTTCCATAAGAATGACAGCGCAAATATTTGACTCAATTTGTCCGAATCATCCGGATTTGGATAAAAATGTCTTTTGGAAGGCGCTTATAAGGGGCGGCATCCAGGGAATCCTATACGTTGCGGACAGCAGCCTGTAGCATTCCGCATGGAGTTGTGCAGATAGTATGAGAAAGATACGTGTACTGACCGCATTTTTGTTTTTTCTCTTACCGGCATTTGTTACGGGGCAGGGAATCAGCCTGGTGGAAAAGGCTTCTAGCAGAGGCATATCCCTGTATTGGGATCCCCTTTCTGAAACAGGTATGCTGGAGAAAAACGGTCATCACATTTCTTTTCGTGCCGGACAGGACTATGTAATTCAGGATTACCAGTCTTTTCTGGATGAAAAAGCCCCATATTTGAAGGACGGAGAGCTGTTGGCTTCTACATCTTTCATTAATACGGTTGATAATTTTTTTGACTTGAATAATGCGGCATCAAGCCCGGTTATTGGTGCCATATTGATAGACCCCGGTCATGGCGGTAAAGATCCAGGTGCCATGGCGGAGTACACGGTAGACGGGAAAAAAGTGACCGTGAGGGAAAAGGACATTTGCCTTAACATAGGCCTCAAGCTCAGGGATTACCTTCAGAAGGCATATCCTGACAAGAGGATCCTTATGACCCGCAGCACTGACGTCTATCTAAAGCTTGAGGAACGCACGGATATAGCGAATTCGGTGGAACTCAAGGAAAATGAAGCGATATTGTATATTTCCATTCATGTCAATTCAAGTTTGGATCAAAGTGCTTCCGGTTATGAAGTCTGGTACTTGTCCCCAGGCTACAGGAGGCAGGTTTTGGACAAACAGGTATCGGATGACATTAATGTTCAATCCATCCTGAATGACATGCTGGAAGAAGAGTATACAACGGAATCTATCCTTATTGCAAAATTGGTTCTGGACGGCATTGGGACACAGGTTGGAGCCCTGAGCAAATCCCGTGGCATGAAGGAAGAAGAATGGTTTGTAGTAAGGAATTCCAAGATGCCCAGTATTCTGGTTGAAACTGGCTTTCTATCCAACGCGGAAGAGGCAAAACTCCTTATGGATGACGAGTACTTGAAGAAACTTGCCATAGGGATGTATAATGGACTGCAGGCGTTTGTAACTCATTTTGAACGCTCCAGAGGATTTACAGGAGTAAAATGAAAATAAGCAGAGCAGTCGCATTGTTATTGGCTTTCGTATTGTTGGCGTGCGCAGTGTTTGTATCGGTTTCCCGCAAGCCTGCAGGTACACATAGGACGGTATTCTATTTCCCGTCCATGGATACTGACAAATTGTGCACAGAAGTAAGATATCTGCCAGATGATCCAGTTCAGGGAGATCTGTCCTATTATGTGGACGAGCTTCTTTTGGGACCTATGACCAACAGGTATAAATTCCTGTTTTCACTGGGAACAAAAGCGGAATTCTGTTCTCTGGAGGACGATGTTCTGTATCTGGGCTTGAGTAAGGACGCGCTGTTCAAAGCAAAGGACAGTGTAGACATCAAGACGGGCATCAAACTGTTAAGGGTGAATATTGTGAAACAATTCACAGAAATTAAAACAGTTTTGGTGTACATTGACGGTAAGAGTGTCTTTGAGGAGGGCTGATTTTTGGCGACGTGAATCATAAGCATGAACCGGTATTATCTGTTCCAGTCGGGTAAAATCGGATGGCTTGGGGTTCGCTTTATTACGGATGCAAAAAAAATCGCATTTTAGTAAAAAAAGTCGTTGACAAAAATGCTTTCTTAATGGATACTATATTAACAAGGCTACATCAAAAGTGTATTAAAAAGGAGCTTCGAATGAAGAGGACTTTAGTTTTAACTGCCGCTGCTATGCTTCTGGTAGGATCTTTCGGATTTGCAAAGGAATCAGTGCTTATTGACTTCACACAGCTGGAGGCTGACTCTGTACCTAATGAAGAAGGTGTACCACAGGAAAACAGCAGAACTGTTATGGATTACTCTGTCGCCGCAGGTGCAACATTCACTGGTGAGCAGAAGTCACTTATGAAAACATCTTTGGCACTGCCAAACTGGGAAGTTGTACTGAACTCATCAGCAAGAAACGTTCAGTCAGTTGCTTTGTCTCAGGTTGTTGCTGCCCCTGTAAAGGATAGTGCAGATGTACCGTTTGCAGGTTCAAACGTAATGGGCG
Organism: Treponema sp.; assembly: GCA_016281495.1. GTDB lineage: Bacteria > Spirochaetota > Spirochaetia > Treponematales > Treponemataceae > Treponema_D. Next base: position 12,714 of record JAEEIU010000057.1, on the reverse strand, counting down.
TACGCATTGTATTCCCAACATGGAACAACAACGCCAATGCTAAGATTGTTCCTCCGTTTGAGATCCAGGCTTATGAGCCTTTGGCTGATGCAGATGAGAACGGTGAACGTGGAGAACCATCAGATGAACAGAAGGGAAAATATCTGTTTGAAGATGGCTATGGTCTTATCCGCAATGTTGGAACACTCAAATCAATTGCTGTTACAACAATGGGTATGAACTTCCCACACCAGCTCTATGTTCTTCTTAAGGACAATGACAACATCGAGCGCCGCTACCTGATGGGTAACCTGATGTTCGACGGATGGAAGACACTGCAGTGGAACAACCCGAACTATATCACTGAAGTTCGCACACGTGAAATCAGGGTATATCCAATCTATCCACGCGGAATTCCTTATGTTAAGTTTGCTGGATTCCAGATTACTCGCGATGCCTCTGATATCGGTGATGACTTCATCGGTTACTTCAAGGACGTAAAGGTTATTTATGACCTCGCAGTTATTACAGCTGACCGCGACATTGATGATGAAGACCTCTGGGGAATCATCACAAAGAAGGAAACAGCTCGCCAGGCTCACGAAATGACACTTTTCGGAAGCAAGCAGGTTAACCGCTACATCGAAAAGCAGAAGATGGCTACTGAATCAACATTCACACCATCTTTGAACGAAGGTTCTGATTCTAACGCAGGAACTTCAAGAAACTACTAATTAGCGGTCGTTTCGAAAAAGCCGTCCTTTGTCTTGGGGCGGCTTTTTTTTCGCCTTTATAAAGTTTTGGAGTAAAATATGGAAAGAGATTTGCCTAATAAAGTAAATATCCAACAGACATATGATGAATACAGGCCCGTTTTTCAGAACATCCTTTCCAAAATAGAAGCAAGCTTAAAAAAATCAATCCACATAAGCTCAACTCCAACATACAAAAATCGAATTAAATCATTCAGTTCATATTACAAGAAAATATTGCGTCAAAAACCAAAAGAGGCGGCAGAATCTAAAACCCTTGTTACGCTTACGGATATGATGGGTATACGCGTAATCTGTGCATTTCTGGAAGACATAGACCTTGTGGAAAAACAATTGGAAGAAGTCTATGACGTAAAGGAAATAGAACGAAAGGGTTCACAGCAGTCATTCAGGGAATTTGGATATGAATCAGTTCATGTACTGATTGCAATTCCGGAAGACTGTAAGCCCGATGACAAATCTGTTTTCCTTCCTCCTGATCTGGTATGCGAGATTCAAATACGCACGATTCTACAGGACGCTTGGGCAGAGGTTGAGCACGAGTTGATCTATAAATCAGAATTCAACCCGTTTGACAAACCCCTCAGAAGAAAACTGGCATCAATTAATGCAAGCCTGACTTTGGCAGATACTATATTCCAGGAAATCCGTGATTATCAAAACCGGCTGGTATCTGAGTTGGGCTGCAGAAGAAATACATTCTACGATAAGGCAGACGAACTTACGGATAAGGAATTGGGGACTTCAAGAGGGAATCCCGTTCCTGCACAGTCTTTGTCTAGTTCAAGCAACAAGGCTGGCAGCATAGATGACCTTGTCCTTCAGGCCCTGCACGAGCACAATGTCGGAAACTTTACGCAGGCAGTGTTGATTTACACACAGATACTTGAATCAAAACCCGAACCTCCGGAAGTAGTAAAGGCTGTCATATTAAAGCACAGGGGCATGGCTTTTTTTGCACAGAATTTATACGACAAGGCGTTGTCAGATTTCCAGTCAAGCGAGTCTTTTGATCCAAAAGGATTCCGCACGATTTATTATGAGGGCATCGTCCACAGTGTTCAGGGAAATGACAATGAGGCAATAGAATGCTATAATCGCTCATTAAGCATTGATCCATATCAAAGTCATGTTTATTATCGCCGTGCAATATCTTATTTTGTTCTGGGTGATTATAACACCGCCATGAAGGACATAAACTCCGCAGAGAAGCTGGGCCTGAATGATGATGACCTGAAAGCCCTGAAATCAAAGGTAATTAAGAAATTCGACATGGGAATGTGACAAAAAGTAACTTCATTTAGTATTTTTTTCTTGCAAAAACAAATATTGTGCCATATAATTTTATTATAAAAGTAGCATCAAAATAGGATGCAAAATCGAAAATAAATGCGAGGTACCCAATGGGAAAATTCGTCATCAGTGCCGCAAAGACTGGCATCAAATTCAATCTGGTTGCTAATAACGGTGAGATTATTGCAACATCACAAATCTACAAGAACAAGCCTTCATGCAAACATGGAATTGAAAGCGTGATCAAGAATGCAGGTGTTGAAATTGAAAATCAGACAGTTGCAAAATATCAGGCACTTCCAAATCCAAAGTTTGAAGTTTACAAGGACAAGAAGGGTGAATTCCGCTTTAGGCTCAAGGCAAGAAACGGACAGATCATTGCTTCTGGCGAAGGTTACAAGGATTTTGCTGCATGCAAGAACGGAATCAATTCCATAAAAAGAAACGCAACAGCAGATACAAAGATTGTAGACGAAACAAAAAAATAAACTCCGCCAAAATTGATTTTGCGACAAAAAAGGACCTGGTGGCTTATGGCTTTCCGGGTCTTTTTTTATGTGAAAAAAAAGCCTTTGCAGTTTTTTGCAAAGACATTGTACGGTTTAAAATAAAAAAACATCTCCTACGGGAATTGAACCCATGTTGTCGGGATGAAAACCCGATGTCCTAACCACTAGACGAAGGAGACGTAACAGCAATCGCATGAGCGAAAAACTATTATGATGTAAATAATATATCAGTATAAGAAATATTTGTCAATCCCTTTTTTGTTTTTTTCACCTTGAAAAATCAGGTCATTCAAACATGAATCATTCAAAATCCATTGCCTGAATAATAGAAAGCATTTGAATTTTTCGCCTTTAAAATGTATAATGAATATGTCTGCAGGAAAGAGATTTTTGGCCGACTGTTTGTTCTTAATTTGACTATTCTTCAAGATAACCCAGGAGTATAAAGATGAAAGAAAAAAAAGATTCTGAGCTTATTACCAGATTTACTCTTTTTCTGCCGAAAGATCTTTCCATAGACTCAATGTCGCAGGTTAAAAAGGTTAAGCTGCCATATGTAATTATAGGCACCCTGTTTTGCCTGGTTTCCTTTTTTCTTCTTGGAGTAGGACTTGTTTTTCAGAAAATATATCTTCTGGCCCTCCTTCTTTTCCTTACGACCATGGTTTTTGTGGCCTCACTGTTATTTACTAAAAAGGGAAAGTTTAAAATCGGCTCATATATAAACTCGATGGGCCTTTTGATGGGCTGCGCCGCCGTCTTATTTTTCGCACCATTCTATCCCACAACTACAATCCTTTACCGTGACGCCTTCTTTGCCGTAGTCATGGCTTTATTAAATCAGGCAGTGTCAATTAAAAAGAGGCAGCTAAAACATTTTTTTCATATTGAGCTCCTTATGTGGATTGTTTCGGTGGCATTGATTTTCAAACCGCTGATGGCAGTGAGCAGGGTTGATTTTTTTGTCGCCGTCATCGTCAATACTCTTGCCCTGATATTCTGCAACCTGCTCATAATGCTGAACAACCTGCTTGACTTTAAGATTACGTCAAAAGTTGAAGAAAACGAAAAGCAGATGAAGGAGCACCTGGATAAAATCCTGACTGTTGTAAAGGAATCAGATGAGGGCCTTAACATTGGTCAGCAGCTGATGGAATATGCAGAAAGCGCTTCCACAAGTCTTTCCAAGGTTGAGGATTTTTCACGTTACATGATAAAGGAATCCAATACCCTGAGTTCGGAAACATCTTCTGTAAAGAATTCCGGGGAAGAGATTGCCGAGCAGGCCGTGAACATGAGGATGTCCGTACAGACCCAGGCCGACTCCATTACCCGCACTTCAGAAGAAATGAAGCAGATGTCATCAAACATCGACAGCCTGAACAAGATAGCGTCAACTCAAAAAGTGGAGATGGACAGAATCGTCTCATCCCTGGAGTCACAGAGGAAACTTCTTGTCGAAATTGTCCAGCACGTGGATAATGTAAAGGAATCATCAGAGGGCATATCTTCATTTGTAAACACCATAGACGACATTTCAAGCCAGACAGGCCTCCTTGCCATGAATGCTTCGATAGAGGCCGCACACGCAGGAACCTATGGAAAAGGATTCAGCGTAATAGCACAGGAAATACGAAAGCTTTCGGAAGAGACAAACAGCAGCGCATCAAAAATATCAGAAAACTTAAAGGACAATCTTTCCGTGGTAAAAAATGCGACGGATGCGGTTTCACGATTCGCCCAGTACATGGAAAAGAGCGCCACCGACATGAGGACGACATTGAACTCAATCGAGGAAATGATTTCCGGAATCTCTGAAATAAACAGCGGCGTCCAAAACATAATGGAATCCCTTAACGGCATTGTATGCGAGTCAGAGAACAGTTCCGGCATGGTCGATACAGTTGCAGAAAAAATCCAAGTCCAAAAAGCATCCCTTGAAAAAATATCAGGCTTTACGGGTGCGGTCACGGAAAGGGCAAACGGTCTGGAAGGAATCCTCATGGACATTCAGCTTGCCATTGCAATGATTCAGCGCTATGCCACGGAAAACTCAATAGTAGGAGAACGCATCTCCAAATCCCTTGAAGCCTAAATTCAAATAAAGCATAAAAAAAGACCGCCTGAAATCCAGACGGCCTTATGATTTTAGCATGACGTCATTCCGGACTTGATCCGGAATCTCACGCTGCATAAGCTGTAGATGCTGAATCACCTGTCTGACGGCCTTTTATTTAAACCGTAATTAGAGAGTTTCCGTAAAACGGAAACTCTCAGAGGTAAAACTCTCGCTTGCGAGAATTTTACCGACTGGCCCCCGGAATCTCCTTTTCAAATTCCTTGTTGCCATGGGTGTAGCGTGGAAGAATCTTTGGTGATATTGCGTCTCCCTTGATTCCAGCCGCCTCACGTTCTTTCTCGAATGCCTTAACATGATCAAGGTTCAGCTTGTCGCTCAGGCTTATGTTCTTGAACATCTTTCCTGCTTCGATTCCGGCTTCACGTCCGAATACCACAACGTCGAGGAGTGAGTTGCCCATCAGACGGTTTGTTCCGTGCACACCACCGGATGCTTCTCCCGCAACAAGCAGGTTAGCGACATTTGTGTGGCATGTCTTGTCGATTTCTACGCCACCGTTCTGGTAGTGGAGGGTAGGATAAACAAGAATGGGTTCCTTCCTGATGTCGATTCCGTACTTGATGAACATGTTGTACATGGCTGGGATAGACTTGAGGATTGTTCCTTCTCCGTGGATCATTTCAATCATCGGAGTGTCAAGCCATACAGCATCCTGTACGTCGTTCTTTACACCACGGCCTTCACGAACCTCGCGGATGATTCCTGAAGCGTTTACGTCGCGTGTTTCAAGAGGATGAATGTAAACCTCTCCGTCCTTGTTGATGAGCTTTGCACCAAGAGAACGAACCTTTTCTGTTACGAGTTTACCAAGAATCTGTGTAGGATATGCGGCTCCTGTCGGGTGATACTGCAAGCTGTCCTGATAGAGGAGTTTTGCACCTGCACGGTATGCCATTACAAGACCATCGGCTGTGGCACCGTAGTGGTTTGATGTCGGGAATCCCTGATAGTGCATGCGTCCTGCTCCACCAGTTGCGATTACGACAACCTTTGCCTTTGCGATGCGGATTTCACCGGTCTCAATGTTCAAAAGAACTGCACCGGCTGCCTCTCCCTTGTCGTTCTTGATTATTTCGATTGCGGCTGTAAAGTCAACCACAGTAATCTGATCTGCACGGTTGAATGTCTCGTCACGGAGTGTACGCATGATTTCTGCACCAGAATAGTCCTTGCAGGCATGCATTCTCTTGCGGCTTGTTCCACCACCGTGGGTAGTTACCATTGTTCCGTCCGGCATCTTGTCAAATTCAACACCAAGGTCGTTGAGCCATTTGATTACGCTTGGGGCCTTGTTTACGAGTGTGTAAACCAGTTCAGGCTTTCCGTCAAAGTGTCCGCCACCATATGCGTCAAGATAGTGCTGTGCAGGTGAATCATTTGGCTTGTCTGCGGCCTGGATTCCACCTTCTGCCATCATTGTATTTGCATCTCCAACACGGAGCTTTGTAACAAGAAGTACTTTTGCACCGGCTTCGCTTGCCATGATTGCGGCAGATGTACCGGCTCCACCGCCACCGATTACGAGTACGTCTGATTCGTAGTCAATGTGGTTCAAGTCGATTCTGTCAGGTTCAAGGCGTGGTTTTGCCTGGAGCATTTCTGCAAGTTCAATAGGAGCCTTCTGGCCCTTGTTTGGTCCAATCTTGAGCTCTGTGAACTGTTCCTTGATGCGGTCCGGGTGGAACTTAAGGAGCAGGTCGTCTTTTTGCTCTGCCGTAAGGCGGGCGTGTTCAAACTTAAGGTTTTCTGCGCGTTTTTCAGCTACGATTTTCGCAGCATCGTCAAGGTAATTTCCGTACATTTTCTATCCTCCGTCTTACTTTTCAATCTCACGAGTGTTATACAGATTCTTGATCTGTTCTTTGTCACCGGTAGACATTTCTACAAACTTCTTGATTGCCTCTTCGCACTTGCCTTCTTCAATTTCCTTTACGCGGTCAAGAAGGTGCTGTGTTTCAGGCTGGATGTACTTGCCGTTGATGCGGCGTGCAAGCTCTGCTACCTGTGGGTGAGAGATTCCTGCAGGACATCTTGAAGAACAGCATCCGCACATTACACAGTCGAATGAAAGATCAGCACACTTTGCAAAGTCACCGCGCTGTGCATAGGCGATGTACTGCATAGTCTGGAGGCTCTGCGGGCAGGCACGTGTACAGGCGTTGCATCCCACGCAAGAATAAATCTCCGGATAAAGCTGCATCATGATCTGCTGCTCGGGCTTAATCTTGTTGATGTCGTAAATCTGCTTTACCAGAGGGAAGAAAGGAAGGGTTGCGATGTACATGTCATTTTCAACCTTCTTTGAACAGGCTAGGCATGTCTGCAGCTGGTTCTGTCCCTTGATGCGGTAGATGGTTGCACATGCACCACAGAAACCGTTGCGGCATCCACATCCCCTCTTAAGCTGATATCCGGCATATTCCATTGCATTCATGATGGTAAGTTCTGCCGGAACATCATATTTTTTACCAAAAATGTAAATTGTTGCCATTTCTTTTTCTGACATTTAATATCTCCTTATATGTCATTCCGAACTTGATTCGGAATCTTTAGATGCTGAATCACCTGCCTTGAGACAGGCGTTCAGCATGACAGTCAATTAATATTCCGGTGGAAGTTCACCGAGCTGGTCAAAGCTGAATACTGGACCGTCCTTGCAAACGAATTTGTCGCCAATATTGCATCTTCCGCATTTACCGATACCGCACTTCATCCTCATTTCCATGGTTGTAAAGACCTGATTGTCCTTGAAACCAAGTTTTTTGAGGGCGTCAAGAGAAAGGTGAATCAAAATCGGAGGTCCACAAATGATTACCGTCATGCTTGGGTCTGGATTAAGCTCTGTAACATAAGGAGGTACAAAGCCTACGTGTCCGTTCCAGCCTTCTTCTGCGCGGTCAATCGTCAGGTCGATGGAACAGTTGGGCTGCTTCATCCATACGTTCTGCATTTCTTCCAGGCGAACGAGGTCTGCCATTGAACGTGAACCGTAGATAACCTGAATCTTTCCGTAATCGCTCCTGTGATCCATCATGTAGTTTACTACAGAGTGAACAGGCGCAATTCCGATACCACCGGCAATAACGAGGATGTCCTTGCCCTTGAGTTTTGTATCCACCGGGAATCCGTTTCCAACCGGGCCACGCAGACAGATCTGTTGGCCAACTTCTGCATTGTGAAGCCACTCGGTAACACAACCGCATTTTTTGATAGAAAATTCCATGTGGGTTTCAAGGGTAGGTGAGGATGTGATAGAAATCATTGATTCTCCGACACCCGGAACGATGAGCATTGCACACTGTCCCGGAATGTGCTCGAACAATTTCTTTCCGTCAAGTCCAACTACACTGAAAGTCTTTACGTCAGGAGTTTCCTGCTTGATGTCAATAATTTTTCCGATGTAAGGGATAAATGATTCGTTCTGTTCCATTATTTATCTCCTCCAATATCATCTGTTTCCTGAACAGCTTTGATTACTTTTACGATGTTCATGTTTACAGGGCAGCTTTCAAGACAGCGGCCGCATCCCACGCAGCTGAACAGGCCTTCGTGTGCCATAGGATAGTACATGAGCTTGTGCATGAACCTCTGACGGCTTCTTTCCTTTTGTGTGTGACGAGGGTTTTCCGCAGCCATCTGAGTGAAGTCGTTGTACATGCAGGAGTCCCAGCAGCGGATCTGGCGTATTCCCTTTTCCGTTCCTGTGTCAAAGTCGCGTACGTCAAAGCACATGCATGTCGGGCATACATAAGTACATGTTCCGCATCCAAGACATGGTTCTGCAACCTTTTCCCAGATTTTTGAGTTGAAGATTTTGAGCATATCTTTGCCCTGGAACTTAGAAAGATCAAGATGAGCAAAAGGAAGTTTTTCTGTCTTGTCTTTGATATCTTTCTTGGCAGCGTCTACAGCCTTAGCATCGCCGTCTTTAAGAGCAGACTTAGCAGCTTCTACAAACTTCTTACCCTTGTCTGTGTTTGCTTCAAAGAAGTAAGTTCCGTCAGCAAGCCAGCAGCTTACATCACCCTTAGAACCGTTCTTATCAGAAGAAAGACTAGCATCGATTCCGTAAGTCGGACAGAAACATGTCTTGGCGGGTTCGTTGCATGCAAGGGTGATTACTGTTCCATGGTCGCGGCGGTTCTTGTAGTAAGAGTCAACCGGATTCATGTTCAGGTAAACGTTGTCGATTACGGAAAATCCCACTGCATCACAGGGACGTACACCGAAAACAACAAAGTCTTCGAGTTCCTTGCGGGGGTCTTCCATAGTGATTTCCTTGCCCTTCATCGTATAGCTTACCATGTGCTCAGTCTTGGGGAAGAAAAAGTCCTTGGTGGATCTGACAGTCTTTAATGCTGAAGAAAGCTTTACGCCTTTTTCCCACTGTTTGAAATCAGCTTTTCCAGATGAATTGTCTACCGGCAGAAACAGAGGCTGCTTTGTGCCGATGAGTTCAAACAATGAATCAATTTTGTCTTGTGAAATACAAAGCATTAGTTTTCACCTCCGTCTTTTGAGCGTTCCCAGACGATTGTCGTTTCAGGATCACCTTCGGCATTGAATGTAAGCATGGCAGGTTTTGATTCCATATCTGCTCCAGCCTGATAGTCACCGTAAATTTCGTTGATGTCCTTGATGAACTTGCGGTTCAGGAGGTACAACGGAATGTGCTGCGGGCAAACGCGTGAACATTCACCACAGTCAGTACAGCGGCCGGCAACATGCCATGCGCGGATGATGTGGAACAGGCTTTCTTCAAAGTTTGTCTGTGCAACCTTCTGTGAGGTGTACAGCTTGTTGTTGTCGAATACACATTTTTCGCAGGTACATGCGGGGCAAATGTCGCGGCATGCATTACAGCGGAGGCAGCGGGAAAATTCGTTCTTCCAGAATTCGTTGCGCTCGTCTGCAGTCATTGCCTCAATTTTTGCAACTTCTGCCATGCGTGTTGATTCAACAGGCTCGATTTCTGCCTCAACACCGATAAGCTCATCGCAGGAAACAGGCTTTTTGTTCTTGCATGTTTCGCAAACGTCTCCACCGTCCAGAGTATCCTGACACGGAACTCCGATGGCATAAACGTCGTCGCGTGTAATGCGGTTTTCCTTTAGAAGCTGGGTGAATGAGTATGTGTCATTCGGCTTGAGGAATACAAGAACGCGTTCCTGTGGTATTGGGGCATCCTGAGCGTTTGGATCACGCTGCTTTGCCATTGTATTGTTTACTCTTGTCGTGCTTTTCTTTACTTCGATATCGCGTGTAATCTTTACGAGATATTTGGAAAGGTTTGCGGCACAGTATTTGTTGAATACAAAGCCCTTGTCGAGTTCTTCCGCACTTTCAAAAACTGCGGGAGTAACATCATCTTCAAAAAGACCTTTTTTCCAACCGACTACCTTTTGAACCTTGCCTTCTGAAAGGAGTTCTTTTGCACGTTTGATTAATTTGTCTTGCATCTTACATCCTCCAGCTTTTTACATTCGCCAAGCTCAGTAATCTGCTTTACGAAATCATTCATAATTCCGGCAAAGCGTACACCTTCTGCAGCGGAACACCATTCAACACGCGTACGTCCCTTTTCAATTCCAAGATAATCAAGCATGGAGAAGAGGAGGGTCATGCGGCGGCGTGCAAAGTAGTTTCCTGTAGAATAGTGGCAGTCACCGGGGTGGCATCCGCAAAGAATGACACCGTCAGCACCGCGCTGGAATGCACGAAGAATGAACAATGGGTTCAATCGGCATGAGCACGGAATGCGGATGATCTTTACGTTTCCAGGATATTCAAGGCGGTTGTTGCCGGCCAGGTCTGCTCCTGCATAGGAACACCAGTTACAGCAGAATGCAACAATTTTCGGCGTCCAGTTTTTATTGTTTGTTTCACTCATAGTCATTTTCTAGCATATCTGTCAGCATTGTCATTATCGGGCTTGACCCGATAATCTTTTGAAAGATTGCCGTGTCAAGCACGGCAATGACACTTGTCTGACAATTAATATTACAATACGCTATCTACCTCCGCCAAGATTTGTTTATTGCTGAATCCCTTAAGATCCATAGCGCCGGAAGGACATGCAACCGTACATGCACCACAACCGTGGCACATGGCACTGTTGACCTGTGATACGTGGCGTGTGATGGTCGTTCTGTTCGGGCCACGGAAATCCTTGTCGACATAAGAGATTGCACCGTATGGACAGACATTGACACACTGGCCGCAACCGTTACATGCGTTTTCATCAGGCTGTGCGGTACACGGGTCGTTCTTGAGCTTGTCCTTTACGAGTAAGCAGATTGCCTTTGCAGCGGCACCAGATGACTGTGCAACAGTTTCCGGAATGTCCTTTGGACCCTGACAGCATCCTGCAAGGAAGATGCCTGCAGTTGGGCTTTCTACAGGACGGAGTTTTGCATGGGCCTCAAGGAAGAAGTCGTTGTTGTCCATTGAAGTAGTAAGCATTGTTGCAAGTGGTCTTGCGCTCTTGTCCGGCTCAATGGATGCAGCGAGTACAACCATGTCGGCCTTGATGTGGACCTGCTTGTTCAAGATGAGGTCGCTTCCCTGAACATCAAGAGTTCCGTCGCTCTGTGGAGTAACTTTTCCTACCTGACCCTTGATGTAATGAACGCCATACTGTTCAACTGCACGGCGGTAGAATTCATCAAAGAGTTTACCTGGGGTACGAACGTCAATGTAGAATACATAGCAGTTTGTATCCGGATAGTGGTCGCGTGTAAGGATTGCATGCTTTGCAGTGTACATACAGCAGATCTTTGAGCAGTACTCATGACCCTTTGTAGAATCTGCAGAGCAGCGGGAACCCACACACTGAACGAATACGATTGTCTTGGGTTCCTTTCCGTCTGAAGGGCGGAGGAGGTGGCCGTTTGTAGGACCTGACGCATTGCACAGGCGCTCAAACTCAAGTGATGAAACTACGTCCGGACTCTGGTTGTATGCGTACTCGTCGAATTTTTCAAGAGAAATGGGGTTGTAGCCTGTCGCTACGATGATTGCACCATATTTCTCCGTAATGATTTCTTCTTTCTGGTCAAACTTGATTGCACCTGCGGCACAAGCCTTTTCACAGAATCCACAGACATTGTCCTTGCCGTTTGCAAGACCCTTCATGTGGAGGCAGTAGTTTGCGTCGATGTTTGCCACCTTTGGAACAGCCTGGGCAAAAGGAATGTCGATTGCCTTGCGGTTGTTCAGGCCAAGGTTAAAGCTGTTTGGAACCTTCTTGTTTGGACACTTTTCGATACAGGCACCACAACCAGTACACTTTGTCTCGTCAACATAGCGCGGATGACGTTTGATGTCGATTTCAAAGTTTCCGATGTAGCCTGATACCCTGCAGACTTCAGAAGCTGAGAGAATGCGGATGTTCGGGTTCTGGCTTACTTCCGTCATCTTTGGAGTTACGATACAAGAAGCGCAGTCCAAGGTCGGGAAGGTTTTGTCGAGCTTTGCCATTTTTCCACCGACAGTGTAGTCTTTTTCCACGATGTCTACCGGGAAGCCTGCATCTGCAATGTCGAGGGCAGCCGTAATACCTGCAATACCACCGCCAATAACAAGGGCACGCTTTGTCATTGGTGTTTCACCGGCGATAAGCGGCGTGTCCAGGATTGTTTTGGCTATGGCAGCCTTACCAAGAGCAATGGCCTTTTCTGTAGCCTGCTCCATATCTTTCATTACCCATGAAGTCTGTTCACGGATGTTTGCAACTTCAACTTTGAATGGGTTGAGGCCCGCGCGTTCTGCACATGAACGGAAGGTTTTTTCGTGCATGCGTGGAGAACATGAACAAAGAACAACACCAGTAAGCTTGTCGTTCTTGATATGGTCCTCAATCATCTGCTGACCGGCAGAAGAACACATATAAGTGTAGTGGGTTGAATAAACAACTCCGTCTACCTTTCCAAGTTCTTCCGCTACTTTTTCTACGTCAACTGTTCCGGCAATGTTAGTACCACAGTGACATACAAATACACCAATTCTTTCCATTTTCTAT
>JAEEIU010000056.1 GCA_016281495.1 Treponema sp. | reverse complement strand
TGGACCAACGATATTATTTTACCGCACTGCCTGGCAGTCGAAAGGATATAATCGAAAGCAACCTGTCTGTCTCGTACGCTAAAAACCGCATCCATTTCTACGCCTCCTTACACAAACCCCGATTTTTCGAGCTGATTATATACATTGTGAATCATTTCTTGTATTCATACATGACGACGTCATCAGCAGCGTTTCTCTACTTCTTTTTCTTCGACGCCGGAAGTTCAGAATACATGCCTTCCAGAAGTTCCTGGATCAGGGCCTTGTCATCAAAACTGTCAAATACGTGCATCAGGGTCTTTGATTCTTCATACGGATAGCGCAGTTCGGAATCTGCAAGCAGTCTGTCTGATGTAGGCGTTCTCTTTAAGAAAAGCTCACCACCGCAAACGTCACCTATCAGCTTACCGTTATAATATACAAGGTATCCGCCCATCATAGGCTTTATGACAATATCACCAGCTTCAGAAAAACAGTCGCGAACATATTCATTAAATTCATTCACCATACCAATACCTCGTTCATTATCATTTAAAGATACTTAAATGCCATCTCAAACATTTCTTTTGAATCAGTTGCGTTCCTGATATATGTTGGATTATCCGGTTCGTATCTGACATATTTTTCAACTTCTTCAATAAGCGCGAGATAACAAACCGCAAGTTCATATCGGATCTCTGTTTCTTCTGTCAAAAAGATTTTTTCCTGTGCTGTTTCATTATATGCATCAAGTACATATTGTTTAGCTGAAAGAGGTGCTTTTTGTCCTGGCGCGAAGGTTAGAAAATCAGCAACAGGATCACCCCAGAATCCGCGTTCAGGGTCAATCCAGCAAATTTTCTTTGTCTCGGTATTATAAAGAATATTGCTGTCCCAAAAATCAAAGTTCACCATTCTGCAAGGTACTGAGCTCAAAATCTTTTCATGTTTATCTATCAAGGTCACAAACTTCTCTCCGTCTGGCGTATCATGACCTAGAGCTTTGCAGTCATTAACCAGGTTAACCGCCATGTTTTTCAAGGCCTTATACCATGAAGGAACAAGCCCTGTCTGAATATAGCCGAATTCGTCATTTGTGATTCTGTGGATTTTGGTGAGCATGGAGATTTTCTGCTTTTGAATTTCTTCATATTCTTTTTCAGAAAGACCCGCTTCCCAGATAGGCTTTCCCGCCATCATTTCCATGATGAAACAGTTGCTTTTAATTATTTGTTTTGAAAAATCAGATACAGAAATTTTAGGACAGAGGATGTCTGTTTTATCATGCATCTGTGAATACCAGAACACTTCTGACTTCATCATATTGTTTTCATAAGTAAGTACTTTTGCAGTTTCCGGTGGAGCTATCTTTAATGCATAGCTTGTACCATTATCACAGGTGACTTTGTACGCCGAATTGAATTCTCCAAAACCCAATGTTGCTATATCACTGACATTTCCTATTTTGTGAAATGCAAACAATTCTTTTATCTCTGCTTCCGTCGCGTTATATTTTGTTTTACTGATAATCATAAAAATCTCCTTTATAAAGTTTTATTTTACTGTCCATTCGGTCCAGTCTATGTGATTATATTTCATTATTTCATCGGCATGTTTCATTCCGAGTTTTTCGTAGAATGGAATGGCATTATCATTTGCAATCAGATAGACTGCAATGTCCTTTTCTCCGCCGGCAAGTTCGTGGGCTTGCTTCATCAGTTTTGTTGCAATTCCCTGTCGTTCATAATTTCTGTCCACACCAAGGTCTGTAACATAGAGCCAGTAGCAGAAGTCAGTAAGCCCGAAAAGAACACCGACAATAAGTCCCTCATCATTCCTTGCAACCAGGCTGATTGAAACATTCTTTACAAGCTTTGGAATCCTGTCCTCAAATCGCTCCTTGTGATATTGAGAACCAAGGTCCGTACGCTTTAAGAAATCAATATACTCTTCGGTGGTGAGGCGTTCTTCTTTGATTGTTATAGTTTTGTTTTCCATTTTCTTCCTATAAATCCGATACAGATATTTCTGATTGTAAAAGTTGGATAGCCTGTTCCATGGTAATTATCTTTGCGTATCGTTTTCCCCACATGAATTCATTGTAATATTTGTAGGCTGTTTCCTTGTCAAAATAGGGATTGTCGTAGGTTGAGTTTGTGTATGCCGGAACAAGAATGTTGAAGCCCCTCTCAAATCCGCATTTAATTGTTGCATCCATACAAAAGTCTGTTGATACTCCGATTGTAATAATATCTTTCTCACCCTTGGAGTTAAGATAATCCGTAAGCCCTGTCATGGGATGAAAGGCGCTGTTTACATTTTTTTCAAAACGCTTCTCATCAGCTCTTGGGGCAAATTCCTCGTATATTTCATAATTATCTGTAAGCTTATCCAGATCTGCACCTGGTCCGTCATCATGCTGAACATAAGCGACCTCAACATTGTTTTCTCGCGCAACAGCAATCAACTTTTTGATATTATTTTTTACTGTTTCGAATGCATACAGATTTTCATTAAAACATCCCTTCTGCGTATCTACAACTAAAAGTATCATTCGTTTCTCCTTGCTCGTTAAACTCAATCTTTCACAGGACAAACCATCTGAAGGTCAAATGGTTCCGCTTCAGCAATTTCTTTTATAGGATTACTTGTCAAGACACTTCCCATTGCTCTGTAAAATGCAATCGTCTCCTCAGAAGAACAAGCGGAAATATACAAAGCCTCCGCACCTGCTTTTCTTGCTTCCGCTTTTCCTGCTTCAAATAATTGTCTGCCAACTCCTTTGCCTCTACATTCAGAAGATACCTGCATCATATCAAGAATCATGTAGGGACCGTTTAGTTTTTTTAATAGTCCTATAAAGCCAACAACTTTTTCATTTTCTAATGCAATGTATGTAATATAATCATCCCTGCTTATTTTCTTTGCCACAGAACGCTTTTTGTTCAGGTCCCAATCTTCGGTATATTTGCATTCTACTAAAGTATGTTCTCCGTCTATTCTTCGATATACTTTATTTACATCCTGTTTTCTGTTATATGAATCCAATGATTCTAAACTGAAATTTGCTTCTGATAATAATTCAATTTTAATCAAGTGATAATTCTCCATGTTCACGTTCAATTAAAAAACGGACATCTTTCTTTGATGCACTGCTGATTCTGTGATGAAAACTCGCAGGTCTGCTCTTCATATTCAAGCTGAACACCATAATGTTGATTTACATATTCAATTCCATGTTTAAAAGCTATTATGGCATCTCTTTTACAGCACCTGGGGCCATTGATTTTCCCAAGCTCCCCGATTGCACTTGCGGTAAATGCCATGTGGTTTCCCCAGGTTCCATCATCGGAAAGAGGACCTGTACCATCAATAATAGAAAGTGCCGCGCCAATTGAAGTAATAGCTCCACAGATTCCCCAAAGTCCGCACATGGCTCCAGGCATCCGTAAACCTTCGTAAAGGATCTTCTTCAATCCCTCATCAATATTGATTTTACCACCAGCGTTATGATATGCCATAAGCAGGCATGCCCCGTCCAGAATATGATGTTCAGGACCATGGATGCTGATGTAATCTTTTCTCGCGAGGTTTTTAAACATTCTTATAGGATTAGTACCTTGCTCTTTGCGGATATCTTCTATAATCTTATTTGCTTTTTCTTCTGTGGTCATGTTTTATTCCTGTTTTGACTCATTATATCACACTTTTCAAAATTTGCAATTCTTTTATAAAAGGCATCCGAAACACCTGAATTACTTTTTTATCATTTGCTAATCCTGTGTATTTATGTTACAATTATTCTGTGGAAGTGGAGACTACATAAATGATATTAAAGGCAAATGAAAAATTGCCCGAGGTGCAAATCCTAAAAGTCGATTTTAACGAGGAAAATCTGGGTGAATTAATAGATCAGGAATTCAACAGATATGCCAAAAAGTATAACATAGTCGTGGATTACAATGATTTCTGTTTTGTTGCAAAAGAAAATGATAGGCTGATGGGAATCATCGTCGGTCACTCATATTACAAAGAGATTCATATTACAGACCTCATCGTGATGGAAGAATACCGGAACAAAGGCGTTGGAACTGAATTGATAAAAAGGGTTGAGCAAGAATTCCAAGGTCGGAATTTTGAGAACATCAATGTTACGACATACGCTTTTCAGGCCCCTGAGTTTTATGTGAAAATGGGCTTCGAAATAGAATACGTAAGAAAAAGCAATGACGAAAATCTAACGAAGTATTTTCTGATAAAGCATATTAACTAAATTTCAACTTCATCCCCTGAGCGAATATAAGTAAGTTGATCTTCCATGATTTCCTTCATCTGATTGAAAACTGGTATGCCAGTACAATGACAGGTTGCAAAATGCGCTTTGTATTTTTTTAGATGATCTGCAATTTCTATGATTTCGGTAGTATCTGCTTCTGAAAACTCTGTTCGCTTCATAAGATGGAAGCCACCGATTACAAGGTCAGGAAGCATATCTTTTCCAAACTTGCGTTCCAGTGCCTTCATTACATTTAAAATGCCGTTATGAGCACAACCGCAAAAAAGGATTTTCTTTCCACAAGATGTCAAAAGCAGATTCTGCTCATGATGGAATTCATCCTGAATATATTCGCCACCGCAAAGTTCACGAAGACGCTTGTTTGTAGAAGGCAGCGGAAAGGCACGATCATCAACAGTGAAAACCTGAAGCTCGTCATCAATTATTTTATCACCTTTTAGAAGTTTAACTTGTGGCAGTGAGAGAATCTTTTTATCAATCCCGATATAACGGAACCCCTTGTCTTCTCCATCAAATGCATAGTATTCCCCGCCGGCATTGTGCTGCATGTAAATCTTTGCTTTTGAATTAAGATCCGCAAACGCAAGGATTCCGCCTGAATGATCATAATGCCCGTGGCTCAAAATTACTGTATCAACCGCGCTTAAATCCACACCAAGTTTTTCGGCATTACGAAGAATAACTTCACTCGGACTTGTGTCAAAGAGTAGCTTATGATTTTTTGTCTCAATATAAAACGAAAGCCCATGTGCTGCCTCACAGCCGGAAGAACCTGGCTCGTTTTCTACAAGATTTATGATTCGTAAATCCATATTATCACCTCCTGCACAGTTCCATATAGACAAATCTGTTCGGGTCTTCACCCAAAGCAATTACATGCTCAGGCATTTCTTTCCGAACAAAACCAAGTCTCTGGTATAAGGCTATTGCTTTGTTGTTTGCAGGATGAGGATCCACCCACAAAGTTTCTGCGCCGTTTTTTAAAGCTTCTTGAATAGAATATGATAAAGCTTGAGTTGCGATTCCTCGTCCCCTTGCAAAACTAAACAATTTTATGTCTAACGAAGCACTTCGAGTTTTTTCGTCGATACCGTAAGCTGTCTCACCGTAATATTTATCATCTTCAAATATGGAATAATGGTTGTTGATTGGTCTTGTTGAAATGTATTCATCCAACCATTTCTTTATGCCTTCTTCAGTTTCTTGCAATCCACCCGGCCAGATATATTTCATCACATCCGCATCAGCCCAGAGTCCTTGAATATTCTTTATGTCATCTTATGTTGATTCTTTTATTTCTATCATCTTATATCCCTCTTCTCAATTATTTATTTCTTTGCGGTTTTCAAAAATCAGATACTTGTACTTTTCGTTCTTGGTATAATTCTTTGGAAAAACCATATTCCTCATTCCGGTATAGGCTATGCTTCGTTTATAGAAATGCATCAGGCCGCAGTCAAGAATTATACCCTTATAATTGTAATGCCTTTCTTTTAGATTATAATCTCTGAGCATGTCAGTATTGTTACATAACATGGCTTCTGTAACTGCAAGCACACCTGCTGAAGAATGACCGGCGATATACATTGAATTTGCATCACCGCCATATTTTTCTGCATTAGCTAATATCCAATTGACAGCTGAATCAATATCTTCAATCTGATCAAACACAGTATATTCAGGGTAAGCAAGACGGTAATTCAAGTTGAAAACGACAAAACCATTTTGTGCCATGTAATTGCCAAAAAGATGATTGATTTCTTTATCATTTGAGATAAAACCGCCTCCGTGAATGTCGATAAGAATCGGTTTTTTTATTTTGCTTTTAGAATAATAGACATCAAGTTTCTGCTCATTTGAACTTTTGTCCGTGTAGGAAATATCAAGATCCTCGCAAATAGACTTATCAAGCTTTTTCCCATCAATTTTTTCAAGGTCCTTGAGGAAAGATTTTTCTCCGCTTTTCTTCATTATTTTGTCAATCATTTTCCTGATATGGTATCCAATCTTGATTATTTATTTCTTCGTCAGATACAAAACATAAGTATCTTTGAAGATAATGCAGTTCCCATGGTCAAGAACAGCGTTGCGCAGGCCATCAAAAAACTTTGTTCCGTACGGTTCAGGGATTACAAGATGGTCGCAGTGAGTTTTACTAAAGGCAACATATTCGTCTGCAGTGAATCTTCGTTCTCCATAAAAGTCACGACGCTCAAAATTTTTATAACCGTAGTTTGTGGCATTATCGTAATGAAATTTTCCCTGTTTATATTCATATTCCGGCTTAAAATATTCGCCATATACTTTTTGAATATCATCATACAAAGCTTCATTTGCCGAACGGTAATCAGAAGAAACAAGCATCATTGCAAGAGTGCCGCCTTCTTTGAGCAAGCCATAAGTTTTTGAAAAAGCTATATCTTCCGGAATCCATTGAATTGTCGCTGCCGAATAAATCATGTCGTATTTTTCTGAACCAAAATCATGAGTAATAAAATCATCATTTACGCTATTAAAGTTCGGGCGCTTGCCATATTTTTTCTTCATCTTTGCGTAAAGATGTTCACCAAGTTCAATTGCATGATAGTCACAGCCTGTGTCCAGAATCGGATCGGTTGCCTGCCCGGTTCCAGGACCTATTTCAAGAACTGATTTCCCTGGGCTTATTTTCGCATAATCAATTAAAGCATCAAAAAGTTCCTTGCTGTATCGTGGACGATATTTATCAAACTCTTCTGGGATTGTATCAAATATTTTCCGGAATTCCATTTTTTATGCCTCCAGATCTTTTATAAGATGAAACTTTTTATTCCCATCCGGAATATCCTCAAGTTCACCAATGATTTTGTAGCCGTGCTTTTTGTAGAATTCGGGGGCCTGCCATGACATTGTATCAACATGAACTGAATGGCATCCGCGTTTCTTTGCTTCCTCTTCTGCCGCTTCCAACAGTTTTGAGCCGAGTCCCTGCTTACGATATTTTTCATCAACCCAAAGTATATCGATATGCATCCATCCCCAGTAAGTGCCGCCCAAAATTCCTGCGATTACATTTTTGTCCTCGTCATATTCCACAATATTCAGGAGAACGTGATTATCAGGTCCAACTTTCTTATCGTTGAATTCACGTAGTGCATCATTTACAAAATTGATTTCTTCTTCACTTGGATCGTAGTTCATTTTGTGAATTCCTTTGTGGCCTCACGGTGGAAAAAATAGCCCAGGTTGATTCTAACTTCCTTGCGGCCGATATCGTTCTTTGTGTAGCAGCATGTGTCAAAGCCGATGATCTCAAATCCCTGGTGAAGATAAAAACCGATTGCGTTTGTGTTGAATGACTGTGTCTCCAGGATGATTGTGCGCCGTTTTTGTGCAGCCGCAACTTCCTTTGCCTTGTCCATGAGCCGTTTGCCATAACCTTGACCTCTAAGCTCCTCAGAAACCCAAAGCTCAGTTACCATCAGTCTGTTGGACCATTCCTCCGGGCATACCTCGATGCAGGCAAGCATTTTTCCATTGTCGCCCACGACACCAAAGGCCTCTGCATTTTCCCAGTAATCCTGATACAAACCGTCGGGGAAATCATATTCCTCCTGAGTGTGGACTATCTCCTTTTCAAAATCCTTTTTCACAAGTTCAATCTTGCAGCCCTCTTTGTTCAAGGGGGAAATATTGAAGTCATAATAGGACTTGCTCTTTATTGTTGAAGGAATCGGTGTTCCCTTCCATTTTTCTTTTGGTAGCGGAATTATATCCATTTTTTTCCTCCTGTTCATAAATACATGCCTGTCAGCCTGAAAAATTCTCTTCATACCCAATCGTGTACATATTGAATTCTAGACTCTTTTCTTTGGCCATTTCTTTTTGCTCTTTGGAAGGTTCTGCAACAAAAATGATATCATTTGTTCCTGATAAGAGCTTTTCGTATGCTTTGTCTGTTTTTGAAAATTTAACGAAGTCTTCAACTTTACAATCAGATGGATAAACAGCTTCCACAAAAGAACAGTAAACCGGGAAAAGGGCTGTTGCCCCGTCTATAACAGGAAGATTATCATCATTAGGAAATTTAAGTGTGGATTCCGAATCAAGGTGTGCAAGACTTTGTGAATTTTTAAATGGAACATAATACCAGCTGTACATTTCCTGTTGTTCTACTTTTGAAACACGCGAGGCACATGAGACAAGTGATAAAATAATTGATGCAATACAAAGTAGTAAAAAAAGTTTTTTCATTCTTCCTCTAAAAGCAGTGCGGGGGCCACATAACTACGCACTTAAACGGTGGCGGGCGCAGGCTCTACATCCGATTTGATGCATCGTGCGCGTAAGTGCACTAGTAAATAATTTCCATAAATGCAAACGACCGCAGTTCGTAAGTGCATGTTTTGTGATTATTCTATTAACAGTTTTATGTTGTCAATAACAGAATCAATTTCTTCATCTGTTGCTTTTTCTATAAAATCACAGTTTCTCTGTTGATAATCAAGATTTTTTACTTGATCACTTAAGATACATCCGTTTATTGAATGCGTATCTAATACAATTTCAAAAGGATAGCCTTTAATCTGACTTGTAATAGGGCAGAATAAAGCCAGTCCTGTTTTTTGATTATATTTTTTTTGTGAAATACAAATCGCAGGTCTTCGACCTTTCTGCTCATGTCCTGCTTGTGGAGTGAAATCAAGCCAAACCAAATCGCCTTTTTCTGGAGTATAATTTGAGTTTACCATTCTTCATTACCTACCGAACTACCTGTAGAAATTTCTGAATGAATGTTCTCTGGAGTTACCATAGCCAGCATATCATCAAGAGTCTTTTTCTGTGGAAGGATTACCATCTTTCCTTTTTCGGCGATTACTTCTATTTTGCTTCCGCTCTTTACGTTGTTGTCTTTTGCCCAAAGTGACGGAATTCTAAAAGCGAGGCTATTGCCCCATTTCTGAACTACTGCTTGCATAGTGTACCTCCATATAATTAGTATATACATTGTATATCCTTTTTGTCAAGTAAAATTTGATAAAAAAACGCGGCTTGACCGCGTTTTAGATTAATTAATTTTATCAGTAAATTTGGATTGACTTATAAAATATTTATAGTTACCAAACATATATTTCTGTATATTCTGTATATTTTTTTCCGTCATCTAAACTGTATTCAAGTTTTGCTGTTACAGTTTTTTCATTTTTCATTTCTTTAGGAAACCAATACATTTTAATTAAATTAAACATTCTATCATGATTGATTATTGTTTTATTTTTCAAAATAAAAATTTCTATATTTTTTGATTGATAGGAAAAACTGTAAATAGTCATTTTTTTCCATTCTATCTCTCGATTAATAAGAAAAGAGAAGTCTTCATATTCAATACCAAATGGCCATGTTTCTACATTATGTGTAAATAGTACAATATTGTTATTATTGCTTGAATCACCTTTTCTTTACGGCAGAAATTGTACTGCTGAAAAGCCCAAATTGGATAAGTTTTATTATTTGTCACAAAATTTATTGCATAACAGTCAGATATTAATATGCCTATTAACAAAAATATAAATATTCTTTTCATCTATATTTCTTCCTAAGCGCCCCAGTGCGGGCGTCAGCATAACAACTGGTTAAACGGTGGCGCGGCTTGACCGCGACATCCGCTTTGAAGCTTTGTTATGCTTTTTTTTGTATAAAAAATATTCAAATCGTTCATTGTAAAAGATTTTCTTCATTACGATTTGACGGTTGTATTCTTCTGACTTCCATAACATCATCTATTACAACATACCATACAGTATAATTACTAACATTAATTCTTCTATAAGGGTATTTGCGGTTTTTCATAGACTGCCAGACAGGAAAGCTCTCGCACATCGGAACTCTTTCTAGAATGGCAGTTTCAATTTTATTTAATGTGTTTTGTGCGGCAATCGGATTTTGCAAGACATCCTGAATATAATTTATTATTTCAAATAAATCTTCTTTTGCGATTGGAAGGTATCGTAATTTGTATTCTTTCATCTATTTTCGGATTCCC
>JAEEIU010000055.1 GCA_016281495.1 Treponema sp. | reverse complement strand
TTCTCTGCACCGATGTCAAGTCCAACAACTGTCATCTCAAGGCGGTTCTGGTATGCACCAAGGTCAGCGCGCTGCTTGTTGATCTTCTTGATTGCTTCGTCCAAAGTACCGATTGCGCGGTTTGCTTCGTCTGGAGTTGCAAGAGTCATGATTTCTTCTGTTCCAACCTGGCGGAGTCCAAGAGCAGCTGCAGACATGGTACCGATGAATACCTGTGTCCTCTGGTCCATGTTGGCACCGATGTGGAGCCACATAGAAGCTGTTACATTGTTTTCTCCAGTTGGGCGTGCGAAGCGGCCTGTGAGCATGTTCATACCGTTGAACTGTGCGTGTGAAGCGACGCGGTCAACTTCTGCGATAAGTGAAGAAACTTCGACCTGGATCATGATGCGGTCTTCATCAGTGTAGATACCGTTGCTTGACTGGATAGCCAATTCGCGGATGCGCTGAATGATGTCTTCTGTTTCCTGCAGATAGCCTTCTGTTGTCTGGATGAATGAAATGCCGTTCTTTGCGTTTTCTGAAGCTTTGTTCAAGCCACGAATCTGGCTGCGCATTTTTTCTGAAACGGCAAGACCTGAAGCATCATCACCTGCACGGTTGATCCTCATGCCTGATGAGAGTTTTTCCATGTTCTTCTGATTGCTAACTTCGGTGAGACCTTCTGAACGCTGTGCAAACATTGCACTCATGTTGTGATTGATAACCATAGTGTTTTCCTCCGTGGAACTATGTATGTGTCAGGCAAAATCCTTTCTGCCTGTTGTAAAAGATTATTTCTGCATTACAAGGCTACATCCATAATCTTTTACGTGAAGCCCTGACTGTTATCTTCTACGAAGTTGAGCAGTCATGACACTTCATTAACCATTATCGGAGGATGATGATACAAACTTTAGCAAAATTTTTTAAATTTTTTGAATTTTTTTAAATATTTTTAAAAATCATTAAATTACTGAGTCTATGATCATTTTTATTGCCCTAGCTGCCTTTCCCCTGTGGCTGATGGCATTTTTCTCTTCCGGACTTATCTCTGCGGAGGTTTTTCCATATTGGGGTAGGAAAAAGAGCGGGTCATAGCCGAAACCGTTTTCACCCCTCTGATCTTCCGCCCTTTCGATTATGGTGCCTTCCATTGTGTCCTGGCATACATAAATCTGACCGGGACCTCGGTAAAACACCATGGCACATACATAGCGGGCACTCCTTGGACCGTTTGGAAACAATCCCTTTGGTGCATTTTTCCCCGGGTCAGGACATGTTTCAAGGGCTTTGTTCATTTGCTCGATAAGGAGTCGGTTTTGCTCTTCCTGGGGAATTTTCTTTCCGTCGGGCCTTCCGTGCATGAAATCGGGGCCTGCATAGCGGGAGGAATAGATTCCCGGTGCACCGCCAAGCACGTCTACACAGATTCCAGAGTCATCGGCGAGAACCGGACAGCCTACGATGTCGTAAAGGGCCTTAGCCTTGATTATGCTGTTTTCGTAGAATGTGGTTCCCGTCTCATCAGGATCAAAGTCAATTCCCTCGTCTTTTGGGACTACGATTGTATGTTCGGGAAAAATCTCTGACATTTCCCTTTTTTTATTCAAGTTTCCGCTTGCCAAATAAATCTTCATGCCTGCCATAATACCAGTTTAACGACAGAATGTCCATGTTTTTGTTTATTCTGTCCAGAACATACTGAACTCTGCGCTGATCCATTCCAAGGACAAGTGCCACAATTCTGTTGCTGGGAACAAGCCTCCGGTTATGATCCTGAAGCCTCCTGTTGAATTTATGCCATTTTTTTGAGTGAAAGTTCCGTTTGCGGTTGATTGTCATGGACAGGTTCATTCCGTAAGGGCTTTCCCTTTCTATGCGGTAACGCTCCCTGTAATAATAGCTTCTGTCCCTGCTGAGCATGGTAAAGTTCATTTTGTCTGTTTTCCTTTCCATAAGGTCTTTGGTTTTATCCAGGATTTCAATCAATGAATTGGATGGAACCTGTGTGACGGCAGAAATTTTCTCCAGCAGATGATTATCCACAAGATACCAGGATTTTACCATAAGGATGAGTGCCGCTTCCTGCCTGATTTTTTCAATGGATTTGACTTTCCTTGTAATTTCGGTCCTTGAAATTGATTCCTTATGATATGAGACCATGCGTTTTATTTCTTCAACAGGGTGTTCCTGGTACAGCTGAAGGTCGCTTACAAAAAGTGTGTTGTCTGAGAATCTGCCTGATTCATTTGACATTAAGCGCTGGCATTCAATCTCCTCAAGTGTCCTTCTTTTTATCTGAAGCCTTGCATTTCCCCTTTTCCATCCGTGGTAGGCCTGAATAATGTTTCCAATCAGATAGCAGGTGAAAGTGCCTATTGAACTGTCATATCTGTTGAAAATGCCTGTGAACAGCGGAAACATCTTGAGCATGAAGTCATGCAGGTCATCTTCATTCAGCCTGTTCAAGCCGAACCAGGTTTTGTTCCTGTAGATGAATTCAACAAGCTTGTTGACCGCTGTTTTCTCATCAATCCGCTTCTCCTGGAAATCCTGAGCCATCTTTTCAAGTTCTTTCATAAAATACCCTCTTTTTTCATAAAACTTAATTAGAGTAAAGCAAGATATGTGCCAATTCAAAAAAATATAAGAAAAAAAAGAGAAAACTTTGTAAATCATTGTAATGTAAAGAGAAAGATTGATTGAAAAAAATATGGCCACTTGTTCGCCAAAGAATTTTTTTGGAAGATTCATCCGTTTTTCTGTAAGAAACTTACAACAGTTGTAAGAAAATTACAGGATTAGTAAGAATCTTACAGAACTTTCTCGAATTCCTGCACGATGTGGGGGATAATCAGCTCCAGACGGCCTTCTATGCTTGCACCGCTTGCATTCTTGTGGCCACCTCCTCCAAGTCCTGACGCTATAAGGCTTACGTCGCAGTCGTTAAGGGAACGGAATCCCGCTGTGCATTTTGTATCGCTTTCCTGCCTCAAAAACACGACGGCCTCAACACCCTCTGTAGAAAGCATGAGGGAGTATAGGGCATCCGAATCCCGTCCTTCCTGCCCGTACCTTCTTGTGTCCGCCTGTTCCTCATAGGTTATGACAAGTTTTCCGCCACAGTATCTCTTTGCCCTGTCCAGGAGTATTGCAAGAAGTTTTCTTGTGTTCCATGGTTTACCGTCCGTCATTTCCTGATAAACATCTCGTGGATTAACTCCTGCAGCGGTAAGTCGTGCGGCTGCCTCAAAAACGGATGAGTCAAATTGATTAAGGTAATGGAAAAATCCTGTATCTGTCGCAACTCCAAAGAATATGGCATGGGCTTCCTCAGGGGTCGGTTTCCCAACTATGGCCTCAAAAAGCTGCTGAACCAGAAGTGCGGCTGCGGGTGCGGTGGGGTCGATGATGGCCTTTTTCCCCTTTACGTCTGCGGTTTTGTGGTGGTCGATTATGAAAGTGTCCAGTCCCTCCAGTCCGGCGGCAACATCTCCAAGCCTTTCATTCTCGCAGCAGTCCACAATCAGGAGGGCAGGCTTTTGTTTCCCGTAAAGCGAGGGTTTTTGGTCGGAAAAAAGGTTTGCGAACTGTTTTATCTCGGATCTCTTGAATGGACCTGAGTTTATCATTGTATACTTTTTGTTCAGGTGCTTAAGGATGAACGACATGCCCATACAGGATGATATGCAGTCCCCGTCCGGTTCCTTATGTCCTGCGATAATAAAATAATCATGAGCGTCAACGAAAGACTTAAACGAACCAATTTGTTCCTGTGAGAGGCTTATCATATTTTGAATCCTTAAAGAAAAAAACAGGGAGCCGTAGTGTTTGAACCGACAGCTCCCTTTTCAGATGCTAGAACTTAATGTCCAGAGAATCTACGTTTGTGTCGACCTTGGTGCCGTTTGGTGCAACTGCCCATAGAGGATCCATTTTGTTAAGGGTTACTGTCAGAACAACATGGTCAAATGAACCGCCTCTATAAAATACAGTCATCAGTGAGTCAAGTCCTGCTGCTTTGTTGCGGAAATAAAGCTTTTTATTATCTCCACGCTTTTCCCATTCCTTTGGGATAACAAGGCTTTCAACTTTCATGCCACGGGCCAGATATAAAACAATGTAGGCATCTCTTGTCTGCATGATTTTATAGATAGGCACGCTTTCATATGAAAGATCAGAAACATTGTCTCCGTGATTCCAAATCGGTGTGCTTGAAGATGAACTCTGTGCGACTGCTGATACTGTAACTGCCAGAGCCACTACCAATGCCATTATAATTTTTTTCATAAATCCTTCCTCGAGTTCGATATTCAGGGCCTTGTCCACCTGTTGTGCCCGCTGATTAAGTGTTGGCCACCAAATAAACGGACACAGAACCCTTCTACCAGTATAAAGTCAAATTTCATGTTTGACAACTGATTTTTTTACAAAAAGGCGATTTTTTTTGCCCTTTTTTATGCTTTTACAAATTCTTTCTTCAGGAAATCAAGGTCAAGTTCCGGATAAAGGACATGTTTTCCAAGCAATGCCTGTACGCGTTCCTTTGCCTTTGTCTCGGTGTCTGGATCAAGAACGATCTTTCCCTTGGCTGGTTTACCCTCTTTGTTTACGCCAGGTTTTGTTCCCTTGAGGACCAGGTCGATTATTGAGGCCACTTCCTTCATGTCGTCTTCGTTCATTCCAAGAGTCGTAAGTCCAGGGGTTCCGATACGGATTCCGCTTGTCCACCATGCTCCGTTCTTGTCGTAGGGAAGGGCATTTGCGTTTGCCGTGACGCCGCATTTGAAGAGTGCCGCCTCTGCCTGCTTTCCTGTAAGTCCGTATGTTGTTACGTCGATGAGCATCAGATGGTTCTCAGTTCCGTTGGTCTGAAGCCTCATTCCCAGATTCATGCAGCTTTCTGCAAGTGCCTGTGCGTTCTTTACGACGTTGTGTGCCCATTCCTGATATTTTGGAGTGCGAGCTTCCTTGAGGGCGATGGCTTTTGCCGCCATTACGTGACCGAGTGGGCCTCCGAGTACCATCGGACATCCCTTGTTCAGGTAGTCCTTGAATTCTTCCTTGCAGAGTATGATGGCTCCACGTGGACCGCGGAGTGTCTTGTGTGTTGTAGTCGTGACCACATCAGCCCATTTGACCGGATCATAGTCGTCGGTGAATACTTTTCCGGCTACAAGACCTGCAAAGTGTGCCATGTCCACCATCAGTACGGCTCCGCATTTATCTGCTATCTCACGGAATCTCCTGAAGTTGATCTTGCGGGGGTATGCAGAGAAGCCTGTAAGAAGAATGAGTGGCTTTACTTCCATGGCCTGCTTTTCAATTGCATCATAGTCAAGAAGGCCTGTCTCCCTGTCAACTCCATACGGATGGCTCTCGAACATCCTTGCGGAAACATTCATGCGGTAACCGTGGGTAAGGTGTCCTCCACATGAATAGTCAAGGCCCATGAGTTTCTGGTTTCCGAATTTTTTCCTGAGCATGTCAAACTGTTCGTCCGTCAGTTCTGCAAGAGACTTAACGCCCAGTTCTTCCAGGGTTGGTGTTTCAATTTTTTTAGAGAGAATTGCCCAATATGCAACCAGGTTTGCATCTGCTCCCGAATGAGGCTGGACATAAGCATAGTCGGCTCCGAAAACGGCTTCTGCCTCACGTGCCGCTGTATTTTCAACTGCATCAATATTCACGCATCCGCCATAGTAACGGTGCTCCGGAAATCCTTCCGCATACTTGTCAGTAAGCAGGTTTCCCATGGCTGCCTGTACGCTGAGTGAACAGTAATTTTCGCTTGCAACCAGTTTAAGGTGACGCCTCTGGTTCTCCAGTTCGTTAACGACGTCTGCAGCAATCTCGGGGCCGACTGCTGCTGTCTGCTGAAGGTTTGCGACATAAGCGAGCATGGCCGGATTTGGTTTTCCACCGCAGGAATTCAAATAATTTTCAATGGGTGTAGACATATTGATTCTCCAAAAACAAATTTCCGCTAAGTGTACAATAATTAGTGCTTTTGTGCAAGAACAGGGTAAATTTCCGTCAGTTTTTCCCAGACCGTTTCATGGATTTCTTCCGGTTTGAGGGTGGCGTCCAGAACCATGACTTCCATGTCCCCTCTTTTGTCCGCCTTTGAGTATTCGTCAATTATCCTGCGGTATGAGGCCGTCGTTTTTATGAGGAAGTCCTCTTTTTCGTAGATTTCACGGCTGCTTCTTCCGCTCATCCTCTTTAATGCCTCTGAAGGCTCGATGTCAAGGAAAATCAGGAGGCGTGGAAGGGGAAAGAACTGGTTTAGAACCTCAGGAAGCTTTGGGTCGCAGTTGATGCTCTGATATGCAAGGCTTGAGAAAAGGTATCTGTCGCTGACGGTATAAAATCCGTTCTCCTGTGCCTTTGCCAGTCCTGTGACAAGCTGCCTGTCATTCTCTATCACAAGAGGACCGTTTACATGCTCGTTCCTGTCTGCGGCAAAAAGATATGCGGCAGTTTCGTTGGAGACCTTTACCTCTCCGCTGAGCATTTTCCGCAAAAACAGCCCTGTTTCCGATTTTGTCGGTTCAGCCGTAAAGAGAAACTTTCCTGTGGCCGGATTGTTTTTTAAAAGTGAGGCCTGAGTGGTTGTTCCGGCTCCATCAATGCCTTCAAATACAATAAAATTCTTTAATATCATGAAAAAGCCTTATTTATTTATCGAAAATAAGATATATTATATAGTAGTATGACATAATGGGGGTGAAATTGCAATCCGGCAAAACGGATAGCCTGAAAAAATGAGACGCTGGGTGCGAAACACAATAGGAGTTCTAGCTTTCCTCTTGCTTGTGGGCGTGGTTATAACCATGCTCAGGCCGCTTTATAAGCGTATTGATGCCGCCATCAGGTCTTATGAGGCCCAGTTTACCGCCAAACTCCATGAAACGACAGGCCTCGGATTTACCTACCGATCCCTTTCCCCATCTCTCTTGACCGGAATTCATTTTAGGGGAATAGAAATTTACGATGCCGATACCGGTGAAAATCTCCTTACCATACGAAATGCGGTCATAAAATACAGCATCCGTGAGCTTTTGAAGGGAAATTTTGACAAGGCATTCTCAAAACTGCTGATAAACGACGTAACCTTTGAATTTGACAGGAGAAAGTCCCAGGTAATCATCGACAAGCTGACGCGGCTTGCTTCTTCACTGTCGGAACCCGAAGACTCGGAGACAGAAAGCAAAATCGGTTCCCAGCTGGAAGAAATAGGATTGAAGTCTGAATTTTTGAGTGATGAGACTATTGATGCAATCCGAAAGGCCCTGTTTGCCATTCCGTTTGCAGTTCAGCTCAAGAATGTGTCCGTGCATTACGCTGATGAAGGTGTCGATGTGCTTGCTTCCGTAAAATCCATGGATTTGAACAAGGAGGCGGACGGAAAAAGCTTTTCCACAAAAACCAAGGGAAACTTTCTGCTGACACTTGCCGCATTGGACAATCAAACCCTGGGGGCCTCTTTTTCTGCAAGCGGCAACCTGTTTTCAAATCTGTCCGGTTCATCCGTGGTTCTTGCATTGGACAAGCTCAATCAGGCGGACTATTCGATATACAGCACGGAGATAATGCTCCGTTACAGCGGGGACATGCTTGATTTCCGCACGACAAAGAAGGGCCTTCCTTATTCTGCAATTGCACAGTTCAACCTTGGCACCGGAGACTTCCACATCGACTTGAGCACGTCAAACCTGAATCCGTTCAGCGTGGTAAAGCTTCCGATGATAAACAGCGCGATATCCATGATGCAGGGAATGAGGGTAACGACCGATGCCTCATTTGACATAAACGTGATGAACAGCCGCTACAAGTGGAATGCAACGGGATCAATGGAGGTGCCTCCAAAAATTGCACGCGGGGAAAGGCTCATATTCAACATGTCCGGAAACAACACCGACCTGAACATCAAGAGCCTTAAGGCCCAGGGTCCCATGTTGGGGGCAACATATACCGGTACGTTCAACATACCACGCCTTATGCCAAACGGTGTGATGTCCGTGGATCATTTTACACTGCCGAACGGAGAGAGCATAAGCGGAGACATCTACATAGACCCGATGAAGAACGGCTTCACTTGTTTCATTCCGCAGCTCTATCTTGGGGAACAGGTGTTTACTGCGGCTCAGGCAGAAATTTTCCCGTCCTCAGATTCCGTTGACTTTACTTTTGTTGTAAACGATTATTCTCATCTTGAGGCGGAACAGCCGGGTGAGCTTTCTGTTTCTGGAACTGTAGGCTTTGGTAGAAAGACGGACATTCAGGCTGAGGTTGTCCTTGACCGTTTTTACATAGACTCAATAGCAAGTACGATTGCTTACCTGCTTGAGGGTGAGACTAAGGAGACTGTCCTTGAGTTTGCTCCAAAGCTGGCGCCATATATTTCTTCGGGTGAGATGTACATTTCAACCGATACCGAGACCGTCACGTACAATGTCCCGTATCTGGTTCTTGCCAATACACAGGAAGACCGACAAGTCCTGCTTCTTTCGTTTGACGGAACGGACAGGAATGTTTCTGTGTCACAGCTGGACCTTGTTTATGGAAACCAGGCTGTTCAGGCCACGGTTGATGCGGATATGGATCTGGAGAACGGGCAGATCATCTTCATGACCAACTGCAACCTCAACTCAATCCCATATGAATTCAGCGGAATATATGCAATCGGTGAATGGCTGAGCATATCGGGAGATTACGGCTTTGAGCTGTCTGTCAATTTCAGTAATCCGATTACAGGTCACGCACAGCTGGCAGGCTTCCCGCTTTCATTCAACACAATGCTTTTCTCTGTTTCGACACAGACTTTCTTCTCTTACTCAAACGAGGAGGGAATATTTGTTGAGATAGAAAGCTTTGAGATAGCGGAGATTGACGGAAACAATGCCCTTCAGCCAAAATTGAGCCTTATGGGAAACGTGGACAACAAGGGTGTGATCATAAGCGATATTGCATACGTGGACTCAATGTCTGAGCTTGGCGGTGACGGCTATGTGCTGTGGAATACCGGTGACAACGGCTTTGAGGACCTGCGTTTTGTATTCACGTTCATGAACGAATTCAGTGGGGAACGGATAGATCTGGACGGAAAACTTAAGAATCCAGATCCGGAGCTCATTCCATTCAACGGTGACACGGTCATGGAACTGTTTGACTTTGAGGCTAATGCTAAAATCAAGTCATTTGCAATGTCCCGTTTCCTTCAGTCTCAGCAGGCGGATGATACCCTTAACGGTTCACTTAAGGCGACAGGAACCCTTGCCGACCCCGAGATTGAGCTTACGGTTGATTCCCTTTCCCTTCAGCTTGCGGGAGAAAACCTTAATGCCAGGGGTGTTGTGGATTATTCTTCCGGAATAATAAACGTCTCTGACTGCGACGTCAGCTGGCAAAAACTCTTTGCAAAAAAGATTTCTGGAATCATGGACCTGAGGCAGTTTAACGGTCAGCTTACGACAAATCTTCTGTTCCAGTTTGATGAGAAGAATTATTTTGCGGCCCCAATAACAATTTCCCTTGAATGTCCTGATGTGCCGGAAGAAAGGGAAACTCAGTCTGTTTTGGATTTGTTCACCATACCGGACAATGTGGGCGTTTATCTGGACAGTGACGGATTGACATCGACTTTCTTTGCAAAGAAAATACCGATTCACGTCGAAATGCAGAAAATGCCTGGAATAACGATGATTACCTCTGATGAATCCCTGGGTGTAAGCGGATTTATTCAGGATGACGGATCCTTGAGCGTTATGGTTGACAAGAACAAGCCGTTCAACTTTAACCTTAACGGAAGCATAAAGAATTCCGTGATTGATCTTGATGTAAGTGACCTGTATCTTGACATGTCAGAGTTCAGCTATCTTATCAACTCCGGTCTCCTTACCATATACAATGGCGTTTTCTCCGGGCATGTTAAGATTGGAGGCCTTGTTTCCGACCCGATTCTTGAAGGTTCCCTTGTCCTGGATAATATAGACATAAACTCACCGAATTTCATTCCGGAGCATCTTACCGCATCCCGAATGGAAATCTCCCTGAGCCAGGATGAGATGGAGGTTCCATCTACAATTTTCCATATTCTTGACAGTACGATTGATGTCAGTGCTCACGTTCAGATGGACAGGTGGGCCATTGACGACATATCCTTCTTTGTTTCAACCGGCAGAAACGGGGATATTCCGATTGACATAAACGTTCCTCTGGTAAGGCTCAAGGGTATGGTGGGACTGGATCTTCGTGTTGCCTATACAGTTGATGAGGTAAATATTACCGGTGACATGTCGCTCAGAAACACAGAAATTTCCGTCATCGACAATCTTGCTGACCTGGACTTCTCTTCACTTACAGGCAAAAAGGATGATTCTGCCTCTGAATCAGTCAACATGAACGTGGACCTTTTCCTTAATATAGGACAAAAGGTAAATTTCATCGTAAAACCGATTCTTCGTGGTCTTGTTGCCCCGGACACCAACATCCACCTGACCATGGATACGGCCAATGCCCTGTGGTCCATAGCTGGAGACGTCGTATTACGGGGCGGAGAAGTCTTCTATCTTAGCCGAAACTTCTATCTTAAGGAAGGTCGCATCATACTCAATGAAACCCAGAATTCATTTGATCCGTATCTTACCGTAAGGGCAGAAACCCGTGAACGGGACGAAAGGGGAGATCCTGTTACAATTTCCCTGGCGGCAGTAAGGCAGAACATTTCGCAGTTCAAGCCAGTCCTTACGGCAAGCCCTGCCAAGTCGGAGAGCGAGATTCTTGCACTTTTGGGACAGATTGCAACGGGAGACTCTACATCTGTAGGGGATGTGGTGGCTACCACAAGTGACTTCCTTGCACAGACACTTTTTGTAAGAAAAATTGAGAATGCATTGCGTGATTTGCTTAATTTTGATATATTCTCTTTACGAACAACGATATTGCAAAATGCGATTACCCAGGGATTGAGCGGAAATAATGAAAATATGGATTCAATCGGTAACTATTTTGACAATACAACTGTTTATATTGGTAAGTACTTCGGCAGCACGGTCTATGCAGATGCTATGATGCAGTTGACCTATGATAAGTCGGCTGACGGTCTGTTCGGTGAGGACGGCGGTTTGATTTTCCATCCGGAAGTAGGTTTGGAATTTGCCGCACCGTTTGCGAACATACGCTGGCAGTTTGCGCCGGATCTTGGGGCATTGGAAAGTTCCTGGGTTCCTGCGACTTCTATCACGCTGTCTTGGAGAATGCAATTTTAAAAACAGAGGATTTTATATGCGTGTAAAGCAATCGGTGTTTACTATTCTGCTGCTGGTTTCTGCGGCGGTCATGGGTTTCTCTCAGTCTTCTGCCCCAGACGGGTGGTATTACGGAAAGCCCATACAGTCAGTTACTTTTGACGGTCTTGTAAATACCAAGGAATCGGATCTGGATGGCGTTACAGCCACTTTTATTGGAAAAAGGTTTTCTGATGATGTCTATGAGGAACTTTTAAACCGTACTTTTGCCCTTGATTATTTTGAGGACTTGCTTGATATCAGGGTTAATCCGGTTGGAGGGGATTACAGGACCTGTTCGTCCATAAATGTTGTCCTTGTTGTAAAGGAATTCCCTGTGATTTCAAAGCTCCGTTTTACCGGTTATCATCAGGTACGGCTTACTGAGCTTAAGGACACCGTAACATGTGCGGAAAAATCAATCTACAGCGATAACACCAGGCTTGCAGATGAAAGGGCATTGCGTGACCTCTATATAGGAAAGGGATATACAGAAATCAAGGTTTCTTCTACAGCCGAGCAGACTGATGATGGCTATATTGTCACATTCATACTTGATGAGGGGCAGAAAACCGTCGTGTCAAAAATCCTCTTTAACGGAAACACAACGGTCAGTTCCGGAACCCTGCGTGGAAAAATCTCACTTAAGGAAGTAGGCCTTTTCCAGAAGGGATCTTTCCAGGAGGCCATGCTTGAGCAGGATGTCAAGGCAATCACCGCATACTACAAGGACCGCGGTTATGTTGATGCCAAGGTCCTGAACTATACTGTTGATGCAGAGTTTAACGAAGAAAAGAACCGCCGTGAGCTTACAATCCAGTTCAATATACAGGAAGGTTCAAGATATAATTTTGCAGGAGTCAGTTTTGTAGGAAACAATGTATTTTCCGAGGAAGAACTTCAGCAATTGGTCAAGCAAAAGCCCGGTGACGTATACAATGAGACCCGCTATCAGGAAACACTGATGGCCGTCCAGAGCCGATATTACGAGAGCGGCTATACATCAAACGGATTCCAGTCCCAGATTCAGAAGAATGCGGACGACAAGACAATCGGCTATACGATTTACATTCAGGAGAACGAGCGCAGCCACATCGAGAACATCATAATCAAGGGAAACACCAAGACAAAGGATGAGGTAATCAGGCGTGAGATTCCTATGGAAACAGGAGACATTTTCTCATACTCCAAGCTGATGAACGGAATGAGGAACCTCTATAACCTTCAGTATTTTACGACACAGATATATCCGGACATTACGCCAGGCTCTGAGGAAAACCTGGTTGACATCGTTTTCAATCTTGAGGAACAGAGCACGACTTCACTGGACTTCGGTTTGACATTCAGTGGTGTTGCCAATACGGGCGATTTCCCTGTAGCTTTGTTTGCAAAGATTCAGGATTCAAACTTCCTTGGAACGGGACAGTCAATTTCTGCGGGAGTTCAGCTTTCAACAACAGAACAGTCTCTGTCATTTGGTTATGGCCAGAACTGGCTTTTTGGACTTCCAATCTCAAACAGCATTTCTTTGAGTTACGCTCATTCAACAAAGAATACGCCAAGAAACCATGTAGGTGTTGACGGTACGGTTTCTCCTGCCGGCTATTACATGGAATACCAGCAGCATGAGTTCAACCTGTCCGCTTCTCTGGGACGAAGATGGACCCCGAACTTTGCAATCATTACCGCAACCGGAGGTATCTCTGGTTCTCTTATCAACAACATTTATGATAATTCGCTTTACATTCCGTACGATTCAAACATAAGCAACTTCAACAACAACTGGGAGCCAAGAAACTCCCTTTATGCCTCACTATCCGCAGATGGACGCAACATAAGCTACGATGCGACGGACGGATGGTTCGCAAGCCAGAGGTTCACTTGGTACGGTCTTTTGCCTAAGGGACTTTTCTCTCCTGACTGGGGTGAAACCGAGTTCTACCTTAGGAGCGATACCAAAGCAGAAAAATACTTTACGCTTTTGGACAAGCCGTTCTCAGAATCATGGAGCCTCAAGCTTGTTCTCATGGCATATACAGGGCTTTCTTTGCAGTTCCCGATTGGTGACTCTACAATCAAGCAGTCTAACCAGCTTTATATAGACGGTATGTTCAATGGACGCGGATGGAACATCACAAGCGATACCAGCGGATTTGGCCGTGCATTGTGGAACAACACTTTGGAGCTTCGCATACCGATCGTTCCTGGTATTCTTGCCACAGACTTCTTCTTCGATGCCTCGATGATCAAGTCAAGTCCGTCACAGATATTCACAGACTTTGCAAACGGCAACGACTGGTACTTCAGCTATGGACCAAGCATCCGTTTCTGCATCCAGCAGTTCCCGCTCAGGCTTTTGTTTGTAAACAATTTCCAGGTCAAGAACGGACAGGGCATTGTCTGGGAAGACGAAAGGGGAAATCCAACCACCTGGTTCAAGAGCTGGCATTGGGTTCTTTCATTCAATGTTGCAAACCACTAATTTGTAACGTTGGGCGAATATATGGTTTTTATTTTTGGAATGCCTGAATGAATGTTTTCGGGTGTTCCGATTGATTATACAGCCTTTGGGTTTTGAATCCGTAAGGCATCATGATGAGGTGATAGAATGAAATTATCAGGAAAAAAACTCGGTATTTTAGTTGCTTTGGCTGTACTCGGTACATGTTCAGTCTTTGCACAACAGATTACAAAATTTGCAGTAGTAGACACAGCCCGTGTGTATCAGGCTTTCTTCAGGAACTCAGCTCCTGTCCGCAACTATGAGCAGAAGCGCGAGGAATTCCAGGCAGAGATTGATAAATCAACAAAGGAGATTCAGGCCCTGAACAACCAGAAACTTGAATTCCTTGCAAACGGCGACACTGCAAATGCAAAGAAGATTCAGAGCCAGATTGATCAAAAGACTTCTTACCTTACAGAATATACCCGCACAAAGAACCAGGAGCTTCAGACAATGAAGCAGGAACTGCAGGATAACGATGCATTCTACAAGAGGCTTTATTCAATCATCAAGCAGACTGCGGAAAATGACGGATACAGCATGGTATTGAGCTTGCAGAACAACAACTCAATCCTGTGGTACAGCTCTTCAGTAGACATAACAGACGACGTGATAAAGGCATTGGGCTTAAGGCTTAGATAAGCTCTATGGCTGAAGAAACACCTCTCTTTTCACAGTATCAGAGCCTGAAGGCACAGCATCCGAATGAGGTGCTGTTCTTTAGGCTTGGTGATTTTTATGAAATGTTTGATTCTGATGCTGATGAAGTTTCCAGACTCCTGAACCTTACGCTTACACACCGCGCTGACCATCACATGTGCGGTATTCCCCATCATACTTCCAAAGTTTATATTGCGCGCCTTTTGCGTCTTGGTAAAAAAATTGCCGTAGCGGAACAGATTGGGGAAATCGCCCACGGAAAGGGACTTACTGAGCGGAAGGTAATTGAAATAATAACGCCGGGAACTGCAACGGAAAGCGAGTATCTTGACGGAGGCATGAATAACTTTCTTGCCTCACTTTTTATTACCGGAAATAAATGCGGTTTTGCCTACATCGATGTAACCACAGGAGAATTCAGGGCGACAAGTTTTTCTTCTTCCACACTTGCGGAGAATTTCGGAAAAGAGTTGGGAAGGTGTAACCCAAAGGAATTGATCCTGCCAGATTCACTCAAGTCAAACCAGGGTGTCAGGATGATCCTTGAGCGTGACAGCATCATGTCCGTATCCTGGTACCCCGACTGGAATTTTAACTCTGACACCTGCTATCAGCGTCTTGTAAAGCAGTTCCAGACCGTGAACCTGCGTTCATTTTCGCTTACAGAAGATTCTCCGGAAGTTCCTCCCGCCGGTTTTTTGCTTGACTATCTTGAAAAGACAACCAATACAGTTTCCCCTCATGTATCAGGAATCTCGGTGTATCATGACAGCCAGTACCTGATGATGGATGATTCTTCAAGACGTAATCTGGAGATCATTTCCAACCTGAGGGATGGTGGTGCCGAGTACTCGCTTATTGAATGTGTTGACCATACTCGCACTGCAATGGGTAGCCGCCTTATCCGCGAGTGGCTCATGTTCCCCCTGACGGATGCAGATGCAATCAGGTCACGTGAGGATCATGTACAGCTTTTTGTGGATGACAGGACCCTGCATCATCGTGTACGGGAGACTCTTGACGGCATCCTTGACATAGAGAGGCTTGCAGGACGCATTGCCATGGACAGGGCCCACGCAAAGGACCTGCTGGCACTAAAGAACAGCCTTCTGCTCTGGCTTAAGGCACAGGAAATCCTCGGACAGTTCAATTTTTCCGCATCAGGGACAGAGGACGCGCTCAAGATAATCGACACGATTGGGAAAGCCATTCTGGATGATCCTTCCACATCATTGACCGACGGACGCATAATACGCGAGGGGTGGTCAGAGGAACTGGACAAGTGGCGCAACATTCAGTCCAACTTCAATCAGATTCTTGACTCATATCTTGAGGAAGAAAGGGAAAAGACGGGAATTGCCAATCTGCGCATCAAGAACAGCGGCAACATGGGGTATTTCATCGAGGTGACCCGCGGAAAGACAGAGAGGGTTCCTGAACACTTCATCCTGCGCAAGGCCCTTGTGAATGCTGACAGATATACAACGGCTCGTTTAAGGGAACTTGAAGAAAGCCTGAATGAATCTGAGACCAAGGTTCTGGAACTGGAACGTGACCTTTTTGTTGAATTAAGGAATTACCTCAAGCAGTTTGTTCCGTATCTCCAGCTGGTTTCAAGGGAGATAGCCTATGCCGACGTATGCTCAAGCTTTGCCCAGGCTGCGATTCTGTACAGGTGGACCAGGCCTGAATTCTGTGCGGAAAGTGTCATGGAAATTAAAAACGGACGTCATCCTGTGGTGGAAAAGCATCTTCCCTCGGGAGAATTCGTTCCCAATGATTTGAACCTGTGTGCCAAAGAGGACAGTGCATTTTTTGCCCTGATAACAGGCCCGAACATGGCGGGTAAAAGTACCTTCCTGAGGCAAAATGCACTTATTGCACTTCTAGCTCAGACAGGCAGCTTTGTTCCCTGTGAAAGCGCACGTCTTGGCGTTACGGACAGGATTTTCTGCCGTGTGGGAGCATCCGACAATCTTGCCCGTGGTGAGTCAACCTTCCTTGTCGAAATGACGGAGACGGCACGTATTCTTAGGACTGCAACTTCTGATTCTCTTGTCATTATGGATGAGGTTGGTCGTGGAACCAGTACGGAGGACGGACTTTCCATTGCATGGGCTGTGAGCGAGCATCTTTTGAACGAGATAAAGTGCAAGACTCTTTTTGCAACGCACTATCACGAGCTTACAAGAATGGAGCATCCTGCGTTGACAAAGCTGTGCATGGCCATTCAGGAAAGCGGAAGTTCCGTGGTTTTCCTGAGGAAGGTTGTGCCGGGGTCTGCGGAAAACAGTTACGGAATTCATGTTGCCTCGATGGCAGGTGTTCCACGTTCTGTAATAGATCGGGCAAAATCTATCCTTGAGCACATACAGTCTGAGGCGGACGATCATCCCGTGATTCCACAGACTGAGACAAAAAGTCAGGCTTCGTTGACCGGAGCGCTTTTCAGTGAGGAAGAGATGGTTCTGGATGAGATCCTTTCCTCTGATACCGACAACATGACTCCCCTTAATGCTCTTGAAGCCATTACAAGGTGGAAAAAACAGCTTTCAGGAAAATAATATCACTTTTTTTTCAAAAAATTGTTTAAAACGACAGTTTTGATGCCATATATACAGTGTGGGGTCAATTATGGAGAAAAAGGGATTATTGCGGAAAGGTTTTCGGATAGCTCTTACTTTTGCAGTTGGACGGGAAAAATGCCTGTGCTGTGGGAAAGAAACGTTTGACATGCCTCTGTGCAAAAGCTGCATCAAGGACCACATGCTGAATTATGTGCCGCCTGGAAGCTGTCGTTGCAGCCGTTGCGGAAAGGTCCTGCTGTCGGAAAGCGGAATCTGCACTGTATGCAGGACAAGGCCTGTAATAAAAACGCCGGATAATGTTTTCCCTCTGTATTCATACAGGCTGTGGCGGAAAAAGCTGCTTTCGGAATGGAAGCTTCATGGAAGGAGGGCCTTAAGCTCATTGTTTGCCTCCTTGTTCGCAAGTGCATTAAAGAGCATGAACCTTATGCCGGAGAATGCATTTATAGTGCCTGTTCCACCACGTCCGGGTAAAATTCGCAGGGAAGGCTGGGACCAGATGATGGAGCTTGCGTCGTTCCTGAGGAAGGATTATGGGTATCCTGTGATGCCCCTTTTAAAAAGGCTTTCTGTAACCCAGCAAAAGGAAAAGAACCGCAGGCAGAGGATGGAAGGCAACAATACCTCCTATAAGGCAGCGGAGGATGCCGTGGAAACGGTTAAAAAGACGGGGGCAGGGGAAAGGACGGCCGTTGTGATAGACGACGTCATAACCACGGGGGTAACGGTTGAAGAATGTGCGCTTCACCTCAAGGAGCTTGGAATAGGAAAAGTTCAAGTTCTTTCAATTTTTATAGTGGACTAGATTTGATTCATGGTGTAAAATAGATGTACAATGTATGAAAGGAGTTAGGCATGGCCGAAGACAATACTTCATTTCAGCTGGTTACGTTCCAGTTGGGAGACGAGCTTTATGGTGTTGACATTATGGATGTAAAGGAGATTGTAAAGGTTCAATCCGTACGTCCAATACCAAATGCTCCGTACTATGTGGAAGGAATCATCAACCTCCGTGGAGAAATCATTCCTATCATCAACCTGCATAAGCGTTTCCATCTGCAGAAGCTGGTTGTGGACAATTCAGATGAAAACTACGATGAGGACGAGGGTGGTTTCATAATTCTTGATATTGAGGGCAACAAGATCGGCATCATCATTGACCGCATCAACCGTGTTGTCTCAGTGGAAAAGGGAGAGATCAAGCCTCCGCCACAGATGCTCAGCGGTATCGGTACTGAATACATCGATGGTGTAATCAGGCAGGACAGCTCATACCTCATCATCCTTAACACACGCAAGATGTTCAGCGCCAACGAACTTCAGAAAATTCTGGAACCGGACGCATAAAGATGATACAGACATACAGTTCCACCATCAGAAGAAAAGAGATGGAGGCAGTCCTCACCTGCATGGTGGATGAAAAAATCGGCCCAGGAGAGATGAACGCAAAGCTCATCCAGACCGTAAAGGAATATACAAAATGTGATGGTGCCGTTGCAGTACGTAGTCCGGCCATAGCACTTGAATATGCCGTTAATGCCATTGCCCTGGAAAAGGATTCAGGGATACTTCTTTCGGCTCTTGCCCCGGCATGGCAGATTCAGACAGTTGAGAAACTCGGATACAAGCCGATTGTACTTGATGTTCAGGAAGAAAACGGCCTGGTTCCCGTCAAATATGTTGAGGAGGGAATTAAAAAGGGCGGACGTCTTTTGATTCTTGCAGAGTCAATGGGCATACTTCCGGATATTCAGGATTATCTTGCCCTTGGAATACCAATAATTGAGGACATTTCTCAGTCGGCCCTGTCATATTATCCCGAGGAAGGAGCGGAGGCCGCGGAACAGAAACCGGTGGAGCAGAACGCTTCAGAAGGTGAAGGCTCAGGTCAAAGTGCTGAAAATGCCAATATAAAGGCTAAGAGAGCCGGTATGTACGGAACATATGCCCTTTGGGGAATGGAAGACCGTGATGTCATTACAGCAGGTGGCGGAGCAGTGATTTTTGCCGCAAACCGCCGTGACTGGTCTGTCCTGAAAAAGATAGCTGATGAGGCTCCTTCAACAGACATTATGCCGGATATGAATGCTGCCCTTGCATTTGTTGAAATCAAGGAATTTGCAAGAAACGAGAATACCCGCCGTGAGCTTTTCGCTTTGTATTCACGCTCAACTATGTCGGGAAGACATAAGACATACATACGTGCCCCTGAAAATGGGTCAACGGTATATTCATTCCCGCTTGTGCTGAATTCGGGATTCAAGGATGTAAAGGCATATGCCCAGAAAA
This sequence comes from Treponema sp., assembly GCA_016281495.1. Taxonomy (GTDB): domain Bacteria; phylum Spirochaetota; class Spirochaetia; order Treponematales; family Treponemataceae; genus Treponema_D. Next base: position 62,643 of record JAEEIU010000055.1, on the reverse strand, counting down.
AAGGAATAGAGGTCCGTCAGGCATACGAGAATTCAATAATCGCGTTAAGGCAGGAAACTCTTGCATCTGAATGCATTTGTGCCAATTCCCTGTTGCTGCGCTGTGCCCTGTTTCCACTTTATCCCAGGCTTGGACAAAAGGATGCGGCCCGTATCGTAAAAGTCCTGTCGTCATTACCATGATAAAACGGAAGCCCTATGAAAAAATGTCTTTTGCTGGTTAATTCATATAAAGCTGATTCCGTGGAGATGGCACAAAAAATCAAGCCGTATCTTGAGTCACGTTCAATAGAGGTGGAGGTTTTTACCTACGACGGAAAGCATGCCCAGAACAAGAACATAGAACCGCCCTTTGAGGGAATGGATTTCGTGGTTACTCTTGGGGGGGACGGAACCGTATTGTTTGCTTCACGAGGTTGTGCTCCCCTGGGAATACCTGTTTTTGCGGTGAACCTTGGTGAATTCGGTTTTCTTGCCAGCATCAGCAAAGATTCATGGCAACATGAACTGGAGCAATTTCTTGCGGGAAACAAAAAGCTTAGCTCAAGGTACATGGTGTCATGCCGTGTGATTCGTGACGGTAAGACTGTTTTTCAGGGACGGGGCATGAATGACGTTACGGTGGCAAGCAGCGGTGCATCAAGGCTTGTAAATCTTAATGTATATCATGACGGTGCATTCCTGGGGCCGTTCAAGGCTAACGGACTCATAGTTGCAACCGCCACAGGCTCAACGGCATATTCTGCGGCCGCAGGAGGTCCTATCCTGTGTCCGTCGGTAAAGGCTCTTTTGCTGACTCCAATAAGCTCTTTCAGTTTGTCTGCACGTCCAATTGTGTTTGCAGACGGAATGCTTGAGATAAGGGTCATGGCAGAAAGATACCCTGTGGACATAAGCATAGACGGTCAGGTCGGCTTTGACCTTGAGCAGGATGACATAATTGAGCTGGAGATACCCGAATGTTGTGCCCGTCTTGTTGGTGCCACCGAAAATACATTCTATGCCGCTTTGCAGAGTAAATTAAACTGGTCTGGAGGTCCCCGTGCTTGAGGAACTTGACATAAAGAATTTTGCACTCATCGACAGTGCCCATGTTGAATTCGGCAGGGGCTTTACCGTTTTGAGCGGTGAAACTGGAGCCGGTAAGTCCATCCTCATAGGAAGCCTTGCTTTTCTTCTTGGCGGAAAGGCCGGGGTGGAGCAGATAAGGACAGGAACTCACGAGGCGCAGGTGTCCGGTTCGTTCCTTCTTGAATCACAGGATTCACTTGAATGGCTTTCTGAGCACGGAATAGAGGCAGAGGATTCACGCATATTATTGCGCCGCCTTATCAGGGACAACGGAAAATCATCCGCATGGATCGGCGGGGTTCCCGTTACAAGAGCCGACCTTCTTTCTTTTTCCACTTTTTTAGTTGACATTCATGGACAGCATGAGCAGCAGTCCCTTATGAAAGTAAGCGAGCACAGGCGTTACCTTGACATGTACGCGGACATTGTGCCCCAGGTACGTGAGTTCACCGCGCTGTATTCAGATCTTGTGGAGAAAAGACGCTCTCTTGACGCACTGGACACGGATGAAAGCCAGAGGGAATCAAGGATAGAGATGCTCAACTATGCCATAAACGAAATCAGCGAGGCAAAGCTTAAGCCCCATGAGGACGAGGAACTTGAGGCAGAGGAAAACCGCCTGTCTTCATACGAGAAGCTTTATGGTACGGTAAACGAGATAAACGTACTTTTTGACGGCTCGGAAGGGTCAGGTCTTGTTTCTGTAATGAGGAAACTCAAAGGCCTTGTTCCGCACGTCTCATCAATGGATAAAACACTTGAAAGCCTTGATTCACGCTTTGAGTCGTCCTTTTATGAGATAGAGGATATTGCATCGGAGTTCAAGCACTACCAGCAGTCTCTTGTCTTTGATCCGGAGAGGCTGTCACAGGTTCAGGACCGTCTTGAGCTGATTGGCAAGCTTAAGAAAAAATACGTCCAGTCTGCAAATCCAACAGTTTTGGATCTTCTTGAATATCAGGAAAAGGCTAGCCAGGAACTTGAATGCCTGACTGGTGCGGGACATGACCGTGAGGCCCTTCAGAAAGCGGTGTCAGAGGCAGAAAAGGCTGTGTATCAGGCTGCAAAAAAGCTTAGTGCCTTAAGAAAGGCCGCATCCGACAAGATGTCTGCCGCAATAGAGGGTGTTCTGGTAAAACTGGGCATGAAAGAGACGAAATTCTGCGTTCACATGCAGGAAAAAGACGGAAACGACATGACCCAGAAATGCGGTCCCTATGGCATGGACGACATAGAATTCCTTATAAGCTCAAATCCCGGTTCTCCAATGCTGCCGCTGGCACGTATAGCCTCTGGAGGTGAATTGAGCCGTGTAATGCTTGCCTTAAAAACAATACTTTCCAACGGTGACCTGGCCGGAACCCTTGTCTTTGACGAAATTGACACTGGTATTGGCGGAGAAGTGGCTGTTGCCCTTGGTGACCACATGAAGCTTCTTGCCGCAAAAAAACAGATTTTATGTATAACACATCTTGCGAGCATCGCAGTTTATGCCGATAATCAGATTAAAATTCAAAAGGGTGTTGACGGAAGCTCTACTTCTACTACAGTATTCCCGGTTGCAGGTGAACAGAGGGTAAAGGAGATTGCAAGAATGCTTTCCGGTGACTCTAGTTCTCAGGCATCCCTGGAACATGCGGCTTCAATGCTCAAGAAATTTGGAGGAATGTGATGGCAAATATAACTTCGGAAAACCGCGCGGATTTTGCTAAGAAGGCAGAGGCTATCAAAAAGGAAATAAATGCCTGCCAGGAAAAAGAAAAGAACATGCTGGCTGCCATTAGAAAGGACAACTCTGGCGTCGAATACAAGAAGATTACGCTTGCAGAGGAGATGATCTACATCTCAACACTCTATCTTTCAATAAACACACATTCACTTCAGATACTTGAGACAAAAAACAACGAGGCCCTTGATCAGGCACGTAAGACAATCTACAAGTCAATCATCTATATCGAGGAAGTCGTCTCCAACGTGGTTGACTGTCCGTACAGCGAAATAACCCCCCGTCTGGAAAAGATTTCCAACATTCCGATTGAAAAACGCTTTTATCTGGTAAGAAAGCTTGGTTTGCTTATTGATCTTTTGGCCAATGCACTTGGTGACAATTCCAAATGGAAGTGGTCCTTTGTTGAGCTTAGGGCACGTTTTGCGGCCGTCGCAAAGAATTTCGTGGACATGAAGCAGGCATGCAAGGATTATTTTGAGCCAAGTTCACCGGTTTATGATACGACAGTTCTTTTTGTACGCCTTATCAGGAAGCTTTTGGACAAGAGCTCAATGGAATACCGTGACAAATATGAGCTTTCAACCCGCTCTGAGGCAGACATGCAGATAGCAATCAATTTCCTTATTGCACTCCGACGTGTTGCCATGGTTCTGGGAGACAGCGATGAGTCAGAGGAAATCCGCAAGAAAGCCCTTGTATGGAAAACAAAGATGGAGGCTGACCAAAAGCAACAGAAGCGGTCTTAGTTTTCCTGCGTCATGAACAAACAGTTTGCACTGAAAATATTTGAAGGATTCTCTATCGAGCGCTGGAATGATCTTGTGCGTCCCTTTGATCTTGTTGAAATGGACAAGGATGCCGAGAAAATGGTTCTGGCATACATCATCGGAAAATACGAGGAAAGCAGGGGAATTCCAATCGATTGGGAATGGATGATCTATGCCTCGCTTTTTGACCTTCTGCGTAAAATTGCCCTATGTGACATAAAAAGCCCAGTTCAGCGCCTCATAAAGGAAGAATACCCGGAGGAATTCATCAAGCTGAATGAATGGGTTCTGGAACAATACCGTGACTTGATTCAGGACCAGGACATTTTCTCCAAGTTCACTCTTTATGTGGGAAAAACATCCGGTACCATACCATTCTCCCAGGGACAGGAACAGACCGCAAGGGTGTTCAGGGCGGCGCACAAATATTCGACCATGCGTGAGCTGGAGATGATAAGCATGGTAAACGAGGAAACCCGCCTTGAGAAAATCAAGAAGGAAGTAAATGCAGACCTGCAGTCCCTGTTGGACTTAAAGGGGCTCCAGATGCTCATGACAAAGCAAAAGCCCTACGATTTCCTTTTGAGGATAGAGCAGCTCCGTTTCCAGACAAGATGGAACCAGACTCCACGCGTTCCAAGGACTTCGGTTCTGGGACACTGTTTTTTTACCGCGATACTGACGCTTCTTTTCATGCATGAGGGCGGCACAAAGGTTTGTGGAAAGCGCCTGTACAATAACTTTTTCTCTGCATTGTTCCACGACCTCCCGGAGGCCGTCACAAGGGACATCATATCTCCCGTAAAGCAGGCAACCCACGGACTTCCATCCATCGTAAAGAAAATCGAGGACAAGATTGTAGCCCAGGAACTTGTTCCCTTTATGGAGGACTTCTATCTTGACGAAATCCTGTACTTTACAAGCGACGAATTCCAGAACAGAATCAGGAAAGACAACAAAACGGTTCACGTAAAGTTCGAGGAGCTGAACGAAAAATATAACAGTGATGAGTTTAATCCCGTAGACGGTGCCCTGGTACGCCTTGCAGACCATTATTCCGCCCTTCTTGAAGCCGATGCATCCATACGCTATGGAATTACAAGCAAACAGCTGGAAGACGGCCGCATGAACCTCCTGAAGGCATATCCCTTTGGCACGAAGATAAACGGAATGGACGCATTCATGCTCTTTGACGCATTCAATTCCGATAAAACGGGGCAGCGCCTGTTGAATTTTTAAGTCATTTTGACCAGTCAATTTAACCGTTTTTGAAACACAATCTTATAAAATATTTCTGTAAACTCGCTTGTACAAAAGGCTGAATTTCTTTATAATCTAGCAGGAAAAAAAGTTTTTCTGTGGAGGAAAATCATGACTGTTTCTGATATGCTGAGTCAAAGTGGAATACTGACTCTGCTTGGAATGGGTGTAGTGTTCACCTTTATAATAATAATGATATGTTTTATGGGACTGCTTCATGCCGTCGTTCATGCCTTTAAATGGGACAAGAAAGATGAGGAAAAAGCTGCTTCTGCCGCTCCCGTCCAGGCATCCAGTGCAGACAATGGTGCGGTTGTTGCCGCAATTGCCGCTGCAATTCATGAAAAAGAATCTTTGTAAATCTGTATTAAAAGAAATTGAGGTTATAAATTATGGCTAAGGTTGGAATTACCGAACTGGTTTTACGTGACGCACATCAGTCACTTCATGCAACTCGTATGACTACAGCAGACATGCTTCCTGCTTGTGGTATGATTGACAAAATCGGCTATTGGGCCGTGGAAGGATGGGGTGGAGCTACATTCGACTCCTGCATCCGCTTTTTGAACGAAGATCCTTGGGAAAGGCTCCGCAAGCTTCATGCCGCACTTCCCAACAACAAGATCATGATGCTTTTGCGTGCCCAGAACCTTTTGGGGTACCGCCATTACGCAGACGATGTTGTAGATAAATTCGTAGAGGCCGCCGCAAAGAACGGTATCGATGTATTCCGCATTTTTGACGCATGCAATGACCCCCGCAATATGGAGCGTGCGACAAAAGCCGCCAAAACGACAGGAAAGCATGTTCAGATGGCAATTTCCTATGCCGTAACACCTTTCCACACAATCGAGAAATATGCAGAACTTGCAAAAACATACGCAGAATTCGGTGCTGACTCAATCTGTATCAAGGACATGTCAGGACTCCTAAAGCCTTATGACGCTTACGAGCTTGTAAAGGCAATCAAGACCGCGTGTGATCTTCCGGTTGAAGTTCATACCCACTCAACAACAGGTCTTTCCGTTGCAACAGAACTCAAGGCCGCAGAAGCCGGTGCAGATGTTCTTGATACGGCAATCTCCTCAATGTCAATGGGAACAAGCCATTCTCCTACAGAAACAATCGTAGAGATGCTCAAGGGTTCTCCTCTGGATACAGGTCTTGACACCAAGGCACTTCTTGAGATCGCCGCATATTTCCGTGAGGTACGCTCACACTATTCTTCGCTTGAATCAAAATTCCTTGGAGCAGATACACGCATTCTTTTGAGCCAGGTCCCTGGTGGAATGCTTTCTAACCTTGAGTCACAGCTTAAGGAACAGGGTGCAGGAGACAAGATGGATGCAGTTCTTGCTGAGCTTCCAAAGGTTCACAAGGATGCAGGATATGTTCCACTTGTAACACCGACATCTCAGATTGTTGGAACCCAGGCTGTAATGAACGTCCTTATGGGGCCTTACAAGAACATGACACAGGATTTCCGCAACCTCATTACAGGTAAATTCGGAAAGCTTCCTGCAGATGCAAATCCGGATCTCGTAAAGAAGGCTCTTGAACAGAATGGCATGGAAAAGGTTATGACCTGCCGCCCTGCCGATGAGATTCCCTATGAATGGGACAAGATGGTTCAGGAGGCAAAGGCTGCCGGTGGTGACGGAACTGACGAAGACGTACTTACATATGCAATGTTCCCGAATGTTGCTCCAAAGTTCTTTAAGGAAAGGGCAAAAGGACCGGTTGATGCAAAGGCTACATTCGCCGCAAAACCAGCTCCTGCCGCAAAGTCAGGAAATGGCGGAAGCTATACAGTTACAGTAAACGGAAGCGCATACAACGTAACTACAGGACCTGCCGGTGACACAATGAGCGTAAACGTAAATGGTACCGCATACAATGTTTCATTTGGTCCTGCAGGTGCCGCCCCAGTTGCCGCCGCTGCTCCTGTTGCAACCGGTGGTGCAGAGGTTAAGGCTCCAGTTGCCGGTACCCTCCTCAAGCAGTGCTTCTCAAACGGAACAAAAGTTGAAAAGGGACAGACAGTAATCATCATTGAATCCATGAAGATGGAGCTTGAAGTAAAGTCTCCAGAAGCAGGTACAATCACATATTCAGTTCCAACAGGAACACAGATTACAAACGGTCAGGTTCTTGCTACAATCGGTGGAGTAGTGGTTGCCCCTGCTGCCGTTGCTCCATCTCCAGCCGCTCCTGCACCAGCCCCAGCAGCCGCTCCTGCCGGTGGAAAACCCGTAAAGGCTCCAGTTGCCGGTGTGTTCCTCCGTACTGCAGTATCTGAAGGTGCGACTGTAGGTGCAAATGACACTGTTATTGTAATTGAATCAATGAAGATGGAACTTGAAATCAAGGCCGGTGCCGCCGGTAAAGTTCACTTTGTTGCCGCAGTTGGAAGCCAGCTTACAAACGGTCAGCTTGTTGCAGAAATACAGTAATAAATTATAAGGATAGAAGAATGCCTTTTTCTAAGACTGAGAATAATAAAAAAATCGCTTTGATTATGGGAGTGATTCTTGCAATCGCATGTGTGCTCTCATTGTCAACAAATGTACTTGCCCAGGACAAAACCCCGGAGAATAAAACGGGTCTTGAGCATGTAATCAAGGGAACTGAAAACTGGGGAACTTCAAAAAACGTTTCCGTAAAGAAGTTCCTTACGAACATCGGTAAGTCAACCGGAATCTACAAGATGATCCACCAGGAGACTGCTGAAGAAATTGCCGTAGAGAAAGCTGAGAAAGCCAGGGAAGAAGCTGCTATGGCAGCAAGTTCCTTTGGTGACGAAAAGGCTCCGGGCTGGCAGTATCTTATAATGATTGCAGTTGGTTTCTTAATCGTATATCTTGGTGCTGCCAAGGGATTTGAGCCTCTGCTTTTGATTCCAATCGGATTCGGTACAATACTCGTAAACATCATGGGTGCCGGTATGGGCGACGGTCCTGACGGTATGCTCCACATCATCTATAAGGCTGGTGTTGGAAACGAATTCTTCCCGATGCTCATCTTTATGGGTATCGGTGCAATGACAGACTTCGGTCCCCTTATTGCAAATCCAAAGATGGCACTTCTTGGTGGTGCGGCACAGTTCGGCGTATTCTTTACACTCTTCGGTGTTTCGCTGATGAACCTGATTCCTGGACTCAACACGGACTACAATCTGCTTCAGGCATGTGCAATCGCAATCATCGGTGGTGCGGACGGTCCTACTTCAATTTACGTATCTGCAAAGCTTGCCCCTGAATTGATGGCAGTAATTGCAGTTGCCGCTTACTCATACATGGCACTCGTTCCAATGATTCAGCCTCCGATCATGAAGGCTCTTACAACAAAGAAGGAACGCCTTATTCACATGGATCAGCTGAGGCCTGTAAGCAAAAGCGAGCGCATTTTGTTCCCGATGATGCTTCTGGTACTTACGATTTTACTGTTGCCGCCTGCCGCTCCACTTATCGGTATGCTTGCATTCGGTAACTTTATCAAAGAAGTTGGATGTGTTACACGCCTTTCAAAGACAGTTGAAAATGAGCTTATGAACATTGTTTCAATCCTTCTTTCCCTTGGTGTCGGAAGCCAGATGACTCCAGAAAAAATCATCAACGGTAAGTCAGTCGGAATCATCGTTTTGGGCCTTGTCGCATTCTGTGTGGCAACCGCAACCGGTGTCCTTATGGCAAAACTCATGAATGTGTTCCTGCCAAAGGATAAGAAGATAAATCCGCTTATTGGTTCTGCCGGTGTATCTGCAGTTCCAATGGCAGCCCGTGTTTCAAACAAAGTGGGACAGGAAGCTGATCCTTCAAACTTCCTTCTGATGAATGCCATGGGACCAAATGTTTCCGGTGTTATCGGAACCGCAATTGCAGCGGGTGTATTTATTGCGACTTTCGGATAAAAAGAAATAAAGAAGGGATATGAATTTAGACAGTTATAGACTTAATGCCTACAATAAAGTAAAGGGACCGCCAAAACCACCGGAAGAAGAATCATCCGAAGCGGCGGAACCTTTTGTCCCTGAAGAAAAAGGCGGTCAGAGTGATGGTTACGGATCCAAGGATTCAGAATCATCCTCTTCCAGTTCTTACGATTCAGAATATGTTCAGATCTCATCAGAATCAAAAGCAAAAAGCGTGTCACGAGAGATACGCCATAATTCAAAGCCGGGAACAGAGCCTTTGGTCCGTGCTCCCGTATTTGAAAAAATCAACCGCAAGCTGGACGACATTATTCCGACAGAAAAAAATGACGATCGTCCTACAATTGCATCAGAGATAAAAAAATCAGTAGAGAATAAAAACCAGCCTCCTGTAGAGAACAAGACTCATCAGGATGAATCCCTTTATTCAACAAGAAAAAATCTAGCCAAGGGAAGTGACGTTCCCACAACAGAAGATTTTAAAATCCGTGACGAGGCAAAGAGGGCTGCAAAAACGGGCGCGTGGTTCCACAAAAATAAGACAACCAAGGAAGACGTAAAAGCGGCTACAGACAAGCTTACTTCAGGTGCATTGATAAAGGTTCCCGTAAAAGAGCCTAAGCCTGGAGAAAAGGAAAGCATTTACCGCCGTGTAGCCAAGTTCATGGTTGTTATCGGAATCGACGAGGCCGCCAAAATCATGCCTCACCTTACCGAAGAGCAGACAGAAAAGATTATTCCAGAGATTGCATCAATCCGTTCTGTTCCACCGGAGGAAGCTCAGGCCGTACTTGCAGAATTTGAGTCCCTTTTGACAAAAGCCAGAGAGGACGGTGGTGTTGACACAGCAAGGACAATTCTGACAAAGGCATACGGAAGCGAGAAAGCCGAAGAAGTCCTTAAAAAATCCGTAAAGTATCCGTCTGGAAAACCGTTTGAATATCTTGAGGACGCAAATGCAGAGCGCATAAGCATTCTTCTTGGTGGAGAAAGCATTGCAGTTCAGGCACTGGTACTTTCTCAGGTGGAACCAAAAAAAGCTGCCGCTGTAATCAATGCAATGGATGAAAAGGACAAAAGCGAGGTTGTACTCCGTCTTGCAAAGATGAAGCCTGTGGCACCGTCTGTGATGGAGCAGATAGACAAAAGCCTTCACGAAAAACTTCTTACACAGAATACAGAAAACTCTCAGAACATGGACGGAAGAAATGTCCTTGCACAGATTCTGCGACGTATGGATCCCACTGCGGAATATCAGATACTCGGCAATCTTAGCGAGCAGGATCCCGAGCTTGGTGCAGATTTGCGTAAGAGGCTGTTTACAGAAGAAGACGTTCTGGGCTGTGACAACCGTTACCTTCAGAACAAGCTTCATGAGATGAACGACAAGGATATTTCAATTCTTATACGCGGTAAAAGCGAAAACTTCCGTAAGAAAATACTGGAAAATGTTTCCGTTCACCGATCCACTACAATACTTGAGGAAGAGTCTTTCCACGAGCATGTGCTAAAGGCTGACAGCGAAAGAATTACATCTCAGTTTTACTCAGACTTGCGCCGTGCATGGGAAAGCGGAGAACTTATGGTAAAGGGTCGTGATGACGGGGAAATATATGTATGATGACCAAAGGTGAGCAATACAAGGGATTCAGGGTTTTAGATGTTGTTGATGTGGAAGACTGTGCCGCTAAGGGACTGTATCTTCGCCATGAAAAGACGGGCCTTGAAGTCTTTCATCTTTTAACCGACGACGAAGAAAATCTTTTTGCCTTTGCATTCAAGACACCGACATTCAACAGTACTGGGGTTGCCCATGTTCTTGAACACAGCGTTTTGTGCGGTTCAAACAAATATCCTGTAAGGGATGCGTTCATCAGGCTGGAAAACCAAAGCGTAAACACTTATTTGAATGCCTATACTGCAAGCGATCATACCGTTTATCCTGCCAGTTCTACGGTTCGTGCCGATTACTTTAACTTGATGTCGGTCTATGCCGATGCAGTTTTTTTTCCGCTTTTAAAACCCGAAATTTTTTTGCAGGAATGCAATCATCTGGAATTTGATTCAAAAGGAAATCCTTCAATTCAGGGTGTTGTCTACAACGAGATGAAGGGTGTTTTTTCCTCATACGAGAGTGTGGCCGCCAACGAGATAGAAAAAGTCGTGGATGTCGGAACCCAATATGTCCATGAATCAGGCGGAGATCCCCTTGAGATTTCTTCGCTGACGTACAGGGATTTTTGTTCATATCACAAAAAATATTATTGCGCCGCAAACTGTTTTGTATTTCTTTATGGAAACATTCCCACACAGGAACAATTGGATTTCCTTGAAAAGAACATTCTTTCCAAGATAAAAAGATGCGGTCACAAAGCAGTATATCCCAAACCGGATCCAAATGCAAAAATACAAGGCAAGGTTCAAACCTATGGACCTGCCGATGGAAAAGAAAAAAAGAGTACGGTCGCATGCATCTGGAAAATACCGAACGGAAAAAAATCCAGAAGCGAGATGGAAATGGAACTCTTATTCCTTAACCATCTATTGTGGGGAAACGACGGAGCCCCAATCCTTAAGAACCTTATGGCTTCCAAACTGGGCGAAGATATTGCTCCGCAAACAGGCACATTGCTTTCTCAGGAGTCCTGCTCTGTGTGCTGTGGGCTTCGTGGTGTTGAAAAGAAAAATGCCGGAAAAGTACGCAAGGTGATTTATGATACACTGACGGATATAAGTAAGAACGGAATTGAACCTTCTGAACTTGACAGAATTTTCATGCGGTTTGAGGTTTCAAACAGGGAAAAATGCCGCTTTGGAGGACCATATTCGCTTACGTTATTGAGGCGTGTGCTTCGTTCCTGGAGGTATGGTGGAAATCCATGGGACTTGATTTTGTTCAGGAGCGAAACGGAAAAACTCAAAAAAAAGATTCAGTCAAATCCAAAATGCATCTCTGGCCTTATAAATGAATATTTCCTGGACAACAAAAATTGCTCAACGGTGACAGTTACTCCTTCTGCAAAATGGTCAAAAGAAAGAAGTGAAAAAGAAAGGCAGAATATTGAGCAAAAGCTAAAGGAACTGGGTGAGGAAAAGGCAAAATCTCTTCTTGAAAAAATGCATAAGGCTCAGGAAAAGGAGCTTACACAAGAGGAAAAGGACTGTGTTCCCAGGATATCAAAATCAGAACTGGATTTGTACAAGGACACAATAAAGACAAAACACAGCATTATCTCCGGAATAGATTTTCTTTCAAATAAAGAGGAAACAAACGGCATTGTTTATGTAAAGATAGCATTCCCGGTTGACTGCCTGTCACCAAAAGATTATCCGCTCATGTCACCGCTTTCAGAATGGCTTACCCAAGTTGGTTGGGGAAAGCTTTCATGGGACAAGGCACTTTCCTTAAGCGATCAGATAACAGGCAGCATAGTGGCTTATGTCCGTACCTCGCCAATACCAGGAAAGACTGATAAGGGCATTCAGGCCAAAAGATATGTAGGACGTGACTGGTTCATACTTGAATTCAAGGTAATCGAGGAGCTTTTGGACAAGGCCTTTGACCTGGTGGCAGATTGCCTTAACCAGACGGATTTTTCTGATACTGTAAGGCTCAAGGATCTGGTTTATGCCCAGTACAATACGCTTAATTCCGTTATAGCCCCCTATGCGCAGCATTTTGCCTCCTACAGGACCTTGTGTCATGTTAACCGTCATTATGCAGTAACCGAAATCTGGGAGGGGCTTTCTTCAATTTATACCTCGTCCAGGATGATGCAGATGGACATGAATCTGCTATCCAAAAAGCTGAGGACGCTGTTCAGGAAGATAAAGAAATGCGGTGTCCTGGTTCATGTTACGGGAAATGCCGGGGAGATAGCAGGGGCCAGAAAAATGCTTCCGGAATTTCTGCAGAAAATAAAGGCAATTCCGGTTCAGGAGAAAAGGCAGAGCAGGGACAGCGAGTTCTATTCGCTTGTGAAGCTACCGGGCCAAAAGCTAAAGTCAGGGAGAAAGCCTGGAGACACGCTTTTTGTTGATGAGGTTATTCCCATTCCGGGCACTGTGGGCTATGTATGCTCAATTTTGCCAAGCATGCAGTTTGGTACCAGGGGATGCATACAGGATATGGTTTTCACTCATTCCGTGTCCAATACAGAGCTATGGAACAAGATAAGGATGTCCGGCGGTGCTTACGGTGTTTATTTTTCTGAGGTTTCGGATGCAAGCTTTTCAAAATTCTCCACATACAGGGATCCAAAGCCTTATGAATCGCTTGAGCAGTTCTACAATACCCTTGAGGAGCTCAAGGACAGGGAATATGACGAGGATACGGTGGAAAAGTCGATAATTGGGTGCTATTCGGATGAGGTAAGCCCTAAAACGCCTGCAGGACGGGGAACAATAGGATTTTTAAGGGAAATCAGCGGAATTAAAGGCAGGGACAAGGAAAAGCGGGTGGAATGGCTTTTGGGCATGAACAGGGAAGATTTGCTTAAGGCCGCCGCAAGATATTCCAAAAATGCCAGAAAACGCCCCGATTGGTGCAGAACGGTGATTCTTTGTGCGGAAGAAATGATTTCTGCAAAAATGAAACAAAAGACTGGAATAATTATTGATTTAAGTATATAATATCTTATATATGGCTTCTGATTCGGAGAATTGGATTTGATGGAATAATATGGAGATTAGCAATTATGGAAAAAATTGATACAGAAAGATTCTTAGGCATGATACGACAGCTTGTTTCGGATGTTCAGGGAGCGCCTTTCCCAGGTTCGGAATTTCCGGAATTATATTCCATCTGGTATGAGCACGTACAGCGCAATGCACAGGAATGTTTTGAATTCCTTGATGAAAACTTCCCGGCCGATAAAGAAGGCTTGAACAAAACCCTGCAGAAAATGTTTAAATAAAGACCTTTACCTTGCCGAAAAATCATATAGGGGGTGGAGTCAATAGCATCTCCTTATGATTTGGTGGGGAATATGGTCGCACAAAAAAACACTTCCAATGAACATTACATGCTTAAAGGTTCTCTTAGAAAAAATGGCTTTGACCGCTGGAGACTTGTAACGGTTGGTCGGGAAACAGAGACCGGTGAAGAGCGTGTTTTTTTTATTGAATTCTACATAGTAAATCCGCTTCTTTCTCCTGAAGAATGTGTGCTTGGTTTTAAGAGCCGCGTAAACGTAAATACGGAAGAAGATCTGCATGCCGCTCTTGCAGGAACGGCCTCAGTTAAAAAGATAAAATCAGAAGATTTGGTACAGCCTTCTTTTGCAATGGTAAGGGCGGGCTATCTTTCCACCAATGGCAGGCAGATAAACGGGTATTTTCCTTCAAATCAGATCCAGACAGGAAAAACAGACCTTTTAATTAAAGTTGGCAGTGACGAAAGCAATTATTGCTCACTAACCACAAGTTCTACATACGGAACTGTTGCCGTTACAATGGACGAAGCAAATGAGCAGCCGGAGCTTTTATCACATTCGGGAAAAATGTCATGGAACCTGCATTATACCCGCAAGTTATCTTTTAGTCCGGACCTAAAGACAAACGGCTATACCTGGGCTGTGAACGGTGCATATACAGAGTTTGAGGGTAAAATTGTCTATAACATGCATGAGTACATTGTTAGCCCGGAAAAGTCATGCGGCTATATAGATAAGATGTGGGGCCATGAACCTCCGTCACCTTTTTTTCATCTGCATTCTTCAAACCTTACAAGCATCATAAACGGAAAGAAACTGGATGATTCATGCTTTGTTGTTCAGGGCGAATGCAACTCCAGCTTGAGCGTACTTGTGTCTTTGAACGGCAAGGACGTGACTTTTAATGCCTCTAAGGCCAAGGGCTATGACATCACCTATGATTTCTCCCAGATGCCTGATGATGAGGATGGAGTAAAGTATCATTGGTCTGTAAGTGTTTCAAACCGCAATTATGTGGTGGACATTGATGCCTACTGCGATACAAAGGCAATGTTCCTCCGTGATTATGAATGTCCAGAGGGAAACCGGAAGGTTCTTCGTCTTGCAGGCGGTGGAACTGGAACCGGTGAGCTTAAGCTCTATAAAAAAATCAGGAAAAATCTTGAGCTGATAGAGCAGGTTCATGTTGCGAACATAGTCTGTGAATACGGAAACATAGAGCTTCCTCCTCAATAATCCTAACAGGCAATTTTTTAATAAACATCATTCTCCGCACTAATAAAAATCTCTTGACGATTTACCTCTTTTATTACTATTTTTAAACTAACAGAACGAATCAGTTTCGTGTGGCAGGAGGTAAAAAAATGAATATAGATCAGATGACGATAAAGACTCAGGAAGCATTGCAGGATGCATCTACGCTTGCAAGACAAAAGGACCATAGTGAGATAGGCTGCGAGCATTTGCTGTATGCGTTGTTGCGTCAAAAGGACGGAACCGTTCCTCCGTTGGTAGAAAGAATAGGCGTTCAAAGTGAAGTACTGCTGAATGAAGTGGAGTCACTTTTAAATACATATCCCAGGGTCAACGGAAATGCAAATGTAGTATTGTCCTCGGAAGCCCAGAATGTCCTTGCAAAGGCAGAATCGGAAATGTCTGCGTTAAAGGATTTGTATATTTCTACGGAACATGTTTTCATTGCATTGTGCCAGTCATCCGGTGCCACAGGAGTTCTCTTGCAGAGGTATGGATGTACAAGGAATGCCGCTCTGGAGGCATTAAAGGCTGTGCGTGGAAACCAGACGGTTGACTCAAATGATCCTGAGAGCAAGATACGTTCCCTGGAAAAATACTGCATTGATTTGACGGCCAGGGCAAGGCAGGACAAGATAGATCCTGTCATTGGACGTGACGAGGAAATTCGCCGTGTAATGCAGGTCATAAGCCGCCGCACAAAAAATAATCCTGTGTTGATCGGTGAGCCTGGTGTAGGTAAAACTGCAATTGTAGAAGGCCTTGCAAGAAGGATTGCATCCGGTGATGTACCAGAAAGCCTAAAGAACAAAAGGCTCCTGTCGTTGGATTTGGGACAGCTTGTTGCGGGTGCAAAATTCCGCGGTGAGTTTGAGGAAAGGCTCAAGGGCGTGATTCAGGAAGTTTCCAAGTCAGATGGAAAAATAATACTTTTCATCGATGAGCTTCATACAATTGTAGGTGCAGGTGCTGCGGAAGGCGGTATGGATGCATCAAATCTTTTAAAGCCTGCTCTTGCTCGTGGTGATTTGCGTGTAATCGGTGCCACAACCCTTAACGAATACAGGAAATATATCGAAAAGGATGCCGCACTTGAAAGGCGTTTCCAGCAGGTGTATTGCGCGGAACCAACGGTTGATGACACAATTGCAATACTCCGTGGTCTCAGGGACAAGTATGAGATTCATCATGGAGTAAAGATAAATGACGAGGCTCTGGTTGCAGCCGTTACCCTAAGTTCAAGGTACATCACCTCAAGATTCCTTCCGGACAAGGCGATAGATTTGGTTGATGAAGCCGCAAGCCGGATAAAAATGGAAATAGAAAGCCAGCCTGTTGAGCTTGACCAGCTGGAAAGAAAAATCGTTCAGCTTGCAATAGAAAAACAGTCCCTGTCAAAGGAAGATGACGAGGCAAGCATGGAGCGTCTTGCAAAACTGGAAAAAGAAATCGCAGAAGTTACGTCACAGCGTGATGCAATGAAGCTTCAGTGGCAGAATGAGAAAAGTGCAATCGAAGGTGACCGCAAGATAAAAGAGGAACTTGAAAAGGCAAGGTTTGATCAGGAGAAATACACTCGGGAAGGAAACCTGAATAAAGCAGCTGAGCTAAAGTATTCTGTCATTCCTGAATTGGAGAAAAAACTTGAGGAAGCACAGAATGCAAAGGCAAAACCTGGGGATATTTCAGAGGAAAGGCAGTCACTCCTGCGTCAGGAGGTAACGGAAGAAGACATAGCACGTGTAGTAAGCACATGGACCGGAATACCCGTTTCAAAGATGATGACGAGTGAAAAGCAAAAATATGTACAGCTCGAAGATGTGCTGCACAAGAGGGTTGTGGGACAGGATGTTGCGGTAAAGACAGTTTCAGATGCAATAAGGCGCAACAGGGCAGGATTAAGTGATCCAAACCGACCGTTGGGTTCTTTCATGTTCATTGGTCCTACAGGTGTCGGAAAAACTGAGCTTGCAAAAACACTGGCAGATTTCCTGTTCAATGACGAAAAGGCCATGGTCCGCATAGACATGAGCGAGTATATGGAAAAATTCGCGGTTACAAGATTGATTGGAGCACCGCCGGGATATGTAGGATACGATGAGGGGGGCCAGCTTACCGAGGCAGTAAGAAGAAGGCCATATTCAGTTGTACTGTTTGACGAAGTGGAAAAGGCTCATCCTGATGTGTTCAACATTCTTTTACAAGTACTTGATGACGGAAGGCTGACGGACGGACAGGGAAGGGTTGTTGACTTTAAGAATACAATAATCATCATGACAAGCAACCTTGGTTCGGATTTGATTCTTGAGGCAGAGAACAACAACCAGACAGAGGCTGTTAAAACTCAGATTGACATGCTGCTTAAGAAAACATTCCGCCCTGAATTCCTTAACCGAATTGATGAGATAGTTATGTTCAACCGTCTGGACAAGGATAACATCAAGAAGATTGTTTCCATTCAGCTGGAAAAACTCAATTCACGCCTTGTGGACAGGAGGATAAAGCTTGTGTTTGAGGATTCTGCAATGAACCTTATTGCAGATGCAGGCTATGATCCGTCGTTTGGAGCAAGGCCAGTAAAGAGGGCAGTGCAGACGCTTTTGGAAAACCCACTGTCAATGGAATTGCTTTCGGGAAAAATACCGGACAGCTCAACCATAAGGATAAAGGGAAACCAGGACGGAAAGCTTACCTTTGGAGTTGAAAAACTGAATGGTGAATAAGGTCAGCTAGAACCAGATGCGGGCGCCTAATGATACGGGTGCCCGCCACGTGAATTTATACAGTGTGCTGAATCCCAGCTCCATCGCCGTCTGGAAATATACCTCAAGGGGCATCCAGACAAAGATGTTGAGCCCGCTGACAAATCGCAAGCCTATATAGAATTCGGTAAAGCCGCTTTGAAGGTTTGCAAAGTAAATCGTTGTGCCCGGACCGATATAAAGCCTTAATAATCCGGCTATCTGAGGATTGATGTTCCAGTAGTCAACTGTGAGTCCAAGGGAACAAAAATCTTCCTTTACGCCTGTTTCAATAGTGAACGTAAAAGGTGTCTTGGAGAATTTTAATGTCACTCCAAGATCCACGCATTGGTCGGCGTTAGTAAAATTCCATCCGCCCTGAACACCTATTCCTATTGTAGCAAACAGGAATGTGGGGCAGAGAAGCAGTACGATAAGGATGACCGTTTTTTTTAGTGAATGGCAAAAGCCTCTTTTCATGTTAGAACCAGTATCTGAATCCGATGTTTAGTGGAACACGCCATTTGGGAAACTCAACTTCATTGCCGAGTGTCAGGCCCAACTCTGCGGCGGTCTGCATGTATACTTCCCAGGGACCGCTTACAAATGCATTAAGTCCAATGACCCATCTGCCTGCCAGATAAACTCCGCTAAAGTCCTTTTCTGTTAGGACGACGCTTGCCGCCAAACCAGGCCCCGTATACCAGTGAAGTATTGCGACTACCTCAGGATTAACAACCCAATAGTCGGCTGTAATGCCTGTGGAAAAGAAATCATGATGGATTGCCATGTCTGCCGCAAAAACCATCGGGAAGCCTGCGAACTTGAATGTAACAGCGGCGTTGGCACCACCGATATTGTCCGAGATTGAATATCCGGCCTGAGCTCCTATGGCGGTATTGGCAAATGCAGCGGTAGAACCTAATAAAAAAAGGGCACCGATTGCTCCTAAAAGTTTTTTGTTCATCAAGCAACTCCTATGGGAATCAAAAATCAACTTTTACTGACAAAAAGAACTTAGGGCATATGATAACACAGAATATGGATTAAGTCTATAAATTTTGAAAAACGGATTTTAAAAAATCTAGGGTTTGATTCATCTTTATGTCAAGCTGCCACGGTGGATTGATTATGAACATGCCGCTTCCGTACATGTGGGATGCCTTGTCTTCCGTCATGCTGTCGGGAATCTTGTCTGAATCATAAAGTGACATTTCGCATTTATATACTGAACATGGATTGTTTCCTGTTTTGGCGGACGTTTCCAATGCGGCGGTCATCTGGTTTATTTCATTCTGCCTGCGTGTCAAAAGGGGATACCAGACCGCAATTACCGCTGTATTCCATTTTTTATGTGCATTGATCAAAGCAGTGGCTGTTTTCCTGAAGTCATCCTTGTCCTCGTAGCTTGGATCACACAGGATGAGTCCACGCTTTATTTTGGGAGGAGTAAGGGCATTCAATGTAGCAAAGCTGTCTGAATTGTGGATGTGGATTGACTGGTTTTTGTCTTTTATGGAATCAATGTTATCCTGTAGCTTCCTGTATGCCTCGGGATGGAGTTCTACAAGATGAAGGACGTCATTTTCACGGATGAACTGTCGTTCAAGCTCAGGACTTCCCGCATAACTGTCATTTTGGATGAATGGAGTTTCCTTTTCAAGATAGAGAGAAACTGAATGTGGAAGAGGGGGTTGATTGTCCTTTGTGAATTGAAGTAACTTTTTTATTCCGTTTTCTGCTTCGCCAGTTTTTAAAATTCGCTCATCATTCAGCGAGTATATGGAGGAACCTGCATGGGTGTCTATTATTGTAAAAGGTTTTTCCTTTTGTGCAAGCGAAGAAAGAATCTCCAGCAGGCAGCAATGTTTTAGAACGTCAGCAAAGTTTCCGGCATGATACTCGTGTTGATATGAAAGCATTAGAAATGTATCTTGTCGTCGTGTGCAAGAGAAGTGAACACTATCCAGTCACCGTACTGGTCCTTGTCCTGCTTTGCCCAAACGATTGAACAGATGTCAGTGTCATCCCAGACAAGAACGCGGACTTTTACACCTTCTGCCAGCTCGTCTTTTGGGAAGTACATGCTGTAGTCGGGGTCAATTACTGAATCATTTTTAAAGTCCTGATAGATTGTGCTTACGTCGTCCTCGTTGGGCTCACCGAGTACCGCTTCTACGGTTTCTACGGCCTGACCAAGATATTCATCTACTTCAAGGAAATAGTCCTCATCATCCTGTGAAAATGAAGGAATTGCAAACAGCAAAGAAGCTACGATTAGTGTAATAATTTTTTTCATTAATTTTTTCCGCCTTAAATTACCTGCTTGAGGTATTTTGTACGGGTTCCAACCCACCCATATTTAGAATATCGGCAACGCACCCGATTAATTTTACTATAAACGACAATAATTTTGCAAAAGGAACTTAGCGTCCCCATGTCATAATCAGGTCGTAGTTGTCTTCACGTACTTCAAAGTACTGGTTGTATTCACCGCAAGTGGGGCAATATTCAGGTGCAGAAGTTCCTGTAACGATATGGCCGCACTTAAGGCATTCCCAGATCTTTACAGTGCTGTTCTTGAGCTTTTCGGAGGTATCTTCGTCCTTGAGGAGGGCACGGTAACGCTCTTCGTGGCGCTTTTCGATGTCGGCTATGGCACGGAATTTCCTTGCAAGGTCTGCAAATCCTTCCTTTTCGGCTGTCTCGGCAAAACCTACATACATGTCGGTCCATTCAAAGTTTTCACCGTCTGCGGCATTCTTGAGGTTTGTATTGGAATCACCTATGCCTTCAAGTTCCTTGAGCCACATTTTGGCATGCTGTTCCTCGTTTCCGGCTGTTTTTTCAAAAATCTTGGCGATTACGTCGTTTCCTTCGCGTTTTGCAACTTCAGAAAAATAGGTGTATTTGTTGCGTGCCTGTGATTCTCCGGCAAAAGCGGCCAGCAGGTTCTTTTCGGTCTGTGTTCCAGAATACTTACTCATATTGATGATGCTCCTTAAAAACGGCTCAAAAAAGCTTAAGATTCTTACATTATATTACAATCAGGAAGTGTTTTCAAGGGGATTTCACACCTCTTTTTATCATAGAAAATGGAAAATGGTCTGAGAGGGTTGACATATATAAAAGATAGGAATAGACTTTTAAATGAAAATCATGACTTGCGTAAATAGGGTATAAGAAAAAAGTGGTCTATTATGGTTAAAAGAATTATTCTGCTAGGATTGTCAGTATTGTTAATAATCTCTTCGATTTGTTTTTCAAGGCCAAAAGGATTAGTTGTTCGGGGGAGTACGGGGGATTCTATACAATATTGTACTGAATATCAGGACTCAATGGCAAATGACAATGTCGTGATTGAATTTGGGAAAATAGTTTTTCTTGCTGTTTTAGTCATTCAAATCATTTTTCTTAAGAAAAAAATACCACTATTTGAAATTTCCATTTACCTGATTGTTTGTTTATTCCTAACAGGCCTTATTTTTGCCGTACAATCTGACGGATGTTCAATTTGGGAAACTGTCGCATATGCAAAAAATGTTCCACTGTTGGTTTATATCAGTGCTTTAATCTTGTTTTTTGGTTATTGTGTCGTATTGTTGGTTAAAGGGATAGTAGATAGAAAACGTGCTGGAGAGGTTGAAAATAGAAGGTAAATATGAATCCTGGGAAACAAAGAATTAGAAAAATTATCATTCTTGCACTGCTATTATGCACCTCCAGAGCTTTCGCGTATGATTATCCTTGGGCGGTAGAATATGAAATTAAAGAGGATTCTCTAGAAAAGATAAATACAATTGTTCAAGATTTTATTTTGGCTAATCCTGATATGCAAGTTTTCGGATTTGATGACTGGGTGTCAGAACAATATGAACCTAAAGATAATGAACTTCGTGTTGGTAGAGAATTATGCATATTGCTTTTGGCGGAGGAAGAATATATACCATTTGGTCAGGTTCTTTGTGGCTCAATATATTTAAAGGAATGTGGTTGTTCAGTCGGCTTTTATATCCCATATGTTCCCGGAACTAAGAAAAACTATATTCGTTTTGTTTCATATAATGACAAGATTGAAATGGTGGAAGGCAAAGCTGTGATCAATTTCAAGGCAAAAGGAAAAGCATTCCTTTTCAACGATGTAGAACCGACAAAAGCTGAAATACCAATAAAGGAAAACTTTGAAAAGAATTTTTTATCAAAACTGCCGCTGGAATTCGAATATCAAAAACCTGCTGCCTTAGACAGATTCCTGTCAAAACTGCTAACAACCTTTAGACCTAGGAAGAATTTTGTGGATAATTAATTAAGAATAAAGAACTGTATCGTGTTTTCTCAAAGGAGGTAAAAAATTGTTCCAGCGTATAAAGCATTTGATTTTATCCACACTTATTCTTGCATTTATCCTTTCATTTTCATCATGCTCTGGAAAGAGTGTGAAGATAGAATGGGTTTTGATTGGGGATGTTCCCGTTTATGAAAATATGCAGCTAGGACTGTTAAAGCAAAATGGAAAGGTGTATCAGGAAAATTTGATTGTTAACGAAACGAAAACAATAAGAATTAATCCAAAGGACAAAATGTTTTGGCTTGATAATGATTCATCTATATGCGCAAAGATACAACAAGAAAAAGATAGTGATGTAATGGAAATTTATCTTTATCCATGCCGAAATTATATTGAAAATGAAGATACTTATGTCATTGATCCTGCCGATGATGATGTATATTATTACATCGAGCTATTTGATGATGTTATTGGAAAAAATTATATGCTTATTTCAAAAGATAATGTTATTGATAAAAAAGGAGTATTGAATAAATTTGATGAAAACCTTGATGATTTACTAGATTCTATTGATTCTGATTTTGCATATTATCCTGTTGGAAGTCCATCTGTTGCATTGAATTATAATGGTTATATTGTAAAATCAAAAAACTATAGAAATTATGTTTTCTTATCAACGCAATGGGAAGAAATGTCCTATATGCCATAAAAGGAAGAATGTTACGGCTTGACAGTAAATCTAATTAAGAATAAACTCTTAGAAAAGTTAAAAACTGATTGATTACTAGAGGAATTGAGTTATTTAACAGTATAGGCTTAAAAATGTGGAGAAATAATGAAAAGTATGATGAAAAATAAAATTCCATTAATCATTTTAATACCGTTATTCTTGTTGGCGTGTAATTCAAGCAGACAAGAATATGTTAAAATGAGGCAAATATCAGAAAAAATTACAGAGGCAGTTTGTAATTCAAGAGAAAGGGAAAACTATTTACAGTATACCGAAATGCTTGAGAAATCAAATTGTATAAACGAATACTCTGATGCGATTTTAGAAACTCTAACAAAAAATGAATATAAAGAAGCCGACGTACACAAACTATTTGCTGTCGAGATAGAAAAAATTTATTTTCAAGAAATCTTGAATCGTAGCTGGGATCTGATCGGTACATCTTTTATAACATATAAAATTGATGGAATTAAATACACTCCACATTATCTTATAGATTATGATGAAGGTGATCCAAATATTTATACTCTGGTATTTGTCTATTCCAATGATAAAAAAACGGATATAAGGGTTTTCTATAAAGTTAATTACAACCTTGAATACTATAGATTAACCAATGGCGATAAAGAGATTAATGTGTTTTTCTAAGCATAATTAATATATAAATGGAGCTTGTCAAAAATGAAAGGAATTAAACAGTTTTTGTTGGAATTTTTCAATTTTGTCGTAAACCTTGTGATAATGGTTGTCGTGTTTTTCATAGTAGATCTAGCTGTTGTAGATAAAATTCAAGATGCAAACACTGTCAAAGTTTCTTTTATAATCATGGCAATATTCTTTTTCTTATATCTTGTGCTTCAAAATGTTTTCTTTAAGTCAATTTTTTATTTTTTTAGCAGAAATGAAATTACCTGTGACATGAAAAATCCAAAGATAGGCATTGTCTGTCACAACATTATTTTCAACACAATTCTGGTAGGCACAATTGTTATTAAAGCCGTAAAAGTGCCTTTTTATATTGAGATGATTCCATATTGTCTATTGCTGCTGGAAATCATACCATGCTTTATAAAGAAATATTCAAAATGCCTGTCCTGTTATCTTTTTAAGATTGAAACGATAAAGACCCCTAAGAAACCACTGGAAAATGACGGGATTTTGTTGTAAGGACAAAAGTTTTTCCTTGAGGTATTTGATAGATTTTAAGCCTTGACAGCAAGTTTATTTAAGAATAGAATTTTAGTTGTATTGATTAAAAGATAATAAAATATTGGGATAAAATGAAAATCATGAAGAAAATTGGATTAAAATTACTTTTTCCATTACTGTTTATAATGCTAAGCTGCTCGAACAATAAGCCTAAGACAGTAATCATCGACGGCAAAGAATATGTGGCCATGTCAATTCCTGAAGATAAGACAAATGATGTTTTAGATTTTGATAAGCTTGCTGAACCTTATTATGATGATACATTGTATGAGTGGGATTTGGGTTGTAATATAAACGAGGCGAGTCTTGAAATTGGTACAAAAGTAGAAGAAGGAGATGTAACTTTTGTTATAGCAACAAGAGAAAATAAGGTAATATTCAAAAAGACAAAAGATGTTGATTTTAAAACGAAAAAAGGATTGACTATAAAAGATCGCCTCTCCAGATATCTGGAAGTATATGGAGCTGAATTCTTTATTGAGCCTGGAACTTGTGTTTTTCTCAAGCTGGAAGATGACTGGCGTGCATGTATTGCCATGGCGGACATGACCTTAAATCTTGATGAAACGATCCTATATTTTTATAAGGTTGATCCCAACTATTCAAGGCCCATGACGCTTAAAGAGTGGAATGAATTTATCGATCCAAGAT
Source organism: Treponema sp. (assembly GCA_016281495.1). Taxonomy (GTDB): domain Bacteria; phylum Spirochaetota; class Spirochaetia; order Treponematales; family Treponemataceae; genus Treponema_D. The sequence goes on along the minus strand of JAEEIU010000055.1, from coordinate 38,079 downwards.
ATTCCCTGGATGATTCAGAATTTTGAGAATAAAGTAGGTGGAAAGGGTGTTTATCATGAATGCCAATTTAATATGCTTTTACTAAACTGAATAAGCTTTTCTATCAAAAAACATGGATTTTTGCCACAAAAAAACAGCTTTTTGACCGTTATTTTTTCCTTGCAAATTCTAAGAAACGGATTTATAATATTACATTATATTGGAGGTTTCTAATAACATGGCAAATCAAAATAAAGAAGAACCTAGAGTACTTGCTATAATTCTTGGAGGAGGTAAGGGTACAAGGCTTTATCCGCTTACAAAGGAGCGTTCAAAACCGGCCGTTCCGTTTGGCGGAAAATACCGCATTGTAGACATACCGATTTCCAACTGTATAAACAGCGGATACCGTAAAATCTATCTTTTGACACAGTTTAACTCTGCGTCACTTCACCTGCACATCATCAATTCATACAACTTTGACCGTTTCAGCCGCGGTTTCGTAGAGATTCTTGCCGCTGAACAGACCCTTGAGCATTCCGGCTGGTATGAGGGAACTGCGGATGCCGTACGCAAAAACATCTCTCACTTTAGGGTACAGAATCCGACACATTACATCATCCTTTCCGGTGACCAGCTTTACCGCATGGATCTTAAGAAATTCATGGACGAGCACATCGCTTCCGGTGCTGACATCACAATTGCCGCAAAGGCAGTAGACAGAAAGGACGCTTCCGGCTTTGGAATCATGAAGGTTGATGACTCAAACAAGATTACCGCCTTTATGGAAAAACCGGCAAAAGAACTGAACATCGACGACTGGAAGATTCCAGAGAAATCAAGGAACAAGGAACTTCCACCTCAGCTTGAATATCTTGCATCCATGGGTATCTACATCTTTAATGCAGAGACAATGGAAGAGATGCTCAACAATGACAAGAATGACTTCGGAAAGGAAATCATTCCTGAGGCAATCAAGACAAAGAAGGTCAACAGCTTTATCTTCAACGGCTACTGGGAAGACATCGGTACGATCAGTTCATTCTACAAGGCAACACTCGACCTTACCAATCCGATTCCACAGTTCAATTTCTATGATGAAGACAAGCCTATTTACACTCACATGCGCAACCTTCCTCCAAGCAAAATCAACAATGCCACACTCCAGCAGTCACTTGCAAGCGAAGGATGCGTAATTTCCAATTCAAGAATCGAACATTCCGTAATCGGTGTACGTTCCATCATCAACGAAAACTGCGACCTCAACGGCGTAATCATGATGGGTGCCGACTTCTATGAGAATGCCGAACAGAAAAAGGAAAACGAAAAGAAGGGTGTACCGAACATCGGTATCGGAAAAGGATGCAAAATCAACAAGGCCATCATCGACAAGAACGCCCACATTGGTGACAACTGCTGCATCAACGTAAACGGACGCACCTACGAGGACGGAGATCATGGACTTTTCTTCAGCTCAGACGGAATCATCGTAATAAAGAAATTTGCTGTAATTCCTGCGGGAACAGTGATTTAATTTTCTAAAGACAAAAAGTCCGTTAAAAAGTCTTTTAGAAAAAAAGTCTTACAAAAACCGGTTGACCGATTCATTCAGTTGGCCGGTTTTTTTTATTCCTCAAGAAATTTTACGATTAGGTTATATGCCTCAACTACCTGACGGGTCTTGTCTGTTGCGACTTTCTGCAGCGTCTCGTTGTCTGCATGACGGTCGGGATGATAGTATTTGAGCTTGTCCTTGTATGCCTTCTTCAAGTCTTCCAGGGTAGAGTTGAACGGTACGTCCAGCAGCTTGTATGCCTTTTCCAGCTCGGGGGTGATTTTCTTGTAGATGAATGAACGAGGCTTGTATGCCTGTGTATGAGTGCTGTCTCCAAGGTCGTCTGCATGATATATTGTGCCTGTGTTTTCAGGCCTGTGGTATTCAGGACGTGCATTTTTCCTTGCCCTTGCATTCTCGTTTGGCTCAGACTGAGTGTTGCTTTCTTTTTGCTTTTCCTCTTGGTTTTCCGTTTCCCCTATGTTCCTGTTGTTTTCGGCTGTGGCAGATTCATTTTGCGGTTTCTCGGATTTCTTCTGCTCAACCTCAACTTTTACAAATTTTATTTCTCCGGCTTCAAGAGTTTCATTTAGCAGGTCTCCAAGCCGGTCATACATTGTTTCCATTATGGTGCCTCTTCTCCTTCTATTCCCCATTCGGCCAGCTTTCTCTGCAAAGTCTTTCTTCCAATTCCAAGTATTTCTGCGGTACGCGTTTTGTTGTTGGAATTTGCAAGAAGCGTTTCCTGGATGATGATCTTTTCTGCCTCGTCAAGTGTAAGTCCCTGCGGTATGGCAATGTTTTCACCTGAACTGCTGGAGCTTATCGTTGGCGGTAAATCCTCCTGGGTAATCTCTTCTCCATTACACATAACAACTGCGGCTTCCATACAGTTACGCAATTCGCGGATGTTTCCAGGCCAGCTGTAATTGAATAGGGCCGTCTTTGCCCGTTTGTCTACGGATTTTATGCTCTTGCTGTTTTCCTGATTGAACTCCTGCAGGAATGATGATACAAGCAGCGGAATGTCCTCTTTCCTTTCCCTAAGCGGCGGAACCTGAATGTGGATTACGTTCAGTCTGTAATAAAGGTCTTCCCTGAACCGGCCTGCCTTTACTTCTTCCTCAAGATTGCGGTTTGTGGCGGCAACTATCCTTACGTCAACTTCGATTGTCTGCTCTCCACCCACACGCTCAAATTTCTTTTCCTGAAGGACACGTAAGATTTTAATTTGAACGTTTTGGTTTATCTCTCCGATTTCATCAAGAAAAATTGTTCCACCGTGGGCAAGCTCAAAGCGTCCCTTTTGCATTTTGTCTGCACCTGTAAATGCTCCCTTTTCATGACCGAACAGTTCACTTTCCAAAAGCGTCTCGCTCAATGCGGCACAGTGGACTTTTATAAAGCTCTTGTCCTTGCGTGAAGAAAGATTGTGGATGGCGTTTGCAACAAGTTCCTTTCCAACTCCGCTTTCCCCGGTAATCAGGACATTGGCCCGCGTGTTGGCTACTTTCTTTATGAGTTCCTGCACTTTCTGCATTGCGGGGGATGTTCCTATCATTCCCCTAAGGGCATTGCTGCTTTCAAGCTCCTTTTTCAGCTGCTGATGCTGGAGGCTCATCTCCCTGCCTTCAAGAGCGCGCTTGACGATTAAGGAAAGCTGGTCAAGGTTAAGTGGCTTTGTCAAAAAGTCGTAAGCTCCGTGCCTCATTGCGTCAACCGCACTGTCTATGCTTCCGTGTCCTGTAAGAATGATGACGGGAATACCCGGTGTTTCTGAACTTACCTTTGCAAGGACCTGTTCTCCGCTTATGCCCGGCATCCTAAGGTCTGTAATGACGAGGTCTATGTCTCCCTTTTCAATAAGCGCAAGGCCTTCTTCTCCCGTTGCGGCGGTCTTTACATTGTAGTCTTCAAGCTCAAAGTTTGCGGCCAGTCCTTCTCGTATGTTCTTTTCATCGTCAATAATAAGGAGTGTGAATTTCATGAGCGTTTATCCTCTTTTAGACTAGAATTATCTGCAAGGAGCTTTATCTTGTTCTGAGGTATCGGCAGCTTGATTGTAAAAACCGTTCCATGGTCCTGTACAGATTTTGCATCAATGTCACCGCGGAATTCCTTTATGATTTTGTAAACCGTTGTAAGTCCAAGACCAGTGCCGTTTGATTTGGTGGTGTAGTATGGCTCAAAGATGTGTTCTGCTGTCTTTGAATCCATTCCGCAACCGTTGTCGGCAATAGTCAGGTAATAGAAGTCATTCTTTATGAATGATTCCATTGCGATTTCCCCAAGTTTTGATTCCCTGTCCGGATATCTGGCCTGAATAGCGTAGAGTGCATTCTGCGTAATGTTGATGATTACTTCGCGGAATAGTTTTTCGTCAAGCAAAAGCCTTGTACTGCCTGCTGAAAGTTTTGTATTTAGTTGAATGTTCTTGTTCTCCAGCTCCGGCCCAAAGAACTGGACGAATGTGGAAAGAAGTTCATCCGGGCTTACAAGATGAAGGTTTGCCTGAACGGGCCTTACGGCAAACAAAAAGTCAACTACAATTTTATTAAGGTTGTCGATTTCTTCGTTGATTACGGAGATGTAGTTCTCCATGAATTTTTCAGGAGGAAGTGCACCGTCAGTTTTTCTTGCCTTTGCAACGGCTTTTTGAAGAAGCTGAATGTGGATGCTTATGGCACCAAGAGGATTTTTTATCTCGTGAGCGACTGATGCCGCTAGGTTTGTAAGGCTCGCAAGACTTTCCATCCTGTGGAGCAATATTTCCTGCTGCCTTTTTTCCGTTATGTCTTCGATTGTGATGATTGAACCCGATATGGTTGTGTCGGTTACCTCATCGTCATCGTTCCATTCTTTTTTTACAAGGGGAACGACTGTCAAAGTGATGAACCTGTAGCTGTCGTTGTTCTGAATGGAAAATTCTTCATTTACGTTTGTCCTGTCTTCTTCCGCACATTTTTTAAGGTAATTGGAAATGTCAGCGTCAAGAATTTGCGTCCATACAGGTTCTGAATCCGCCTTTATGTCCGCACCGTGATTTAAAAACGGCATGAGCCTTTCGGCAGATTTGTTCAGGTCAATTATCTTCCAGTCACAGTCAACGATTATGAGACCTGTGGAAAGACTTGAAAGAATTGAATCCATCCTGTCTTTTTCGCCGATGAGTGTCTTTACAAAAGATGACAGCTGTTCCGGAGAAAGCTTGGAGATTTTTTGTGAAGCTTTTTTTACAAAGTCATTCATTAAAAGTCTCCCTTAAGATTCCACCGTGCATCCGGTTTATGTGGAGTATTTCCCGTGTAAGTTCCTCTAGTGCTGATGCGGGCTTTTGGCGGTAGAGGATTACGTCGCTGTAGATTTTCCTGAATGTGTCCATCAACATGGCTGAAGCGGATGCTCCCTGTGCACTTGAGGCAAGTGGTGCCTGAAAAGAAATCAGGTCTTCCATAAAGAGCTTGAACAGGGCCTTTATCTCAAAATTGCCGCATGAAGAAACGATGGCAGGAATGTCAGGGACATGTCCTTGTGCCACCGTCTTGAAGAATGCAACGGCATTGTTTTTAATTGTAGCTGGATGAACGGGAAGATATATCTGAAGGAAGTCGTTAATGCTGTCTGGAACCGTTTTGCCACGGTATACCGAGTCATAATGGAAAACCCTGTTTATTACTTCCTGCTGATGTTCTTTTGTGCGGTCAAAAAAAGTATAGGTCCTGACTCTGGAAAGTATTGTGGGAAGAATGGCTCCTCTCTGTTCAGTTGTAAGGACAAACAGTACGTCGGCCGGAGGTTCTTCTAGTATTTTTAAAAGTGCGTTTCTTGGGCTGTCTGCCATCTTTTCCGCATTTTCTATGATGACGACTTTTTTCCCGCTTGTTGAGCTAAGATGCGCCCATGAAGAAATGTTCCTTATCTGCGAGACCGGAAGGCTTTGATACAGATAGGTTGATTCAAGTTTTGAGGTAAGTTTTTCAACTTCATCAAGTATTTTGCCAAGCTCTTCTCCAGATGGAAGTGTTCTGCCTGGTTCAAGATATTCAAGGTTCTCGTCAATTGACTGAAGGATAGGTGAGAATTTTGAAAGCTTGTCTTCTCCTTCCCAAAGTATTGGAGAAAATCTTAGCGTGAGTTTCCTTACTGCCCTTAGGTAAAGATATCTTGATGCCTCCACATGGCTTGTTGCATTTGCATTCTGAGAAAGCAATGTCGCCTTTGCAGCTGATATTTCAAGTGTTCTGGATGAAGGTCCGCACAAAAGCATTGACTGGCTTACCATGGCCTTGTGTTTGCTGCATGCCTGACATGTACAGTTCCATGCTCCTTTAGCAGAGGAATTTGTGCAGCTTAGGATTCGGGCAAGTTCAAGTGCGGTTGTAAGTTTGCCAGAACCTGCCGGACCTGCAAGTAAAATGGACGGAGGCAATGAGTTTTTTGCAATGTCATCAGAAAGTAAATCCGTTGCGCTCTGGTGAAGCACATTCTCAAACATTTGTTCCTGTTCCTCCGACAACCTGAGATGCCGGTATTAGGATGTTCTGATACAGCCTGAAGAACAAACTGTTTTCAAGATATGGGTTAAAGTCAAAGAACGGAAATTTCTTTAATACCCAGATTATGATGCAGATTAACGCAAGGCTTTCGATTAGACCGAATGCAAAACCTAACGTTCGGTTGAGGCCGTCAAGTATTTCGTTGTCGAATAGTTTTCCGATGATGACTTGAATTATCTTTACGACAATGAACAGGACAATGAATAATCCGATGAATGATACGGCTATTGCAACGACGGAATTCTTGATGTAAGGGGAAAGGTAGAGGGCCAGCCTTCTGCAGAAAAGGAATGCTCCGAATACCGCAACAAGTGGTGCCGCCTTGTCGAATACAGAATCAATGAATCCCTTTACAAGACCCATTACGATACAAAGGATGATGATGGCTACAAAGATTAAATCCAAAATTGTAAATGTCATTTGATACCTTCCAAAATTATATTTGCGATTGTAACTGCGCTTTTTGTTTCGCCTGTAAGCTTGCGGCATGAAAGTGAAAGCTGTTTCCTTTGCTCTTCATGTGTCAGAAGCTCAAGTCGTTCCTTAAGGCTGTCTCCGGTTGCTTTATCTCCTATAAGAGTGATAGCGGCTCCCTTGTCCTCAAGATATTTTGCATTGTCAACCTGATCTCCCCTTGTTCCGGATCCGCATAGTGGAATCAAGAGCATCGGTTTTTCACAGACAGCACATTCCCAAAGAGAATTTGCTCCGGCCCTGGAAAGGACAACATCGCTTGCCTGCAAAACCCACGGCATTTCCGCATAAATGAATTCAAAGGGCTTGTAGTTTTCGTCTGCCTTCTGGAATGTTTCCGGATGTTCCTGTGCCCACTGTTTTCCTGTCTGATGCACGACAATAAAACGCTCGCAAAGCCATTCAAGGTTTTCGCTTACAAGTGAGTTTATCTGGCTGGCACCAAGGCTTCCACCTATGACAAGCAGGACGGGCTTTTTGTGGCCATGTTCAATCTTAAGGAAGTCAAGGCCTTTTGCGCTGTTGTCTTCCCAGAAAATGGGCCTTACAGGATTTCCCGTAACAGTGCATTTTTCAACATCAGCAGAAAAGAATTTCTTTGTCTCTTCATATGACAGTAAAATTTTTGATGCATGTTTTGAATTGAGCCTTGTCGCTAGTCCGGGCGTAAAGTCACATTCATGGGTGTAGTAGGGGACCTTGAGGCTTTTTGCTGCACGGCAAGGGGTGACGCTTACAAATCCACCCTTGGAAAAAAGGCAGATCGGCCTGATTTTCTTTAATATTTTTTTTGACTGGAAATATCCGCTAATGATGCGGAACATGTCTGTGAAATTCTTGAACGAAAGATAGCGCCTGAGCTTTCCGCAGGAGATGCCGTAAAAGGCTGTGATGCTTCCTCCCTCAGTCACAAGGTTTTTCTCCAGGATGGATTTGTCAATTCCTGTTTTATTTCCAATCCAGTAAATCTCAATTTTTATTCCGCGTTTTTCTGCCTCAGTCTTTAGTGCATCGGCTACCGCTATTCCCGGGTAAATGTGGCCGCCGCTTCCACCGCCTGCAAACACGACCTTGTATGTATCTTCCATCGTTTATTCCTCTTTCTTTGGGAACTGGGCCATGACCTCGACCATGCCGGGTTTTTTAAACAGGTTGGCATATCCCCTTGCGCTCATTCCCATGCTGTCCTGCAAATCCGCATCCGCACCGCTTTCGAGCAAAAGCTTTACGATTTTTTCATTTCCGTTTCCTACTGCAAGAACAAGAATCGGCTGTCCGTCGGAACTTACGACGCTGAGGTCTGCTCCCTTGTCAACCAGGAATTTGGTAATGTCAAAATTCTTGCGCCACACGGCATCCATAACGGCCGTATAACCCCTGTCACCGGAGATTGCATTGATGTCGGCACCAAGATCCAAAAGCCATTTAACCTGATCAAAATGGTCACTGCGTACCGCAATGCTTAAAAGGGGAACACCCTCGCTTGTCTTTGCGTTTATGGACATTCCCGCGTCAATGAACATGTTGTATATTTCCGGCTTGTCTTTTTCCAGATAATGGGCAAAGCTGTCTGCTGTAAACGGAATGCCCATGGTCAAAAGTCGTATTAGCGAGTTGTGAACGTCGTCAACTTCCTTTAGCCGGCTAAAATCCTTTTTGAGTGCAGAAAACAAATCTGTAAAGTTCGGATATGTCCTTATCAAACCGGTCAGTTCGATTTCAAGTGACTCAAACTTAAGATCCTTTGAATTGTTCTGAATGAGGGTTTCAACCTTTTTTCCGGCAAGGAATCCGATTATGTAATTATATTCTGCAAAGGCGGAAATCTTCTCTGCATCAAGGATGACACAATGTGAGGCTTTGTTTATTGATTTTATGCATTCAAGAAGCTCGTCCTGCTTAGTCTCTGAGGAGATGAAAATTTCATCAGGCATTTCCTCTTTTTGCTTAATGAGAAAGTCCTCGATTTTCTTTACGTTCTTGTTCTGCAAGTCAGGTGCTATAATTAACCAGTTCATGAATTACATTATAAACTATAGTTATAAGTTTAACAAGACAAGCGGGGTTTTTTGTGGCAAAACTTATAGGGCAAAATAAGTTGAATCTTATCGCTTTTTCCTGTATCATGGCCTCATGAAATTCGAGAATCTGAAGATGCCGGATAAAGGCGACAGGGTTGTTGTGGGAATGTCGGGTGGAGTTGATTCCACGATGACAGCTCTTTTACTCAAGGAAAAAGGATGCATTGTTACCGGAGTGACGATGGCCTTGTGGAAAGAAGGAGAGCTTGATTTCCCTGAGAACGCGGTTTTTCACGACAGCTGCTATGGTCCCGGCGAAAAGCTTGACATAGAGGAATGCCGCAAATTCTGTGCCGAACACGATATTCCGTATCATGTAATTGACGTAAGCGGGGAATACAAGGTTCAGGTTCTTGATTATTTTAAGAAAGAATACCGCTCTGGGCGAACACCAAATCCATGCATCCGCTGCAACCGTTTCATAAAATTCGGTGCCCTTCTTGCAGGAATCAAAAGCCTGGGGATTGAATATGATTATTTTTGCACGGGGCATTATGCCTCTGTCGTAAGGGGTGACGGAAACATAGCGAGCCAGTATGGGGAAGGGGCCGTTCAAAACGAGAATGCCGAAAAAAGGCCTGCACAAATTGCCATTGCCATGGATTCAACAAAGGACCAGGCATATTTCCTGTACAGGATTCCGTCGGATGTCCTAGAGAAGGTCAGGTTTCCGCTTGGAACTCATACGAAAAAAGAAGTTTTCCAGATGGCAGGGGAAAGGAATCTTGAGGCCGCAAAACGCGAGGAAAGCCAGGATTTCATTCCGCCGGAGATGCTTGATGCACTTTTCAGCGACAGGCCTTCTGTACCAGGTGACATAATCGACATGGACGGTAAGGTTCTGGGAAAGCACCGGGGAATTGAGCATTATACCATCGGACAGAGAAGGGGACTTGGTGTAAGTGCAAAGGAACCGCTGTATGTGGCGGCTATAGACAAAGAAAAGAATCTTGTTGTTCTGGGAAAAGACAGCGACCTGTTCTGTGCCGGACTGATTGCGGATGACCTTGTGTGGCCTGCCGACTATAACCCGGAGTGCAGCTTTAAGGCCATGGTTAAGATAAGGCTTGCCTCAAGGCCTGTAAGCGCTACAATTGAACCCTACAGCGCGGAAGATGGCGAGGAACTGTGCGGAAAGGCTGTGAAAGTGACTTTTGATGAGCCTCAGCGTGCGGTAGCCCCAGGACAATCCGTGGTTTTCTATCGTGACGGAATTACATCTGGTGGCGGCATAATCCTAAGGGCAATCAAATAGGATTAGGGAAACCCAGGATCAATATATGTCCAGGGTGTATGAGGCCTGCTTTTCGAATCCCGTAATGTCCTGAATCGTTATTGTAAGGGTGTTCTTTCCCTTTGGAAGCTGAAGTACTCCAAGAAGCTGCCTGTCCTCGTCCGGATAAACCTCGTTGCATGAGTAGGAGCTGTTGCCGTAAATGCAAAGTTCTCCATTTTCTGCCTTGATCCTGTCATAGCTGATTGTCTCTATTGAGGCTCCGTTCAGGGCGATTTTTGTCTTGTATGGTACTGCCACGCTTTGCCTTGCGTGGTAAATCGAATAGCGTCCAGACGGTATTATCCTTGTGTTTGCAAGATCCCAGGATGTTCCTTCCTCATTCCTTACGGTGACCTTTCCAATCTCCAGCGGAAGCTCGTTCCTCATATGGGGCATAAGGTTCCTTGGGTTTATGGATGCCTCGCTTTTTAAGTCAAGGACCTGGAATTCAAGACAGCTTTGTCCGTTCTGCCAGCCAGAGTTGCCGCTTACTCCCAGTTCAGTTCCCACTTCAACTGTGGTCCCGTAAAAAAGGTCCGGGTTAATGCTTTCTTCGTCTATGTTTCCGTATACTGTTGAAAAGTCATCATCGTGCACAAGAATGACCGCATTGCCAAGAGTTGAATCAAACCAGCCCATGTCATTGGTATGTTCGGTGATAATGGCTGCAATATCCCCTGTTTCTGTTGCCGTTACGGTGGCGTTGTCCCTGAAGATGAGGGATGTCTCAAATGCTCCTCCACGCAGCTGTGCAAAGTAAGAGAAAAATGCGTCTGTAGAGGGGGCTTCCTGCGGCCAGTCGAATGCAAACGCTATTGCCGTTATTGCCGCCACTGACACCATGATGCATGCCTTAATTATCTTTTTTTTCATATTCATATCCCGCCATTATTTCCTTGAGATGGTAAGCCGTGAAATCTTGTTGTCACGACCTATAAAAAGCGCGTTATCGACAGTCCTGATGAATGCACAGTCAGCCTTGAACGAAAACTGGAGTATGGGGTGGTCAATAAGCTCAATTCCGGTAAGGGTGTAGTTTTCTGAGTCCTTGCTCAGGATGAAAAGCAGGTCGGAAGACTCCTGAATCTGTATGATCCTTCCTTCAATCGGAACATGGGAGCTCTTGTTCTTTTCAAGGTCAACTATGCCGAGTCCGCCGTTGTAGTTGAAGAAAACCTTGTCTCCTGCCTTATTGAATTGAACCAGAGTCTGAGTGTTAAAGCTCTTTGGAAGGTATTCATGATAGGTGATCTTTCCGTTGATGCTTCCCTCATTCTTTTTGGATACGAGGAAACGCTGCTGGTTTTGTCCGGATATGCAGGCAATCATGCTGCCGTCTGGGGAAATTGCGGCTCCAAGTATCACCTCAATCTCGCTGCCACCCGGGGCAAAGCTCTGGTTCACCGTTCCGTCATTCAGGATTGATGTAATTGTACCGTCCGAATACCCGGCGACACATGCTGTATCACATGAATCGAAAGCCGTGATGGGTGCGTAATAGTCATACGTGTATTTTCTTTTACCTGAGGAATCAAGTGCGGCAAAGGAAGTTCCTCCCGGCAAAAAAATGAACATCCTGTCATCCTGGAAAAACGGGAACCCCTGTTCGTTTATGGTTCCGGACAAGCTTCCGTCGGGTGCATAAAAATCTGCGCTCTGGCTGTCAAAGCCGAAAGTTGAATAGCGGCTGTCAGAGATCGTTGCCTTTACGGGGTATGGAATGTGGGATAGGATCTTGCCGTCTGGAGTAAAATATCCGATGTCCTGACCAAGCCTGAATGCAAGCGGAGTACCACCTTTGATTTCCTCATCCACGGAGCTGATGTCGACAGTCCATTCCGGAGTTAGATGCAACTCTGTCTTGAGCATTTTGATTGAGAACACAATGTAAAGAATGCTGAACAGGATGAGTGCAAATATGATCTTGTTGCCTTTTTTTTCCTTTGCCATAATGCCCCCATTCTAATGAAAGACGGGACTTTAAGCAATAGGAAGGCGGAAAACTATTTCTGCAGCTTCTTTTTTTCAAACAGGTTTTTTATCCGTCCGATGAACGTGCGCGCGGAGTTTTCCCTCTTGAAATTCTTTACGGCCTCATCCAGTGAAAAATCATTTCCGAATTTCTGTTTTAGCTCGTCCCAGTATTTTATGACGTAGATGTAGAGGTCACTGTGGGTTCTGTCCTTGAACAGCCTCAGGATGTGGTTCTGCTCGATTGTCTTGATGACCGGGAGATATACGTTCTCAAACCATGAAAGTAGGGCATCCTCAAATGGAATTTCTTCCGTTATGCCCATGTTTATGTAATAGCGGTGCGTAAGGATGTGGTTGTAGATGACGTCGTACTGACCCGGAGTGGAGAAATCCAGACACCAGTAGTCCGTTATGTCCCCGAAACTCGTCTCGTTGTAGAACACCCTCTTCTCATACTGAAGGACTTGCTTGAGCAGGTCTTTCTTTGAGTTGCTCGGCTTTAGCTTTATCTCGCTCTGAAGGCTTACAACCTCGGCGTCAATCGCTTCCTGTCCCTTCATCTTGGCAACAGATACACGGTGGTTTCCGTCGCGTACGAAATAAAGGCCTCCTGCCTCATACAGGCTTATCGGTGGCAAGGTGATGTCCTGCAGGACCGCAGAGTCTACGCTTTCCCATCTTCTTTTCAGGAAGGTGTTTTTCGGGAAAAAGTGATTGTCAAAATCCTTGTAGCGGCCCTCGCTTCCGACAATCAGGTTTATGGGAACAATCTGCATTCCCTTGTAGACCTCGTTTTTTGTACGGATCATTTTCTTTATGTCAGTAAATGAAATCAGGGTTGCTTCCTCTGGATTCAGGATGTGCTGCAATTCATTGAACAGGGCCTTGTTGTGGGCCTTGTGAAAGTCCTCATCTGTCTGTGAGGATATTAATGGATGAGCCATTAGTTTCTCCTTTTTTACCTGTAAAATTAGGTTCATAGTCAATGACCAGGTGACTGTATGCATTGACAACTGTAGTCTCATGACTTTTTGTTACTCTGACTGCCTGAAGGTCATAAAGGTGTATGTGTCCGTGAATCAGGAGCGCCGGACGGAATTTCCTTATGAACCAGTTGAAGCACTCAAAGCCCTTGTGGCACTGATCCTCCCTGTCGTGAATGTGACGCGGTGAGGCATGTGTCAAAAATACATCGCAATAGCGTCCGTAACGGATTTTATTCCACAAGAGATGCGGTATAAGGAACAGGATCTGCCTGAACATCTGCTTTTCCGTGTACTGGTCTTCTCCCAGATTGTATCTCATGGATCCCGAGAGCCCCACCAGAAGAAGGGGTGTCCTTTTTCCCGATGGAAGGTCAAAGCCCAGATGGCGGCATCTTACTACCTTGTTGCTGAGGTAATCGCCTCCATGAGCCTTGTCGGTGTTCTGCAGGTCCGACATGGTGACAGGCTGCCTTCTTGCATGCTTGTCGTACATGGAAAAATCCTTGAGGTCGTGGTTGCCGAAGATGAAGAACATGGGTTTGCCAAGGGCTGTAACGATAAAATCCTGGTATTCCATGCTGAGGTCTCCGGCACAGAAAACTGCGTCAACATCATCATAGCGTTCCTTTACGCCTGTTGAATAAATAAGCGGGTCAACTATATCTGAAACGCAGAGAAACCTCATGGTCTAACTGTCCACCTTGGAAAGCAGGAGTTCAAGCTGGGGTTTGTCAACCAGAATGATGGGCCTTCCGTCGGCATAACCTGTGGCAGCTTTTGTAAAACCGGAGCTGGAGAATATTATCGCCTTGTAGTAATTCTCGTCACGCATAAGGTCACCGACCTTTCTTATGGCAGCATCGTCAACAGGATCCCCCTTCCTGTAGAATTCCACCAGGAACACCTGCTTGCGCACGTTCATCCATGAATCCTTGCGGTTTTCAACTGCAGAGAATGCGCATCCGTAAGGGGTAATCTCTTCCTGCTGGCTCTCCAGCTTGTATGCGATGGAAGCCACTTTCTTGCATATGTCAAGGAAATTTCCCGGATTGGCGGTAAGATATTCCTTCATGCTGTCGTTGTTCTGAAGATCGCGGTAATCGTTGAGCTTTGCGGATACGTCCTGGAAACGCGGGTTCCTTGCGTGAATCTGCTCCCATTCCTCTATGGCCTTTTCTATCTTGTGGTCCTTCTCGTAGCAGGCGGCAAGGAAATAATGCGCATAAAGGGTCTCCTGTGAGGAAGGGTCCTTTCCGTACTTGATGGCGCTCTGATACTCGATGGCGGCGTTGTCATACTGGTCCACCATCATGTAGCATGAACCCCTCTCTATAAGGGCCTTCTGCCTGAAGTCAGCATCACGCTCTGCCTTTTCAAATGCCTTGAGGGCCGCGGAATAATCGGCGTTTTCCTTGAGGAGCTTTCCCAGATAGTAGTAGTTTGAGTATGTCTCCGGACTGAGCCTTATGGCCATGTCAATCTCTTCTTTGGCCTCCGGGAACTGCTTGTTCTTGAGGAGTAGATACCCCAGCGCACTGTGGGCCTTGGAGTGCTTGCGGTTGACCGTAATCGCCTTCTGGTAGAATCCCATGGCAAGATTCTGTTCTCCCTGTTCCTCATATAGCTTTCCTACGGTATAGAAATTGTCTGCATTCTGGCTGTCCAGCTTTGTCAGCAGAAGGTATTCGCGTAAAGCGGATTTTGTCTCGCCGAACTTGATGTAAAGCGGGGCAATCTCCTGGCGGAATTCAGCTTCTGGAATTTCACCGTTAAAAACCGCGTTGTCGTTCACAGCCTTGAATTCAAGATATGCCTGCTCCGGCTTTTTGTCTGCCAGATAGGTTTTTCCAAGCCAGTAGTGGGCAAGATAATCCCTGGAATTCTTGGCGAGAATGGATTTTGCCAGCTTTTCCGCCTGAGCAATCTTGCCGTCCCTTATCAGTTTCTTGATGTTTCCGACCTTTTTAGGCGTAATTGCATTTTTAATGAGAATGACTGAAACAGTCACTATCACGGCAATGAGAATGCATCCGATAATAATAATTACAGGACTCATAGTACGAATACCACCTTAGTTCATTTTTATATGCTGAATTCCGTCCAAAAAAATACGGTTTTTTTGCCGGAAACCAGTTACGTTGTTGTATTTTATCTGTTTAGCCTATATAATGACAGTATAGGCATTTGAAATTCCTTTAGATATTCGGTGCAGATTATTGTCCGAACCTTCTGGAATTTCTACGCATATTGAAAGATTAACTTTTTTATGCGAATATGTCAAACGGAAAATGCAGGAGGTTTGCCATTATGAAGAAAAAATGCACAAAAAAGAGCATTCTGACCATTTTTCTCTCACTTTTTGTGGTTTTCTGTGTCTTTGCAGAGAATGTGAATTTTACCAAGGGAGAAGAATTTTTCAGACAGAATGAACCGGCAAAGGCAATACCGCTTCTTGAGAAAGCAATTACAGAGGGCGGTAATCCCCGCGCATACATTTATCTCGCCTTGTCCTATTACCAGCTGGAACAGTATCCGGCCGCACTTGAAGTATGCAATAAGGGTATGCTTGCAACGGGAACAAACAAGAAAATTCTGGCTTACGACGCAGGAAACATCTGTTTTAAAATGGAGGATTACGAAAATGCCGAGAAATGGTATACTATGGCCATTACGGCAGATTCGACCTATGCACCCGCAGTACTTAACCGCGCCCAGTCAAGGCTCAAGCTTGGACGTTACGCAGACAGCCGGGAAGATTACATCCGCTATCAGGAACTTGCCCCCACAAATCCTCAGTATCAGGAGATACAGCTCTTGATTGCCCTTTTGGACACCGAGGTAGAGCGTATTGCCAAGGAAGAAGAGGCCGCAAAGGCAGAGGCCCAGCGCATTCAGATTGAAAATGCACGCATAGAGGCAGAAAACGCCCGTATCGAAGCCGAGCGCATAGAGGCAGAACGTGTGGCCGCAGAAAAGGCCGCCGCAGAGAAAGAGGCTGAGGAAGCACGCCAGAGGGCAAAACAGGCGGAGGAAGAGGCACGTATAGCCGCAGAAAAGGCCGCAGAGGCAGAGCGCAAGGAAAAGGAAGAAGCCGAGCGCCGAAGAAGATTACTTGAAGATGTCGCTGCATCATTGCAGGATTCAGAAACTCAAAATATGTCAGCTGGAGCTGAAGGAACGGTAGATTATGGCTACGAATCAGAACTCGAATAAAGAGAGCGGAGCAGAAACCACAAAAAAGGCATCTGCATCAACCAAAAAAACTGGAACACGGACTTCAACTACAAGAACTGCATCCACAAGACCCGGACCAGAGAAAAAGGGCCCGGGACGCCCAGCCGGCAGTACGACAAAGACTGCCGCATCCGGTAAGACTGCCACCACCAGAACAGCGGCCAGCGGAAGAACTTCTGCCACCGCCAAGACAGCTGCCGAAAAAACAGCAGGAAAGACCACAGCAAGAACAACTGCGGCCAAGCCCTCAGGAACAGCAGCAAGGGCCACAACCACAGCCCGCACCACAGCAACCGCTTCTGCAACGGGTACAGCCAGAAGGACCGGGACTGCAGCAACTGCAAAACCTGTATCTGGAACCAAGACCGCATCAACCACAAAAACTGCAGCTAACGCAAGACCCCGCACAAGCACTGAAACTACCTCTAAAACCAATACGATATCAGAAGAGGCCAAGTCAAGTACAACATATACCGCACCGTCATTCTATTCTGCCTCTTCCCTGTTTGCAGATGATGCAAGCACTGAAAAGACATCATTGTACGGCACGAATGACACTTATGAGGCTGAGGACAAGACTTCCTATGCTACAAGCCAGGATAATACCAGCCAGTACGGATCAAGCCAGGTTCCTGATGATTTGATTTATTCAAGTCCAAACGACAATAGGTTTGAGGAGCCAGAGGAACCGGATAATGACAGGGATTCTTCCAAGAAATGGCCCATCATCCTTACTGTAGTGGGTGTATTCCTGCTTCTGGGACTGGGAGGCTTCCTTATTGCCAACCGCACAAGCAAGAACAAGACGGAGAAAAATCCTGTCAATACGCGTCTTGAAGTAAATGAAAAGGAAAGGGGTGCCCTTGTACGCGAGCAGGCACAGAACTATATTTTTGCAGGCGAATACGATCAGGCGATTTCCCTGTTGACGTCATATCTTTCAGAAAACCCGGATGACGCAGAGGCACAGCAGCTTCTTGAACAGGCACGCAACAGAAAGGCATTGCAGGAATCTCCAGAACTTGACATTCTTTCTGCCTATAACTCATATATCGCGGCTGCAGATTATTCCGGGGCAGTAAGGCTCATAGAAGGTGCAGACGAGGATGAGCTTAAAAAACAGGGATTGGATAAGGATGCCCTTTTGAATAAAGCCCGCACTCTTGAGAACGCACGTAACCTGATGAACCGCAACGATTACGATGGAGCGGAAAAGATTCTTGAGAAATATCTTTCCGACAACAATTCGGACAATAAGTCGCCGGATCCAGACGTCACAAATCTTCTTGATCAGGTACGCCGTCTTCAGGCAATCGTAAATCCAAGCAATGATTACGAGGTAAGCCAGCTTCCCGCAGACAGGGAACGCAATGCAAACCAAAATACAAATCAAAACCTTGTTGAAGGAAATGACGGAAATACATCTTCAGGCGCAAATGCAAGTACAAATGACGGACAGTCAGATGTTCCTGCCTTTGTAGGAATGAACACGCCTCAGACAAACCGCAGCTCACTTATTGCAAATAACGGAAGCACTGGTACACAGCCTAATTCAGGTAACGCAAATACAGCTGGCACAGGAAACAATTCTTCTGCAAACAATGGTTCTACAGCTGGAAGCACCGGCACTGGAACTGGATCACAGGGAAACACTGCTTCAAATAAAGCCACAAATTCCGGTACAGGAAACACTGGAAACAACAATGGTGGCAATACAGGCAGCAATGCAGGAACAGGAAACAGGACTGCTACAACCGGCACAAACGCTGGAACAGGTTCAAATAACACTACCGGAACATCTGGAAGAAATACCGGCTCAACAAATACTCCTGCCACAACAAATTCAGGCAGCACCAACTCAAATGCAAACGCTTCTTCCGGAACTCCATCTTCATCAACTTCCAGAACAGCATCAACCGGTTCTGGTAATACATCTGGTTCAACACCATCAACAGCTAATGCAAATGGCTCAACTGCCGGATCAAACGGAAATGCAGGAAATGCATCAGGCTCTGGAAACAGGGCTGGTGGAAATACAGCCGGAAACAATGGCGGCACAGCAGGAACAGGTTCTTCCGGAAACAATGATGGAACAAATTCCGGTTCAACTGGCGGATCAAGGCTTGCTCAGATGGCCCTCCAAAACGGATACACCGGAGCCGCAAACAAGGGCACTGTAGGTGCTGACGGAACTTCAACTTCTCCTGAAATCCTTGTTCGCCGCTATGGAAAGAGGGCAATAACACGTGCAGAAGCTCTTGATGTCGGTCAAGATTACATTGATGACGGTAAATACGATGAAGCAATCAACCTGATGAAGGAATTGCTCACATTGAATCCAAAAGACGAAAAGGCACGTGAGCTTTTGGAAAAGGCCCAGGAATTAAAAAGAAAAAACGGTGGCAACAACGGAAAACGCTCTACCGACCAAAACCTGGATCTTGCCAGAAGATGGATAGATAACGAAAATTACGATGATGCCATTGCTTTGTTGAACAGCATCCTGGAAAAGGATCCTGACAACGCAGAGGCAAGAAAACTTCTTGAACAGGCCCTTGCCGCAAAAAACGGCAATGACTTGAACGAGATCAAAAAGAACATCGCTAACGGAGATTACGACAAGGCAATAGCCGCCTTACAGGACATCCTAAAGAAGGACCCGAACAATGCGGAGGCCAAAAAACTCCTTGAACAGGCCCTTGCAGCAAAGAACAAGGCAGATGCCGACAATGCCGCAAAGATAGCTCAGGCCAAAAAGGACCTTGCCAACGGTGACTACGACAAGGCAATAGCCGCATTACAGGACATCCTCAAGAAGGACCCGAACAATGCAGAGGCCAAAAAACTCCTTGAACAGGCCCTTGCAGCAAAGAACAAGGCAGATGCCGACAATGCCGCAAAGCTTGCACAGGCCAAAAAAGACATTGCCAACGGAGACTATGACAGTGCAATCGCCGCTTTAAAAGAAATACTCAAGAATGATCCGAACAACGCTGAAGCCAAGAAGCTCCTTGAGCAGGCCCAGGCAGCAAAGAACAAGGGTGACTCAGACATAGCAGCAAAGCTTGCACAGGCCAAAAAAGACATTGCCAATGGATATTATGACAAGGCAATCGCCGCATTGCAGGACATCCTCAAAAAGGACCCGAACAATGCGGAGGCCAAAAAGCTTCTTGAACAGGCACAGGCAGCAAAACTTGCACAGGCCAAAAAGGACCTTGCCAACGGAGATTATGACAGCGCGATCGCCGCTTTAAAAGAAATACTCAAGAATGATCCGAACAACGCTGAGGCCAAGAAACTCCTTGAGCAGGCCCAGGCAGCAAAGAACAAGGCTGACTCAGATATAGCCGCAAAGATAGCCCAGGCCAAGAAGGACATCGCAAACGGAGACTATGACAAGGCAATCGCCGCATTGCAGGACATCCTCAAGAAGGACCCGAACAATGCTGAGGCCAAAAAGCTTCTTGAACAGGCCCAAGCCGCAAAGAATAAGGCAGATGCAGACAAGGCAAACAAACTTGCTCAGGCACAAAAGGACATAAACAGCGGTAATTATGACAAGGCCATAGAAGCCCTTAAGGAAATCCTCAAGGACGACCCGAACAATGCCGTTGCCAAACAGCTTCTTGCACAGGCAACAGCAGGCAAGGACCGTGCGGATAAAGAGAAGGCTGCAAAGGAAAAGGCTGCCGCTGACCTAAGGGCAAAACTTGATCAGGCAAAGAAAGACATTGCCGCAGGTAACTATGACAAGGCCATTGCCGATCTTAATAACATCTTAAAGGAATATCCCGACAATGCCGAGGCAAAACAGCTTTTGAACCAGGCTCTTAACGCTAGAAATAAAGCAGCCAATGAAAAAGCCGCTAACCTTACAAATGCACGCAATGCCCTTAACAACGGAAACTACGATGATGCAATAGCCGCACTCAACAAGGTTCTTGAAAGTGACCCGAACAACGCGGAGGCAAAAAAACTTCTTGAACAGGCACAGAATAAAAAGAAGCAGGAAGCCGACCGCAATGAAAAGCTTGCACAGGCCAAGAAGGATGCCGCTAACGGAAACTATGACGATGCAATCGCAGCTCTCAATCAGATCCTTAAGAACAATCCGAATGATCCTGAGGCACGCGCACTGTTGAGTCAGGTTACAGCCGCAAAGAACAAGCAGGATGCGGAGAACAAGGCAAAAGAAAACGAGCTTGCAAATCAAAAGGCTAAACAGGCAGTTGAGAATTCAATAGCAAAGGGTAAGGAAGCCCTTTCAAAGGGAAATGTCAGCGAGGCACTCAAGCACTTTGATGATGCAAAGAAATCAATGCCAGCAAATGACAATGACTATGCCGCTGAAAAACTCGGAGACATGGCAAAGACACTTTACGATGCATCTACAAACCAGGGCAACCCTCAGACAAAGGCAACCCTGGCATCTGAGGCCGTAAAGGATGCAAATGCAGCCCTAGCAAAGAACAACAAGAATGCTCCATCACACTATGTACTTGGAATGCAGGCAATGGATGCCAAGAACTATGCTACGGCAGAAAAGGAATTCAAGCTTGCAACTGAAAACGATCCAAAGAACAGCGTATACTGGTATCAGCTGGGACGTGCTCAGGCAATGCAGTCAAAATTCGATGCCGCAGCAACTTCATTTAAGACTTCAATCAGCTTGAATTCAAAGTATGCCCCGGCTCACTATAATCTTGGTTATGTAAGCGAAAAGGCTGGAAACAAAAATCAGGCCCTTACTTCATATCAGGATGCATATAAGATTGACCCGAACTATGAGCGTGCATATCTTGCAAGCGGTCGTTTGATGGCAGCTGACGGAAATTACAGCGCTGCAATCAAGGAATTTGACAAGGCAATCGCAATCAATCCGTCAAATGCACAGACATATCAGGAACAGGGTTCCGCATACTCTAACATCGGTAATTACAAGTCCGCAGAGACTGCATACAAGAAGGCCCTTGCATATATGGATCCGTCAAAGCCAGATCCGGCTACATACTACAACATCTCTACAGTTCTCTACGCACAGGGAAAAGACACCGAAGCTTACACCTATGCAAAACAGGCATATGACAACAAGGCTTCAGCTGCAAAATCACTTCAGGTGAACTGCATCTACAACTATGGACTTCTTTGTGAGACAACAGGCAAAAAGGAACAGGCCATGTCACTTTACGAAGAGGCGCTGACACTTGACAACAAGCATGTAAAGTCAAAGATCAATATCGGTGCCCTGTATCTTGAAAAGGGAGATGTGGAAACCGCTCTGGCATTCCTTAACTCAGCCTATGCACAGGACAAGAACAGCTTTGAGGTAAACAACAACCTCGGAAACGCTTATGCCCAGAAGGGTGATTATGTTCAGGCTGTAACATATTACCAGAATGCCCTCAAGATCAATCCAAAGGATAATACAGTTCGCGAAAACCTTGCAAAAGCCTATGCAACATCAGGACAGTATCAGAGTGCAAAGGTAACCTACGAGGATGTAATTGCATCTGATCCGGAGAACTGGTCTGCATATCTGGAACTTGCAAAGGTTGACATTTCATTGGGAGAGACGGAGGATGCAATAGAAAAACTTACATACCTTCAGACTCACAACCCAAGCTATATGCGTACGGAAGTTTCAAGCCTGCTGTACACACTAAGGTAAACAGGACAAAAAAATATTTTCATGCTGAACGCCTGTCGGTAGACAGGTGATTCAGCATCTACACTTTATATAGCATTGTGATTCCGGATCAAGTCCGGAATGACATTGCTTTTTTTGTTGGAAAAAATCAGATACGTTTTACAAGCTGATACAGCTGTTTTCTTGTAATCGAAGTAAACACCGGCCTTCCATGCGGACAATGCGGGTCAGGGAGTTCGAGTGCAATGCGGGCAATATGTGCTGCCGTATCCTGATCCAAAATGTCACCTGCCTTTACGGCCATGCGGCATGCGGTACTTGCGGCGACTGCGTTTATTATGTCAAAAGGTTGGATGCGCCTGTCAAGCAAATCATTCTTTAAATCTTCTTCTGTTCCTTTCCATCTTGCGGGAACTGTTGTAAATTCCCATCTTCCCTTGCCACAGTTTTTTCCTTCGTAGCCAGCCTCGTTCAGCTGCTTCTGTATCTGCGTCAAATATGCGTCGTCTGCCTTGCTTTCTGTCTGTATCACGTATGGCACAAGAAGGGTCTGTTTTTCCGTGGTGGTTTTCATGATGGTGTCATAGATGGAGCGTTCATGTGCGGCATGCTGGTCTATGATGTAAAGGGTATCGTTTTTTTCTGCAATAAGGAATGTCCCTAAAGTGCTTCCGACAAAATGAAAGTCATCTTCATCATTCTTGTAGTCGCTGGGAAGATAATTTTTGCTTCCACTGTTCCTTGCGAAATCCTCGTCCAGATCGGCTGCCATTTTTGCAAGTTTCTCTGAATATTCAAATGAAGTTTTGTTGTTTGCTATCCTGTAAGAACTGCTCTTTGGATATGAGCTAGTCTGGTAATTGCCATGTGGATAGGATGATTTTCCCGTACTTTTAAAGCCTGAAGAATTTGTCCGGTTTAATTCAGAAAAAGTATGGCTTGCGACATTCAATGGCTTGTCGTCCAAAGATTCGTCAAAGCTGAAGAGGCTTGAGATTCCCGGCTGGGTTGAATCCTCTGTCATGGTTTGCTTTGTGTACTGCTTGAAAAAATCCCTGGTGCTGGAACTGACCGCATGATGAAGAATGCTTGCGTCCTTGAATCTTGCCTCGCGTTTTGCCGGATGAATGTTAAAGTCAACAAGGGAAGAATCCATCTCCACAAAAAGGCATGCAACCGGATGAAGTCCGTTTGGGAAAAATCCCTGTGCCCCGTATTCGATGGCCTGCACAAGTGAATACTCCGTGATGCGCCTTCCGTTGACATAGATGTATATGTTTTTTCTTGTGGTTCTGCTTACAGACGGTTCTCCGATTACAAGCGTGAATGAAAATGATTTGTCCGCCGCCTTACCTGAAACTTCGTAGAACAAGTCTGCTGATTCAAAAAGCTCAAGTGCCTGGACAAAACGTTCTTTTAGGGTAGGGCATTTTGCAAGATTAAGCTTTTCCTCGCCATCTATCGAAAGGGTAAATTCAATGTCTTTCCAGGGTAATACTTTTTCCTCAAAAGTTGTGCGGCACAATAAGGCTTCGCTTGCAGGCCGTTTTAAGAATTGTCGTCTGGCCGGGAAGTTTTCAAACAAACCGGATGTCTGTACGATGGTTCCGCTTATGGGCGAACATGGTTTTATTATGTGGTCCTCTGTAACCGACGCATTCATCACAAGACTTCCGCTTTTTATCTCAAGACGGCTCACTGCTGCCATGGATGAAAGGGCTTCCCCACGGAAACCGAGCGTGCTTAAATTCAAGAGGTCCGTTTCTGTCTCTATCTTGCTTGTTGCATGTGGATGGGCGCACATTTTAAGGTCATCCTCACTCATGCCACAACCGTTGTCTATTACGCGTATTTTTTCAATTCCACCGGATGTGACTTCTACAGCTATGTGGTCGGCTCCTGAGTCAATGGCATTATCCATCAGTTCCCGTACTATTGCATTAGGCCTGTCGATGACTTCTCCTGCCGCAATTTTTCTTGCCACTTCCGTATTGAGGATTTTTACTGTTCGTCTTGAATCTTTAGTCTCGCTCATAATTTAAAATATCTGTCTAGGAATTCCGTGTCCCCGTAACTTCTTCCGATGGAGTAAAAAGATCAAGGGCTGGCTCAACAGAACTCTTTTTGGCAGTTTTCTTATCTTTTTTTTCTGCCTTGTCGTCTTCCACCTCAAGATCCTGTGCATTCATAAGAATCTGAATCTTGCTTTCCATATCGTCTATGTCTTTTTCCATCTTTTTTGCAAGAGTGATTCCTTCCTCAAAAGTCTTGAGCGCATCCTCCAGGCTTATGTCGCTCTGTTTGATGGCAGAAGTAAGTTCTTCAAGTCTTTGCAGGTTGTCTTCAAAAGTTTTCATTTTACCTTCCTTGTTTTACTCTTTATATTCTGTGACAGTCGCCTGAATTGTTCCGTTTGCAGGTGTTATCAAGATTGAATGTCCTATCTCCGTGTCTTTTGGGGACCTGATGACTTTTCCTGTAACAGCATCCCTTACCATGGAATATCCCCGGTTAAAAATTGTCTGCGGGTTGCAGCTTTCCAGTACCGTAACGCAGTTTTGAATCCTTTGCCTTTTTTCCTGAATGAACTGCCTTATGTTTTCCTCAAGGCCTGACCTGGCGTTCTCGTAGCGGTTTAAAAGCGGCTGTTCGATATGCCTAAGCTGAAGCTCCATGTTTTCCGGTGTAAAGGTTTTAAGGAGCATCCTGAGATTCTGTATTTTCTGCTGCATGCTGTTGAACAGTTCGTTCTTCATGTTTTGTATGTGAACGTCGATGTCCTGCTGAACAGGAACTGCAAGCTCTGCCGCCGCTGACGGGGTTGGGGCACGTACATCCGCCGCAAAATCACTTAATGCCCAGTCAATCTGATGTCCAACAGCCGAAATCGTCGGTATGTTAGAATCCGCTATGGCACGCACGACATTCTCATCGCTAAAGGGCAGGAGGTCTTCCAGAGAACCGCCACCACGCCCAACAATAAGGACATCACATAGATTATACTCGTTTGCAAGCTTTATCATCCGCTCTATGGTAGAGGAGGCACCTTCGCCCTGGACCATTGCGGGCAGGACAACGACAGACACCTTTGAATTGCGCCTTTGGATTATTTGAAGGATATCCCTTAGGGCAGCCCCCGTCGGACTTGTTACGACACCCACTGTTCCCGGGAAAAATGGCAGGACTTTTTTTCTGCTGGAGTCAAACAAACCTTCTGCGGCAAGTTTTTTCTTCCGTTCCTCAAGCATTTCCATAATGGCACCTAGCCCGGCCTGAACCATGGAAGTAACGATAATCTGATAGCGTCCCTGAGGAGGATAAACGGAAACACTGCCTGTTACCAGTACGAGCATTCCGTCTTTTGGCTTGAAATTTAGGGTTGAGGCTCTTCCCCTGAACATGACCCCGGAAATCTGGCTGTCTGAATCCTTTAAGGCAAAATACAAATGTCCGCTGGAATTGGACTTGAAATTGGATATCTCACCTTTCAGTTGAATCGAAGGAAATGAGCCTTCCAGCATATTCTTGATAAGAGCATTCAACTGTGACACGGTAAGGAATTTGTCTTCATTAGCCATGAAAACAGTATAAATCACCGCCCAAGAAAAGTCCATAGCCTGAAAATCCCGGCATTTTTCCCCTCACATTGACAAATATGCCGATTTTTCCTATTATAGTAGAATGAAACGGATAAAAATATGGCCATTTTTTTGTTTTCCCATTCTTTTGATTTTTTCCGGTCTTTTCGGAGCACTTTTGGGAAAAGGACTGGCTGAAACAAAAAATACAATAAATACAGAAAATTTTGCAGAATTCAGTTTTGCACTTCCAACTAAACTTCTTGACGTTAATGGTGAACTCATAACAGAATATTCATCTGATGAAAAACGTGAGATGACTTCATTCAACGATTTGCCCCAGCAGGTGGTCGACGCCCTTTTGACCCGTGAAGACCGCATTTTCTATGATCATCCTGGCTTCAGTACCAAGGCCATCCTTCGTGCCGTTGTTGGTGTCTTGACCAGAACAAGTCTTGGTGGCGGTTCAACTTTGACCCAGCAGATTGCAGGTACTCTTTATTGTGACCGAACCGATATGAGCGTAGGACGTAAACTCAAGGAGCTCTGGTGGGCCATTCAAATGGAAAGGCGCTTTTCCAAAAACGAGATTCTTGAGCTTTACCTGAACAAGATTTATTTTGGTGGCGGTACAAACGGTGTAAATGCGGCCTGTAAATATTACTTTAAGCACAGTGCCGAGGAGATTACCCCTGCAGAAGCTTCAATCCTTGTAATACAGCTGTCAAACCCGTCGTATTATAATCCCTTTGACCATCCGGACAGGGCCATGTCAATGCAGCAGGTCGTACTCGATGCAATGGTAGAGCTTGGTTATGTCACAAAAGATGAGGCAGACGAAAGCTTTGACGATTACTGGGCAAACTTTGACTACAACAGGACCAGCACTTCATCATATGAAATGCGCGTGGACAATGCCCCATGGTTCAGCGAATACGTGCGCCGTGAATTGAACGACATGTTCTACGGTACAGAGGACATCTACACAAGCGGATACACGGTTTATACAACGCTCAATCTGGCACATCAAAAGGCAGCCGAAGAAATCATGCAGGATTACATCGCCTATGCCAACCGCACTTATCAAAAGAGCATGAGCGAGGCAAAGAAAGAGACTGCAAGGGAATTTGTTCCTATTGTCGAACTCATGTGCCTTACGTTCAACCTGCCGTCCATGAAGATAAGTGAGCAGAGGACTGAATCCCTGTCCTATGACGAATATGCCACACAGGTCAACCCGATGCTTGACATCCTTTCCATGATTACGGGCATCGAAAGCCTCAAGACTCAGATTATTCCGGAAGGCCACAACCTCCTTAAGAAAAATACGGAGCGTACCACAATTGAAGGTACGATGATTGCCATAGAGAACGGAACGGGTTATATAGATGCCATCGTCGGAGGTTCCAAATACGATGCATCCAACCAGTACATCCGTGCGGTTCAGTCAAAGCTGCAGCCTGGTTCCACGTTCAAACCGCTGTATTATTCTGCTGCAATTGATTCACGGCAGTTTACGATGTCTACTGTCATTAGCGATACTCCGGTCGTCTTCCACAAGGATGACGGTTCACCATACATTCCTCAGGACTTCCGCGGTGTTTACGAGGGTAACGTAGAGCTTTGGTATGCTCTTGCGCACTCTATGAACATTCCTTCTCTTAAGGTTCTTGACGGTGTTGGATTTGATGCCGCAATCAGCAGGGCAACCGCACTTACAGGCATTCCTGTCGATGAATGGGATTCCCGCGGCATTCAGGCTGTTTATCCTCTGGGTCTCGGTGTCTGTTCTGTACGGCCTGTTGAAATGGCACAGGCTTTCGCTACGTTTGCAAACAACGGTAAGCAGATTCCGACCCTCTGCATACGCTACATCGAAGACAAGGACGGAAACATAATCAAGAATCCGGAGCAGGAGCAGCACGATTATCTTGATGCTCTTGGAAGTGAAGCACAAATCATCTCTCCGCAGAACGCATTCATCATGCAGGAAATGCTCAAGAAGACGGTACAGTCAGGTACTCTTGTAAACGGATCTAACTTTGACTCAACTTTACGCACTATAAAGAAGAACAAGGGAAACGGAAACAAATTCCGCTTCCAGAATTCAGACGGCCGTTACTTCTATATGCCAGCCGCCGGTAAGACGGGTACGACTCAGAACTGGGCCGATGCATGGACTGTAGGATTCACGCCTTATTACACAGCCGCATTCTGGTTTGGATTTGACCGACCGGGACAGTCTTTGGGACTTGAGATTACAGGTTCAACTCTTGCCGGTGTTGCATGGGGTGACTTCATGAATGTTGCCAACAAGGGTAAACCGTACAAGCCTTTTGTTAACAGGGCACCCAATGGAATTGTCTCTGCCAAGGTATGTGATGAGACAGGCCTTTTGTATACGGATGCATGTGGGGACCACGATATCATATGCTATTATCTTGCGGGAACCGAGCCTACAGAAACTTGTGAGCTTCATGTCTATAACTTTGGAGAAGAACTTGGAACCGGTAATTTGAAGTATCAGCAGATAATGTCAGGATATCAGTATGAACAGGTTGATGATACCGACCTGTTCCTTGATTTGAGTTTCCTTGACTCCGATGACGGAAAGAGCAAGACTGAATCCCTGTTTGAGGATATTTTCAGTGAGTCCGGCGGTTCATTCTCATTTGATTCCCTGGACCTTGATTCATATAATGACAACTACTATTACGACGATGAAACCCAAAAGACAGACAATTCTGAATATCTGAACGAAGAATTTAACAAGCTGGAACTTAATGCCAGGGAGAATAATGCCGATTCTGAAAATGGTGAGGGAACATCAGAATCAGGAATCAACTGGCTTAACGATCCTGCTACTGGTCCCTAAAGTGAATATATGCTGGTAAAGATAGCTGACATTAAGGTAAAGCGAAGGGTAAGGAAAGACCTTGGCAACCTGGATCAATTGAAAGACAGTCTCAGAACCTATGGATTGCTTAATCCCATTACTTTGACCTCCAATCATGAATTAGTTGCAGGAGAACGCCGTCTTGAGGCTGCAAAGGCTCTGGGATGGGAAAGCATAAACGCGGTAATAATCGACACAAAACTGACCAAGCTCCAGAAGCTGGAGATGGAGATAGAAGAGAACAACCAGAGGAAGGAGTTCACCGAGGATGAGCTTTTGGACGGTTATCATCGCCTTGAAAAACTCAGGAATCCCTCTATTTTTGCAAGAATCCTTTCCTTCTTTGCCGCCATTTTCCAGAGAATAATCGATTTCTTTAAGGGTCTTGGAAAAAAGAAAAAACGGACTGTATCACAGGAAAAACAGATAACAAGAGTGTAAATCATTCATGCCCTTGTGGTTCAAATGTTTCCCCGTAAAAAGAAAAGCTTCCTAAAATAAAAAAAGGCCTCCGCCATAAAGACGGAAGCCTGCTCCCTTGAAAAACTATTAATTAGTCTTCTGCAATAGCTTCTACAGGGCATGCTGAAGCACATGCTCCGCAACCTACGCATGAATCTGCGTTGATTTCACGTTTGTCATTTACTTCTGAAATTGCTTCTGAAGGACATTCACTTTCACAAGCACCACAGTTGATGCAAGCATCTGCTGAAATTTTGTAGGCCATTTATCCACCTCACAGTAAAATATTCCGGTTGCCCGGTTCGGAATAAAGTATAATATCAAGAGGTACAAAAATCAAGAAAAAAGTCTATATGGCATAAAGAATTAGCTATTGCTAACTTCGATCATGATGGGGCAGTGGTCGCTTCCCTCAACTTCAGAAAGAATTGTGCTGCTCTTTACATTTGCGATGAAGGAATCATTTACGCACTGATAGTCAATGCGCCACCCTATGTTCTTTTCCCTTGCATGCATGCGGTAGCTCCACCACGTGTATTTTTCGGGGTCCTTGCAGAAATGACGGAAGGTGTCGGTATATCCGTTTGAGGTGAAAAAGTCCATCCATGCCCTTTCTTCCGGAAGATATCCGGCGTTATGCTCGTTGGCTTTCGGATGGGCAAGGTCTATGGGCTTGTGCGCTATGTTATAGTCACCGCATAGAACGATGTTCATTCCCTTGGAAACATACTCGTTGCATTTGTCGAATATGGCCTTGCAATAGTCAAGCTTGTATGGCAGCCTGAGGCCTTCTCCCTGACTGTTTGGGAAATATGCGGAGATTACGGCCAGCTTTCCGTATGTTGCTATTGTGGTGCGGCCCTCATCGTCAAATTCCTTTACACCCATTGTCTCAACAAGATCGGGCTTGATTTTTGTGTATATCGCGGTTCCTGAATAACCTTTTTTCTGTGCGGATGAAAAATAACCGTGATAGGCATTTGTGGAGCTGTCGCTTTGGACAAAAAGGGGAGTGTCATCGTCTGCATCTTCCCCTGGATTCAGTAGGGATGGGGTAAGCTGGTCCGGACTTGCCTTTGTTTCCTGAATGCACACTACATCGGCGTCTGAGTTAAGGAGCCAGTCAACAAAACCTTTTTTTTCTACGGCACGGATACCGTTTACGTTCCAAGATATGATTTTCATAAAAAAAGAATACATCAAATGTGCCTTGATTTCAAGACGGTTGTTTTTTTTGCAAATCCGTGGTAAATTTATATGCAAAGGAGTATCGTTTTGATTAAGAAAATTGCAAAAGGCTATGGAAACCTGTTTTCTTCGTTTTTTAAGATTCTTTTTCTCGCTGTTTTATGTCTGGGACTTGGTTTCCTGATCGTCTATCCGCTTTGGCTTTTTGCTTCGTCCGCGCCCTCTGCCTATACCGTATGCATGATGGTGGTCATTGCCCTTGCCCTGGTTTACCTTTTGTTCATGTCGGCAAGGAAACTGGGGTTTGCACGGTTTATGATAAGGATAGCCAAGCTGGTCCTTGTTTTTGGCGGTATCGGACTGTGCGTTTATTTTGTGTTTGCAAGTAACCGTATGGCTGCTTTGCTTGTTTTAATAGCAGTATTCGTTCTATATGGATTATTGGCTTTTGGGGTAAAGAAAAATGAAAAAAAGAATTGAGTTATTCTCCGTTTTGCTTTTGTTATGCTCTGTTTTTGCTCATTCGCAGGATTTGACGCGTATTCCCGAGCTTGTTTCCCGTAACCCTGTGTTCAAGCAGTATCAAAAACAGATTGAGGAAGCCAACAAAGCTGTGTTCATGGGTAAAAATCCCGCGGATTATCTGTATTTTTATGAATATGAATGCACCGAGAAAGATAACCTCCTTCAGCTGGCGGCAAGATGCGCGATACGTTATGACACCATAGCCACCCTGAACCGCCTGGATTCACCCGAGGATGAGCTTAATGGACGTGTCCTTCTTCTTCCCACGTTGAACGGCCTTTTCATACCGTATTCCCCGCAGACTTCCACAGAGATACTGCTTGCCAAGGAGTATTCTGTTGATGCGCTGTCAGGAAAATACGAAACCTTTGAGATTAGGGGAGAATATTTCTTCTTTTTGCCGGATGAAAAGTTTTCTCCAACCGAGAGGGCATATTTTCTTGAGCCGGGAATGGTCCTTCCCCTTGAAAAAAGCGTCCTGACATCGTCATTCGGCATGAGGGTAAGCCCGATCAGCGGAAAATGGCTGTTTCACAAGGGCATAGACATGGCAGCCCCAACAGGAACCCCGATTTACGCATGTAAAACCGGAACCGTGCAATATGCCGTGAACATGGACGCAACCTACGGAAATTACGTGATTTTAAGCCATGGCGGTGGAATGACAAGCCTTTACGCGCACATGAGCAAGATTCTGGTCCAAAAGGGTGAATCAGTCTCTGCAGGACAGGAAATCGGCAAGGTAGGCTCTACGGGTCTTGCAACAGGCCCCCACCTTCATTTTGAGATAAGGCTGAACGGAGAGGCACAGGATCCACAGAAATATCTCCCCAAAAAGCTCTAGTTCAGCTATTATTGGCAGTTTTTTCAGAAGGCAAAATTTTGCCCCAAGTACTGGAAAAATATCTGTTTTTTTAGTATAGTATCAATATGGGTTTAGAAAGTACAAGAGAAAATCGTAAAAAGAATCTCTCATTTTTTGCAATCCTTTTTCTTCTCTCAAGTACTGTAGCTTTCTCCGAACAGTTCAGGGTGCATAAATCAGTAGCCCTGCCAATCTCTCGGACGGGAAGCAAAAATACAGTCTCTGTGGGGGTGAATGACTGCATTGTCATTGAGCTCCCAAGCGACATGGAATTCATAGAGGGAGTGGAGCTGCAGTTCAAGGTGCCAAAGGAAGTCGCGGCATGGAGGGACTCCGTGGCATACTCCTTTTATGACGGAATAGTGCCTGAACCTTCTTCTTCAACAATAGACTACAACGGCACAAGGCGGACGACGGGAACCTTTGGATCCTCGCTGAGCCTTACGCTTAAAATACCGCTAAAAAAGAACCACACGATAAAGAAAGACGCATACTCAACCCTTATGTCATCTGTTCCGGAGGTGGTCAACGGCAAAATCTTCCTGAGGATGCAGCTTGCCATGAAGGGAACCAGCGATGACATTTATTCCGCCCATTTCCAGGTTACCGGAAGGCCCCTTTTCATAAACAAGGGAAAGCTTTTTGTCCAGCCTGTAGCACCGGACAAGGGGGATGTAAAGCCGTATACGGTATTTATTGACGGAAACCAGACGGATGTATCATCTGGCGTGCTTTTGACGCCCGGAATCCACAACATAAACATCGTAAGCGACTATTACAGGAATGAATTCAGGACGGCTACCGTAGAACAGGCAAAAAGGCATACCGTAAATGTTGAATTCCAGTCCATTGAGCCCATGGTGCGAATTGCGGCCCCGGAGGGTACCCAGGTCTATCTGGACGATTCTTATGTCTCAAACATCAATAATCCCATCTTTGTGTCCCAGGGAGAGCATCAGATACGCTTTGTCATAGGCGACTACGAGATGGTCAGGTCAATTTCGGCGTTAAAAGGCAGAACCTACAATGTCTCCATATCCATAAACGCCACGGTCACAGAGGAAGAGTAGGTCAGGCCAAAAAGCGCTGTCAAAGGACTGTCCCTATAGCGTAAAAAAATAAAATATCATTCAAGAAACCGCTATCTTTGCCGATATATATAATACCGGGTGTACAATTTATCCCCTCCCACCCATTTACACCCGGTTGCCTGATGGGCATGGCCGGCGATAGCCGGCCTCTTTTATTTGTGGGGAAAACTGTCATTATCTGGGGTTAAAGCCGTTCAATATGGGGCGGGTCCCGTCCAGACGGCCAAAAAGGGTGCTGTATAGCTTGAATTCACTTTTTGATGTTGTGCACCAGGCTATGACGGAAGGACTGTTCCTGAGCCTTTCTACGGCCCCTGCAAGGGAATTTTCATCTGCAGCCTGATCAATTCTGATAACAACCAGGGAACCATCTTCGTTACATCGTTCAACAAGGCTTTGGTCTACAGAAAGGGGCAGGGTCTTTATTCCTTTTATCTGGTCCATGGAAAGGGGAAGTCCGTTGAGCAAAAGCTGTTTTCCGTCAAATTGTATGTCCCGGAATGAGATTCTGTCTACCCGAGAGCATTCAATTTCGCCCTGTGGTGAGATCAATTCCGTGGTAAGGCTGTATATGGCGGGGAAGGAAGGGGACCACCATTGGATTCCCGTTGCCCGTGCCGTGGTAAGGGCCTTTTTCCCTTGAATTCCTGCAACAAGTTCGGCACACGGGTTTTCGGCATCTCCAACAATCGGTGCGTTCAAATCAGGAAACAAAACCTGCCTGAGGGAATAATGTGCATAATCATGTTCTTCTTTCAGACTTATTGTGGAGCTGAATTTGTTTTTCTCTGTCTTAACAAAAACATCGCGAATCAAATCACCGTTCATTTTAGAATTTGCGTCCTCCGCCTCTGAACAGGATTATAATGCTTTTTGCCAAAAAAGTTAAGGCAGACTTTTGCTTATGGATTATGAGGGTTTGTCCTGATATTTGCAATTCTATATGCATGTCTTCCAATGGCAACTGATATTATTATCAGCTGCATTTTGTACAAATCGAATTTCCATATACCCCTGGTAATCTGCCAAATATAAAATGAAAAGGTTATGACAACACCGAGGTAGATTATGGCAAAATATGCATAAAACAGTTTTTCCCTTTTTATTGCAAAAAACTGCAGTAACAGGAAAAACAGATAGAAATAGAAAGGAATAGATGTGTAACAATTATCAAAATGGACGTTAAATCCCAAATATCCTATTAAGAATGTAAAGTTAAAAATTTGCTCAAGCAATATCAAGCAAAATAGTTCAAGATCTATTTTTTGTTCTGTTAGAAATCTTGACAGTATTATTGATATTAGGAGAATTAAAACAAGATAGGGCAAATATGAAACATTATGTCTGGTAATCTTTAATTTCTCTTTTAATAGTTTAATTGTTGATACACAGTAAATGTTCTTTTCTTTTTTCTCATAGCAATAAAACCCTTTGTAATACGCACCGTTTGGCTTTGAAATCAGTTTTTCGGCATATTCTTCGTGACGGTGATTTTCATTTGTTTTTACAGGCAATAACCCATTGTCTTTTATTTCAAATATTTCACCATCCATTTCTTTACAGGTTTTTTCAGCATTTTCTTCTGTAAAGATATTATATAAGAAACCATCGTAAAAATCTCTTTTAAAATCTGTAAACAAAGCAAAAACAATCATGCCAACAATACCCAGTAAAGCGATTATTTGCAATGTTTTTTTATTTACCGTAAACTTCATCTAATAATATTTCCCTGGTATACTTTACTTTCTTGGTTTAACCCCTAAATTCGACCGGAATTTAAATTAGGTTTTCTGCTTAAAAGTTTATTCCTATATTGATTTGGAGTCAAGCCTTCCAATCCTTTTTGTGGACGGCATAAATTCTAATCCATCCTCCAGTTTTCTATTATTTTCCTTGCACTGCTTAAATCTGAAATTCTTTTTTCATTTTCTACCTATCTTGTCTTTATACAGTAGAAAACAAATTTATAAAATGGCATTATTTTAGGGGGGTAGACCAGCTATAGTAACTATGACGCTAGATGACATTAAAAAGCTTCCTCCGTTAACCGAAGAACAGATAAAGGAAATGAATGCATTTGTAAACACCGACTTCTCCGACTGTCCCAAGATGACGAAGGAGGAACTGTCCCAGTTCAGGCCATGGTATGAACTGCACCCTGATTTCGGAAAGGAAGAGAAAAAAGAATAAAATCGTACATAAAAGAAATGACAACTTGTGACGATAGAGAATAAAACGCTCTTATTCGTTTACAATTTTTGAACTAAAGAAGGATCAATGCTCAAAAGATGAATAAGTTTTCGGGCAGTGGGAGAAGGGGTACATTTGCCGCATTCCCATGCTTCTACAGTACGTTTTGAAACGCCTATCAAGGCTGCGAAAGATTTTTGCGTCATATTGAGGGAGGCCCGTTCTTTAGCGACATTTACATCCGGGAGGCTCTGCTTTCTGGCGTAAGTTTCGGCTCTAGCAGTTCCTTTTTCATAAGCCAATGCTTCATTCAGCCCCTGCATCAATCCGTCAAAGAATGAGATGTTTTTGAAGTTCTCTGCAATTTCCTTTTCCGTCAGGGAAGATTCAAATGTTAGTTCTTTCATAAACTAAGCCTCCTTTTTAATCTCTTCGATGATGTTTTTTATTGCCTTTTTCTGTTCTGCAGTCAGGTTTTCTTGAACGCTTTTCGGATATGCGAATAAGAAATACAATTTTTCCTTCAACAGCACATCAAGGTAAATAACTCTTGTACCCCCGCTTTTTCCATGATTACCAAGTTTAATACGAATTTTTCTTGCCCCACCAGTACCTTCGATTACATCTCCCAATTGGGGATTTTTCAAAAGTTCCTGCTCAAGTTCTCTTAAATTTTCATCTGTCAACCCCATTGCCTTCCAGCAAGAATTAAAGGTTGCAGTAAAAACAAATTCCCTTGTCATATTATTATTGTATACGATATTATCGTATATTATCAATAGTGAAAACTGTAAATAATTCTTGCCTTTTTCTGCTTCCACCTGTATAATAACAGCTAATGATATATAAAAGTAAAAGAAGTGAAACAAAACAAAAAGTCCTCATTCATTTGTTCACAGCAAGCCTAGTTTTACACCAAGAATATGATTTGGCATTTAATTTATTGTTGGTTTTGATACGTTATTCTTTTCTTTTACCCGATACACCCAAAGATAATAATTTTTCAAAACGAGAGTTTCCCCCACCCGAGGAACTCTTTTCCCAAAATTCCAATGGTGCCCGATACCTTGACCCCAAGTACAGCCGCTGGATCAGCGTGGATCCGGCTCTTGGTGAGTATGTGCCTGCTGCGGGTAAGTCTAATGAGACGGATAAATTGCCGGGAATGGGTGGAATTTTCAATTCGGTGAATTTAAGTCTGTATCACTATGCGGGGAATAATCCGGTGAAGTATGTGGATCCGGATGGGAGGATTTCAGGGTATTTAAACGATAGTACTGGGGCTGGAGGATTCGGACACTCTGCTATGTTTGTCCAATTATACAATAAAGATGGGACTACCAGTGGAATAGCAGTATACGAAGTTGGTTCTGTGTTTTATGATGAAGATAGTAAAATAGAATATGGATATGGGTTGAATGGTCCAATCACTGGAAGCAAAGTTCTTTCTCATGAAACTGTAGGAGGTTTTGCATCTTCAAGTAAATCATGTATGGATAGCGATCAAGTTGGTGTTTTTGTTAGGATTTATAAAGGTTCTGATGTTGAACAGATTCTTAACAATATGCGTAATAGTGAAGAAAAACAGAGATATGATAATGTACTAATCATGGATACAGATATGAAACAAGATATGTCAATATTGGCAGAAGCAGAAGTTTTAGGGAAAAATTTTGGAACATATAGGGACATACTGAATAACTGTACAGAATTTGCTGCAAAGGTTCTAAGAAAAGGAGACTGGAAAACAAAAATCAAAGTTATACCAAATAATGAAACAGATTATATCAGAAAGAACAATACGTTGCGTCCAGTAGAAAACTGGACAAAAACAGAAACTGCAAGTCAAAACATGGATGGGGTGGCACAATGAAAAAATTAACAATTCTGTTTATTATGCTTGCTTGTTCATTTTTAATATATGCAGAAAAAATAGAAATAACAAATGGGAGTAGAGTTTGGCAGACATCTGATTGTGTAAATTTTAAACCTTTATTTAGTTTGACTTTGGAGAGACCTGATCTAGGTACGACCTTAGTAAAAGAGTTGGCGACAGAAAGTATAGACACCTACAATAAATTTTATTTGTTGTACGCAGCGACAGGTGATTATGGCTTTGATTATCATTTCTATATATGCAACTATTTAGAAAATACCAATACACTATTATATACTATTAAAGCTAAAGATCAAGATAGAGACATTAAAAGTGCCTACTATTCAGGTGAATATGTTTACTGTTTGGAAATACCAAAAGATGAAAATGCCAAATACTATATTACTAAACGGACAATACAGTCTATAGAGATTATTGATGAGTACAAGATAGATATATTCTGTTTAGCAAATCAGGCGTATCATATATGGTCAATGTATGTAGATGAAAAAAATGACAGACTTTTATTCATAATTTCTAATAATGTAAATAATCTTCAGCAACAGTTTTAAAAATTTTTTCTCTAACAACAGGTAAAGAGGTGTTTTCCTCTGCGACAGATTTTCGTAGCATAAATCTTGATGAAGGGAAAGTATATCTTTCTAAGCAGAATAAGCTTTATACCTTGAATATTGTCAATGGTGTAAGCTTTTCTCCTGTCGAAATTGAAAGCTTTGTACCTAAAAAAGAAAAAATCGTTCATATTTGGAAAAATAATGATATTTATGTTCTGACAACAGAATATGAGAAATTTAATTTTATAATGAATTTCTTATTTGGAACCAATTCACACATTTATACCAACTATGCATGTAAATTTCAAAATGGTAAACTTGTAAAAATACAAAAATTAAAAATGCCCAAAAAAGAAATACGTTAAAAGTCCTTTAAGAAAAAAAAAGGAATAGGGAAATGAAAATTGAATAAATTCAGAATATTAAGTCAGATACAACTTTGCACTCTTCTAATAGAAAAAAAATCGACTGTAAATAGAGAATCCTTAAATACATTAATAAAAATCTCCGTATTCTTTATAAAATATGCATTTATATTAAATGATATACTATCAAAAAACAAATTTTTTACACGACAAATTCCCCCACTCGGGGACATATCGACCCAAAATTCCAATGGTGCCAGATACCTGGACTCCAAGTACAGCCGCTGGATAAGTACGGATCCTGCGTTGGGAGAGTATGTGCCGGCTGCCGGCAAGGGAAATGCCAATGATGCGGGTAACCTTCCGGGCATGGGTGGTATATACAATTCTGTTAACGGGAACTTGTATCACTATGCGGGGAATAATCCGGTGAAGTATGTGGATCCGGATGGAAAATACCCAGAAGATGCAGAACCTCTTTCATATAGAACTGCACCATTAGTATGGTAGTGAGGAAATATATGGATTATTACCTTACATGCGACAAACAAATGCAGATGGCTGGGCATTGTTAATTACAGGGAGAGAATAATGAAAAAACTGAAAAATCTTATTTTGTTAATAATTTGCTTGTCATTCATTTCATGTGCATCAAATAATCTATGCCTAATGGAAAAAGATTCTGAAGAAATTTTTGAACTTG
>JAEEIU010000054.1 GCA_016281495.1 Treponema sp. | reverse complement strand
GGCCGAGCAAATCGACACAACACTTATCGTAAAGTAAAATGCATCAATCCGCATAAAAACAAAAACAATTAATAACTAACAATTTAAAGAGAAGAGAATTATGAAAAAGAGTTATTTGATGATCGCAGCCGCTGCCGCATTATTCGCAGCCTGCTCAAGCAACGACACCTTCAGGGAAATTAACACTCAGGATGCCGTCATTGGTTTTGGACACAGTGCTACTGAAATGGCTACTCGTGCAGAACTGAATATGGCTTGGTTCCGTGAATCCGACAATGTTGGATTTGGCGTTTATGGATTCAAAAATGATTCACGCATTTTTACAAATGAAAATGTAGTATGTTCCAATGAAACATCTCCGTATGCGTGGTCTCACACAACGGTACGTTTCTGGGACAAGGCCGCAACACAAGCATATGATTTCTATGCATATGCACCTTTTGCCGGCACAAACAACACAGAGGGAACAAACCCGTCATTCAACAAAACATCAGGTTTTACCTTTACTGGAATACCTACAATAGTTGACATTACAACTGCTGGTGCAGACAAAGCTGTCGCAACAGCTGTTGAGAACATCGACTATAGTGATTCAAGACTGCATGACGCACATTCCAATTCTCCTACCGTAGAGTTTGTTTTCAACCACATTCTGTCAAAACTCTCTTTTAAGATTAAAACAGATATTGCAGCTTGGGATGCAGCATCAAATCCTGTTGCTTCATTCACTGTTACAGCTATTGATATCGACTTCCCATCAGCAAACGCTGTGCAATGGGCAGAAACTGCAAGCAGTGACCCCGCAGGAACCACCACTTATACAACCTATGCTCCCAAAGACGGAACATATGAAACCTCCGTTTTCACCGGCAGCCAGCTTGTTACCAATACTGCAACAGCAATCGGTAATACATACATCGTCACACCTGTCAATAGCACTGTAACAAAGCATACATTTGATGTCAAGGTTACATACAATATCAAATACGCAGACGGAACAACTGAGAACGGTGCCATCTCAACAGGAACTATTGGAACTGGAGATCCTTCACTTAGTTCTGGTGACCAGGGCTATGACCCCAACATATATGCTCCGGGGCAGAACCAGTACTATGTAGCTGTAATCAATATCGCTCCTAATCAGATCCAGTTCTGCGTTGAGAGTGTTAACGATTGGAATCCCAACGGACAGGATCTCGAAGAGGTTGACGTAGAATAATCTAAATACAACATCACCAACCATTAATAAACAAACTAAGAAATACGAATTATGAAAAAGTCAATATTCATTTTAGCAGCTGCAGCGATAGTTACAAGTTGCTCTGATCAAGACACCTTAAAAAAGGATCTTCAGAATGACAATGGCATGGCCATCTCTTTCACCACTTTCACAGAGTATCTGACACGTGGTGACGTAGAAAATTCAGACACCACATACAAATGGGTCTTCTTCACACACCACGATGATTTTCAGGTTTGGGGATATAAGAACACTTCATCAAACGCCGTATTTAACGCAGATAGTGTAGCCGTAACTGTCAATCAAAGTGACCCCTCGAAGTATGACTACACCTATAGTCCTCTTCGCTTCTGGGACAAGGCTGCCACAAAATATGAGTTCTACGCTGCTGCACCTAAAGACAATGCAGGTTGGAATTTCGTAGAACCGACAAACGAAGATCAAAAAAATGGTTATTTTGAAACATCATCTACCCTTACCCCGTCAAACCTTGCAGCAACCCCTGCAGACAGTTACGCAGAATCATTTAAGGGCGTAACCGATGTCGACAAGATGATTGCAGAGCCAGCCTCTGTTGCTTATGCATCATTCAACCGCCCAGTTCAACTTAACTTCATACACATCTTAAGCCGTTTGAATGTCACCATTAAGAAAGCTGACAACCTTGCCACTCAGATAGTAAAATTGAAGAAATTTGAAGTAAAGAACTTGAATGGTTCTGGTAATTTCTCCGAGTCAACAGCAGCTACACAGTCTGGCAACAACAACAGATGGTCAGGACAGGGCACCCCTATTACCTATTCTGCAACAACTTCTGGTGATACTGCCGCTCTCTTTAAGATTCAGCAAACACCTTATTACATCATTGAGTCTCTTGTCATCCCTCAAGATGCAGCTATTGAGAATATTGCTCTTGACGGCAAGGCAAAAAACGTTGAATCCGTTGATTATGTAGCGATTGAAAACGCAGAAAAGCCCTACTTTGTTATCACATACGTAATTTGGGATGGCACAGAAGGACATGACGCAGAAGAATTTACCGCATATTACAACCTGGCAACTGTATTTACAGCAGCATCGCCCGCAACACTGAAATTCAATGAAGGTTGGCAGAATACATTGAATATCACATTACAGCCTAATCAAATCGAATTCTGTGCAGAAGTTGCCGCATGGGCAGACAGAGATCGCGCTGGACAAAACGATCCTGCTGGAGTTGAGAAAACAATCGAATAATTGATCATCAGCTAACTCTTTTCTTTAAATAGGCCGGCAGGGGGTGATACCCCTACCGGTCACTAAGAGAGCGTGAGCGCTGGATGACCAATGATATTTATAAAAAGTACGTTGCCCAGGGTTTCAATTTAAAAAGGACCAT
>JAEEIU010000053.1 GCA_016281495.1 Treponema sp. | reverse complement strand
TTTCATACGGAATGCCTTGCAGGATGAATTCATTTTCCAATGCTTCCTGATATACTGGCTCTAAAAACCCGTTTCCCAGCTCATTGTAAACTTCCATACAGGCCCCGATTATTCTTCCTGTTAGTTCTTCATACTTCAACACAACAACCTCCTTTCTTCTTTAAAGATTTTGCGTATGCAAAATCGAATACGTCACTATATGCCGTTTCTGTAAGGAATGTGATTTGACGTTGTTGCTAAAGCAACATGCGAATCCGCGTGACAATTTAAATCTTTCCGTTTCATCTTGCCCTACACAATATATATGGTGAAGGAATTTGCATTTTTAACACAAAAGCGGGAGAAATTTTGAATTTTTTTTCACGAAATATGGTATACTTAAAATGGAGTAGGAAATGAACTATAACATCACTGGAAAAGAAAACGTCAAATTCAACAACAATGCTTTTTATTGCATAGGAACCGGTCGCATGGGGCTTGCGCTCCAAAAGCAGTATTTTGAACAGCTCAAGTTCGTGCAGGACAAAATCGGGTTTGAGCATATACGCGGGCACGGACTGTTCCACAACGACATGGCAATTTACCGCGAATATCAGCCTGGTGTGCCGGAATTTGGACCTCATGCATGGGAAGGTCGCGACGAGAAAAAGGTCAAACTGGAATTCAACTGGACTTACCTGGACATGGTGATGGATTCATATCTGGAACTGAACATAAGGCCGTTCATAGAGCTGGGATTCATGCCAAAGCAGCTTG
Source organism: Treponema sp. (assembly GCA_016281495.1). GTDB lineage: Bacteria > Spirochaetota > Spirochaetia > Treponematales > Treponemataceae > Treponema_D. The sequence continues at coordinate 5,716 of JAEEIU010000053.1, read as the reverse complement.
CAAGCGGGGACAATTCAATCTTCTACTGGAAGGGCAACACTACTCCCCCAAACAATTACAAGAGATGGGCGGAACTCATAAAGGCAACATTAAGGCATTTGATTGAACGCTATGGTACGGACGAGGTTGTAACATGGCCTGTGGAAGTGTGGAACGAGCCGAATCTTCGCGGTTTCTGGAAGGATGCAGACATGGACGAATACTTCAAGCTGTATGACGTTTCATCCCGTGCGGTAAAGTCTGTGGACAAACGGTTCAAGGTGGGAGGACCTGCAGTTTGCGGAGGAACCGACAAGGAGTGGATAAAGGCATTCCTTCAATTCGTGCGAAAGAACAAGTGCCCCCTGGATTTTGTAAGCCGCCACCACTACACCACGGAGCTTCCGAATTACGACGGCCACTACGGATACCCAAAGCTTCATCCCAAGGAAAAGTGCTTTGAGCAGCTGGATTCAACCCGCGGAATTGTGGATTCATTCAGGGAATTCAAGGGAATGGACATCAACGTTACGGAATTCAACACATCATACATACCAAACGCACCGCTCCACGACATGAACCTGAACGCCGCATATGTTGCCCTGATGCTTTCTACCTTTGGAGACAATCACCGCTCATATTCATACTGGACATTCGGGGACATCTTTGAGGAAGCTGGCGTGCCGTACACACCATTCCATGGCGGATTCGGTCTTGTGGCAAACGGAATCATTCCAAAGCCTACGTTCTGGACCTTTGCATTCTACAAATACCTTACAAAAGATTACAAAAAATGCGTCTTAAAGACAGGGAACTGCGTTGTGGTTAAGCGCACGGACGGAAGTTTTGCCGGTGTGGCATGGAACGTGGACGAGAAAATGTCGGGCAGGGAGAAAAAGCTTGATTTTACATTCCCGCTTGAAAACAGGGCACAGGGGGAAACCACCGATGAAAGGTTGCCTAACGTTCTTGTGACACAGCTGGTGGACGAGGAAGTCTGCAATCCGCTTAAAGTCTGGCATGAACTTGGAGAACACGCAAATCCGGACAAAAAGGAAATTGAACTGCTCAGGGCAAGCGCACAGCCTTTTGTTCAGACCAAACGCTGCGGAAACAAGGTAAGCCTTACGCTAAAGCAGAATGCCGTGTGCTACTTTGAAATAAAGGCCGCCCCCATAACAAGCGACCGCGGATACACCTACGGAAGGCTTTACTGATTCCACTCGGCAAAATTATGAGTTCAACTCTGTATATTTTTGTGAATTTTAATGTAGAATTCTTTGATAAATGGCACTTTCTATAGTATAATAATTATACTTGGTTATTGGAGGAAAAATTTGAGTAAGATAAAGTATCCCATCAGTCTCAAGCAGATACTTCTTTTTTCGTTCTTGATTATTCTGGTTCTTGGTGTTTCTACAGCATTGGTTTCTACGCTTGTACGTCAGGATGATAAAATCAAGGCAGAAGAAAACAATCTGGCTTTGAATGGACGAACTGCACAAACCGTTCAGAATTCATTTGAAAACATGAAGAGTAATTCATATCTCTTGTTTGAGTCTTTTTCCGCAGTGGCAGATCCCGCCCAGCAAAAGGAACTTGGAGATGCATTTTTCCGCTCAAATCCGGACATTCTGTTTGTATCAAGCCCAGACACGGATGTTCTTTATAATCCGGAATACGAAAAATATTCTGCGGGTGTAAATGCCTTCCTCAATTCAAACAGTTCGTTTGGAAAGGACATTATGTACAGCAATGCCACCGAGGTTTTTGAATTCCCGGCCGTCATCTTTGACTACAAATACGGTCCCTCAAATGACGTAAAGGACGGTATTGTCGGCTTAAATGTGGCATCCCTTGCAGAACTTATGTCAACGGGTTCAAGCAATACGACGATTCTTGTTGACAAAAAGGCAAACGTGCTCATCAATCCGGATTTCGGCTCAGCACAAACCGTTCGCGATGACCTGCTTCCCACCATACAGGAACTTGCCGGAAACTCAATGGAAACAAACACCCAGGTGCCTTTGGACGGTGTCATAGCCGCATTCCATCAGATAAAGGATGACCTTTTTGTAATTACCACAATTTCCGAAAAATCAATTTATGCCGTAATCAACAGGACCACAAACAGGATCATCCTGTTTTCTCTGGCCGTATTCTTTGCCGCAATCATACTCATCAGGATTTTCAGCAATGGAATCACCAATCCGGTTAAGGAACTTGTTGTGGCATCAAATAAAATCGAGCATGGTGAATTTGAACTGGACATAGAACCGCGCACAAGGGATGAAATCGGTCTCCTTACCACTTCATTCATACAGATGGGCAAGGGCCTTTCTGAACGCGAAAAACTCATGGTGTCATTCAGCAAATTCACGAACAAGACTATCGCACAAAAAGCTGCCAGCGGAGAACTTACGCTTGGTGGTGAAAACAGGAATGCGACAATCTTCTTCTCCGACATACGCTCGTTTACCGCAATGTCCGAAAAAATGCAACCGAATGAAGTCGTTGAATTCCTTAACGCATACATGACACGAATGGTTGAATGCGTGAACCAGACCAATGGTGTTGTTGACAAGTACATTGGAGATGCAATCATGGCAGTGTGGGGTGCCCCTGAAACAAGCGGAAGTCCGGAAGGCGATGCCCTGAATGCTGTTACTGCCGCCCTGATGATGAGGGATTCCCTTTCCAAGTTTAACCGTGAACGTGCAGGCCGTGGATTGCCTCCTGTAAAAATCGGATGTGGCATCAACTCGGGTCCTGTCGTTGCGGGTCAGATCGGTTCTGAAGAGCGTATGGAATATACGGTTATTGGAGATGCCGTTAACCTTGCAAGCCGTACCGAAGCACTCAACAAGCCTTTTGCAACTGATGTCCTGATTACAGAAAACACATGGAAGCTCATAAGGGACAAAATAGTTGTAGCCGAAATGCCGGGCGTTCATGTCAAAGGCAAGACTGATGCGATAAAGATGTTTGCCGTAATCAATCTTGTGGGAAGGGAAGGACCAAAGTCTATTGATGAAGTAAGGTCAATTATTGGAACCGTTGCACCGGATTTAACCAAGGTAAATACAGATGACGAAGAAAAGAAGTACAACATACAGGCTTAATGCAGTCGATTATACGATTTTCATTGTTTGCTCTATTGCCGCAGCGGTAATGCTCTTTCTGTTCTACCGTGACATGAATTCATTTACGATAAAGCAGGCAGAAAATCCGATTGCAAAGATATATTTCAAGAAAAACACGGCCCAGAGAAAATTCATCGACAGCGACATTTGGGAAGTGCTCACTAGTTCAAGTGACGTATACGACGGAGACCGAATCAGGACATCCAACAATTCCGAGGCATACACGGAGTTTGCGGATGGTGCTGCAAAGATTCAGCTTAACGAAAAATCCATGATTCAGATTTTCCAGAGCAAGGAACAAAAGAGCATCGACTTTATCGGCGGTGAAATTTTTATCGAAAGCAATGTCCCGGATGGAGAAAAACTTGTAATTCATTCTGGAAAGACGGAGATTGCCATTTCGAACAAGGCGGAAGTAAAGATTGCTTTGCCGGAAGTTACGGATGCAGAGGCAGCTGGTGCTGTTGAAGCGGGCGACAGTGTTGTTGTCATCGAGGTAGTCAGCGGCCAGGTTGAAGTCCTTGATCAGAGTGATGGAAGTGAACAGACCGTAGCGGAAGTTGCTCCAGTACTCATGAATTCAGGACAGAGCCTTACCTTTGGTTCGGAACGTACAGAAACTGTAACAGATAAACCTGCGGATACACAAAATGCCGTAAAGGAACCGGAGAAGCCAAAGAATCCCGTTCAGATTGTAAAGGAAGGAATTGAAAAGACAATCACACGCGCCAAAGAAAAATTTGCCTACAATACCTGGGAAGAAAACGGCGTTAAGCGGTCCAATTATGAATTCTGGATTCCACTGTCAGATTTGACCGAAAAATTCAAGATTATTCCAAAGGGCTCACTTCTTGAAGTTGAAGTAAGCGGAACGCCAAGCGCAACATTAAGGTATTTTGCAATCCAGATTGGAACAGGCGAAGAAGGTGAGGAATGGCACAGGGCACATGGATTTACATGGACCAATAACGGCGGATACCTTGCCGGAGGCGTTCCCTTTGACATAAAGAAGCCCATCGTTGTGGACTATGACATTGTGAATACCGACAGGTCCTCTGTCGGCATAAGCTATGAAAAGGGAGCAGCGGAAGTAGTCATAAGCGATTTGAAGGTAAGGGTAAAGGTCGTTTCTCTGAATGGCGGACACAATACCACTGTGGCACAAAGCGGATATTCAAAAACTTATGAATATGGCAGCCTGACTCTGTTTAAGGATGTATATGGTTCAGGTCCTAACGATTATAACTATGAACTCTATCTGAACGCAGAGCAGATTTTTGGTGAGTCCGTTAGCATTCCGGCCGGAAGGCGTGTCAGATTCTCTATAAGCGGTACCAGCAGCGGTCAGATTCAATGGTTTGCTCCCGACATTATTTATGTTGATTATGGAGATTGGGATACAATCATTGCCCCAAACTGGGATAGTTATAGCATCCGTTTCTCCGAGGAACCGACACCCGCAAATGTACCCTTTGCCTATAGCAGAAGTTGTGAGCTCCTGAAGCCACTGACAAATACAAACAAGGCAATGTTCCGACTGATAGTTTCTGGAGAAGGACTTCCTTCCGCACCGACTTTCAGCAATTTAAAATTGACATTTGAAGTTGAATAGGAGTTAAAATGAAAATTTCACGAAACATAAAATCTTTTGCACTTTTATCCGTGACTGCCATTCTGCTTGCATCATGTAATGGAAAAGACAAGTCCGCAGCCAAGACGGAAGAAGCAGCCCCGGTTCAAAATCAGGCCGCGAATCAGGGCACCATTGGAGGTGAAGAAGATTTTGGCGACTGGTTCATGGCACAGACACACTATGCTCCGGTTGAATCAGTTGTGGCCACAAGCGAGCTGGTTGAAGCCCAGTTTGAGGGAAAATACCTCTATCCTCCAATCAATATTCTGGACGGAGACTTTGACAGCACCTGGTGTGAGGCTGATGAAAACGGTTCTGGAATCGGTGAGTCAATCACAATTGAATTTTCAGAGCCGGTGAGTTTTGATGAGATTCAGATTGTAAACGGATTTGCCTCCAAGGATTATTACAAGAAGAACAACCGCGTAAAATCGATTACCCTTACCCAAACCGCAAGCAAGTTGGAGGTAAAGGATTGGGACAGCGAGAAATCCCAGTACAATACGGAAACCAAAAACCACTTCCAGCAGAAAGTCTACTATCTAGAAGATGATAAACCCGACTGGCAATCAATCAAGTTTGACCTTACACAGACAGCACAGACAATCACAATCAAAATCAACGAAATCTACAAGGGCGAAAAATACGACGACACATGTTTGGACGATATGAGGCTTTTGTACAAGGGCAATGTGATTCCGTTTGCAAATGTTGAGGAACTTAAAGGACTCCAGGAAGAAAACTCAAAGATGATGCTTTCAGAAAAAAGCAGTGATTCTTTCAGGAAACAGTTCAGGGATTTGTTCAAGGGTTATAACGTCATATATCTACTTGGCGATGATCCTGATGACATGATTACAATCTATAGATATGAGGGTGATGAACTTGAATTTTACTGGGGAAATCAGGAGCTTATTGAAATCACAACAAAGGAAGCTTTCCTAAAAGACTTGATAAACTC
>JAEEIU010000052.1 GCA_016281495.1 Treponema sp. | reverse complement strand
GATTGTCTTCCCTTCCTTGTGTTCCTGCAGTATTTTTACAATCTGCTCTTCTGAAAATCTCTTTTTCATTTTCTACCTTCCTTGTCATTATACTGTAGAAAACTAATTTATAAAATGGTATTATTTTAGGGGGTTAGACCATTTGCAGCGAAAAAAAAGGGGGATTCCCATTGGTCATAATATTTTTTCTTGTCAAGATCATCGTTATTTAAAACTGGAGGAAGTTGAAAACAATCTCCTATAAGAAGTAATTGTTTACCCCCAAAAGGTTTTGTTTTATCACACCAATGACGTAAGGCGGTATCGATATGGTCAATCATCCAGGAATGAACCATAGATATTTCATCAATTATAATCAAATCTGTATGATCTATAATCTGGTTTTTGTAAGAATCTTTGGTAACTTTCTTATCATCAAAAACATCAGTGTTCCATCTGAAAAAACTGTGTATAGTTTGTCCTCCTACATTAATTGCAGCAACGCCAGTAGGAGCTAATACTACATAGTTTTTATTCAAAATCTTTTTTAGATTTACCTTAAGGTATTTTATAAAAGTTGATTTTCCAGTTCCTGCACCACCAGTAAGAAAAATGATAGGGGAACCTTGTTTTAGATAATCATAAGCCTGTTTTAATTCTTTATTATCATTTATATCATAATCAGGTGGTAAATCTACTTTTTCCGAAATAGTTGCTTTGTTTTGAGACTTTTTAAGCTCGTCAGATACTAAAATCCATGTATTAGATGTTTTTTTATCTTTTAAAGTAAAAGCAGAAATCTTTTTTCCTATTTCTTGTTCCCAATCATGTCCTTTTGTCGTAGAACCATGCGAAATACCAGGCAAATTATCAATATAAACTCCTCTGTCTGTTCTAATCTGCTGCATATTTGTTTTCCAATTGGGACATAAAGATTTGCCAGAAACTACTTTTACAGATATAATTTCATAAAGATTGTCAGTTTCATTGTTTTCCATCTGCATTTATTTATTCCTCGCAATATTTGTGGCTTAGTAAAATATGCAAAAATTCTTCATCCCATTATACACCCCATTTCCCAAGAAAGCAAAATATTACAAGAATAATTCATTTCCTTGGCGTTTCTTTCGTACCATAATAGTCTATTTTTCATAAATACAGGTCAACTAACAGGCGACTTTATGAAATAAAAGCGACGCGTATGGATAAAATTCAATAAACATTAAACAACTAAACATTTGACAGTGTAATCACCTTGGCATATACTTGAATGCAGGAGGTCTCCAAAATGATGTATACGAAGGTATTTACAAGCGTTTTTAACGGAAAATGAAATGTGTATTCAAAGGATTGGACAAAGTGAGAAGAAAAAGATTTTGTTGGATTGTATTCTTTAGTTTGATTTTCTCATTCACCTTGTATGCTCTCGGTAATACTTTAACGGACCATTAAAGGATAAAGGAATTTTCTTCTTTTAGGATTATGGGCGAAATTGAATTGCGTACAGAAAAAGATATTAAAGCACCTGTAAGATACAGTACCTTGAATCATGAAAATGGAATGAACCTAAGGGTGTTGGAAATACTTAAAGATGATGTTCAGAATAATAAACCAGGAAAATGGCTTTATGTTATGCTTACATCACCTATGTGGGTAGACAACGGAGATTGGATTGAGAGATACCAGGAATTCTTGATCTTTCTCCCCGACGACATGCCAGTCTTTAATTTTAAAGAATAAAGAGCAAGTTTTTAAGCCAATTGCTTTCTGGTACGATATTGTTTATTCAGATTTGAGAATAGTATCATGATTAAATAAGTATGAAGCCAAACCTGCAAAGTTTGATACGAAAATTCAAATTGACAAGATTGTATGGTATCATATATAATACTAACAATGAAACGTATTATTGTAATCGATACAAATGTCATTTTGTCTGCATTACAAAGCAGCAAAGGGAAATCCTTTGAATTGATCTCAAAGATTGGAAGCGGTTTGTTCGATTTCGCAGTTTCTGTTCCACTTGTTTTGGAATATGAAGCGATTTTAAGGAATCATCTTGATCGGAATTTTTTTTCTGATTCCGATATTGATTATTTTATCGATTACATTTGCACCGCCGGAGTAAAAACAAAAATATTCTATCTTTGGCGCCCATATTTGAAAGATCCGTTTGATGACCATGTACTTGAGCTGGCAATAAACGCGGAAGCAGAAAGTATTGTTACTTTTAATAAAAAGGATTTTCTTGAAGCGGAAACTTTAGGAATAAAGATTCAGACTCCAAAAGAATTTTTGGAAGAAATGGAGGGATAAAATGACCATATTAAGTTTAAGACTTCCCGATTCGTATCACACAATGGTAAAGGAAATTTCTGCAAAGGATAAAATCTCAATAAACCAATTTATTATATCTGCTGTCGCAGAAAAGATTTCAGCTTTGGAAACTCAGGATTATTTGGAAGAAAGAGCCGCCCGAGGTTCAAGAAATAAATTTACGACAGTTTTGGCAAAAGTTCCAGATAAAGAACCAGCAGACTACGATAGATAATCACAACACGCCCCTTGCCATCTCAGTGCAAACTTTTGCCGTTTTTCCACAATTATATAAATGCAAAGTTTTTACGTTTTTTCCATCATTATTTTACTACAGAGTTTTTACGTTTTTTTGCGATAGCAAAAAATGCGAGCCTTCGCGAGCAAGTAAAAACTTTAAGAGCAAGCGATAGCTTGCGACTTGAAACCCTTCCTTCAATTCGCTAATATACAGGTATTAAGTGAGGTCCCTTTATGATAGAAAGAAACAGCGGTTTTGGAAATTTGGCGGCGGGATATCTGTTCCCGGAAGTTGCAAAGAGAAGAAGAGAGTATCAGGCAAAGCATCCTGATGCTAAGATTATCAGCTTGGGTATTGGAAACACAACCGAGCCACTTACACCACACATTGCAAAAGCGATGGCGGATTATGCAAGAGGTCTTGGTACTGCCTCCGGTTATTCAGGTTATGGTGACGAGCAGGGTAACACAGAACTCCGTGAAAAAATTGCAGAAGTCCTTTACAAGGGAATGGCAAATGCGGACGAAATCTTCATTTCTGACGGTGCCAAATGCGACATTGCAAGGGTTCAGACTTTGTTTGGAAGAAAGACCCCGATTGCAGTTCAGGATCCGGCATATCCTGTTTATGTTGACGGAAGCGTAATCGTTGGTGCGGCAGGAAAGGCGGGAAAGAAAGGCTACAAGGGCGTGACTTACCTTCCATGTACGGCGGAGAATAAATTCTTCCCTGATCTGTCGGTAATCCAACCTAACTCACTCATTTACTTCTGCAGTCCCAATAATCCGACTGGCGCAACTGCAACAAAAGAACAGCTCAAGAAACTTGTTGCCTTTGCAAATAAAAACGGATGCATAATCATTTTTGATGCAGCATATTACGCATTCATCAGGAATCCGGCTCTTCCAAAGACAATCTACGAGATTCCGGGGGCAAGAAAATGTGCCATAGAAATCAATTCTTTCTCAAAGCTTGCGGGCTTTACCGGCGTACGCTTGGGCTGGAGTGTTGTTCCTTCTTCATTGAAGTTTGCTGACGGCAGCAGTGTCCGTGATGACTGGAACCGCGTCATGACTACTTTGTTCAACGGTGCAAGCAATATCGCACAAGCTGGTGGACTTGCCGCATTGGATGAGGTTGGAAGGAAAGAGACCAAGCAGCTTGTGGACTATTATCTTGAAAATGCAAAGCTCATGAAGGAAGCTCTGACAGGAAAGAATTTTGCTGATGCAGGAGTAAAGGTCTACTATACCGGAGACTCTCCATATCTGTGGGTATATTTCCCCAAGTACAAGAGCTGGGACATCTTTGACAAAATCCTTAATGAATGCAATGTCGTGACTACACCGGGTAGTGGATTTGGTCCTGCGGGAGAAGGCTATTTGCGGTTCTCTGCGTTCGGCCACAGGAAAGACGTAAACGAAGCATGCAAGAGACTTTCCAAACTTAAGGTGTGATAATTGCAGTCCGTTTGACAAAAGGAGTTTACTATGAAAAAACAGGCGTTTAATCCTTATCTTCCTTCCTGGGAATATGTTCCGGATGGGGAGCCGCATGTATTCGGGGACAGGGTTTATGTCTATGGGTCACATGATCTGGCTCATGGTTCTGTATTCTGCCTTGGAGACTATGTATGCTGGTCCGCTCCCATTGATGACCTTTCTGACTGGAAGTATGAGGGGGTAAGCTTCCACAGGCTGGATGACCCCGCCAACAAGGACGGACGCATGGTCCTCTATGCTCCTGACGTGACTCAGGGGCCTGACGGACGCTTTTATCTATATTATGCCTACGATAAGGTGAGTTTTGTTTCTGTAGCCGTTTCCGATGCACCTGCCGGACCCTTTAAGTTTTACGGCTATGTCCACTACAAGGACGGTACCAGGCTTGGAGAAAGGAAGGGGGATCAGGTTCAGTTTGACCCAGCCGTTTTGACGGAAGGAGAAAGGACCTACCTCTACACAGCCTTCTGCGGACACAAGATGAAAGACAGGATAGCCGCCATGGCCACCGTGCTGGGACCCGACATGGTGACGATAGAGGAGGAGCCCCGCTTTATAGTTCCGGGCGACAACTATGTCCTGGATGCAGAAAAGGCCAGGGAAGCCGCCAGGGAATTTGAATGCCCCTATGATTTCGGAAACACAGACAACTGGAAGGGGTTCAAGGACCACGAATTCTTTGAGGCCTCCTCAATAAGGAAAATAGGCGACAAGTATTATTTCATCTATTCTTCCGCCCCCGCGCATGAGCTCTGCTATGCCACGAGTTCTTCACCGACTGGCGGATTCGTCTACGGCGGTGTAATCGTGAGCAACTGTGACCTGCACATCGGAACATACAAGGCTCCTGATATGCCTGCCGCTTACGGTGCCAACAACCACGGCGGAATTGAATGCATAAATGGCCGCTGGTACATCTTCTACCACCGCCACACCAACGGAACATGGTTTTCAAGACAGGGCTGCGCGGAGGAAATCAAGATTGCCGATGACGGAAAAATCGCCCAGGTTGAAATCACTTCCTGCGGTTTGAACGGCGGACCTCTAAAGGGGGATGGTGAGTATCCGGCATACATTGCATGCAACCTGTTTACTGAAAAGCCTTCGATATATGTTGCGGACGGATTCCCAAGGGTGACTCAGGACGGATGTGACCGTGAGGACGGAAGCCCCTATGATGAAAAGGATTCAAGCTACATTACCGGCATAGTAAAGGGAACGACAATCGGCTTCAAGTACTTCGACTTCAAGGGAGTAAAGAAGGTCGGAATAAAGACCAGGGCCTACATCCATGGAGACTTTGAGGTAAGCACATCCATCGGCGGTCCGGTGCTGGGAAAAATCACGGTGGACAATTCCAACTTCTGGGAGGAAGCTTCCGCGGAGGTCAGCATTCCAGACGGAGTGAGCGCCCTTTACCTTAAGTTTACGGGAACGGGAAACGGCCAATTGAAGTCAATAATACTTAATTCTTGATTTCAATTTACGTGGGTGTAGGTTGAAGGGACTTCGACTTTAAATGAATTTTTCTTGTACTGTCTTGGCGAACAGTTCATCACCTGCTTGAAGACGCGGGAAAAATACTGCACGTTGTTGAAGCCGTTTTCCATGGCTATTTCGGTAATGTTCTTGTCCGTGTAAATCATGTCCAGGCATGCCTTTTCCACACGGTAGCTGTTTATGTACTCGGTGATGCTCTTGCCTGACGTTTCCTTGAACAGGCGGCTGAAATGGCTCTTGGAATAGTTTGTCTCGTTGAATATGTCCTCTATGTCTATGTTCTCGCGGTAATGGTCCTTGATGTAGGCTATGGCGCTGTCCACTGCGGAAACAGAGTGCCTTGAGTTCTCGTAGAGGGTGGAAACCATCTGGTACTGGTTTGATTGAATGATGTGGGCAAGGAATTCAAAAAGCACGGTCTTGAGCACAAGCAGGCTTCCGAAGGCGTTGTTTTTTTCCATGACGACGGAATTCTTCAGGTTTGCCAGCAAGGGTTCCGGTATGCTGAGTATGGTGTTTATCTTGATGTTTTCAAGTATTCCCGTCACCGGCCCTTTTTTGGGTTCCACTATGGTCGTGTCATAAACCAGGGCATAATAGTGAAAAGGCTCTCCTTCGTTTTTATTGCGGATGAAGTGTTCCGCCCCCGCCTCTATGTATACGACTGTTCCTGCCTTGATTTCTATCTCGCTGTTCCTGAGTCCAAGTATCGCGTTCCCCTCATCAAGATAGAAGAATTCGTTTTCTATGTGGTGGTGCATTTCCTGCAGATATGTGTTGCTTGAAAAAATACCTATGGGAAAGTCTTTTGATGTAAGTCCCTGCTTCCTTTCTGTCTCTGTCATAATTCTGCTTCCCTTTTTTATTTAATTATATTGTAAAAAAAGATAAAAAGCAAGGTTTTTTAGTATAAATTCAGATTATCGTTTAAATTTTATGAGTGAATAGGTGTTTTTTTTTACTAAAAGCGGAATTAACATGAATACATTAAATGACAGTCTAGGGGAATTGTACCCTGATGACTCAGAGAAAAAATGTAAGATCTTAGGAGGATATGCATGAAAAGGATAATGTTATTCGCTGTAGCAGCAGTAATGGCATTCGGTTTGATGGGATGTGGCAACAACGGCAAGAAAGAAGCCGCAAAGGCTGACGACGGAAAAATGAACATCTCCATCTTCACAATTCAGCAGAGGCAGCAGCCATCAGCTGACAACCCAACTTACAAATGGATTGAAGAGAAGTTCGGAGTAACATTCTCTTGGGACATTCTTGTAGGCGACAAAGACCAGAAGATTGGTGTTCTTATCGCTTCTGACGACCTTCCAGACATGGTAGAAGTTGACTCAGAAAAGTTCCAGGGCGCAGGAAAGCTCCGCGACCTCAAGCCACTCGTAGAACAGTACGCACCCAACCTGAAGAAGCACTATGCTAACGACTGGATGAAGATGATCGACCAGGATTCAGAAAAGGATGCAAACGGAAACATCACAGTAGAACACATCTACTCACTTCCGAACTATGGTGTTTATGATGGTGCTCCATCTGACACATATTACAACCAGAACGGTTGGTGGATTCAGAAGGCAGTTCTTAAGGAATTCGGATATCCTACAATCAAGACAATCGATGAATACTTCGATCTTCTTGAAAAGTATTACAAGAAGTATCCGACAATCGACGGACTTCCAACAATTCCGTTCAACATCATCACAGCTGACTGGGAAGCATTTGACTTGTGGAACCCGCCACAGTTCTTGGGTGGTAACCCGAACGATGGTAACGGACACGTTGTAAATGAAAATGGAAAGTATGTATACTATGACATCTTCACAGATGAAAACGCAAAGAGATGGTTCAAGCTTGCTAACGGTTACTATCAGCGCGGTTTGATCGATCCTGCATCATTCACAGACAACCGTGACCAGTACTATGCAAAGATTGCTCAGGGCCGTGTTCTTGGTATGTTCATCCAGGGATGGCAGTTCATGGGCGACAATGCAGAAAACGCACTGTGGTCAGCCGGAAAGGACGAAAGGACTTATGCTCCTCTTCCAGTCGTATTTGACGAGACATTCAAGCCTCACTATCGTGACCGCTCACTTCCAAACCTCCAGAGAGGTTATGGTATCACTGTAAAGTGTCCAGAAGACAAGGCAATCAAGATCCTTCAGTTCATGGACAAGATGATCGAGGAAGAAAACCAGAAAGTCCTTTACTGGGGATTTGAAGGCCAGGATTACCTCATCGATACAGATGGATCAAAGACTGGAACAAAGGGTGCTGCTTACAGAACTCAGGAAATGCGCGATCAGCAGAAGGATCCAGACTACAACCAGAAGCACTTTGCTTTGCTCTGGCGCGAAGAAGCTCCAAAGCTGGAAGGAAAGCTCCCAAGCGGATATACACGCACAATGGATGAACTTCCATGGGAATATCAGCTTTCTCAGAAGCAGGTTGACATCGATCTCTGGAATGCATACGGAGTCGGTTCTTATGCAGAATTCGTAGATCCAAACCCACCTCTCAACACAGGTTGGTATCCAATGTGGCAGTGCAACCCGTCTGCAGAAAACGGTGGATTCGAAGGCGAAGCCGCTGTAGCAATGACAGGATTTGAAGACATTCAGAGAAAGTATCTGCCAAAGTTGATTCAGGGCAAACCTGCTGACTTTGACAAGACTTGGGATGAATACGTAAACCTTATGAAGCCGCTCACAGCTGTATACAACAAGTTCATGCAGCAGCAGCTTGATCACCGTGTAGAATTGTTCGGTGGAGAAAAATAATTAAAGTCTGAGGTTTAACTTCAGCACTATGAAGGGGATGTCTTAAGAAGCCTTACTTTTTAGGCATCCCCTTTTTTCATACCATATCTAAAACAAGGTGCTTTATGAAGAGTAAAAATACAGACAATTCTGCTTTGTACGCAACAGAATTGGTCAACAGAAAAAGCAAATGGAAACTATTAGGAAAACAGAAAGGCCTTATTATAATGTCCGTTCCATTTGTCCTTTATATCATTCTATTCAGATATATACCTCTCTGGGGCTGGACGATGGCCTTTCAGGACTACAAAACTGGCTTAGCTTTTAAGGATCAGGCTTGGGTCGGATTCAAGTGGTTTGGGGAACTCTTTAGGACCACAGATTACTTAAACGGTGGAAAAACCTGGAACGTAGAATTCCTTCGTTCTTTAAGAAATACCATAGGCATGAGCCTTATCAGTACCGTTCTTGGATACATCACAGCCATCCTGCTTGCTGTCTTCATGAACGAAGTACGCCATATCGGAATCAAAAGATTTGTACAGACTGTATCATACCTCCCTCACTTCCTTTCATGGGTTATCGTTACGAGTCTTGTTGCAAACATCCTCAGCGTGGAAGACGGTACGCTGAACAATATATTGATGTACTTTGGTTTTGCCAAAGAGCCTGTCCAATGGCTTGCGACTCCAAAATATTTCTGGCACATCATAGGTTGGACCTATGTTTGGAAGGAAGTCGGTTGGAATACAATCGTTTATCTTGGTGCAATGACGGCAATTGACCCCTGTCTTTATGAGGCAGCCGAAATTGACGGATGCGGTCGCCTTAAGAAAATCTGGCACATCACACTGCCTGGAATTAAGCCGACTATCATAATCATGATGATAATGAGTGCAGGTCACATCCTTGACTCTAACTTTGAAATGCCGTTCTTCCTTAAAAACGGTATGAATCTGGATGTAGCAAATACCATAGATTTGTATGTTCTTAAGTACGGATTTAAGTTGTTCAACTTCTCACTGGCGACTGCCGCCGGTATCTTTAAGAACGTGGTTAACATAGGCCTTCTTGTTGTGGCAAATACTATAGCAAAGAAGAGCGGTGAAGAGAGGTTGATGTAATGGCTAGTATTAAAATTGGAAAAAATAAAAGAAAAAGCATTGGTGATGTCATATTCGACTTGATCATCTTCATTACACTTACATTCCTTGTTGTTGTAACGGTTTATCCTTTCTGGAATACTGTAGCCGTCTCTCTTAACGATGGTCTTGATTCAATTAAGGGTGGAATCAAACTTTGGCCACGAATCTTCACATGGCAGAACTATAAGGTTTTGTTTGTGGATGACAGGCTTTTCAAGGCATTTACGATTTCTGTTACACGTACAATACTTCAGACAATTTTGAGTGTATTCTGTACAAGTATGCTTGCTTATGCCTTGAGCCGCAAGGAATTTGTTTTACGAAAAGGACTTACTGCTATTCTGGTTATCTCCATGTATGTAAATGCAGGTCTTATTCCAAGCTACATGCTCATCAAGAAGCTTCATCTTCTTAACAGCTATGCAGTTTACATCATTCCTTGTATTATTGACGTATTCAACTTTATCCTTGTCCGCACATACATAAACGGTTTGCCGGACAGCTTTGTTGAATCAGCACGTATTGACGGTGCCGGAGAATTTACGGTATTCATGAGGATTATCTTCCCGCTGATTATTCCTTCAATCGCCATGATTGCACTTTTCGTTGCAGTTGGTGCATGGAACAGCTGGTTTGATACATATCTGTACTGTTCAGGAAAAGTAAACCTGCATTCACTTCAGTACAAGCTTATGGAATTCCTTCAGTCAAGCCAAAACCAGAGTGCTTCTGCTGCTGATGCCGGTTCTATGGCTGTTGCGGCAACTTCGGGTGCATCGGCTTCCATGGTTACGCCGGTCAGTATCCGTTCGTCAATTACAGTTGTGGCAACACTCCCGATCCTTGTCGTCTATCCGTTCCTGCAAAGGTACTTTGTTGTCGGTATGACAATCGGTGGTGTAAAAGAGTAACGCCAATGTAATTCCGGGCTCAACAGTGTCATTCCGGGATCGACAGTGTCATTCCGGGCTCGACCCGGAATCTCAACATAAAGCAAGATGCCGGATCAGGTCCGGCATGACAAGTTGGTTGACCGTGTCATTAGTGTGACCGTGTCATTCAGTGTGACCGTGTCATTCCGGGCTCGACCCGGAATCTCAACAATAAAGCAAGATGCCGGATCAAATCCAGCATTACGACCGGGGCAGAGTTGCTGTCCTGGTCTTTTTTTTTAGGAGGAAAACATGCTTAGAGAAGTTAAAGTTGAAGAAGGTTTGGTAAGGGGACTTCCCGCCGCAGATCCAAGAATTTCCGTGTTCAAGGGGATTCCTTTTGCAAAACCGCCGGTAGGTAAACTTCGCTTTGCACCACCCCAGAAAGCAGAGCCATGGCAGGGTGTAAGGGACTGCTTTAAGTTTTCTGCTGTGTGTCCTCAGCCTGGTGCCCTGGAAAATCCTCCGGACGATGACCTTTACGGCAAGGAATGGTGTGTTGATACGGAACTTCCGATGGACGATGACTGCCTTTATCTGAATGTTTGGACTCCCGCAAGAAAAAATAACGAAAGGCTTCCGGTATATTTCTGGATTTTTGGTGGCGGATGGCAGGTTGGAAATGCCTCAGAAATGGAGTTTGACGGAGAACGCATTGCACGCCGCGGAATCGTTGTCGTAACAATAAATTACCGTGTCAATCTGTTTGGATTTACATGCCACAAGGACATTACAAAGGAATACCCGGACAATCCCGCAAACTTTGGACTTCAGGACCAGCAGATGGCATTAAAGTGGGTAAGCAGGAACATC
The DNA here is from genome assembly GCA_016281495.1 of Treponema sp. Classification (GTDB taxonomy): domain Bacteria; phylum Spirochaetota; class Spirochaetia; order Treponematales; family Treponemataceae; genus Treponema_D. The sequence continues at coordinate 49,692 of JAEEIU010000052.1, read as the reverse complement.
TCTGCATTTGGCGGTGATCCGGACAATATTACCATCGGCGGTCAGTCAGCGGGGGCAGGAAGCGTAATATTCCACATTGAAAATCCTGAAAGCAGGAAATACTTCAAGCGTGCCGTTGTAGAAAGTGGCCTGTTTATAAATCCGTTCAGGACAGTTTTCCCAAGGCATACAGTTGAAGATGCGGAAAAGCTGGGACAGGAATTCTTTGAGTTCTGCGGTGTTAAGACTCTTGAAGAAGCTCGTGCACTTCCGGTTGAAACCCTAATGAAGAAGTGGAGTGACTGGGGTGGATTCTTTAAATCGGCAGAAACTTGGGCGCCCATCTCCGACGGAAAATTCATGCGCGATGACATAATAGACAGGGTGGAACAAGACGGACTTGAGCCACCGCCACTTTTAATCGGATATACTCCGGATGAATTCCTTGAGGGACCTGTAAAGGGAAGCAGGGAAGGCCAGATAAGCATGGTTGAGCTAGGATTGCGTAAACTCATAATGGCAGAAGAAAAACGCGGCCTAAAGGCAAAAAACTTTGTCTATCAGTTTGCAGTTCCTATTCCAGGCTGGGATAAACCGGGTGACTTCCATTCAGTGGATCTGTGGTTCTTCTTTGAGACCCTTGCAAAATGCTGGAGGCCGTTCAAGGGCTGGCACTATGACATGGCCCGCCACATCTGCGACTATCTGTGCAATTTCATAAAGACTGGAAACCCCAACGACTCAGGGGATGCCAAAGGAGGAGTTCGCTACATACCGGTAAAGGATGAGTTCAAGAAACGTGAGGCAGAGGAAAAGGAAAAGCTTCCTGAATGGAAACCCTTCACAACAGAAAGCCAGGACTGCATGTTCTTTGAGTTAGAGTGCCGTGCGGGAAAACTGGAGCCGTCAGAGGAAATCAAGAAATACCTGTAGGTTTAAGTTGTCACATGGATTCGGGAATGTCTCAAAAGTAAAAAAAATGTCATTATCGGGCTTGACCCGATAATCTATACCGTTGCATTATAAGACTTTATAGATTGCCGGATCCAGTCCGGCAATGACAAATCATACTTTTTGGACAGCCCCACTTTGGGTGTTTGGGAGACTTTAAAAAGAAGAGTATGTTATTGCAGTGCTCGTGCGAAGCAATGGAACGCCCATAACAATCTCTGAGTTCTTCATAGAAACGTCGTTAGACGTTTCGAATCCGTGTGACATTAATCCAAGAGATTCAACCTATTCCTTCCAGGGGTAAATCAGGGACCTGAATGTCCTTTTGCCCAGGAGCCGCTTTTCCTTTACAAGAAGATCTTCCCATGGGACCTGCTTTCTCTGCGCTTTTGTAAGACCTGGATTTACTTCCAGCCAGTCGTACTTATAGAGCCTTAGCTTGAGTGCGTTTGTTGATGTAATGGCGATGGTTGCGGGACCGTCAAGGATTCCCATGCTCACGAGTGTAATCACAATGTTAAGGATGTTCACCAAGGCCACACCTATGGAAAAAAGCGGATTGTCAAAAAATATTATGAATGATTTCTTAAGGCATTTCCTGAATTTATTGTGCATCAGACTCCTGATTGGAAGCACCCACTGAAGCGCAAGGGATGCGATTACAACCACCCAGAAAACACAAGCCATCATCACAAGGCCGGTTATGCTTCCTTCAGATCCATCCAGGGGCATCCATACCTTAAAATAATATGGCATGCTTATCAATACTGCAAGGATGAGGACGGCATGACACAGTCCCAGCAAAATGCCATCTTTGATGCAATGTGGAATCTGAGAGAGGAAAACCTTGTATTTAGGGGTATCGTACTTGGAGATGCTGGCAGCATTTTCTCCTTCGGCAAGAAAGAGTATGCTCCATACCATGCAGCATATGATTACGGAAATCATGAAGGTCAGGCCGCCAAGAGGGGTTCCTTCCTGTATGCCAGCCATCCTGGAACAGAAAAAATAGCCCAGAATGGAAATGGCCATCATTGGAAAATTGACAAAAATCGTGTGAAAAAAATTATCCCATATCCTGCAGAAATTCTTTTTAAGAAAAAAAACGAACATTCTTACAATATAGTCGTTTTTCTTGATTCAGTCAATTAAAGCGTTGTCTTGAATCCGATCATAAAGCGAAGTGCACCCGTACGTATGTTGGACAGGTTCAGCAAGTCAATGGATGCAGCGGCTTTTGCGTTTCCACCCATGAATGCCACAGAGATGAAAGGACTTACAGAAAGCTGCGGGTGTAAGTTTCCTGACGCAATGTTTTCTGCTACAGAAAGGAGGTTTGTTCCCGGAAGCCCAAAGGTCAAGTGGGATCCAACCGTAAAGTTTGACTCAAGGAAATAAAGGCTGTCGTTGTATACGGTTAAGTTGGCACCAAGCAGGGCATTTGCCATGGAACTGTCTTCTGCCACAGACTGCGGATAATACAGGAAAATCATCTTGTCAATGCTTGCAAAAGGCAGGCAGAAAACGGAAGGCTGAATCTGCCATCCCGCAAGGCTAACCCTTGGTTCAATAAAAAGATAGATTGAGTCGGCCTCGAGGTTTACGCCACCAGAAGTGCTGAGTCCAAAATCCCCGATTCCTGCCTCAATGAATACACAAAAGACATTCACGTTTCCTGCAAGCATGGTAAGGCCAAAATGCAGTGAAATCTCGTCGATGGAGAAAAAGCTGGTGTCCGTGCTGTAAATGAAATTCATGCCGGAAGTCAAGTCTGCGCAGAAATTTGTAAGGCTTGTTCCCAGCCTGAGGTTGGTTGCGATTGAATTGGAGCTTGTAACGATGTCTGAGTTCTTGAACACGTAAACGCCGATGGCATTGTTGTCACCGATTTTTCCCGCATAAGCACCACCGATGCCGTATGATGGATATGCGCTTGCACCGTTCACACCAAACCAGCTTTCTGTTAGGGAAGGAAGCATGTTGTTTAATCCAAACTGACGCTTCAGGAATATGTCGGAGCCTGCCGGTTCATATTCTCCCAAAAAGGCGGTTATATAGTGGACCATGTGTGTGGTTGCGAAAGTTCCCGTGATGGAAAGTTCCCTGATGTTGAATGTTGCATTTATCGCAGTTGGTTCAGCTATGAGGTTCTGCAGGTTCGTGGCATTTACTGCAAATTCACCCCTGATGAGCACGTGGTCACCGCAGTCAAGCTGACCAGCCACATAAGTCTGTGCATCAAGGCTGACGGGCAGGGTAATGTTTCCCAGTAATCCCATATCACCGCTGAAATTCGGCATTATGAGTGCATGAGACGCCGTAACGGATATAAAAAGGGCGGACATAAGAATTGTCAGTTTTTTCATGGCTAGCTCCAAAATAGACTACTATAATATTTATCGACATTTTGATTATATTACTTGAAATTCATCTTGGGAAGCACAATTTTTTCAAAATGACCTTTTTTTGCGGACTTGCCGATATTAAAAGTGAATTATCTAAATATCTAAAATTTAGGCTTTTCAATTTCGATAAATAGTGATATAATTATAAAGTGTTCGGATTTTAAATCTGAAATGTCTCTAATTTTGCATGTGAAAAGTTGTTTTAACTTGACTATTGTGTGGAAGAGGTTAAAATAGTAAGTATGAGTGATTATCTTGACGCTAACAACGAGGAACTTCTCAAGGACTTTTTTTCCGAGGCTGAACAGCAGGTGGAAACCCTGGAGAGCAATATCCTTGTAATAGAAAATGACCCGTCCAACCACGACGCCATTGATGAAATCTTCCGTGCCGCCCATACTCTCAAAGGTGGTTCTGCCACAGTGGAGATGACTGAGCTTTCTACTTTCTGTCATACGGTAGAGGACTTGCTTGATGCCCTCCGCAGTGGTACTGTGAATGTTTCAGAGCCGATTGTAGATACTTTGCTTACTTCAATAGATACGATAAAGGCCATGTTGGAGGCAAGAAGCGCGGGTTCTGTCTATCAGGAGGACGTTAATCCTGTCTTGAACAACATCAAGTCCTTCATTCCTCAGAAAGCCGCCAAGAAAAAGGGTGCAGCTCCTATTCCACAGGGTATGATAGCCCCCAAACCGGCACCAAAACCGGCTCCAGAGCCTGTATCAAACGGAATGCCACCGGTACCTGCATTGTCAGAGGATGATTTTGCAGAAATCAAGGAAGCATGTCCTGAAAATGAAAAGCTCTGGGTCATTAACGTAACATTTGATGAATCCAACCCGATGAATTCTGTCGGCGGTATCCAGGTATTTGCCGCACTCAAGAATCGCGGAACAGTATTAAAGACCGTCCCGGATTTTGAGGCCCTTTATGAGGACGAATTCCATCCGCAGGTAGTTTATTATATCGCAACAAGCTGTACTCAGGAAGAACTTGAGGATACGGCATTCCTTGATGACGTAACTCTTGCAACGGACGCACAGCCCCTAAAGGAAAATGCAAGTGCACCCGCACCCGCTCCTGTAAAGGAAGCCCCAGCTCCAGTACAGGCTCCAGTTCAAAAGGCTCCGGAGCCTCCAGTTCATGAAGAGCCCGTACAGGAACCAGTTCAGGAACAGTCCGCACAGGAAGAGGTCGTAGATAACTCAACGGCTGAACCTGCAACAACTCAGGCCGTACAGCAGGCAAAGAAGGCTGCCGCACCAGTTCATGCCGCAGCACAGACAGGCTCAATTCTGCGTGTTGACTCAAAGCGCGTAGACAACCTCATGAACCTTGTCAGCGAAACAGTCATCACAAAGGCTGTATTCAACCAGACTGGACTTCAGCTGGCGGATCTTCAGGTAAAACTTCTTAACCTGAATACTTCATTCAAGGAAAGGCACCGCCACATAATCGAAAACATACCTAAAATACTCGAAGAAATGCAGTCAGGAGCATCTGTTAAGGATATCAGGCAGCATTTGAACGAAGAGATTACCGGACTGTCAACATGGTTTGACGGTTACGAAAATGAATTCAAGGTTACGGCAAGTAAATTCCGCTCCTCAACCCAAAACCTCGGACGCATCGCATCTGAGCTTCAAGAGGGCGTAATGAAAATCCGCATGGTTCCGATTGGTACCATCTTTAACCGTTTCCCGCGTGTTGTGCGTGACTTGAGTCGTGATCTGGGACGCAAGGTTGACCTGATTATTGAAGGTGAAGATACAGAACTTGACAAGACTGTTGTAGATGACCTTCTTGACCCAATCATGCACTGTGTCCGCAATTCCGTGGACCATGGAATTGAAACGCCGGAAGAACGCAAGGCTAACGGAAAGGACGAGACAGGTCACCTGACATTAAAGGCCTCAAACGAAGGCAACATGATTGTCATAGACATAATCGATGACGGTCAGGGCATTGAGGTTGACAAAATCCGCGAGAAGGCAATCAAGCGTGGACTCATCAGCCCGAACAAGGTGCTTTCAAATCAGGAAGCATACGACCTTATATTCCTGCCGGGATTCTCTACAAGCGACAAGATCAGCAATGTTTCAGGACGCGGTGTAGGCCTTGATGTTGTAAAGACCATGGTGGAAAAGCTCAAGGGAACGATTTCTGTTACCAGCGAACGCCATGTCGGATCAAAATTCAGCATCCGCCTGCCTTTGACTCTTGCAATCATTCAGGGACTTTTGGTTCGTGTCGGCAAAGAGGTATACTCAATCCCGATTACAAACGTTATAGAAAGCCAGCGTGTAAAACTGGACAGCATAAATACGATAGACAATTACGAAGTTCTTAACGTGCGCAACGAGGTTATTTCCATATTGCGCTTGAGCCGTCTGTTCAACATCAAGAACAGCAATCAGAGCGAGTACTGCTTTATCGTAATCGTCGGTTCCCAGGAAAAGAAAATCGGTGTCATGGTAGATGCCCTTATCGGTGAAGAGGACGTGGTTATCAAGCCTTTGCGCGACCAGTTCACGACATCTCCGGGAATTGCGGGTGCCTCCATTTTGGGAGACGGCTCGGTTTCATTGATCATCGATGTAAGCCAGTTGTTGGAGTTGGGTGTAAAACAGGAAATAACCGCCCAACAGTTCCGCGAAGCAGAAGCAATCAGAAATGCAGGCAGAGGGTAGGATAGATGGCAACAATTCAGGAAAGACTTAACGTACTTGCAGGAACCACAGAAATAGCAGAGGACGGACACGTTCTTACTCAGGAATTGCTTGAGGAAGAAAAAAGAAAGGCATCCGTAATTGACTACAAGATGGTCACCTTCTCTCTGGCCGGTAAAGATTATGCCATAGACATCATGAAGGTCAAGGAAATCGCCAAGGCCGGACATTTTACCTATGTGCCAAATACCTTGCCGTTCGTTCTTGGTGTATACAACTTGCGTGGAGAAATAATTTCAATCATTGATTTGCGCAAATTCTTTAACATTCAGGTTCCGGATCGTGATGAAAACGCTCTGGAAAACATGCTCATCGTTACTGTCGGGGAGCAGACCTTTGGTGTTGTTGTTGATGCAATCGATAAGGTCGTAGGCATCCAGAAGTCAACGATTCAGCCTCCTCATCCGCTGTTTGGTGACATCAACATCAAGTATATCTCCGGTGTTGTTGAGGCACAGCACAGGCTTTACATTCTTTTGGACATAGACAAGATTTTCGGTGTACGCACACAGGAAGAAGAAAGAAAGCTTGAGGAAGACGTAAAGGCCCAGATGCTTCAGAGGCAGACTGTTGCGGCAGAGATGGCGGCACAGCAGGTTCAGCAGCAGGGGGCTAAAGTTACAAAGAAAAAGGCTCCTGATACAGTTGATGCCAAAAAGCAGGAAAGCGTTGACCTTAACTTTATAGCTGATTCACTTTTTTCAATAAAGAAATTCACGCTCAATTCTGTGACTGAGGAATGGGCTAAAAAACGATATCTTGAATGGAAAAATGAGCGCGGAGAAAAGAAAACCCAGCTTCAGGGTCCGGAAGATGCAGAAGCATTCCTTAAGCCGTTCTATTCACGTTTTACTGGTGGATGGTGGTCAGAGGAGTATGCTCAGGAAGTATACAAGGCATTGCCGGATAATTCCGCAAACAATATAGTCGTATGGAATCCTGGCTGCGGCAAGGGATATGAATCCTATTCACTGGCATGTATTCTTAAAAAACGCTATCCGGGAGCAAAAATCCGCATTTATGCCCACGACATTGATTTGCTGAGTGTTTCAAACGCACCTCTCATGAATGTAAGTGATGCAGCAAGTGCCGACTGGTATTCACCGTATCTGACTCGTACTGCAAGCGGTGAATGGACCTTCTCTAAGGAAATCAAGGACATGATTATGTTTGAGTACCATGACTGCGTACATACAAACAATCTGCCTCCAATTGACATAGTGTTTGCACGTGACATTATCTCGTTCCTGCCTGAACAGTCACAGCGGACCATGATCAATGACTTTGAGGAAAAAGTTAAAGGAAATGGAATAATTATTATTGGAGAGAATGAAAATATTTCATTGGGCGGATGGTCCAAAAAGACTGTCGGTTCCATCGGAGTATATTCAAAATAAATTATCGGATAAAATGAATAGGGGGAAATAATGAGAGTAGAGTATATTAACCCATTTGTCGAAACTTCTTACAGAGTGTTAAAAGAAGTCTTAGGTGGTGCCGAAGTTAAAAGAGGTGACTTGTATTTAAAGTCAACAGCAATGCCAGTTATGGGTGTTGCCGCATTGGTCGGTCTGGCAGGTGATGTTGAAGGCCGTGTTCTTTTTGACATGACCTATGAGACTGCCCTTAATGTCGCATCAAAGATGAATGACGAGCAGCTTCCGAGTTTCGATGATTTGGCAAAGGCTACTATCAGTGAACTTGCAAACTTGATTACGGCTCAGGCTGTAACTAAGCTTCACGAGCTTGGTTTTAGGTTTGACTTGACACCACCGGCCCTTTTTGCCGGTCAAAACATGGAAATTGCAGCTTTAGGCGGTGGAGAAGAGAACGTAGAGGCTCTTATTGTTCCGCTTATTACTGAATTTGGAAAAATAGAAGTTAACGTCGCTATTCGTGAGAGACAGTAGGATAAAAAGGAGTATAGGGTATGAAAACAAAACAGGATTTCCCTACAATCAACAATCGTCCGCCGGAAGGCTTAAAAGATGACGGCTCAAAATTCAGGGTACTGGTGGTTGATGATTCAATGTTCGTAGCCAAGCAGTTGACTCAGATTTTGAGTTCTGATGGTTATGAAATTGTTGCAACAGCTCAGGACGGCAAAGAGGGTGTTGATAAATACAAGGAACTCTGTCCAAATGTTGATATCGTAACAATGGATATTACCATGCCCCGTATGGATGGTATTACAGCTCTTGAACAGATTGTCGCTTTTGACAAGAATGCAAAAGTGGTTATGGTATCTGCTCTTGGAAAGGAAGAACTTGTTAAGAAGTCACTTCTTGCCGGTGCAAAGAACTATATCGTAAAGCCACTTGACCGCCAGAAGGTTCTTGAGCGCATCTCTGCAGCATTAAAGTAGGGATATAGACAATTTAGTAAATATTTTCTCATCAAGAGACTCTGATTAAAGAATTCAGGGTCTTTTGGTGTTTTAAATCGTTCTATTTATCCATCAAAACCTTAAATTGTAAAGTGAAGGTATGTTTGTGCCGATTGTTAAAACGTCTTTGCTTTTAAAATAGTTGTGGTTCAAGAGTAAGCCGTAATTGTAATTGAATATTGGCTGTAACTTTTGGACGGGAATTTATTTTTTTATAATAGCAACCTTTTTTGGTGGAGGGGAATTATGAACGACATGAATGCCTATGATGTCTGGAGCAAAGTGATTGAATCGCATTTGTCAGTGGATACGGCTGCGACATGGAAAAACTTCTGGGACGATCAGGATCCACTTTCTGAAGAGGAATTTGAGCTCCTCAAGGATATGTGCTACAGCAACGAACATAGTCCTGCAGAGCATGATTTGCTTTTTAAGATGGTGAACCGTGAGTTGACTTTGCGCATCAAGAACCATCGTGAGCATGAAGCCGCCGAGATGGGTGTGGCAAGCTGAAATGGGGTTCAAGTCCGAAAAAATAAAAAAAAACGGGCTTGAGCACTTGACATAACTTCGATTTTACAATATATTTTTTATACATTGCATTCCCCGATTGTGTAATGGTAGCACCTCAGATTCTGGTTCTGATTGTGGGGGTTCGAATCCTCCTTGGGGAACTAAGGCTGGCCCAATAAGTCAGCCACATTTTTTTTATGGTCCCTTCGTCTATCGGCTAGGACGAAAGATTCTCAATCTTTAAAGATGGGTTCAACTCCCGTAGGGACCGTTAGTAAGACTCTCGAAAGGGAGTCTTTTTTATTTCTAAGAGTGTCGGGAGTTGAACCCCGGAGCTTCCGCCGACCAGGTGGGAGGAAAAGGCGCACGGATGCGCCGACAGGAAGCATAGGCGTGGTGGAGAGAGCGAACAGGAGGTGAGCGAAAGGAACCTTCAACTCCCGTAGGGACCGTTAGTAAGACTCTCGAAAGGGAGTCTTTTTTTTATTTCTAAGAGTGTCGGGAGTTGAACCCCGGAGCTTCCGCCGACCAGGTGGGAGGAAAAGGCGCATGGATGCGCCGACAGGAAGCGTAGGCGTGGTGGAGAGAGCGAACAGGAAGTGAGCGAAAGGAACCTTCAACTCCCGTAGGGACCGTTTCAAAGACTCCTATAAAGGGGTCTTTTTTTTGCCCACAAAAAATGCAGGCAAAGTCTGCAAAATCAACCGAATACTTCCCAGAGGTAGGTTCTTCTTGTCTTTATCTTGCCCTTGCTCCACCATTCGTATTCATAGAATTCCTCGTGCTCTGAATCGTATGTTCTAAGACACTTGTACAACATGTCGCCTGACTGGGAATAAGCATATTCAACTGTTGATTCATTGCTGTAGCGTTCTTTTATAAGATTTCCGTTCTTGTCATAAGTGTAGTCCACTGCTTCGCCGATGCTTGGTTCCTTATGTATAAGACGGTTCTGGTCATCGTAATAATACCATTCGCTGCTGATGATGGCATCTCCCTCAGGATCTTCAACCTGATATTTGGACAGGTTTCCGTTTTCATCATAGGTATAATGACCCACAAGGCCTGTGCTGGTTTTGTCTTCAATCAGCTTGCCCTTTTTGTCATAGGTATACCACATTTCATAGCCATCGCTATCAGATGTATGAATCAGATTGCCTTTTTTGTCGTATTCATATTCCGTTACATAATAGTTGTATCCCATTTCTGATTTGACGAGCTGGTTCTTTTTGTTGTAATAAAAGGTTGTTGCAGGTGCTACGGAAGGTTCATCACTCATGAGCCTTCCCTTTTTATCATAGTCTTCAACCCTTACAAGCTGAACATCCCTGGTAAGGTTTCCTTTTCCTGGAATGTTAAAGGTTTTTTCCTCTGCGTAAAGGAAAATGGCGGTGAATGCCAGAAGAATGGCGCCAAGTGCATGTTTTTTTGTGAGTTTAATCATGTTTGTACTCCTTATGGGCATTTTATATTTATATAACAATTTACAGCGGATATTATAACATAAAATTGAATTATTTCTAGATTTTTTGTTTGTAAACAGCCTTTATTTCAAAAATCATTAAAAATGAATTTTTAGGGAAGCCGTTATCGTTAAGGGAATTTATGCCGATAATCTAAAAGATAAGGTGTAGTGTTTTTGAATGAATGCTCACTTTACAATACTGAGGTTTGAGTATAAAATAGGTTAGGGATATGGCCAAAAACGGAAAGGATTCAACATTTAACGAACTCGTAACAGAAATAAGCAATGAGGAACGCGAAAGAATTCTCAAAGGCATGAAACAGGGGCAAACTGTCGAAACTTCATCCGTAAACAGTGACTTCGAATCAGAAAAAAATCAAACTGCAGAAATGTCCCTAAAATCTCAGCTCAAAAAACAGTCTGTCTTGCTTCAGATATGGTACTGGATCAAGGCAACATTCTCTAATACTTCAATTGAAGAAGTGTTTAACAAGTCTCTTGTAAATGCCATAGCCAGGGATATTGAACATACTTCTCCCGGCATAATTGATTTCCGCAAAAAAAGCCTGACCGTAGGTTTTTATGATAAATTCTGTCAGTTGAAGAAAGCCGCTGACTTTTTTGCACCATATCTTGCACTTTATGAGGAAAACCCAGGGGCAATGTATACCATGCTCGGCATGATTATTGTTCCATCTGTTAGCGCTGATATTGAGCGAGAGAGCGATCCTTATCAGTATGCCCTTGATAAAGTTGTTACCGCTGAAATGAAATCAATCCTTGTGCAGAAAATGGACAAGATACTTGACGGAATCTCAACGGCCAAAAAGTCGGAGATGTATGCGGCGGTTCGTGGGCTTGAATGGCTCCGTCAGTTTGTTAAGCTTCCTTTTTCAAGAATCATATCAAAATTTTCAAACAGCCCGGAAGGTACATGCAGCAGCCTCTTTGGTTTGGTTAAGCCTGATTTCTCCGAGTTTACACGCATCATGAGCAATTACGTCCCGATTACAGACGATAGCGTTCAGGCTCTTTACCTTTTCTTTAAGCACAAGTCTAAGATTTCCGGTTTTGCCGATGGTATTGGAGAAGGTGGAGAAGGCGGAAAGGAATTTACAAATGCCGCTGCCACTCATAATTCTGTCATAAAGATGTTTGTTCAGACAGTTCCCATGTACAAGCTGGCTAAAGTAGTATATGAGAATTCCCAGTATATACCGGATGCTTATGGCGGAGGAGAAGACTGGTTCCAGAAATACAGGGCCCAGTGGAAGCTTATGTTTGAGCGCCGGTGGAACAACTGGGAAAGTGACTGCAAGAAAGAAAAGCTTAAAATCAAGCTTATGAGCTATTTCAGGCTTTCTAAGTTCCCCCTGTTCCCTTACAGGCCCTGGGAAAAAATCGATGGAGGACCTCTTTTCCATTACGAGCTTACTCTTGGATTCATATACTCATTCTTCAAGAATGAATTTCCAACATTCAATCAGGCTCTTGCCGCAACTTCCGTGGAAGGTGATTTTGCACTCAAAGAGAACAGGGTTGAATTCTCTGAGTCGCTTAATTTGCTCATAAAGATTAATGACAGCCTTGAACTTCTTGCAAGCCAGCTTTCGCCAGGTGGAGAATACGGACAGCAGTTTACCAAATGGGAAAACACAAAGGCACGTACAAATACCGAGACCGTGATCCTTGATGAAACGATGGAAGAAATAGACGGAATCGCCAGCGATATAATCAATCAGTTTGGAAAAGCATGCCGTTCAATGCGCAATCTGATGAGCGGTATTTTGTCAGAGAAAATCACTGCCTATTATGGTCCGCTTGTTAACCTGATGAAGCTTGGTGGTCGTGATAACAAAGAATTCCGTGACAAGCTTAGCAAGGCAAAATTCAGCATAGATCACTCATACGAGATTCTTCAAGAGATAGAGCCATTGGATTTGTCCATAGACGAATAACATAAGGAATTCAGCTTGCCGCTGGGGGGTGGGGAAGATGATCGACGACTCTTTTTTTACTGGTTCATTTTACAGCCATGCCAATGAATGTGTTTCCGGTCCTGAGATTGGAATGACAATGAAAAAAGCAGGATCCATGCGCTTTAGGTGGAACGAGACAAATCCCAACAGACAGGCATTTTTATCATCTCTTGCCGGAGAGGACAAACAGATTGCGGCGGTTGAGCTCATCCATTCCCAGACGGTTTTTGCCATTGACAGTGCCGACGAGGTTTTTGAATGTCAGGGTGACGGAATCATCACCACAAACAAAAATATAATTCCTGTGATAACTGTAGCCGACTGCATGCCGATTTTCATCTACGAACCCCACACAGAAGTTTTTGGAATACTTCATTCAGGATGGAAAGGAACGGGAATCGTAAGGAATGCGATTGAGCTTGCACAAAAAAAATACGGCTCAAAGCCTGAAAATTTTTGCGTAGTCATGGGACCTCACATTCACGACTGCTGCTACAATGTTGATGAGGAACGCGCCCAATATTTCCGTGTGAATTTTACGCCAGACTGTGTAAAGGAGATTCTGCCTTCAACTCCGGGCTATAATCCCACAAATCCATACAGATACCGTCTTTCTCTTGCCAAGGCCAACTTGAGCATCCTGAGGGAAATGGGAATCAACGAGGGGAGCCTGTGCGTTTATAATGACTGTACTTGCTGTGACTCGAAATTCGGTTCATTCCGCAGGGAAACAATGTCCCTTCCGCCAGAAGCCGATCTGGAGACCCGCCAAAGAAACTTCACAGTCCAGGCCGCGTGGGTTAGGTTTAATTCATAATTCATAATTCATAATTAAGAATTATGAATTCCGCATTTCGCATCCAAATTAATGATTTTGCGTTAGCAAAATCGAATCCGCGTGACAACATCAATCATCAATCCGCTTGTTTTTTTTCACTCATCTTATTATAATGGTTTAATCATTCAACTAAATCGATGTGGGGGAAAATCATGTCAGAAGATGTTAGGGTACGCTATGCACCGAGTCCTACGGGATTGCAGCATATTGGTGGTGTAAGGACGGCCCTCTTTAATTATCTTTATGCCCGTTCAAAGGGTGGAAAATTCATTTTGCGTCTGGAAGATACGGACCGCACCAGATATGATGAAAAATACGTGGACAACCTTTATGACACCATGGCATGGCTCGGAATTGACTGGGATGAAGGTGGAGACAAGGGTGGAGAATATGGACCCTATGTTCAGAGCGAGCGTTTTGAGCTTTATAAGAAATATGCCCAGGAACTTGTGGAAAAGGGAGAGGCATATTACTGTTTCTGTGATTCAGAACGCCTGGAAAGAATCAGGAAGATTCAGACAGAAAACAAGATGCCGCCAGGATATGACCGCAACTGCCGCCATCTTACTCCGGAAGAAGTAAAGGAAAACCTTGCCGCCGGAAAGCCTTATGTAATACGCCTAAAGGTTCCGCTGGAAGGTGAGACCAAATTCTATGACCATCTTCTTGGTGACATCATCTGGAAGAACGAGGACATTTCTCCGGATCCTGTACTGCTCAAGAGTGACGGTTTCCCGACATACCACCTTGCAAACATTGTTGACGATCACTTGATGAAAATAAGCCATGTCATGCGCGCACAGGAATGGATTCCTTCAACTCCGCTTCATGTGCAGATGTACCGCAGCTTCGGCTGGGAGCATCCTGAGTTCTGCCATCTCCCGATGGTAAACGGAGCAGACGGCAAAAAGCTTTCCAAGAGGCATGGTTCAACTAGCCTTAATGAATTCAGGGCAAGGGGATACCTTCCTCAGGCCATCGTAAACTATGTGGCACTTTTGGGCTGCAGCTACGAGGACGGACGTGACATGTACACCCTGGAGGAACTTGCCGCACAGTTCAAGCTGGAACACCTTAACAAGGCACCTGCAGTATTCGACTATAAGAAGCTTGAATGGTACAACGGCCAGTACATACGTGCATTGACAGACGAGGAACTTTACAAGTGGACCCTGCCGTTCATTACCGGAACAGGGGATGCCGCACTGGAGATAAATCCCGAAAACCCTCAGCCAAAGCCAAATGTCGGACCCGAATATTCAGGTGTAAAACTCGGTGCAGACGGTGAGCCTGAATGTGTAGACCAGTCCATGAACATGAGTTCAGCCGAGGTAAAGGCCGCACTGATGAAGCTTATGCCTCTGATTAAGGAAAGGCTACATTTCCTGACGGATGCCGCAGAGATGGTTCACTTCCTGTTTACGGAGCCCGCAGTTCCCGCAAAGGAAAACATCATTCCCAAAAAGCTTGATGAGGCAAAGACACGCGAGGTTTTGGTAAAGGCAAAGGATTTTGTACAAAAGCTTCCTGAACTGGACCACGAGGCTAGTGAGGAACTTGCAAAAAAGTATGCGGAGGAGCTTGGCATAAAGCTTGGTGACTTTATGATGCCAATCCGCATGGCTGTAACAGGCAGCCGTGTTTCTCCACCTCTCATCGGTTCAATCCTGATTCTGGGAGTGGAAAAGAGTCTTTCTCGCCTTGACCGCACTATTGCAGCCTTCTAAAATTGCTTGAATAATAAAGACATATCAGTTTTCTGATTGAATGTCACGAGATTGTCTATTAAGTTTGTAAAGCAGTGTCATTCCGGACTTGATCCGGAATCTCAACGCTAATGCAGTGCTTTTTAGACAGCCTTGTGGCATTTTTTTTGTTTTTTGCAAAAAAACATAAATATTTTGACGAAATACCTTGACAGATGAGGTATTGTGTGATATAAATTAACTCATAAGCAGGAGGTATTCAATGCTGAACTTTTCGGAAATATTGCGAGGCTTGACGGATACCATAATCCTTGCACGGCTTTCAGAAGGAGACAGCTACGGTTATCAGATCAACAAGACAATCAGTGAAGTGAGTCAGAACGCTTTTGTTCTAAAGGAGGCGACGCTCTACACTGCATTCAGGAGGTTGGAGGAAAATCAGCTGATAACGTCCTACTGGGGCGATGAGGATTCGGGTGCCAGACGAAGGTACTACTCCATTACGGAGCGTGGTAGTCAACTTTATAATGAAAATCAACAGGACTGGGGCAGGATAGAGTCCATGGTCAAAAAACTGATTTATGCTTAATAAGGATTAAAGGAGATTTTATATGAACAGCAAGATTAAGAATTATGTGGACGTTTTATTCAGGGATTTGCCAAACACACGTAAGGCAGTGGAATTAAAGGAAGAGATACTTTCTACCCTGAACGATCATTTTGAGGCTCACATTGCAGAAGGAAAGGCCGAAAACCAGGCTTACACCGAGGCACTTTCTGATTTGGGCGATGTGGATGAGCTTCTTGCAAAACTGGCTCCTGAAAAGGAACTCAAGTCAAAGATTGACGATTACAGGAAGGTGTCCGCAAGAAATACTGCCATAGCCGTCATGCTGTACTTTTTCGGTGCCCTGGCGCTCATCTGTTTCCCGGGAATTGCATCCATGGTGTCTGCTGGAAATGAGGATTTGTTTGGCATAATTGGATTTGGCGTTCTTCTGGTATTCTGTGCCTTTGCAACAGGACTTTTGATTTACACGAAAAAAAGCGTTCCTCAGGATGTGGAGCAGTATCTTGTAACAAGTCACAAAAAGACAATGGCAGGCAGCGGTCCAAACGGAGAATATACGGAAAAGGACAAGTTCTGGAAGTCATTCTGGAAGCTGTACTGGCTTGTCGTTACGATAATCTATCTGGCTGTAAGCTTTACTACCGGCGCATGGTACATAACATGGCTCATCTGGCTCATTGCAAGTGCAGTTGGTCAGGCCATAAGGATGTTCACAAATTCACCGGTCGAAGACTAATTTGGGAGGCAGAACTTTATGCTTAGGAAAATATTGGGAATAATATGGGCTGTTATAGCTGTTGCCTTGCTTGCACTGCTGTTTATGTTTCTTTTCAAATGGAAGGATTCTGGAGCATCAAATTTCTTCCGTTTCTTTAAGATTTATATAGAAAGCAATGATGGTTTTGGAGGCAATGACAATATGAAAAAACTTACAAATGAACAGACTTTGTCATCCAGTATGACAGATTTAAGGGCAGAAGTTTCATCAATGGGAGTGGAGCTTGAGAGTACAGGAGTCTCTGGTGTAAAGATTTCATGCTACAACGGGGCGGAAAAATACCTTCAGTATGATTTGTCGGACGGGGTTTTGACCCTAAAGGAAACAAAGACTTTTCGTGCCTTTGCTTTCTCTGCACCAAAAGTTGTCATTCAGGTTCCTTCAAGGCAGCTGAACAGCATAAACGTACAAAAGACAAGCGGTTCATTCTCTGCCACGGGATTCGATGTGAATGATGTATACGTCAAGTCCTCAAGCGGAAGCATCAAGCTGGATGATGTGAATGCAAAAACAATACAGGCCATTTCAACAAGCGGATCGGCAACTATTTATGGCTCAAGCTATGATGACATGACCGTAAAGGTCTCAAGCGGAAGCGTAAAGATGGAGGGAACAAAGGCTTCTAAAGCTGATATTACAGCCTCAAGCGGTTCAATAAAGCTTACGGACGTAACTTTTGATTCTCTTGAAACACATTCAAACAGCGGTTCGTTAAAGGCCGAAGGAAAAATCGGCAAAGTCAATGCAACTGTCACTTCAGGCTCCATCAAGTTGTCGGACAGTATAGCCTTGACGGGCGAGTCCAGTTTTGAGGCACACAGCGGCTCAATCAAGCTTTATCTGGTTCCAAGCCCTGAATACTTCTTTGAGACAAAGGTTTCATCTGGTTCCGTAAAGAATAACCTTGATTCCAACCGCATGGGTTCAGTTCCAATCAATATCAAGGCAACATCCGGCTCAATTAGGGTGGATGCACTGAACTAGAGGAATAGCACTCTACATAAGTAGTCCTTGGAAAAACATCCGGGGACTATTTTTTTTGTCGACAAATCAATAATTGTTTGTTATAATATATATGTAGACTGGGGTGGAATCTAATAAAATTTTGAGTAAAGGTTGCTTATGTCGGATTTAGACCACAAAAGTATCATGGATAGTCTTTCCCTGGCGATGTTTGTCGCCATTCCTGTAACGGATGAAAGCGGGAAGATAAGTGATTTTAGAATTGAATATGCAAATCCTCAGTTCCTTACACTTGTACATGATGTGGTACGTCCCGGTATGTTCTACAGTCAGGTCAAAAGCCTCATTAATCCTGAGGTTCCCTGGTTTGAGATAGCAACACAGGTCATGGATACCCGGTATACAATCTCCCAGACGATAAATTCGGAATTAACCCAAAAATGGCTTCATATTACGGTCAACAGCATATACAATGGCGGTATCGTTGCAGTCCTACAGGATGTTTCAGCCCAGCATGAGGTGGAGATTCAGTTAAAGCAGCAGAACATGAGGAATGCCTCGCTTACGGAAGAGCTGTCGCTTACCAGATCAGGCATGAGGACGAAACTGGAAAGCATCCAAACCTTGAACCAGCAGCTTCAGTTTGCCGCATATCATGATTCAATGACCAACCTCAAGAACCGCGCCTGGTTTGAGCGAACGATTGTACGTGATATCGATACCTGTACAAACGAAGACAAAAAAATCGGAATAATACTTCTTGATCTTGATAACCTAAAGGACATAAACGAATCCGGCGGCCACACGGAAGGTGACGCGATAATCCGCTGCATGGGAAAAATCCTGCGTACATTTGAGGATGACAGGACAACAGCCTGCCGTTTTGCGGGGGATGAATTCATAATCATGCGCAAGAACATAACCTCAAACGAGGAGATGGCGCTTTTGGGCTATAAGCTCATACATGCCTGCAATGACGAGGGCATAGGTGTTTCTGGCGGCATCACGATATTCCCGGATGATTCAAGGGTTCCGTCTGACCTGCTTAAATTTGCGGATATGGCCATGGTTGAGGTAAAGAAAAACGGCAAGAACAGCATTTATTTCTTCCAGAAAATCATGGAGGAGAAATTCCTTACCAAGATATGCATAGAGAACAAGCTTAACAAGGCCTTGTCGGATGACCTGTTCATGCTGTATTTCCAGCCGCAGTTTGATGTTGCCTCTGGAAAGCTCCGTGGATTTGAGGCCCTCCTAAGATGGCATGACGATGAGCTTGGATGGATACGTCCGGATCAGTTCATTCCGCTGGCAGAAGAAACGCAGCTTGTGATTCCCCTGGGTGACTGGGTTATGGAAACTGCAATCAAGACTCTTGCCCGATGGGAAAATGATTTTGGATTTGACGGCATAATTTCGGTGAACGTTTCGCCGATCCAGTTCAAGAAAGACGATTTCATCTATAACCTCAAGACCAGGATAGACAAATATAAAATTAAGGTGGAGCATCTTGAGATAGAGATAACCGAGGGAATGTTCATAGACAATGTGTCAGATACGGTTACAAAGCTCAATAAAATCCGCGAGATGGGAATCGGAATCTCACTTGATGATTTTGGTACCGGATATTCATCACTTCGCTATCTTCAGATACTTCCGCTCACTACCCTCAAGATTGACAAGTCATTCATTTCAAACATAAATGAGGCAAATGGGGTGGAAGCCAACATCACCGAAAGCATCGTCTCCCTTGTGTCAAAAATGGGTCTGGATACGATTGCAGAAGGGGTGGAAACGGACTCTCAGCTGGACATGCTCAAGAAATTCAACTGTCACAACGTCCAGGGATTCCTAAAGGGAAAACCAATGCCTGTGGATTTGTGCGAGCGCATGCTCAACGGGGACAAAAGTGCCATTCTTACAATAAAGAATGAAACGCCGGAAAGTTTGTAATCTAATGGGAAGAATGTTGTTTATATTATATTAACAATGTTCTATAATAAATAGAGATGATGTATTAATAGGAGGAAAAATGAAAAAGGGAATTTTGGCGCTGTTAATAGCGTTCTGCAGTTTTTCTGTATTTGCGGCTTCTTTTAAGAGTGGAGAAACTGTTTATGTTTCAACAAAATCGGTTCAGCTTAAGTCTACGGACGGCTCTTTCAGCAGCAACTCGGGTCTTGCGGTTTACGGAGACATGGCAAAAGTGCTTTCTGTAAACGGTAAAAAGGTCAAGATTCAGCTTTCAACCGGTTCCAAGTCTACTGGCTGGATTGCTCAGGGCAATCTTTCCAAGAAAAAGATCAACAAGGACTCAAAGACAACTGCATCCAACAGTGAATTGGCCCTTGCAGGAAAGGGATGGTCTCAGGAAGCGGAAAATGCTTACAAGGCATCCAATACCAAGCTGAACTTTAAGGTGGTTGATGCAATTGAGGCCATTATCGTAAAGGAAGCTGAAGTTGCCCAGTTCATAAAGGAAGGCCACTTGATGGGAGCTGAATGATGAAAAGAGTTTTATATACAATCATATCAATAGCAATTTTATCAACGGTTGCACTAAGCGGCTGTACATCACAGGCGTTCTCTGCTTTGGGACAGATTGCAACCATGTCAGGCAATGATGATGTTGCAAATGCCTTTAACACCATGTCAAAGGCGGCGGAGGAGATTACCCCGGAAAACGAGTATTACATCGGTCGTTCTGTGGCGGCAAACCTCCTTACAAATTACAAGGTATACGAAGACAAGCAGCTGGAAAGCTATCTGAACAAGATATGCCAGGTTCTGGTTGTAAATTCAGATGATCCTGTTCTTTTCAACGGATATCATGTAAAGGTTCTTGACTCAACGGAAGTCAATGCCTTCTCTACATCAGGCGGACACATCTTCGTAACACGCGGATTAATCGACTGTGCGGACTCAGAGGATGCCCTTGCGGCTGTTATTGCCCACGAAATAGGACACATTCAGCTCAAGCACAGCTTAAAGTCAATCAAGACAAGCCGTTATACCGAGGCTTTCAAGGCAACGGCCAATGCCACTATGTCAACAATGGGAATGTCTGACATGGCGGATACTCTTGATGACATGGTTGGTGACGTGATTACCGACATGGTGAATAACGGTTATTCTCAGGGTCAGGAATATGATGCTGACAAAAAGGCAATTGAGTTGATGGCCGCAGCGGGATATAATCCGGATGCAATGATCAGCATGCTTCAGAAGATGGCCGATCAGCAGAAGGGAAAGAAATCTGGGTTCTACAAAACCCACCCGAGTCCTGACAGCCGTATCTCTCATCTGAGTTCAACACTCAAGAAAACAAAGGTTGAGGATACAACAGAATACAGGACAAACCGTTATAAACAGAACATGAAAAAATAAGGATGTAATTAGATGAAGTCCATAAAGCAGAAGTTAAGGGTAGCGATAACCTGTCTTGCGGTATTCGTGATTTTCGGGATACTGCATTTTGTCGATGCATTCAGCTGGATAGAGAAGAAAGCTTACGACAGCCGAATGTCAATGACTGCGGATTCCATTGAACCGTCAGACATGATAACCCTTGTCCTTCTTGATCAGGGAAGTCTTGACTGGGCAAGGGCAGAGATGGACTGGGGTTATCCGTGGCCACGTTCTGCTTATGGAAAAATCATCGATTTCTTTAATAGGGCTGGGGCCGCTTCCATAGCATTTGATATGCTGTATACGGAACCTTCGCTCTATGGTCCTGAAGACGACAAGGCCTTGGGAGACGCATGCAGCCGCTTTGGGCGTGTCGTTCAGACCGTATATTATGCTGATGAGGACAGTGACCCTCTTTATCCCGTAAAGGAGATCAAGGAAGGTGCAGGTATCATCGGTAATGTTACCAGCTCTCTTGACGAGGACGGTACTGCAAGACGTAACCGCTTCTTTGCGAATTCTGCAGACGCTGAACCGGGACTTTCCGTTGCCAGCATGATTGTAGGCAAGGACCTTCCTGACCTGGATGAGATTCCAAGGGCAAAAGACGGCGAGACGATGTATGTCCGCTTTCAGAAAACTCTGGACAGGTACATTCCATACAGTGCCGCAGATATAATCAAGAGTGAGCTTGCAATTGAGGAAGCAGAGAAAAACGGAACCGAGGTTGATTTCGGGGCAGATACGGATTATCTGGATCCTGAGATGTTCGTGGATCAGCATGTGTTCTTTGGACTTTATGCACCAGGTTTGTTCGATATCTGTGCAAGCCCTGTATCATCAGTTTATCCGGGAGTCGGCGTTCATGTATGCCAGCTGGACACAATCCTCAGCGAGACTTATCTGCGTGATGTAAATCTTATCATAGCATTGTGCCTTATTGCACTTACTTCATTTGCAGGATGTATTGCCGGAGGTCTTTCAAAACAGGGTTCATTCAGGTCAATCCTGCTTGAGGTAATCCTCTTTTTGATTCTGGGTGCTGTGTATCTTGTAGCCGCATATCTTCTGTTTGTTCCTGGATACATACTGCCGGTTGCAAGTCCTATCGGGGCACTTATTGTCTCGTTCTTTGCAACGATAATAGGAACCTACCTGAGCGAGGGAAAACAGAGCCGCTATCTTAAGACTGCATTCAACCAGTACCTTAGCCCGAAGGTTATCGACAATCTTATTGAAAATCCTGACTCACTCAAGCTTGGTGGTGAACGCAGGGAGATCACGGCATTCTTCTCCGACATCGAAAGCTTTACCTCAGTTTCAGAAAACATGAATCCTGAGACAATGACTTCATTCCTTAACACATACTTGAGCGAAATGTCCGACATAATCCTTGCAAGCGGTGGAACAATCGATAAGTACGAGGGTGACGCTATAATCGCATTCTGGAACGCACCGACTTTCCAGGAAGACCATGCTAAGCGTGGCGTAGAGGCGGCCATTGCATGTCAGAAAAAACTCCTTGAGATGCAGGACAGCCTTATGAAGCTTACTGGACGTGCGATAAAGCAGCGCATCGGACTTAACACAGGAATTGCAACTGTAGGAAACTTTGGATCAAGAAACCGCTTTGACTACACAATGATGGGTGATACCGTAAACCTTGCATCCCGACTTGAAGGAATCAACAAGGTCTTTGGAACATATACGCTTGTGTCAGAGGCAACGGCAAAAGCTGCCATGGATGCAGGATGTACCCTGGATTTCCACAACATCGGTGACATTGCCGTAGTTGGACGTAAGGAATCCGTAAGAGTCTATGTTCCGGGTGACAAGGGCTCATTCACTACTGAAGACAATAAGGCATTTGATCAGGCTTACAAGTTATTCCATGACGGTCAGTTCAGCGAGGCATTCAAGATTTTCTCCGCTTTTGCAGACAAGAACCCCACATGCAAAAAATATCAGGCAATCTGTGAACGCTACATAAAGAACCCGCCGGAAAACTGGCAGGGATTCATGCAGGCCACAGAAAAATAAACGATGCCCTATTTCTTTTGGGGCTTGTTGTCCTGATCACGGATTTCTACACGACGTATTTTTCCGCTTGTGGTTTTTGGCAGTTCGGCAACAAATTCAATCAGGCGTGGAGTCTTGTAAATTGCAAGATGCTCGGTGACATAAGTCTTTATTTCCACTTCAAGTTCTTTTGACGGGCTATATCCCTCTGTAAGTACTATTGTGGCCTTTACCATCTGACCTCGGCTTTCATCGTCAACACCTGTAACAGCACATTCAAGAACGGCCGGGTGCTCCTGCAATACGCTTTCTACCTCAAACGGACTGATTCTGTATCCTGAGCTTTTTATGATGTCGTCTGACCTTCCCACAAACCAGATGTAACCGTCTTCATCGTAATATGCAGTGTCTCCGGTATCGTAGGTTGTTCCAGAGAGTGCTTTTAGTGTCTGCTCATCGTTACGGTAATAGCCTCGGAATAGGCCTGCAGGGTTTCCTTTTTCAAGATGAATTACAATGCGCCCTGTCTGTCCTGGTGGGCATCTTTCTCCGTCATCGTCCTGAATCTCCACGTCATAGCCTGGTGCTGGTTTTCCCATTGACCCCGGTTTTACCTTCATGCCGGGGAAAGTCCCTGCGATGATGGCTGTTTCCGTCTGTCCGTATCCCTCGTGAATCTCAAGGCCTGTCTTTTCTTGGAAGATCCTGAACACTTCAGCATTCATTGCTTCTCCGGCGGTGACACAATAACGCAAATGTTCGAGCTTGTACTTGCTCAGGTCCTGACGGATTAAAAAGCGGTATACTGTTGGCGGCGCACAGAAAGTTGTGACACCATACTTTACCAGTTTCCTGAAGAATAGGTCCGGTGTAAAACCTGCCATGTCATATACGAAAATGGCGGTTCCTGCTATCCACTGTCCGTAAATCTTTCCCCAGACTGCCTTTGCCCATCCGGTTTCTGCAAGGCTCAGGTGAAGTCCGTCGTCGGTTACGTTCTGCCAGTATTTTGCGGTAACGATATGTCCAAGAGGATAAAGGAAATTGTGTAGTACCATCTTTGGGTAACCTGAAGTTCCGCTTGTAAAATAAAGGAGCATCGGGTCATCATTGTGGGTGGCGGCATCTCCCTTTGGACGCGGGAAATCTGCATCATAAAGAGGAAGCTCCTTGTGGAAGTCAATCCATCCTTCACGTGGACCGCTTACAGAGACAAGGGTCTCTACAGACGGAGAACGTATCATTGCGATGTCAACCTGCTTTTGAATGCGTTTGTCGTCCATTGCAACTATCATCTTTATGTCGGCGGCGTTGTTGCGGTATTCGATGTCGGGAGCAAGCAGCTGTGTCGTGGCAGGGATAGCGATTGCACCAATGCGGTGAAGTGCCACGGAAATCCACCAGAACTCATAGCGGCGGCGCAGGAAGAGCATTACACGGTCACCTTTTTTTATCCCGTGTGAAATAAAGAATCTTGCGGCCTTTTTTGAATAATCAGATATTTCCTTGAAATTGAATATTTTTTCTTCTCCGTTGTCATCGCACCAGACAAGGGCTTTTTTATCCGGACATTCAGTTGCGTAAACGTCGACAACATCGTAGGCAAAATTAAAGTTTTCCGGGGTGATTACCCTAAAATCCCTTTTTAGCTCATCGTATGGAACATTCTCTCCTGTGGTTATAAAACGGTCAATTAAATTCATTTCTACTCCAAAAATAAAAAACAAAAATTTCATGGACATTATATTAAAAATCCCGTTAAATGTGAACTGCTTTTTTTCTATTATTTCTTCTACTTGACAAGTGATTCTGAATGCTGGTAGGCTTAAACGGGTGGTTTTATATGCTTGAAAAGACTCTAGGATTCATTTCGGAAAACATCGGTACATTTGCGGTTTCGGCCATTTTGTTCATTCTGGTGCTTGTGCTGGGTTTTATCATGGGCATGCTGATTCAAAAAGCAAGGCTTCATTCGATTATAAAAAAAGAACGTGCGGATGCGGTAAAGAAAAGCCGTGCGGTTTTGGGCGGTCAGTTTGGCGAGCAGCTTGCTCCTTATCTTCCAGGCTTTCCGTGCAATCCCGGTGACGTACAGTTTATAGGCTCTCCTGTTGACTATGTGGCATTTCCGGGATATGCAAAGGGAAAGGAAATAAAGGATGTTGTATTTATAGAGGTAAAGTCAGGTCAAAGTACATTAAGCGCAAGGGAAAGACAGATAAAGGAAGCTGTAAAGGCGGGCAGGGTCCACTATGTTGAATACAGGCTGCCTCAAGTTGACACAGAGCGTTTATAATGCTTTAATAGGGCAAAATATTTTTATAAGAGGATTTTATGTTTGAAATAATCAAGACATTTTTGATTGGATGTGCTGTCGGTATGGGAAATGTCATTCCGGGAGTATCAGGCTCTACAATTGCCGTTGTTTTTGGAATATATGACAAATTTATAAATGCAATCACATTGAATTTCAAGAAACTCTGGGCTAACAGAAAATTCGTAATCCCCATGGTTCTTGGCATGATTTTGGGAGTTTTTGCGTTCAGTAAGATTGTATCTTACCTTTACACCCATTTCCCGACTCAAACAAACTATGCGTTTACAGGCTTGATTGTCGGTAGCATTCCGCTGTTGATTTCGCTTGTGACAAAACAGAAGAAGGGAGAGAAAAAGTCATTCTGGTACATTTTTTCGCTTGTGATTTGTGTTGCCATTGGAATTGCCATAATATACCTTTTTTCAATTCTTGAAGGAAACGTGGACAAGAATACTCCTGAATTCACTGTGCTTCCTGAACTGTCTGTAGGCCTTGCCCTCCGCATTTTCATTGCAGGCCTTTTGGGTGCCGTTGCCATGATCATACCGGGAATCTCAGGCTCACTTTTGATGCTGATTATGGGAGTGTATCCGATTGTTATCGCTGCCATCTCTGTTATATTACAGCCGTCAACATTTGTTCATGCATGCCTCTTGCTTTTGCCAAATGGTATCGGTGTTCTTATCGGTCTTTTGGCTGGTGCAAAACTCATAGGATTCATGCTTAAAAAGGCACCTGGACAGTCCTATGCGGTAATCCTTGGCCTTTTGCTGGGATCTGCCGTATTCATGTTCCCTGGATTTGCCGGATTTACAAGTGCGGGTATAATTGCCGGTTCCATCGTTTCGTTTGTTGGCGGTGTTGCCCTGGCATATTTCGGTTCCAAGACAGGAGAGTAGGGGAAAGAATCACGTCATTCCGGACTGATGGTGTCACCCCGGACCTGATCCGGGGTCTTTCTTTTGAGATTCCGGGTCAAGCCCGGAATGACAAATGTTGCCAAGGTAGACAGATGCTGTCAAAGCAAACCGATGTTGCCATCCTGGACTGATGGTGTCACCCCAGGCTGGCATTGTCACCCCAGGCTGGCATTGTCACCCCAGGCTGGCATTGTCACCCCGGACTGGCATTGTCACCCCGGACTTGATCCGGGGTCTTTTCGTTTGGGAATGACACTACAGGCGGGATGCGATCTCGTCGATGTATTCCCAGCTGTTTACGATTTTGACAGGGGCTGGATCTGCAAGTTTAGCAAGGTCTCCTGTCATGATTCCGTCTTCTATAGTGCTGAGCGTTGCCTTTTCAAGCTTGTGTGCAAACTCTGCAAGTTCCGGTGTGTTGTCAAGCTCTGCCCTTTTTGCCAGCGCTCCAGTCCATGCGAAGATTGTTGCAACAGGATTTGTTGAGGTTTTTTCGCCCTTGAGGTAGCGGTAATAGTGCTTTTGTACAGTACCGTGGCTGGCCTCGTACTCATACTCACCGTTGGGGCTTACCAGAACGCTTGTCATCATGGCAAGGCTTCCGCATGCGGATGCAATCATGTCGCTCATTACGTCGCCGTCGTAGTTCTTGCATGCCCAGAGGAATCCACCCTCGCTCTTTACAACACGTGCAACCGCATCGTCAATCAATGTGTAGAAGTAGGTGAGTCCTGCCTTTTCAAACTTGTCCTTGTATTCCTCGTCAAACACCTTCTGCATTATGGCCTTGAAGTTTCCGTCATAAATCTTGCTGATTGTATCCTTTGCTCCGAACCATACGTCAATCTTCTGATCCAGGGCGAAGTTAAAGCAGCAGCGTGCAAAGTATTCGATTGAGCTGTCTATGTTGTGGATTCCCTGAATGATTCCGGGGCCCTTCATTTCCATGATTGTCTTGCGGATTTCCTTTCCGTCTTCTCCGGTAAACACAAGCTCTGCCTTTCCTGCAGTAGGAGTCTTGATCTCGCAGTTCTTGTATACGTCGCCGTATGCGTGCCTTCCGAGGGTAATCGGTTTTTTCCAGCAGCTTACTGTTCCCTGGATGTTCTTTACGAAAATCGGTGTGCGGAATACAGTGCCGTCAAGCTCTCCCCTGAGGATGCCGTTTGGGCTGGGGGTAAGGTGTGTAAGCTTGTATTCTTCTACTCTGGCCTGATTTGATGTGATTGTCGCACATTTAACTCCAACACCAAGCCTCTTGATTGCCGCCGCAGCATCGTATGTGATTTTGTCGTCGGTCTTGTCACGTTCGGTTATTGAAAGATCGTAGTATTCTGTCTTTAAGTCTATGAACGGAAGTAAAAGCTTGTCCTTTATAAGCTTCCATAGAACACGGGTCATTTCATCCCCATCCAACTCTGCTATTGCATTTTTCATTTGAATTTTAGCCATCATGAACTCCTTTTTTGTTAGCTAATGTTTTTATTCGATTGTTATGCTGTCTTCAAGTCTTTTCAGAAATTTCTCTGAAAACTGTTTTTTCAGCGGGTAAAAGGCAACTATCTCGCAATGGTTTCCTTCCTCATAGCCGAAAACAAAGCCTGTAAAAGTCTTGCGGTTGTACGTGTATGTGAATCTGGCCTTTACTATTGAATCCGTTATGTAGGCATTCTTGTCCCACTGTATTGTCCTTGCCCGTAAGCTGTTCGTCATGCTTTCAACAACATTGGCAACTGATTCTTCAAGAGGCGGGTAATCTCCGGTAAAGTCGTATTCCATGTAATGTGCAAAACGGTCCTTGTGCTGGGTTGAATAGATTTTTCTGGTTCCCATTTCCTCAAGTTCATCAGACAGTTCGTATCTTGAAAAATTGTCGGGATAAGAAAAGTGTACTTTGGTGATGGCCTGTTTCTGCCATGGCTGCTTTACCAGGTAGGAGTCTGAGTTAAGGTATTTTGCTCCACCTACAAGGACACCAAAAATTACGGCGCAGAGGATGAAGGAAATGGTTTTTCCTGTTTTACCCCTGTTCTTGAAGATTAATCCTATGAGCAGTCCCAGGAGAGCCGCCACAGCAACCATGACGATTTCCCTCCAGTTGAACTGACGTCCCCACATGGTTGTTCCGGCAAGGGTTGCACCCAAGACACAGATGACTATGCAGATGATCACCCAGCTTCTGTCATTCCTTTCGACTTCTTTTTCCATTTTCCCTCCTCGCATCCGTAAAAGGATTGCCTGGTCAGCTTTTTTCTATTTTTTCTAATAGTTTGATCCCTTCATGCAGGAATTTCCGTTATAGTCCAAATCGGTCAGTATCTCCGTGTGATCCGGGAATACGGCAACGGTATGTTCCTCGTGGCAACTCCAGCTTCCGTCGGCAGTAACTACAGTCCATTCGCTGTGCTGGTCTCCGGTAATAACGTCATCGGTTCCCTCGTTAATCATCGGCTCTATGGCTAGAACCATGCCTGCCTGAATGCGCGGATTTTGTCCACGTGAAGGACAGTTTGGAACGCTGGGGTCCTCATGCACGTCAAGTCCCACTCCATGTCCGCAGTATTCGTAAACCACACCGTAGCCGTTTTCCTCATGGCAGAATGAATATACTGCCTTTGAGATGTCGCTTATGCGGTTTCCGGGGTGACATTCCTGTATTCCCCTCATCAGGGCCTCACGGGTCACCTTTACAAGCTTCCTGTGCTCCGGTTTAACGTTTCCAACCATAACCGTATGGCAGCTGTCGGATATGTAGCCGTTCAGGTTGATTCCTATGTCCAGGGAAACGATGTCTCCGTCCTGAACGATTAATTTTTTTGAAGGAACACCGTGAATCACCTGGTTGTTAACGCTAATGCATGCGCAACCGGGAAATCCTTCGGAATACCATGCGGGTTTTCCACCGTGTTTCTTTACAAAATCAACGCACCAGTCGTCGATTTCCTTAGTGCTTACTCCGGGCTTTACTCGGGGAATAATCTCGTTGAACAGATCCGCAAGCAGATGGCAGCTAAGCCTGATCTTGTTAATCTGGTCATCATTCTTAAGCCTAATCATATATATTACCTCTTGTTGTACCGCTTTATGATGCAATTCGAATCGATTCGTCCCTGCAAATTGATGCAGTATGGGGGTCGCCAATCCTGTCGTATGCGTCTGCCATTTTTAACAGGAAGAACGACTCATCCTTTTTGCCGAACCTAAGGTCAAGGCCCCTTTCCCATGAATCTATTGCAAGCTCGTCGTTGATAAACCCTTCTATATTGTTTCTGAGGATGTGCCTCATCAAGTCCTGTACTTCAACAAAAAAGAACTTGAAGTAATTGTATTTGAACTCCATCCGCATGATTTGATCAAGCAATATGACCGCATCGTAAAATTCACGGCGCAAAACAAGCTCTTCAGCAAGAATGAAGCCATAATCCATGAAATCTTCGTGTCCGAACCAGTATGAAAGCCTGAAGTTGGCGTTTTTCATGTTCATGTTCTTGAATGTGCGGACTGCATCTTCTTCACGGCTGTGGGTAAGGTCAAACAGAATCAGCTTGGCAAAGCTTTCATCATCACCGCGTTCAAGCAGCCATGTCCGGTAATCAAAAGAGGAATGACCGTGTGTGGAATTAGAGGCAGACCTGAATGAATATGCCTCGTCAAAAAGGCTGCGGGCCTTTAAGTCGGAAAGTGTCTCGTAAGCCTGTACCAGTTCCCTGAATTCATCTGATTCAGCGTGTGTTATGTCAGGGTGAAGTAACTTTGCCTTTTTCCTATATGCCCGGCGAATTTCAGCAAGGGAAGCTGTATGTGGAACGCCGAGAACCGAATAAAAATCCCGCATGGCATCATTTTACAAAATTTTGAATAAATATTCAATTGGAAAGGCTGTTATATTAGGCTAACTGGGAAAAAACAAAAAATAAAAAAAACTTCGTTTTATACTTGATTATTAGTCGTTTTGATGTATAATATTATTAGATTTCATTTTTAAGGAGTAAAAGATGAAGAAACTTATCGCTTTGGTTGCTGTTGCAATCGTAGGTATTGTTGGAGCATTTGCATTCGATGTTGGTACACTCTCTGGCTCATGGTTGGATTCAAACTGGGATGCCGTTTATACCATCAAGAAGAATACAAATGGTGAAGGCATGATCCAGATTTCTGACGCAAAGACAGGTGCAATCTATGCAACATTCACAGATGCAAATGTTCAGGATCCAACACTTTCTGCTGGATTGTCTGGTGTTTCATTCACATTCCACTCAAAGAAGACTTGCCGCACCTATACTTTCACAGCTGGTCTTTCAAAGGATCTGACTTTGAACATCGACCGCGATTGGACAGACGAGCCATATGAAGTAACAATCACTTGGAACGGCGGAGACGCTGATCTCGAGTAGTATTGCTGCTGGCCGATCTTAACATCGGTTGCGATGAGGGGCTGCCCATACGGGTGGCCCTTTTTTTGTACATTTATGCAAAAACGGAGGAAAAAATGAACATTCGGCGTGCGGTGGAAAAGGACTCTAAAAGAATCCTGGAGCTTTTGGTACAGGTGAACAACGTTCATAACGACGGAAGGCCTGACCTTTTTATACGTGACAAGACAAAATACACGGAGGATGAACTCAAGAAGATTCTTGCTGATGACTCAAGTCCTGTGTTTGTTGCGGTTGATGAGGACGATTATGTCATGGGATACGGTTTTGTCATGTTCCAGAGCCACGAAAAGGACAACAACTGGCCCAACATTACCACGCTTTATGTGGATGACATCTGTGTGGACGAGAAATGCCGTGGAAAGCATGTGGGTAAAGCCATATATGATTTCCTTGTCGACTATGCAAAAAAGAACGGATGCTATAACCTTACGCTCAACGTATGGGAGAACAATCCAAGCGCAAGGGCATTTTACGAGAAAATGGGCATGAAGGTTCAGAAAACCGGCATGGAGGTTGTTTTATAGGCCGTCCGCCACGTTTGCGCATGACTGGACAAAGCTTACGAAAAGCGGATGAGCTCTGTTTGGTCTGCTCTTGAACTCCGGATGGAACTGAACTCCGGCATAAAAGGTTTTCCTGCCGTGGACTTCAACTGCCTCCACAAGGCTTTCATCTGGAGATATGCCGGCTATGACCAGGCCTGCTTTGCTTAAGGCATCCCTGTAATCGTTGTTGAACTCATAGCGGTGACGGTGCCTTTCATCTATCCTGTCTGTTCCGTAAGAATCGTAAAGGATTGTTCCTTTCTTGACCACACAAGGGTAGGAGCCAAGACGCATTGTTCCGCCTTTTTTAACGTTCTTTTGATTTTCCATCAGGTCTATCACGCAGTTTTTGCCTTCCTCGTCAAATTCCCTGGAAGAAGCATCCTTTAGCCCAAGCACGTTTCTGGCATATTCAATTACAAGAATCTGCATACCCAGACAGATGCCGAAATAGGGTATCTCATGTTCACGTGCATAGCGGCATGTGCTTATCATTCCCTCCGTCCCGCGCATTCCAAATCCACCCGGCAGGATGATTCCCGCACAGTCGTCAAAGATTTCCGGGGCGTTTTCTTCGCTTACGGTATCGCTGTCCACCCACTTGATTTTGATTTTCTTTCCCACGACAAAACTCGCATGGTTCAGGGATTCAACTATGGAAATGTATGAGTCGTGCAGCTGTACGTATTTACCAACAAGTGCAATTTGAATTTCACCCTGGCGCCTGTAGATTTTTTCCACCATAGCTTCCCAATCATCCATCTTGCAGACCGTATCCTTTATGTCAAGCTCGCGGCACACTACATCGTCCATTTTCTGGCTGTGCAGCATAAGGGGAACTTCGTACAGGTCGTTAAGTGTTGTGTTCTGGATTACGCAGTCCGGGCTTACGTTGCAAAAGAGGGAGATTTTTTGACGTATGGATTCCGGTATTTCCCTGTCGCTTCGGGTGACGATGATGTCCGGATGGATTCCGAGTCCCTGCAGTTCGCGTACCGAGTGCTGTGTAGGCTTGGATTTATATTCGTCTGAACCGCCGATGTAGGGTACTAGACATACGTGGATGAAAAGACAGTTTCTGCGGCCAACTTCCAGTGCGAGTTGCCTTATCGCTTCCAGGAATGGCTGGCTTTCTATGTCTCCAGTGGTTCCTCCGACTTCGATTATGCCTATGTCGGCTTTGGATTCTTCCATGTTCTTTAATATGAATGACTTGATTTCGTTTGTGACGTGCGGAATGATTTGAACCGTTTCGCCCAGATATTCTCCGTTCCTTTCCTTTTGAAGGACAGTCCAGTATACCCGTCCGCTTGTGAGGTTTGAATGGGATGTAAGCTTTTCGTCGATGAACCTCTCGTAATGCCCGAGGTCAAGGTCGGTTTCTGTGCCGCCTTCCGTGACGAAAACTTCTCCGTGCTGGTATGGACTCATTGTTCCCGGGTCCACGTTCATGTACGGATCCAGCTTTTGCGATGTGACGGTAAGACCCCTGTTCTTCAGGAGCCTTCCCAAACTTGCAGCCGTTATTCCCTTGCCAAGACCAGAAACAACACCACCGGTAACAAAAATAAATTTACCCATTTTTTTCCCCTTAAAAAAATAAAAAAAGAGCCCCTGCAGACAACCGAAATTTCTTCCGGCAATCTGCAGGAGCTCCTTTGCTTCTGGATTTATATAATACCGATTTTGTTAAAAAAAGTAAAGTATCAATCCTTATCTTTAATCAACATGTTTATGATGTTCACAAAAAGGTAGAATCCAAGTGCTATGGCGGCATAGACTATTGATGCAGTCAGGCAGAAGCCGTCCATGGTGTAGTACCATCTGCTTTCAATTATGGCGGGAATAGGAATTTGAGCCAATGCGATTATGTAGAACGGAACCGCTATGAACATTTTTTTCTGTGCCATTTTTGCTGTTCCCAGTGCCGCAAAGAGCGATAGCAAAATGAACATTCCTGAGTAGAGAAGGGGCTTTCCGAAATTCATGAATACAGTGGTCTTGTCGGGACTGGAAAGTACTGTATACGGAACCACGACTGCATAAAAGGCGGCCAGCATGGGACCAAGGGATTCGGCCTTGTAAACCGCATTGTCCCTTGAAAAAATGAGGAAAACGACAAGGCAAATCACAATTGGAAGGACAGTCTGGGTCAAAAGCAGGTGGATTAGGCTTGCGCTGGTGTCTTCCGTCCAGATGAAGTCAGAAAAAATAAAGAACTTTTTTACCATTGCATAAACAATGCCAATGAACAGACCGAATGCAACCGGCGGAATGAATGATTTCCATGAGTATGAATTATTGTTAGTTACCAGAATAAGGAGCAGCAAAGGGATTGCCGCTATTAAAAACGTATGCATACAGAAAATGATAGCATGAAACGTGGTTTTGTTCAAGGTAGAGAAAAAAAATCCCCCGGTTTTGTGGCCGGGGGCTGATATCAACAGCTTAATTCAATCAGTCAAATGCGTGTCCTGCTGAACCGAAGACGTTGATGTTCTTTTCTGCATACATCTTCTTGAGCTCTTCACGGGCTGGTCCAAGATAGAGGCGTGGATCAAATACGTCAGGCTGTTCTGCAAATACACGGCGGATGGCAGCTGTCATTGCAAGGCGGCCGTCTGAGTCTACGTTGATCTTGCATACTGCGCTCTTTGCTGCCTGGCGGAGCTGTTCTTCCGGAATACCAACTGAATCCGGGATTTTTCCGCCATACTTTTCGATTTCCTTTACATAGTGTGGTGGAACTGATGAAGAACCGTGCAATACGATCGGGAAACCTGGAAGTTGCTTTTCGATTGCGGCAAGAACGTCAAATGCAAGTGGCGGTGGAACGAGGGTTCCGTCCTCACGTCTTGTGCACTGCTCTGGTGTGAACTTGCAGCGTCCATGGCTTGTACCGATGGAAATTGCCAGTGAGTCGCATCCAGTCTTGCTTGTAAAGTCGATTACTTCCTCTGGCTTTGTATATTTGCTTTCTTCTGCGGCAACGTCGTCTTCAACACCACCAAGAACACCAAGCTCTGCTTCTACAGTAACATAGTCCTTCTGGCTGTGGGCATAGTCTACAACCTGCTTGGTAAGCTTTACGTTTTCATCATAAGGAAGTGCTGAACCGTCAATCATTACGGAAGAGAAACCGTTGTCGATGCAGTCCTTTGCAACCTCAAAGTTTGGACCGTGATCCAGGTGGAGTACGATCGGAATGTCGCAGCCGAGCTCATGTGCATATTCAACAGCACCACGTGCCATATTGCGCAGGATGAACTTGTCTGCATAGTTGCGGGCACCCTTTGAAACCTGCAGGATTACAGGTGATTTTGTTTCGACACAAGCCTGAATGATAGCCTGCATCTGTTCCATGTTGTTGAAGTTGTAGGCAGGAATTGCATAACCGCCCTTCATTGCCATTTCAAACATGTGTTTTGAATTTACGAGACCAATCTCTTTGTAACTGAACATAATAACTCCTAAATCTATGATTAGATAGATAACGCCTATAGCATACACTGTTTGGAAGTAAAATTCAAGTTGCTTTTACGTAACTGCAAAAAGAAAAAGGCACCCAGACGGATGCCCTTGAGAATGCTCGATACTAGATTCGAACTAGTGACTTCTACCGTGTGAAGGTAGCACTCTACCACTGAGTTAATCGAGCAACATAAAAATAATGATATTCAAATTGCCCCATTTTGTCAATTCCTTGCAGAATGTGCAATAAATAATAATTTACAAATGGCACAAACTGGGGTAAAATGGATGTATGAAGAAGATTACTATTACTTTCCCGGACGGTTCTTCCGTTCAAGTTGAAAATGAAATACGACCCATTACCCTGATGGATCATTTTGGCAAATCTGACAAAAGCATTCTTGCCGTAAAGGTCAACAACGAGATTTGCTCTTTGGATGGAATCATTGACATCAATGCTCATGTTGAGCCGGTGTATGCAGACAGCAAGGAAGGTGCCGCAATTTACCGCCGCTCCCTGTGTTTTTTGCTTGCCGCCGCCGCTCATTCGGTATATCCCGACGCCCATCTTCTGGTGGGACATTCTTTGGGTTACGGTTACTATTACACGCTGGAAACAGGCTCTCCGCTTGAGGCATCCCAAATTCAGGCACTCAAGGACAAGATGCTTTCGCTTGCAAAGGAAAACCTTGTTATTGAATGTGACACAATCTCGTATCAGGATGCATGCACTTTATTTGAACGTCTGGGGCTTGTTGAAACCAGGAAACAGCTCAATTACAGGACTCCTTCAAGGATAAAGGTGAACACTCTGGGGGATTTCTCCGACCTGTATTTCGGCCCGCTTGTAGGAACAACAGCTGTACTTCAGGTTTTTGACCTCTTGCCGTACAGGGAAGGTTTCCTGCTGCGTTTCCCAAAACATGATGATCCCGGGCATCTTCCTGAATTTGAAGACCAGCCCAAACTGTTTGAGATTTACAGCCGCTATAAAAAATGGGGAAAAAGGCTTGGTGTCACATCTGCCGCCAGCCTGAACCAGCTGATTCACGAACGAAAGGCAGACGACTTCATCAACATAACCGAAACACTTCAGGTAAAGTGCATCGCCGACATTGCGGACAAGATTCACGAAAAGGAATCCACACGCGTCGTTTTGATTGCAGGACCTTCTTCTTCCGGTAAGACAACCACAAGCAAAAAGCTTTCAATGCAGCTTCAGGCAATCGGATATCAGCCAAAGCTCATAAGCCTGGATTCGTATTATCGTGGACGTGAGAATACCCCGAAAGATGAAAACGGTGACTATGACTATGAATGCCTTGAGGCGCTTGACGTTCCGCAAATCAACGAGGACCTGCTTGCCCTGTTTGACGGAAAGGAAATAAAGCTGCCAAGCTACGACTTCCATGAGGGAAAACGCTATTACAAGGGTGACACGATGAGGCTTGGTCCCAATGACATTCTCATTATGGAAGGAATTCATGGTTTGAATGACAAGCTTACTCCTCAGGTCCCGCCGGAATTGAAGTTCAAGATTTATCTTTCTGCCCTGACGCAGCTTAACCTTGACGACCACAACAGGATTGCAACAAGCGACAACCGTCTTATCAGGCGAATTGTACGTGATGCCAAATTCCGCGGAAAGAGTGCGGCCGGTACGATTGCTATGTGGGATTCAGTTCAAAAGGGAGAAAAGCTTCACATCTTCCCGTTCCAGAACAATGCGGATGCCATGCTCAACACGGCCCTTGACTATGAGCTTTCCGTCCTCAAGGTGTATGCCGCTCCACTTCTAAAATGCGTAACTCCTCTTGAAAAGGAATATGCTGAGGCATCAAGGCTTTTGAGGTTCCTGGAAAACTTCAGTACGATTCCTGCAACAGCCGTTCCTGAGCATTCAATCATACGCGAATTCATCGGTGGCTCTGCGTTCAAGTATTAAAAGGGTGCGTCATTTGTAAAACTCATAGGATTTCCGGTAATGGGATGGACGAAAGAAAGATATGATGCATGAAGCATCAGGCGTTCATCTCCGACCGGTTTTCCGTAAAGGGTGTCTCCAATTATCGCTGTACCGAATCCATGCGGGTCTGCGCTTGCTAGCCTGAGCTGGTGGGTGCGTCCCGTATGCGGAATGAATTTTACGCGTGTAACGTTTTTTGTTTTGCCGTCCGGGGCAGTGTATGCCTCAACATCCAGAATTTGCCACTCGGTTATTGCCTTTTTGCCATAAACGTCATCCCATATCTGATGGGGTCTGTTTTCCACGTCCAGCCTGAAGTACAATTCCATGCATCCTGTATTTTCAATTCCCTTTTTGGGAAGTATTCCGTCAAGCAATGCGATGTATTCCTTTTGTACTGTCCTGCCTTCAAACTGCCGTCCAAGGTTTTTGTGGGCTTCTTTTGTAAGTGCATAAACCATGAGGCCCGAGGTTTCCATGTCAAGACGATGTACAGAAGGCTGCTCAATGCATTCCGGGTAAAGCTTTTTTAACCTTGCACTGACACAATCCTTTTTATCCTCTCCACGCCCCGGTATGGAAAGAAGTCCCGACGGCTTGTTGATTACGCATATATCACTGTCACGGTACAGTATTTCAAGGCCCAGCATGAAGGGGAGGATTATTCCACACCTTTCGTCACACGGCGGATATTCATGCCCGTTTTGCTTTTGGGCGCTGTCATTTACCCAATAGATTTCCGCCATGTTCAATACCTGCATGTTGTGGTCGAATGCATAGTTCAAAAGTTTTGGAGCACAGCATTCTCCGGTGCCAGTTGGTGGAAGCTTGATTTTTTTTGTGGTACAAATCTTGTTAAGGCTTACAGTGTTTCCGTCAATGCATTTGAAGGAATAAAGTGAAAAGACTTTTTCAAGCGATTGTGTTGTAAGTTCCGTGCGGTATTTTTTCAGGTCCTCAAGCCTGTTTTTTCGATTCTGGGTTTTGTCTTCAAGTTGAACGATTAAGTTGATTTCGTCTGTAAGCTCATGGATTTTCTTGTCGTTTGGTAAAAGTGCCTCGTCAATCTTTTGCGGTGGAACAATCGGCTCCACATAGATGATTTTGTCGTCTGTTTTTTGTGGAACCAGTTTTTTGCTCAAGCCCGAGACAGTCCTGAGTTCAATTTCATTTCCATCCGAATTCCTGCACAACATTGCGCCAAGCATTATTCCCTGATCCTTCCGTTCTTCACTGATGCGTCCAACAGGAACAAGAGCCAAAGCCCCAGAGTCAAGTTCATTGAGCATTCTTCTGCAAATCTGTAAAGCGCGGTCCGTAGGAAAAGGTGGAAACATGGAGTAAGTATGATGGATTATAATAGTGTTGTCAATATAATGGGGAAGAGAGTTTGTCACACGGATTCGATTTTGCTACGCAAAATCTTTAAAGGATGTTGTGTTTGTGACTCCGTGGTTGCTGTTGGTTTTCTGAAAAAAACTCTTGTATGTGAATATTGTTTTCCTTATATCAGATAGTAGGATGATTATACCAATCAGTCAGAAACCCCGAGTTTAAAGAAAAATCGTAGATTTTTCGAATCCGCGTGACAACTAAATTCCAACTTCCATGAAACTTTTTCCTCCTACAGTTGTCTAAAGAAAAGAGAGAATAATATTTTACAACTGAGGTTACTATGTTTTTGCGTAAAAAATTGATTGCTGCACTGGTTCTCTTTTTGGCTGTCGCTTCGTCCTGTTTTTGTGACATTCGGCTTGCATCGGAAACCACGGCCCTTCTTGATGAACTTATGGATTTAAAAATCGAACTTTTTTCTTACAAGTCACCTGCTGATTCACTGAGTGTTCTTGAGGCATGGGAAAAGAAAATTCAAAATCAATACGATTCCTTGAATGAGGTTGATCAAATGGTTTTGACCAACATGATTGATTGCGAAAAATACTCTTACAAAAGCCAGATGGCAGGAACAAAAAAAGAGCTGAATGCACTACTTTCAGCACAGGCTAAAAAATGCAAGAAATTCTATGACGAGCACAAGAGCGAAAAAATGGATGCATGGATTCCCCTTTCATGTGGGAGCGCCATTGCAGTGTATATGGCCCTGGAACCACTTAAGACAGCGTTTACCTATGGTTATCTGACACGGGATTTGTTCCAGAAGGCATGTGACATTGATCCGAATTTTTCACACGCATTAAGGAATCTTGCACAGTGGTATTATTATTGTCCTGGATTCCTCGGAGGCAGCAAGAAAAAGGCAAAGGACCTGTTCAGAAAGGCATATAACTCAAGCTGTAACCGCGATGATAGTTTTGAAAATTCCATTTTGCTTTCTCAACTCGCTTTTGATGATGATGATAAAACAACACGGGATAAATACATGTCAGAGGCACGCTCATATTCCGCAAAGAACTCATATCTGGATTTTATAGACAGGATCAATGGTTCAGGGGAATCTGTGTTCAAGTATCACGGTCACAAGGCCGACGAATAATCTGTAAAAAATGCCTTTACCACATTCAGGCTTTGTGCTAAACTTTGTGCATGAGTACTGAGCCTGAATACACTGCTGCGATATTGGGATGCGGAAGAATAGGATATAGCCTTGCCCTTGATGCAAAAAGGGAACAGCCTGCAAGCCATACGTCCGCACTTAACGGAAATCCACGCATTAAGATTACATCTGCCTGTGACATTGACCGGAAAGCACTTGATGCATGGAAAAACGCAAATCCTCAGGCAGAGACTTTTACATCCTCGAAAGAACTGTATGCGAAAAATGTTCCAGATATTGTTGTAATTGCAGTTGACGAAAAAAATCATCTTGATGAATCACTCCTTGCAATAGAAGCTAAGCCAAAACTGATAATCCTTGAAAAACCTGTTGCAACAAACATGAAATCCGCAATGAAGATACTCCAGAAAAGCAGGGAGAAAAATGTTCCTGTCCTTGTAAACCACGAGAGGCGTTTCTCAAATGATTATATTCTTGCAAAAAAGTGCATGGAAAAAATAGGAGAGCTTCAGAGCATAAGGGCTTCACTTATGTCAGGCATGGCAGTTTATAATCCGGCAGAAGAATCAAGCGGGGCATACAGCCTTTTGCATGACGGAACACATTTGGCTGATGCTGTTTTGTTTTTCCTGGAGAATGATGCTTTTTCCACTGTCAGGCAATCCTATGAGAATGAAAGGGGGCTTTTGTGGAGGGCACTTCATCTAAAGAACTCAAGATGGCAGAACAGCTTGCTTTGTAATCCAGCGATAAGCGGCGTATACCGAGATGAAAAAAAATGTGTAAGGCAGATGAGCACTCATTATTCAACAAAAGAATGTCCCGACGTAAATCTTTTTGTAAGCGGAAGGTCTAAATATTTTGGTTTTGAAATTGAACTTACAGGAACCCTTGGACGAATCACCGTGGGTAACGGAATCTTTAATGTTGAAACGAGGGAAGAAAGTTCTCTTTACACGGGCTTTTACAGCTTGAAGAAAAACGATGGGATTAAGGCCCCAAAGAAAACAGGATACTTTTCCAATATGGTCCAAAATGCAGTTGATTTTCTGGATGGAAGGGAAAAACTTCGGTCAAGCCTTGAAAGCGGAATAAATGCACAGGCTGTCATGGAAGAGATAAAGGATCTTTTGTCCAAGGTTTAATCATTTTCCGTAGGTTGCTTCTATGTCGCGGATCTTGTCCCGTAATGCGGCTGCCATCTCGTAATCCAATCGGTCTGCGGCTTCCATCATTTCCTGCTTTAATGCGGCGATAAGCTTCTTTCTTTGTGCGGGAACCATCAGGTTGGATTTCTGTATTAACGCTTCCATCTCCACGTCTGCGTTTTCTTTTGCTTCCTCTTTCTCGTGCTCAAGGATATCCTCAACGGCCTTTTTGATTGTCTTTGGCGTGATTCCGTTTTCCTTGTTATATGCCTCTTGAATTGAACGGCGGCGCTTGGTTTCGTCTATCGCTTCCTTCATCGCATCGCTCATCCTGTCGGCGTACATCACGACTTTTCCCTCTGCGTTTCGTGCGGCCCTTCCTATGATCTGGATCAAGCTTGTTGTACTGCGTAAGAATCCTATTTTATCTGCATCAAGAAGTGCAATAAAGCTTACTTCCGGGAGGTCTATTCCTTCTCGCAAAAGGTTGATTCCAATCAGGACATCGATTTCTCCACCGCGGAGTTTTTTCAATATCTCGACACGTTCAAATGTATCAATCTCTGAATGAATGTACTGCACTTTAAGCGAGAGGCCTGCAAGATAGTCGGTTAAATCCTCTGCCATCTTTTTTGTAAGGGTAAGGATAAGGCTTCGTTCTTTTTTTGCAATACGCTCCTGAACTTCCTTGTAGATGTCCTGCATCTGGCCTTCTGTGGGGCGTACTTCAACAATGGGGTCCAGAAGTCCCGTGGGGCGAATAATCTGCTCAACAACCTGGGTGCTCTGCTCAATTTCCTGTGGCCTTGGAGTTGCCGTGACATAAATCACCTGGTTCATCTTTTTGCTGAACTCATCGTATTTTAACGGGCGGTTGTCCAGTGCTGATGGAAGTCGGAATCCAAAGTCAACAAGGTTTTGCTTTCTGCTCCTGTCTCCCTCATACATCGCTCCAATCTGCGGAACGGTGACATGTGCCTCATCAATCATGCACAAAAAGTCATCAGGAAAATAATGGAGGAGGGTTGCGGGCGGTTCACCTTTTTTTCTTCCTGCAATAGGGGCGGAATAGTTTTCAATTCCCGAACAGTAGCCCATCTCCTTCATCATCTCTATGTCGTATGTGACGCGTGTCTTAAGCCTTTCTGCCTCAAATAGTTTTTTCTGCGAGTTAAGTTCGTCTAGCCTTGCCTCTAGTTCTGCCTGAATTCGTTCGGTTGCGATGGTAAGGGTCTCATGTGGAACGACAAACTGTTTTGCAGGATAGATTACCGTTTCATCAAGGTCTTCCTTTACTTCTCCGGAAATCACATTGTAGCGCCTTATCCTTACAATCTCGTCAAAGTCAAGCTCGATCCTGTATGCCTCCTCAAATTCAAGATAAGGAGGAAAGACCTCAATTACATCACCACGTATGCGGAAATTTCCACGGTCAAGAACGGCATCATTCCTCTGGTATTGGATTTCGGAAAGTGAAAGGGCAAACTTGTGGATGTCAAGCATCTGTCCCTTTTCAAGATGAATCCTCATGTCCTTGTAAAGTTCAGGCATTCCCAAACCATAAATGCAGCTTACGGTTGCAACGACAATAACATCACGCCTTTCCATAAGACTGTAGGTTGCCGCCATCTTAAGACGGTCGATTTCCCTGTTGATTGAGGCATCCTTTTCGATGTAAAGGTCTCGTGCGGGAACATAGGCTTCCGGCTGGTAGTAGTCGTAATAGCTTACAAAATATTCAACGGCATTGTCGGGGAAAAAAGTCTTGAACTCACGGTAGAGCTGTGCGGAAAGAGTCTTGTTGTGGCTTATTATCAAAGTGGGACGCTGAACGGCTTCTATTATCTTTGCCATGGTATAGGTTTTGCCGCTTCCTGTCACACCCTTTAATGTCTGATACTTGTCTCCGTTTAAAAATCCCCTTGCAAGTTTTTCTATGGCCTGAGGCTGGTCTCCACTGGGTTCATAATCCGATACAACATGAAATTTACGCATTCTCCGTCTGTTTCCTATCTTTGTCTTCCGGATTTTCTAAATCAGCATAGAACGGAACATGGCTTTGATAGCTGTCGAGCCACCTTGTGACGGGATCCATCCAGTCTTCTTCAATTGCACCCTCAAGCAGGAATCGTTCGTATGTGAAAATAATGTGTGCCTGTATTTTTTTTCTCTCGGTTTCGCTGATGTCAGTTTTATTCTTGAACAGTGCCGAAATAAATTCAATTGCAATCTCTGGAGTAAACAGTTCAGGGACAATTCTTGTAATCATGTAGAGGGCCGCCGGTATGCAGTTTACGCTGTGCTGTTTTATGTAAAGAACCGTCTCTCCTATGTCAACTGCACGCTCAAACAGTTCCTTGTTCCACATCTCGATTTCTTGCTCAGTAAAATCTTCCCTTTTGAACAGCATCCTGTAAAAGCTGAAGCAAAGGCATACGATTGAAATGTGGAGGGAAGGGACACACATGTAGTGAGGATCTCCTGCATAAAGTGCCTTGACTTTTTTTGTCGTTGGTTTTGGCCTGTATGTCGTGGTCATGGAATAACAATACATTCTGTATGACTCATGATAGACAAGACAAAGATATCTGAACCATTCACAGGAAAGTTTTGCTCCCTGAAAGATGTTGAACCTGTGCATGAGCATGGAAATAGGACGGACCCACACGTTAATGAAATCCATATAACATGAGATCAAGTCTTCCCTGAATGGAACCTTTTCGTCAAGCTGGTGGTCAACATGTTTTACCGGAGTATGCCTCAGGTGAATCTTTTGAAAATACTGCGGCATGAAGAAGTGCCATATGACATGATGAAAGAATCTGTACATCGTAAATGAGCATGGAAAACAGAACGGAGTGGTCATGTAGCCGTACATGACGTTGTATTCTGTCATGTGTTTTCCTCCCCATTTTTTAATCCGTTTTTCCGACGGCTTTTTGACTTTGCCGAATCTGAACGGATACTTCATTTTTTCTGTGGGTGCAAAAGTGTTGTAGGTCTCGTATGGTTTCTTCATCTTGCTGTCCTATATTCCTTGTCTTGCCTGTTCAAGCTCATCAAGGCGTCGTAGTTTTGTTTCATCAAGTTTAATGAATATATTTTTCTCCTGAGTTGGAAGAACCAATCCCTTTGGACCGTTCTTTGCCCTGCGGAGATATTTTACCTGTGTATAGTATAAGTCGGCCTGTCCGTTTTTCCTTGCCTTTGAATGGTAGACGGCAAGATTTCCGGCATAGAGAAGTATTTCAAGGGGAACGGTTTTATCCTTGCGTGCCTTTATGAATACATAACCGCCTGCAAAATCCCTTGTGTGCAGCCACATGTCCAGACTTTTTACATAGTGTCTCAAAAGCTCGTCGTTTTCAGTTGCGGTTCGTCCGACAATTATCGTCCATCCGTCAACCTCGTAATGAAGGCCCGGATGAGGCTTTTCATTTTTTTGTTTTGGAGTGGTGTCATGGCGCAACATCTGTTCAATCTTGATGGCGTTCTGCTCTTTTAATATGGCAGAATATTCTTCTTCCAGAGCCTTAAGGTTTTTCTGTGAAAGCATGATGTCGTGCTCAAGGCTTTCCATTCCGGATACAGCTTTCTTGTACTGGTCGTAATATAGGCTTGCGTTCTCCTGCGCGTTTTTTTTCTCGTCCATGCGTATGTGGACTGTTTCGCCTGTATCGTAGTCGGTGCATGTAAGGTTTGCTCCGCCATTGTATTCTGATGCATAGGAAAGAATCAAATCTCCCGTGTGCTTGAGTCTGTCCGCATGCTCAAAACTCTTTTTTTTGTCCAGGAGCTTCTGCAATGCGCTTTCCATTTTTGAATGCTTTACGTTGTACCATTTTTCGGCCTGTGCTAAAAGTGCATCCCTTGAAAGTGAAGTGGCGTTCTCCGAATAGAACCTGTCGATTTTTTCGCTAAAGGAAAGGCTGTTGAAGTCTTCTCCCCGGTCGGAAAAGTCCCTGATGGGGAAACGTTCAAGGCTTTCGTTTATCTCTTCCTGAGTAGGCTCTTTTTCTTCCGGTTTGAACGGCTGCCCGGTCATTTCATTTTTCTTTGGCCGACGGTACATGCAGTCAAGTATTACATTGTTTTCGTCGGTGACAATTACGTTTGCCGCACCCGACCATAGCCTTATGTAGATGTAGTATTTCTGCTGCCAGGTGGAAACATCCATCTTGATTATTCTGTCCAGCCCCAGTTGAACACAAGAGTTTATCCTCATGCCCTGTACGTTGGACTTTAGGAATTCAAAGAAGCGGAGGGGCTTTTTGTTTTTGGGAACCTGCATCCTGGTTGAATGAATTCGGCATACCTGGGAGCCTGTGCATATGAGTATCGTGGCGAGTGTTCCGTTCTTTATGACCTTGAATGCAAGCATGTCGTAGGACGGCTGAACAACCTTTTGGATGAAGGAGCCTTCAAGTTCAAGTTCTTTGAGTATCAGGTTTATTTCGTTGCAGTTAAGTGACATTCGGCTACCGTTCTGTTGTTTTATTTGTGCATGAAATTCTGAATTTCGGCAAGCTTCTGTTCAACAGCATAAGTGGTCTGGCTTTGGTTTTCCAAACGTTGCGCAAGCATTTTACTAAGGAAGATGCCGTAGTGCGGATTTTTTCGTATGAGCGAAAGGAATGCCGTCTTTGGCACTTTGATTAGCTTGCAGCTTGAACCAATTGCCACAACCGTAGCAGTACGCCTGTCGTTCAGAAGGAATGCCATCTCTCCGATGAACATGTCGTTAGGCGTGAGCATTGTCGTGAATTTCTTGTTGACGTAAACGGCAAACTGGCCTGATACAATGAAGAAAAGGTCGTTGGACATTTCATCCTGGTGGCATACAACCTGCTTGTCCTTGTATGTGATTGCGTCAAAGGGTTTCATGATGCCCGGAACAGAGTTTGTGGAATTGACCTTGTTTGCAATGGAGAAGGTTACCTGGTTTCCTTTCTTGTTGT
Organism: Treponema sp.; assembly: GCA_016281495.1. GTDB lineage: Bacteria > Spirochaetota > Spirochaetia > Treponematales > Treponemataceae > Treponema_D. The sequence continues at coordinate 4,723 of JAEEIU010000052.1, read as the reverse complement.
AGCCAAGCTTTTTTACGAACTGGCGGCTGAGTGCAATACCGCGTCCGTGTGTTCCTGTGTTCTCCTCGTCATTTTCCGCAAGCATCTTTTTCCAGTCAAATCCGTCTCCGTCATCTTCAATCCTGAATGCAGACACGTTTTTCCTGATGGCATAGGAAATGTGGATTTTCTTGTCCTTGTAGCGGGGGTCCTCTGAGCGTTCCTTTAAAAGCTGCATCATGTCTCCGCCCTTCATGAGCCATTCGGATTTTTCCTGATATGAGATGTTAAGGTTGCCGTGTTCAACTGCATTGGTCAAAAGTTCCATCAGAATCATCTGTAGGCTGTCCTTGTCTTCTTCTGAAATGCGGTTGGTGGTGTACAGATAGCTTACGAGGAAGCTTGTGTAAAAGCGTATGTCCATGGGGTCGTTGTTGCACACGAACTGGCCCTCTTCCTGTCCGCCGATTATGTCCTGCATGCCGCGTGTAAACAGGAATTTCTGGTTCTGGTACAAAATGCGCAAAAGTCGTCCGAAATGCTGCTCAAAGTCGCTCACCGTCAGTACGGAGATTATGTTGTCATCCTTTATGGATTCCATCTGACGAACAGCCTCACGATCCTTGCATATTGCTATTGTTCCACCGTAATGCAGCCATGCGTCGGAGTTAATTGATTCCAGGATGGCCTCGCAGTCGATGTCCTTGGATGTATAGTCCAGTACCTTGATTTCCGGCAGCTCGTAGTTAATGTAGCTGATTATTGATTCTGTGTTCCCAAAACTGGTGCATTGAAAAAAGGTAGGAAAAAGGGAATTGGCTTTTTTTGCCGTCTGAATGACTGTTTTATTTGTTGAGGCAACGACTATTTTCTTCATAATGTGCTCCTTTGATTCAATTATTTATATTATACCCTATTTTTAGTTGTTTTCAACTGGAATTCTGCCGAAAATATAATAGATTTCCTTGCAAAGGACTTTGATTTTATATAATTTTGTGTTATAATAAAGACTAGTGAAGGTTATGGACAAAAGGGATTTTTATAGTTTGATGAAGGCGATTCCAAAAGCGGAATTACACCTTCATGGAGAAGCAGTTATAGGCAACCAGACCATCAGGCAGCTATACAAGAGCCGCTACGGTAAAGATATGCCCCAGGAAGAGCTTGAAGCCCTGTGGAATTATACCGATTTGCCGGGATTTTTGGCCAGTTTTATTAAAATCCAGAATTATTTTGTCAATGTTGATAATATTTCAGACTATTTTAAGGATTTTGCCAAGTATGTCCGCAATAATAACATAGTCTATGTTGAAACCTTCTTTGCACCGACTTCCCTCTTGAAAAACGGATTTGACTTTCACGACATGACTTCCAGAATATCCAGGGCAATAAAACGTGCAAAAGAAAAATACGATGTAACGATAAAGGTAATAGTGGACGTAAGCCGCTCTTTTGGGCTGGAAAATGCCGAACACAACCTTGATCTGGTTCTGGCGGAAAAAAATCCAGACATCATTGGAATCGGACTTGGCGGTGATGAGGCAAAGGGACCTGCCCGTGACTACGAAAGCGTGTTCAAGAGGGCAAAGGAAGCCGGACTCCACCGTGTGGCCCATGCCGGAGAAACTGTGGACAGCTGGAGCATGAAGGACTGCATCAACCTCCTTGAAGCCGAGCGCATCGGACACGGAATTGCAGCCGCATACGACGAGCCGTTCATGAAGGAACTTGCCGAAAAGCATTATCCGCTAGAAGTAAGTCCCACAAGCAATATTTTTACCAAACATTTTGTTTCTAAAATCGAAGACCATCCGTTCAAAAAGCTGTACGATGCAGGATGTTTCGTAACTTTGAATACCGATGACCCGACTTTCTTTAAGGTAGAGCTTCTTGATGAATACTGGAACATCTATTCCAAGATGCATTTCAAGCTGGACGACATAAAGGAAGTGGTCAAAAACGGTTTCCGTGCCTCATTCATGAGCGAAGAAGATAAAAAGTCATACTGTGACAAGGTTGATCAGGCATGGAATGAATGGTTTGCCGCCAATCCAGGTGTAAAAGCTGAGTAGTTCATTCTGTCTTTACTGTAATCTTTCCCTTTGAGATATCCTTTATTGGAGGTTTGGGAATGAAAAAAGTTCTGTTGTATATTCTATGTGCATTAGCTGTTTTTTTTGCATTTTTTTTCATATGTGAGATTCCATTTTTTAATTCTGCCAGAAATTGTGAATCCAAAAAGAAAAAGATGATTTCTGAGATTTCAGAGAATTCTCATTTGAAAAAGATTTCCTGTATAGAACAGATAAAAGATTTCGATCCAATATTTAATTTATACTTGGAAATGGACGGAGATGTCAAAATAATCTTAAAAAACGTGTTTTACGAAGGTGAAAACCTAGTTTTTGAAAGAATACCTCGATTTGGTAATTTTTGTTTTATGTCTTGTGAATATGATGTCTTAAAAAAACGTTTTTACTCTTTCGATTTCGATATATATAATGAGTTTGATGACGTTTATTATAAAATAGGAGAATCTCCTTTTTATACCAAGAATGTTCTTGATATTCTAAATAATTATGATTGTATTCTTGATGAATTAAACTCATTTCAAATTGTTGATGAAGTCTTTTTAGATATGCTAAAAGAAGGAAGAGATGAAGACGCGTTTAACGTTTTTAATGGAAAAAAAACAGATACGGTATTGGGACGAAAAAAAATTAGATGTATGTATATATATTTAGACAAATATGAAAAAACATTTTTTGGTAGTCCAGTAGTTTGGAAGGATTTGAATTAAGTATAAAGAATGAACAAAGAATTAATACAAGACCAAAGATTAAAACAACTTCCACTACTGGTATTTCTAAACGTACTGAACCAACAGCAAGAGATGTGTTTATCTTTTGATTTAATCTTCTTCTTGTTCATATATTCATTTATTTTAGCAGATAATACCTCTAAAAATATTTTTTCAAAACGAAAAATTACACATCATAAGGAAATTTCAATTTTAAAACGCAACGGTGCCAGATACCTGGACCCCAAATATTCGCGCTGGCTCAGCACGGACCCGGCTTTGGGGGAGTATGTGCCTGCGGCTGGCAAAGGTAATTCGAGTGATGCAGGTAATCTTCCGGGGATGGGTGGCATTTACAATTCTGTTAACGGGAATCTGTATCACTATGCGGGAAATAATCCTGTGAAGTATGTGGATCCTACTGGTTTGTATGATATTGATGATGAAAACAAAACCATTACTGCTAATATTGATGATCTTCAAGATATTGGAGATGCTTACACTCCTTATTATATTCTAAGTGCACATGATTATAAATTTCAATTAGCTAAAGAAAATGAAATAGTGCACTCTTTTTCAGATGAAAAATATGTATGTAATTATATTGAATCTCTTTTTCCTAGTACGTTTAAAACATGGCGGGAAAAACCTGAAGGTTCTACACTTACTCAAGAAGAAGCAACATTGCAAAAAATAATTGGAATTACAGAAATGATAATTGGACCTGTTGGAGGAACAGTCTTAACTATCATAGATCCCGCAGGATTTCTTGCTGGAATGTATGTTATGGCGGATGGTGCGTTGGTTTTTACATCAGCACAAGATAAAAAAAAGAAAACACCTTTGGCATCAATACCATCTACCTTTTTATTACCATACGTTCAAGTTAATGATATTGTTTTGCCTGCTGGTGGTACTTTCATTTGGTAAAGGAGAAAAACATGAATATAACAACACTAGGATTGATACTTTTGTTATTATTGATTTTGTACTATTTATTTTTGTCCGTAAAATTGTTTCTTATAGGAAAGGGGATGTTAAAGCATCCTATAAAAGGAGATTATGTAATAGACAAAACTTTTGTGGTAAGAGGAATAATTGGTTTTGTTGTAACAATTCCGTCTCTTTGTCTTATTCTTTTAGTATTATTTAGTCGATGAAATTATGTTAACATCTTCTGTACCTTCAGATGAAGAAGTTATTACTTTAATTTGTAGAAGATTTTAAAGAATATCTTAAAGAAGACAATGAAATATAAATCAAATGGGGAAAGTGAAAAGTTGAACAACATTGGAATGTTAAAGAATAAAAACATCCTCACGGTGCTGTTGACAACAGAAGCAACAGAATTGGATTATGATTTAAACTCATTCCAAGAACTCGTCTTATTCCTTGTTAAATATGCATTTCTTACAGATTCATATATCACGTCGGAGACAATTTTAAAACGACAAAATCCCTCACACGGAGAACTTTTTTTCAAAAATTCCAACGGTGCCCGATACCTGAACCCCAAGTACAGCCGCTGGATCAGCGTGGATCCGGCCCTCGGTGAGTATGTGCCTGCGGCCGGCAAGGGAAATGCCAGCGATGCAGGTAATCTCCCGGGTATGGGTGGCATCTACAATTCTGTTAACGGAAACTTGTATCACTATGCGGGGAATAATCCGGTTAAGTATGTGGATCCAGATGGAAAATACCCAGAAGATGCAGAACCTCTTTCATATAGAACTGCACCATTAGTATGGTAGTGAGGAAATATATGGATTATTACCTTACATGCGACAAACAAAAGCAGATGGATGGGCATTGTTAATTACAGGGAGAGAATAATGAAAAAACTGAAAAATCTTATTTTGTTAATAATTTGCTTGTCATTCATTTCATGTGCATCAAATAATCTATGCCTAATGGAAAAAGATTCTGAAGAAATTTTTGAACTTG
>JAEEIU010000051.1 GCA_016281495.1 Treponema sp. | reverse complement strand
TGCAACACTGAACATCTATCTTTTGGAAACCAACACGTTAAAGGAAGTGTTCTACTGGAACATGCGCAAGTTCGCAGGATATCCGATAAGCATTTTCCACAAGGCAATTCAATTCTGCATGACTTTTGTCGTACCCTTTGCTTTTGTTAATTATTTTCCCGCACAGTTCCTGTTAAGAAAAGATGACTTGTCTTGCTATCCGTCTTTCTTCATGTATATCACTCCACTTGTGGGACTAGTCATGTACATTCTTGCCTATCTCTTTTGGAACTTCAGCATCAAGTATTACAAGAGTTCTGGTAACTAATTCCGGCAACATAGCGCGCAAAACCGGCAACTTGCAGAAAAGCCTGTTTCTTTTTTCTCCATCATGAATTTTTTTCGATGGTGGAGGTTGTCATGAAGAGCAACAAAACTTTTTTTAATTCAGGCCTAGTTTCTTTTCTATTAAGGCCATAGTTCCTTCAAGTCCAAGACTGTCATCGCGGAGGTTCACTTCAAAACCGCAGTTCAAATACTCGTCATAGCTTTCCTGGGAACATATTAATTCCAGCCCCTTTCGGTAATTTTCAAGGGCCGCCTGAGGATCAGATTCTTCCATCATCAGCTGATATAGAAATTGCTTTTCCTTATCCGGGCGGTCAAAAAACCTCCGTATTGCCATATCACGGGGTGCGAGCATGATCATGACGTGCTTTCTGTCCGTAATCTTATGCAGGGTTTTCGGGCAAATGTTGGTGTCTATAAAAACCTTGCGGCCGTTGGTTTCCATTTTTTCCAGCATCCTGAGTTCAATTACCTCGCACTCCTTTTTCGCATCAGCAATCCACTTTGCATATTCCTCAGGAGTCCGACGGATAAAATCATGCCAGTCTTTAAGGTCCCGAGTATAGCATAGTGCAGGAAATTCCTTTGGATCAAGCTCACCTTCATAATTGTCGTGGTAGTTTTCATTACATTCAATGCCGTTGTATTTTTCCGCAAGAAGATGTACCATTGTTGATTTTCCCGCATACGACGTTCCGCTAAAAAAATAAAAATTCTCAAGATTCATTTTCGTCCTTCTCCCCCTCATTTTCCTTTGCAAGATTAACGACCCACTTTTCCTTTTTGAGCCAGAAATGTGCGATTGCTATTTTAGGAATTTCCACCGATTTAATTATAGCGTACATCATTACCGGTCCCATATCCGTCAATTTGGCCATTAGGAAAATTCCCGGAATCACAAAACCAAGATTACCGATTCCGTCCACCATAATTCCCATAATTGTATCTCCACCCGCACGGCTTATCGCAAACTGGCCGTTAATATAAACCCAGACAGGCATATAAAGGGCCATGACTAAAACCATTTGCCTGCATATTGACTGGGAATGTTCGCTAAGGTTTCTGAATACCACTGGAACCAAAAGCAGGCACACAAGCCCCACGAGAGTAAAAAACAGGCCGAAGATTTTTGCACCGTTTAAAAGCCATACTTTTTCTTCCCTTGCCTTATCAAGCGCGCCACGTCCAAGGTTCTTACCGATTATGACAGAAGTAGCCGTAATGATTCCGCTGAATGCAATAAAGAAAAGATTTGAGATTGCAAAACTTGCCGACATGCCGGAAACGACATCCGCACCTCCACGTCCGTTATACAGTGCTGTTGTGATTGTCTCTGCAATTGCCCACACCATTTCAGAAAACATTATCATCCATGCCTTCTTGAAAATTTCTCCAAAAAGCTTCAGGTTAATCCGAAACAGCTTTATAATTCTGATTGCAAATGGAGGTTTCTTTTTTATCATGTAGATTATGAAAATAATGGCTTCTACACTGCGGGCAATAACTGTCGCTATGGCAGCACCCTGCACTTCCAGCCTTGGACAACCGAGATTGCCATAAATCAAAATCCAGTTAAAGAAGGTGTTAACAAGTGTCGCTACAATTGAGATTACCAGGGGAACTTTAACTTCTCCTATTTCCCTTAGTGATGAAGAAATCATAGCCGAGAGAATCCACGGTACTGCCATAAAGCCCAGAATCCTCATGTACTTTTCGCCTTGAGCAAGTATCACATCGGCCTGAGAATTTCCATTCACCATGAGTCCTAGAATCTGACGTGGAATGCCCATGCAGGCAACGGTAAAAATGGCTGCTACAAAAAAGCCGGCCCAAATCTTAAAGCAAAAAGACTGCCTCATTCCCTCTTTGTCGCCCGCGCCCGAAAACTGTGTCATGAAAATTCCACCGGCCATACAGATTGTATTCATAAAAACCATGAAGATAAATACAATCTGTCCGGTTATGTTTACGCCAGACATCTTTATGTCACCGAGACCTGCGACCATAAAATTGTCAATCAGGGAAACAAGATTTTGAATTAGCATCTGTGCCATTACAGGCACCGCAATCTTTAAGGCCCGTACATAAAAATCCTTCGGACCAAATTGTTTGTACTTTTGTATCTCAACGGTCATTTAGTATTCTGTTCTCACTTTTTTAAGGCCATATATTTTCTTAAACTCAATTTCATCATCCAGGGATTGAATAAGCATTACCTCGGTAAAGTGTCCGTCTGCCTTATCCTTGAACCCGGCCATTTTCTCGCCTGTGCAAATAGAGCTGAGAATTACGGCTTCCTGTTTTTCTGGAACAAATGGAATAATTTCCGACAAATGCCTCTTCAATTGTTTTCTCCAATAATTTATGAGATTACTCTAATAACAATAATATTGATTTTTCATAATTCATTGTAACACGGTATGTTATTTTCATCAAGAAAGCTAATCTGGTTTTAAGGAACAGTAATGTTCATAATATAAAATGTCATTAAAACATAAATGCCCGCTATCAGGCAATAGAAAGTTTTTAACAGGGAGCTATATTTTGATTTAAGAATAAGTACAATTGAAATTACAAGCATTAATATATAAAATAGTCCTAAACCACAAAAAGCGTAAAAACTATTGAATCGCGTCAGTGGAAGTTTATTCAAAATTTCAAAGCCAAGGACAGGAAACAATATCGAAATAATTAAAAACATAAAAATCACAATCTTTTTCATTTTTATTCCATCCAAAAGTGCTTCTTCTGGATTTTGCGTAGCAAAATCGAATACGTCACTTTGTGCCGTTTGCATGAGTGGAAATCATTGAAATTGTCGCCATTGCGACTTGCGCATCCGTGTGACATATTTACCGATTTAAAATAAAAAAGCCGGCAGCTTCCGCCTTCGCGGCACAGCCGCTCGGAGACTCGCTAGAAACAGTCCGCCGGACTGTTTCTGCCCTCCGGGCCGCTCCCTACCTGCTTTCCCGGAACGGATCCAGTATCATCAGTTCGAGAACCAATTTAAAATAAAAAAAGCCGGCAGCTACCTACTTTCCCGGAACGAATCCAGTATCATCGGCGCAGGAGAGCTTGACTTCCGTGTTCGGAATGGGAACGGGTATTTCCTCTCCGCCATGGCCACCGGCATTTTAATCTATGC